>JAJCXZ010000049.1 GCA_029263175.1 Acidimicrobiales bacterium | reverse complement strand
CCGAGCGGTCGTGGTCGCCCCCGGCTTCGATGCCGACGCCCATCTCGACACCATCGCCGAGCTATGTGATCGCCTCGACGGTCTTCCCCTTGCCATCGAGCTCGCGGCGGCGCGCGTCAGCGCCATGAGCCCGGCCGAGATCCTCGACTCGCTCACCGATGTTCTGCGTGTCCTCCGCAGCCGCCAACGCGACCTCGACCTCCGGCAACGCACTGCGACCGGCCTGGCCGACTGGAGCTATCAGCTCCTCGACGACGACGAGCAGGTGGTGTTCAGGCGCGTCGGCGTGTTCGGCAGCGACTTCGGGCTCGAGGCGGCCACCGCCCTCGCCGAGGACACCGGCCTCGACCGCATCGACGTGGCCGACATCGTCTGGTCGTTGGTCGAGAAGTCACTCGTCATGCCGGTCGCCGTCACCGGCGGCACCCGCTACCGCCTTCTCGAAACCACCCGGGCCTACGCCCAGCACGTGCTCGACGAGCTCAACGAACGCTCGATCGTCGAAGACCGCATGGGCCAGTGGTATCGAGCCCGCTTCGATCCGACCGAGCCACACGATGGTGAGAACTCATCGATGCTCTACGACGAAGTGGCGAACATCCGGAGCCTGGCCGCGCGCCTGGCGACCCACAATCCCGGTCTCGGCCAGTGGCTCACTTGGATCCTCGGCGTGCACTTCCGGCGAACCGAACCGGCACGCGGCATCGCCGAGCTGGAACACCTCGTCGACGAACTCGACGTGCCCGGCGAAGCTGCGGTCGGAATGTGGGCCATCGTCGGCCAGCTCCATACCGACATGGGGAACCCCGACGGAGCACTCGCCGCCATCGCTCGCGGCCGCACGTTCGCCACCACAGCAGACACGCGACAAATCGGTGAGGGATGGCTCGCCAATGTGGAAGCGCTCGCCATGATCAAGGCCGGCAACTCCGCCGCTGGCGTCCGAATCGCGCAGGCCGCGATCGAACACGCCTCCGAGCTCGAATCCATGAGCCTGCTCAATTCCACCGCCGTTGCCGCCGTCGAGATCGGTGACCTCGCAACCGCAGCCAGCGCCTTCGAACGGGTGCTGGCTACCGCACAGGCTCTACGCCACCCGACGTTTGAGGCTACGACACTCGGGAATCTGGCCGAAATCGAGATCCGGCGCGGCGATTTCGTCACCTCCGCGGCCCATACACGCGAGGGCCTGCGCCTCTGCCTCGAGCTCGGCATGACCTCCACCGTCGGTTTCGGACTCATCGGAGCAGCGCGCCTGCTGGCCCAGCACGACGAATGGGCGGACGCCGTCGCGCTGCATCGAGCCGGCGAACGCATTCTCGACGAGACCGGGCTGACGCTCTTCGCCACCGACCAGGAGTTCTCCGATCGACTCCTCGAGCGGGCCGCGACAACCCTCGGCCCCGCTTTCGAAGCGGTCTCAGAGCGTGGCGCGGCGCTCTCCACCGCCGAGGCCACCTCGCTGGCGTTCGAGCTTCTCGACGCCCACGTCAGCGCCGCCCGCAGCGCATAGCCCTTTGGCGGCACTCACGGCGGCGCCGCCGACGCGCAGGAACCGGCTGTCGCCAAACGGTGTGGCCGTGACCCGGTTGAGCACCATCGCGCCGCGAGCTCGGACTCCGGGTAGGGGTCGGGGTCGGCCCACGCTCCCGAGCAGCCGAAGTGGCCGAAGCCGCCCGGCACGATGCCGGCCGTGGTGCCGGCCAGGTGATAGCCGAGGCGCCAGCGCATGGCTCGTGCTGCTTTCATTGAGGACCGTACTTCTCGACAGATTCCTGGTCCTTCGGAGGTGGCATGCACAGGCTGTACCTGCTCCCGGCCACCTCACCATCCCCGTCGTTGACCGGCACGTACTCGTCGCTGCGTGTCTGCTGACGAACAGAACATCCTTGGTCGCTCGTGACGCGGCCCGCTCGGGATTCGGCAGTTACAGCAGTGAGTTCCCTGGTCGATCGACCAGATCCGCACAGAACGCGCTCTCAATAGTCCCGTCCCCGGCGGTGAGCCAGCGCCGCACTGCGGCCCCATTGCAGTGCTCGATAATCACGGAGCCGCACAGCCCCAACCAGCGAAACATCCGGCAATATCGAGCGGCCTCCGACCGCCATCGGAACCCTCGTCAGCGTCTGCAGCTTTCGCCACCGCCTCATCGTCGACGTCACCGCCATCCGCGGCCAACGAGCCAGACGTCGGCCTCCAAATGCGTCCCCGCGGGGACGCATTTGGCCGTCTGAGACTGTCATACCCCCTCGCTAGTTTCGGTCTATGACGATGACTGCTGGAACCTCGATTGATGACATTCCTTTGGAGCGGGTGGAGGCCGAGATCTTGACGTTGTCGGGTCAGTTGGCGGCGGGTCAGGCATCGCTTCTGGTCTGGTTGGGGGCCTATGACCGGCGTGAGGGTTGGGCATCGTGGGGGTGTAAGTCGTGTGCACATTGGTTGTCGTGGAAATGCGGCGACGGCCTCCATGCGGCACGAGAGAAGGTGCGGGTAGCGCGGGCGCTGGAGGAATTGCCGCAGACGACGGCGGCGTTTGGCCGAGGCGAGCTGTCGTACTCAAAGGTGCGGGCGATATCTCGCGTCGCGACGGCCGAGACGGAGGAAGACTTGTTGGTGATGGCTGCGCACGAGACGGGTGCGGGGGTTGATCGAATCGTTGCCGGCGTCCGGTCAGCGCTCGACACCGCTGACAGCGAGGACGATGAGGCGCGTCGCGCCTGGTACTCGCGACACGTCCAGCGGTCATCTGGCAAGCCAGGCCAGAGCGAGATCGACGTGGCGTTGCCGGTGGACAGCGCCGAGATTGTGTACGCGGCGATCGAAGCGACCGCCTCGGCGATGATCGACGAGGTGGTCGACGGGTCCGGGCGGAGCCGCCGTGACGTCACGGCTGAGCATGGCGGAATGGCGGCGATCCGGGCTGACGCACTCGTTCAGATTTGTGAGCGTGTGTTGGCCGAGATGGGCCCCGACGTCGTGGAACGCGGTGACGTGGGCCGCTTGTCGATGGTGGTCGAACCAGATGCACTCATCGACGATCCAACCAGCGATGGTGAGTGCACCCTCGACACCAAGAGAGTCGCTCGCGAAGTGGCACGTCGATGGGCATGCGACGTCCGCGTCGACACGCTCGTCGAACAAGCCGGCAATGCGATCGGTGAACGCCACGGCCGCGACATCGGCCGAACCAACCGAGTCGTCCCTCGTCGTCTGCGGCGGGCGATGCTGCGCCGCGATCACGGCATGTGTCGATTCCCCGGTTGCGGCGCCACCAGCTGGCTGCACGCCCACCACATCATCCACTGGGCCGATGACGGACGGACCGACCTCAACAACCTCGTCAGCGTCTGTGGTTTTCACCACCACCTCATCCACGAGGCCGGGTTCGACGTGGCCATCGAGAACCACCATGTCTGCTGGAGCGGCCCCGATGGGGAGAAGCTGTTGATCGAACCGCTCGGAGGAAGCTTCGAAGCACACCGCAGACCCGCCATCGGACCGGACACAATCCAACCCAACTGGGCCAACGACAGACCCGACCATCGCTACATCGTCGATGTCATCACCACCCACTGCGAGCGAGCCAGACGACGGGCAGGAAACGTCCCCGCGGGGACGCCTAAGCGAAGATGACCTTCACCATCGGCGCCTCGGCAACCAGGTAGTCAATCGAGCCCGCCTGCTCGACGTACCAAATCGATTCGGGGGCGGAGAACACTCGCCGGCGCTCGGCCTCGTCGGTGATGATCTCGGCGCGCGCGGCGAGGTCGGCCTCGACGGATTCCTTGAGGCGGAAGGTGAATTCGGGGTTGGCCTTCAGGTTGGCGAGCCAGTCCCGAGGGTAGAGAGGGCCTTGGCCCGCGTCCTCTGACGGCGTACCGGTGATGTAGATCTCGCCCTCCACCCGGGTGTACCAGATCTCCGTGGTTCGCATCTTTCCGGTGCGGGCGCCCTTGGTCACGATGTCGATCGTGAGGTCGGTGGCGAGCGCTTCTTTGATCCGGTCGTTGTTCAGCGTTCTCATGTGACCGATCGTAGATCGTACGATCGAGCCGATGAGAGCCTGGGTCGAATCAGTGGTGGGCCAGCCAGTCGAGCGGCTGGAGCGATTGCTCGGCGGCACGTCATCTGAGGTGGATCGTTGCTGGCTGCGGGATGGCTCGACCTGTGTGGTCCGCCACATCACCAATCGTGAGTGGTTGCAGCGCGAGCCCGTGCTGATCACCCAGGAGGCGGCGGCCCTGGACTTGCTCGCCGGCTCGGGCATTCCCGCACCGCGGCACATCGCCTCCGACGCTGTCGCCGGACTGCTCGTGATGACAGATCTGCCTGGCACTGTTCGTGTTGACGCCGGCGAGATGGGACGAGGGGCGTCCGCGCTCGGTGAGATGGCGGCCGCCATAGCAGCCGTTGAGCTTCCGCTCGACCACGGACTGAACGGGTGGAGATCATGGGTTCCCGCTGATCTGCATGCGCCGGAGTGGGGTGAGCGGGCGTTGTGGGACGAGGCGATCGGCGCGTTCCTCGCTCATCCGCAGCCGCTGGTCGACGCTCCCGTGCTTGTGCATCGCGACCTGCATCCGCTCAACATTCTGTGGGACGGGAATCAGATCGTCGGCGTCGTCGATTGGGTGAACGCCTGTGTCGGCCATCCTCATGCAGATCTCGGACACTGCCGGTGGAACTTGACTCTCTTGGACGGGCCCGAGAGCGCCGACGTCTTCCTGCGAAGCCGTGGGGTCGAGAACTACGACCCCTGGTGGGATGTGTGCGCCGTCATGGGCACCCTGCCCGGGCCGATCGACACAACGGCGTGGGAAGCGCTGGGGCGGCCGGGCCTCAAGGTGGTCGAGGCGATGGAGAGCGTTCTCCGAGGCGCTCTGGCCCGGCTCTAGGCCAACTGCGCCGCCGTTCGCTCCAACTCGGCGACAGCGTTCGCAACGATGGCCTGGGGTTCGCCGATGCGTGACAGCCGGACCAGACGGAGGGCGGCGCCGGGGTCGACGGCGGGGACGTAGGCGACGTTGGGAAGCCGAAGGTGCCGAATGCTGGCGGGCACGAGGGCGATGCCTTCCCCTGCCGCCACCAGGCCGACAATGGTCGTGTACTCGGTGGCTTCGATGGCGGGGTCGTAGTGGATGTCGTGCCCGGCGAGCATGGCGCGGATCTCCGCGTGGAGACTCGGCGACCGATCCCGTGCGAATCCAACGAACGTGTCATCTCGTAGGCGACGAAGACGGACCGATTGCTGGCCGGCAATCGGATGATCGACGGGCACCGCCACCACCAGCCGATCCAGGCCAAGGAGGGCTGAATCGACGGCAGGACGAGATGGGACCGTTCGAGCAATACCGAGATCGACCTCCCCGACGGCGATGGCCTTCGCCTGATCGTCCGACGACATCGTGAGGAGCTCGACCACCGCATCGGGCCAGCTCTCCCGGAAGCGGTGCAGGAAGCGGGGCACGAATTCATACGCCGTGGAGTCGACGAAAGCGAGCCGGAGCCGTCCCCGGGCGCCGCCGCGGATCTCGTCGGCGGCACGAGCGACGCCGTCGGCTGACACGAGCAACGCACGAGCGTGCACCAGGAACGAGTCACCATCAGGCGTGAGCGACACACGACGGGTAGTTCGTTCGAAGAGCGTGAGCCCCAGATCGGCCTCGAGCTGACGAACCTGCTGACTGAGCGCAGGCTGGGCGACATGGAGTCGCTGGGCGGCGCGGCCGAAGTGAAGCTCGTCGGCCACCGCGACGAAGTACTCGAGCCGTCGAAGGGAGATTATACCACTCATAGGTCTAGCTTATCAATCAAGCGAGAATGAGTACTTCAGATCCAAGAGTCGAGTGGGCAGACTCCTTGCATGGCGAACGCAAAGTATTCGGCCGCGGGCCTGTTCATCCGCGGTGCCCGCAAGAAGACCTGGCCACGCGTGTGGCGTGAAGCCGAGCCGAAGAAGGCGTACGACGTCGTCATCGTCGGCGGCGGCGTGCACGGCCTCGCCACCGCGTACTACCTCGCGTCGAACCACGGCATCACAAACGTTGCCGTCGTCGACAAGGCATACCTCGGATCCGGTGGCTCGGGCCGCAACACGGCCATCGTGCGGTCGAACTACCTCACGCCTGAAGGCGTGGCGTTCTATGACCGCTCGCTCGACCTCTACAACACCATGTCGACCGACCTGAACCTCAATGTGATGTTCAGCGAGCGCGGGCACATGACCCTCGCTCACACCGACTCCGCGCTGCGCACGATGAACTGGCGCGCAGAGGTCAACAAGCTCCAGGGCATCGACTCCTCGGTGATCGGCCCGCAAGAGGTGAAAAGGGAAGCCCCGAGTCTCGACGTGTCGGCCAACACCCGTTACCCGATCCTCGGAGCGCTCTATCACCCGCCGGGCGGCACGATCCGCCACGACGCTGTCGTGTGGGCCTACGCCCGCGCCGCCGACTCCTATGGCGTCGACCTCATCCAGAAGTGCGAGGTTCTCGACATCACCTGTGAGGGTGGTGAAGGAAGTGAATCCGACAGCGCAGACGGCAAGGGCGCCGGCGGCAAGGTCACCGGCGTCAAGACCAATCTCGGCGACATCTCCGCACCGATCGTCGTCAACTGCACCGCCGGTTGGGCCAGCACCATCTCCGACATGGCCGGCGTGAAGCTGCCGATCACCACCCACCCGCTGCAGGCTGCGGTCACCGAGCCGGTGAAGACGTTCCTGCCCACCGTGGTGGTGTCGGGCTCGCTTCACGTCTACGTCAGCCAGACCGACCGCGGCGAGCTCGTCTTCGGCGCCTCTGTCGACCCCGTCGCCACCTACGACATGCGCGGCACGCTCGCCTTCACCGAAGAGCTCGCCGGCCACGTGCTCGAGCTCATGCCGGGCATTTCGAAGATGCGCCTCCTCCGCCAATGGGCCGGCCTCTGCGACATGACCCCGGACTACTCCCCTGTCATGGGACATACCCAAGTCGGCGGCTATCTCGTCGACGTCGGTTGGGGCACCTACGGCTTCAAGGCCGGCCCCGTTTCCGGTGAACAGATGGCCGAGGCCATCGCCACCGAGTCCATGCCCGAACTGATCGCACCGTTCACGCTCAGCCGTTTCACCGAGGGAACCCTCGTCGGTGAAAAGGGCGCTGCCGCGGTCGGCCACTGAGAAGGGATCCAGAATGCTTCTCGTCCCCTGCCCCAACTGCGGACCACGCAGCAGCCAAGACCTGACCTACGGCGGCGAATCGCACAGCCGTCCCGATCCCAAGACCGCCACACCCGAGGAGTGGCGCACGTACCTGTACCTGCGCGACAACCCCTCGGGTTGGCTCGTGGAGACCTGGTACTGCTCCAGCGGCTGCCGCCGTTGGTTCAAACTCGAACGCCACACCCTCACCGGCGAACTGCGTGACCCGATTCTCCCCGGATCCAAGACCGGCGTCGCCTCAGATGAGGCCACCAACATTCAGGGAGGCACGAAGTGAGCTTCGTATCCATCCGCCTTCCCTCAGCTGGTTCCGAGGTGATCGACCGCGCTCGTCCGGTCACGTTCAGCTGGAACGGCAAGAAACTGAAGGCCTTCACCGGCGACACGATCGCCTCGGCAATCCTCGCAAACGGCGACCACATCTTCGGCCGCTCGATGAAGTATCACCGTCCTCGTGGCGTACTGACCGCTGACTTCTGGGATCCGAACCTGTTCGTGCAGGTCGACGACGAACCCAATGTTCGTGCCGCTCATCGTCTGGTCGAGAACGGGATGAAGGTCACCAGCCAGAACGTCTGGCCCTCACTGAAGTACGACGTCAAGGCCGCCAATGGCCTCGTCGGCCGCTTTCTCACCGCGGGCTTCTACTACAAGACGTTCATGAAGCCGGCGAAGCTGTGGCCCGCCTACGAGAGAATTCTTGCCCGGTTCGCGCCAGGCGGCGAGGTGGATCTGGACACGCCACACGGCTACTACGACAAGCGCTACGCCCACCCAGACGTCGTGGTCGCGGGTGCAGGCCCTGCGGGCCTGGCCGCGGCAATCGCTGCGGCCAGAGCCGGTGCCTCGGTCATGCTCGTCGAGCATGAACACCAGGTCGGCGGCCACCTCCTATGGGGATCTGACGACGATCGCGCTGCCGCCGCCGGCATGCTCACCGACGCGCGGAATCTCGGAGTCGAGATCCTCACCAACTCGACGGTCACCGGTCGCTACGAGGACAACTGGCTCGGCATTCTCCAGCGCAACCATCACATCGCCGAGGAACGACTCATCAAGGCTCGCGCCAAGATGCTGATCGTCGCCGGCGGCCTGATCGAGCGCCCCTACGTGTTCGCCGGCAACGACATTCCCGGGGTGATGACATCCGGTGCAGTTCGTCGCCTCATCACGATGTACGGCATCAAGCCCGGCACCAGGGCTGTCGTCCTGACCGCCAACGAATCCGGGGACGCCGCGGTCGCCGACCTCGAACGGGCCGGCGTCGAGATCGCCGAAGTGGTGGACGGCCGCACGGGTGCGTTCGTCAGATCTGCCGAGGGCTCCGGGCGAGGCACAAACCACCGGCTGTCGGCGGTGACGCTGAGCGACGGCACCAAGATCGATGCCGACCTGCTCGTCACTGCCGTGGGCTGGACCGCGCCGACCTCGCTGCTCAACATGAGTGGTGACCGTCCGGTCTATGACCCCGCTGCGGCCCGGTTCTTCCCTGGCAAGACACCAGACAACGTGCTCGCCACCGGCGGAATGGTCGGCGACGGAACGCATGACCAACTGGTGGCTCACGGCGCCGCCACTGGCACACTCGCCGCCGGTCGGGCCGCTGTCGTGCAGCATCGTCTACAGGCCGCCACGGCTCGTGCCGCTGCCGTCGATGGCCCCGAACCGGACTACCCGGAGGATCTGCGCACACCACTGGGTCGCGATCCACATCCGGCACTCTTCCGGTCGACAACGCATGGCATGGTCGACTACTCCGAGGATGTGTCATCGAAGGATCTCTTCGGCGCCGCCGCCGAGGGCTTCGACTCGGTCGAACTCATCAAGCGGTTCACCACCGCAACGATGGGGCCGTCGCAGGGCAAGCTCGAGACGGTCAACACTGTTGCCGTGCTCGCCGAGGCTCGAGGCGAGACGATCGCCGAAGTCGGCACAACCGTGTGGCGACCGCCCTACGCACCGATCACCCTCGGCGCACTCGGCGGCCGCGTGTTCGAACCGGTCCGAGTCTCATCGATTCAGAGCTACCACGAGTCCAAGGGCGCGACCCCGATCCTCGCCGGTCAGTGGATCCGTCCTGAGCACTATGACGACCCGCAAGCCGAGGTCACCAACACCCGGACCAACGTCGGGATCACCGATGTCACTCCGCTCGGCAAGCTCGATCTCAAGGGCCCTGACGTTCCCAAGCTGCTCAGCCTGCTCTACACCAACAAGTGGATGCAGCTTCCGATCGGCGGCGTTCGCTACGGCATCATGTGCGCCGAAGACGGTGTGGTGCTCGACGACGGTGTCACTGCCCGCCTTGGCGATGAGCACTACTTGATGACCACCACGTCGTCAGGCGCCGGCGGTGTCTGGAACTGGATCGAGAACTGGCTCCAGACTGAGCACCCTGACTGGCAGGTGCACGTCACTCCGGTGACCACTGGATTCACGTCGATCAACGTGGCCGGGCCCAACAGCCGCAAGCTCATGGGGCGCGTGGTTGCAGGGGTTGATCTCAGCAACGAAGCGTTCCCGTACATGAACGTGCGCACCGGCACAGTTGCGGGCGTAGACGATTGCGTCATGTGGCGCATCGGCTTCACCGGTGAGTTGTCATACGAGATCCAGGTGCCGGCCGGCTACGGACTCCACGTATGGGAGGCCCTGCTGGCAGACGGCAAGGACCTCGGCATTGCGCCGTTCGGTCTCGAAGCCCAGCGGGTGATGCGCCTCGAGAAGGGCCACTTCATCGTGGGCCAGGACACCGACGGCCTCTCCAAGGCACCGACCACCGGCATGACCGGCCTCCTGAAGTTGGACAAGGACGATTGGACCGGGATGCCCGAGGTCAAATGGGCGCTCGAGGGCGACTACCCACACATCGTGGCCATCCAGCCGACCGATCCGAATTGTGTGCCCGAAGAGGCCTGCCAGATCCTGCGAGGTCCGGAGTCGAATGAGATCGTCGGGCGCATCACCTCTTCGCGCTATTCCCCGACCCTCAACCGCTCGATCTGTCTCGGTCAACTCTCGCCGGAGTTCGCTGAGGCCGGTACCGAACTCACCGTCCTGCTCGTCAACGGCGAGCGTGTCACCGCCAAGGTGATGAAACATCACGCCCACTTCGATCCCGAAGGAGAACGGCTCCGTGGCTGACGCACCTGTGTTCCAGAGTCCGATCACCAACCCGACGCCCGCCAAGGGGTCGCTCACGCTGACCGACGAGTCCGAGCTCACCAAGGTGAGTGTCCGGGGTGCTCACATCGCCGTCTCGTTCGGCACGTGCGAGCAGCGCGGCGACGTGCTGGTCGTTGGCAGCCGCCCCGACGAGTGGACGCTGCTCGGCCCCGCCGATGCAGTGGCTGCGGTCGTATCCGGGCTCGACCTCTCGGGCTTCGCCAGCACCACCGACATCACTCACTCTCGGCTGATGATTCGCCTCACCGGCGACGATGCGGCCCGTGCGATGGAGAAGGCCTGCGGCATCGACCTGAGCGATGCCATGACGCCCAATGGCGCTGCCGTTGGCGCCTCTGTCGCCAAAGTCACCTGTGACGTGGTGCGAGACGACGTCGTCTCTGACGGCCGCGAGGCCGTGCGGTCGTACCGCTTTTTGGCTGATCGAAGCTTTGGCCAATATTTCTGGGACGCCCTCCGGGACTGCACCGCCGAGTTCTGAGGCGTCGCTACCGTGGTGCAGATGCAACACGGCGATCTCACCATCGAGCCCGCGCTCCACGACTTCGTGGCGCAACAACTCCTTCCTGGCACCGGCGTGGACGCCGACCAGTTCTGGAGCGGCCTGGCGGGGCTCGTCGGCGATCTCGCGCCCCGCAATGCGGCGCTTCTCACCGAGCGCGACCAGATCCAGGCGAAGATCGATGCCTACCTGATCGAGAATCGCGCATCACTCGACCCGGATGACTACGCCGACTTCCTGCGCTCGATCGGTTATCTCAACTTCTTCGCCGACGATGTTCAGGTCGAGACGACCGATGTTGATGCCGAGATCGCTTCCGTTGCCGGGCCCCAGCTCGTGGTGCCGCTCGACAACTCCCGCTACGCGCTCAACGCCGCCAACGCCCGCTGGGGAAGTCTCTACGACGCCTTCTACGGCACTGACGTCATCGGCGACGACGAGGGATGTGCCAAGGACGGCTCCTACAACCCGATTCGTGGCGAGAGGGTCGTGGCCAAGGCCCGCGACTTCCTCGACCGCCATTTCAGCCTCGATCAGGCCAGCCATCACTGGGTTGTGCGGTACTTCGTGGAGGATGGCGACCTCAAGACGCGGAGCGGCGACGGCACCGTCAGCACCCTGCTGCGGCCGGAACGTTTCATCGCCTACACCGGCGATCCGGCGAACCCCGAGACGGTTCTGTTGCGCAAGAATGGCCTCGGCTGTGAGATTCGCCTCGGCGAGGGCTATTTCATCGGCAGGCGTGATCACGCCAGCGTCTACGACATCCACATCGAGTCCGCTGTCACGGCCATCATGGACTGCGAAGACTCGGTGTCGGCGGTCGACCTCGAGGACAAGCTCGTCGTCTACGGCAACTGGCTCGGCCTGATGAACGGCAGCCTCACTCGGTCGTTCATCAAGGGCACCGAGCGAGTCGAGCGAGCCCTGGAGGGGGATCGCGTCTACACCGCCGCCGACGGAGGCGAGCACATCGAACCTGGTCGAGCGCTCATGCTCGTGCGCAACGTCGGGCATCATCTCTCGACCGACATCGTCACCTACAAGGGCGAGCCGATTCCGGAAACCATGCTCGACGCCATGATCACGTCGGCCGCGGCAATGCATGACCTCAACAAACTCGGCCCGTTCCGCAACAGCCGGACCGGGTCGGTCTACATCGTGAAGCCCAAGCTCCACGGACCCGACGAAGTGAAGCTCGCCTGCGACCTCTTCGACCGTGTCGAACAGGCCCTCGGCCTGCGGAGCAACACACTCAAGATGGGCATCATGGACGAGGAGCGCCGCACCTCGCTCGGCCTCAAGGAATGTCTGTCCCACGCCCGCAACAGGGTCGTGTTCATCAACACCGGCTTCCTGGACCGCACCGGCGACGAGATCCACACCGACATGGAAGCCGGCCCCGTGCTTCCCAAGGGAGAGATGAAGGGCGCCACGTGGTTGGAATCCTATGAGGACTCAAACGTCGACACCGGTCTGGCCTGCGGCCTCATGGGCAAGGCCCAGATCGGCAAGGGCATGTGGGCGATGCCGTCAGAAATGGCCGCGATGGTCAAGACAAAGATCGCGCACCCGCTGGCGGGCGCCAACTGCGCATGGGTGCCGTCACCCACCGCGGCCACACTGCACGCCACGCACTATTTCCAGCTCAGCGTCACCGATCGCCAGCGCGACCTGATCGATCGTCCCCGCCAACGCATCAACAACATGCTTGCCCTGCCCACACTGCCGGCAGACCGAAACCTCTCGCCCGGCGAGATCGAGCGCGAGATCGAGAACAACATCCAGAGCATCCTCGGCTACGTCGTGCGTTGGGTCGGCCAAGGCGTGGGCTGCTCCACGGTGCCCGATATCGAAGACATCGGACTCATGGAGGACCTCGCCACGCTGCGCATCTCCAGCCAGCACGTGGCCAACTGGTTGCACCACGGAGTCGTCAGCGCAGAGATGGTGGAGTCCACCATGCAGCGCATGGCCGCCGTGGTCGACAACCAGAACGCGGGTGATACCACCTACCGGCCGATGGCCCCCGACTTCGACAACTCGATTCCGTTCCGGGCCGCGCTCGAACTCGTGCTCCAGGGTCGAACGCAGAAGAACGGCTACACCGAGGCGATCCTGCGCAAGCACCGGCGGGCGCAGAAGGCTGCGCGCTGAGCACTACTACGACAAGACGACAGTCGGGTCGGGGATGAGATCCCGGGCGAGCCACTGAAAGACCTTCCATGCCATCGCGGGACTCGACATGTCGTGAGCCACCTGCTTGGCCGCTTCCTCGCTGATCGGAACGGCGCTGGGCGCCTTCACGTGCACCTCGGCGACGCGCTCGGCCATCACGAACCAGCCCACTGCCTCGCCGGGTGAGCGACCGCCGGTGAGCAGGCCGTGGTTACGCAGGATGCACAGCTTCGTGTCGCCCATCGCTGCCGCGATCCGTTCGCCGCCATCCACCGAGATGACCTCGAGGTCCTCGCCCATGTAGATCGACTGGTCGAAGACAAACGAGCACGACTCCTGCGAGATCGGTTCGAAGGGCTTCACGTTGGCTGACCAGGGCGTGCCGAACTGCGTGTGGGTGTGGGCAGCCGAAACAAGATCCGGACGAGCCGCCAGGATCGGCGAATGAATGTTGTAGCCGGCCGTGTTCACACCACTGGTGCCCGGCCCGGCCGTGATGCGCCCGTCGGGTCCGACCAGGATCAGATTGTGGACGGTGGCCGCCCAGAACGGGACGCCATATCCGAGCACCCAGAAATGATCCGTCTGGATCGGGTCGCGCGCCGAGATGTGTCCGTCGCCGAGCTGACCCCACCGCATCTTGGAGAAGATGCGGTAACCGATCGCCACCTCCCACTTGCGATGCAGTCGCATCTCCTCCGGATCGTCGAACGAGGGGAGATCGGAGGAGTACGAGATGTCGGGGTACTCGTCGAGGTTCAGCGCCATCGACTCAGACTACGTCGGGTTTCAGAGTCCGGGAAAGGTCAGTTGGTCCTGCTCCAGGGCGAGAAGCCGCTGCTTCAGGTCGAGTCCGCCGGCGAACCCGGTGAGCGAGCCGTTGGCCCCGACGATGCGGTGGCATGGCAGGATGATCGGAACCGGGTTCTTGCCGTTCGCCGCACCGACAGCGCGGGACGCGCCGGGCCGTCCGATGCGCTCGGCCTGCTCGCCATAGCTCGTGGTTTCGCCGTACGGAACAGAGGCGAGCGCGTGCCAGGCGTCGACCTGGAACTCCGTACCTCGGAGGTCGAGCGGAAGGTCGAAATCCTGGCGATCGCCGGCGAAGTACTCCTGCAGTTGGGCCTCGGCCGCGGCGAGCACGGGATCGTCATCCACGATCGGAAGGTCGTTGTCGAGTCCGACCTCCTCGGGTGTCTGGCCATCGAAGAGCACGTGGGTCAGGCCATCGTCGGAGGCAATGATCGTGAGTGTGCCGATGGGGGTTTCGAAAAGGGCTTGACGGTCGGTCATGAGGGGTCTCCTACGGGTACGGAAAGGCTGGCCCAGAGGTGCTGGGCGGCATGGGAACGAAACGGGCGCCAGCCCTCGGAGAGCGCCTCGAGGTCAGCGATGGAGGGAAGATCGTCGGCTCCGGTGAGGTCGGCGACCGCCTGACGGATGCCGAGATCCCCGGCGGGGAATGCGTCGACATCACGCCGGGCTCGCATGGCGACGACATCGGCAGTCCAGGGGCCGATACCGGGAAGGGCGACGAAGGCAGCCCGGAACCGGTCTGGATCCGGATCGTGGAGATCGAGGTCACCGTCGACCACAGCTTGGGCAACCGCCGCGATCGTGGCGGCCCGCCGACGTGGCATTCCGGCTTCTGGGTCATTGCCGAGGCCGATCAGGGCAAGCGGGTCGGGGAACTGGTGGGTGAGCCCGAGCGCGGGCGCCGCGAATGGGATTCCGTGACGTTCGGCCAGGCGAGCCGTCACGGTGGAGGCACCGGCAACGCTGACCTGCTGGCCGACAATCACTCGCACCACCGTCTCGAACCGATCCCAGCCACCGATCACACGAAGCCCGGGACGGGCGGCTACGAGGGGGCCGAGAATCGGATCGTTCGCGAGGTGGGCGTTGGCCGCCTTCACATCGTCGTCGAGGCCGAAGAACCGGCGCACTCGGGCGACCTCATCGACGATCGACTCGAAGGTCGGCAGATGAGCGGTGAGGAGAAGATGATCCGTTTGCCGCTCGTCCGGCGCGGTGAGATCAAGCTCGACAATGCCGGGGTGGCCGCAGATGGCCATGGCCCGACGATACGTCGTGGTGCCATCGACATCAGCGACAAGAGATTCGACACCGGCGGTGATCCGCGGTCGAAGGTGCGAACGAATCGCGGCCAGGTCCATGGGTTCGACGAAGGGCAGCCGCAATTGAAGCCCGCCGTCGGCGGGGAGACAGTCGCGCCGACCTCGCTTGGCGCGGAGCTCACGAGGCGAGAACCGGAAGATCTGCTCAACGACTCGGTTCATCTGGCGCACACTGCCGAAGCCGCTCGCGCCGGCGATGACACTCATCGGAAGGTCCGACTCGTCGAGCAGGCGACGGGCGAAGTGGGCGCGACGCGAACGGGCAACGAAGTCCGGGGTGGCGCCCACGTGCTTCTCGAAGAGGCGCCGAAGTTGGCGAGTCGAGTAGCCCACACGATCGGAAAGGGCGTGTTCGTCGAAGCGATCGAGAAACCCGTCGGAGATCAGCTGGACGGCTGCCGCGACCGGTTGCGGCGCCTGGCTGACCTCGACTGATCGAAGGTGGCGATCAGGTCGACAGCGGAGGCAGGGTCGATAGCCGGCAGCCTCAGCGGCGATCGGTGCGGAGTACGGCGAGACGTTGCGCGGGTCCGGCCGAGCGGTGCACTCGGGCCGGCAGTAGATGCCTGTGGTGGCGACGGCGGAAACGACCATGAGAGAAGTATGCCGGATCCGTTCGGACAGATTCGGACATGGGACAGATGGTCCTACACCGGCACCGGAGCGAAGACGGACTGATCGATCGGCGAGTCCCAGCCCGCTTCGCTGAAGAGTCCGGCGGCGATGCGACCAAGTTCGTCACTCGACTTCGCCGACGAACCGTTGCCGCCGCGGGCGACCGCGAGACCGTCGTCGACCCAGCCGATGTAGGGGTAGCCGGTGGCGGTGCCGGTGATGACGCACGGCTTCGTGCTCATCGGGCCGAAGTCGGCATCGGGAAGAAGCGTGCGCAGATTGTTGGTGAGGCACTCGGCCTCAACCGGATTCCCATCGGTGTGGAACCAATCGACCAGCTCCGCTTGCTGGAGGGGCACGAAGCCCTTGAGGTTCCCGCCGATCTTCATTCGAACGACTCCGTCGGGATACTCGATCGGAGGATTCCAGTAGATCTCCTCGACTCGATCATCGGGCGGCTGATCACAGACGAAGCTCGGAACTGTGCGGCCGTCGCCAAATCCGTCCCACTCGGCCATCACGACCGTCCGGGGTCGGCGTTCGACCGCGAGTCGGATGCCGGTGAGATCACATGCGAATGCGCCAGTGGCGAGTAGCACGCGACGAGCAACGATGATGCCGAAGCTACCGCCGACCTCGAAGCCCGCCGATGTCGCGCGCAGCGATGCGACGTCGGCATTGACCACCGAAGCCCCAGCCACCTCCGCGAGACGCGACTGGGCGGCGACAAGCCGACGGGGCTGGATGTAGCCGCCGGGGGCGCCTTCGTAAACAAGGCCCAGACCGTTCGCTACGTCGATTCCGGTGCCCTGTCGCACCCATTCCCGATCGACCACACGGGCGTCGCTGCCGAATGCCCTGGCGCGGTCGGCCCACTCGGCTGCGTCCAGATAGGCAGCGAGAAATCCGCACGGGACGTGGAAGTCGATTCCCGATCGTTCGGCGATATCGGCGTAGCGCTCGATCGAGTTGGCGGCCAGCTCGGTCCAGATCTCCGTACGGCCGACGATTCGAGTGATTCTCCCCGCGTCGCCGTGACTCGAGTACTCATCTCCGGGCCCGATGAGCGCGACAGTGTGCCCCCGCTCGGCGAGATGGCGACCAGCAGCGCCGCCGATCATCCCTCGGCCAACAACGGCGATATCAACGTCCATGGGCGCAGTCTTGTCGATCAATGGAACCGGCCTGGCACCAGGCGGCGACGGCGGCGAACCGCGGCGGTGGCCGGCGAGGGTCGAGACGGAACAATGGCGATGACGCCGACGACCAGTAGCCCGGCGACAACCCGAGCCGCGGTGAACGGTTCCTCGAACACGAGCCAGCCGACGACGAACATCGTTGGAAGCTCGATCGCTCCGGCCAGCGCCGCCCGAGCGGCTCCGACAGAGGGCGCAACCAGTGAGTAGATGAGCTGGGGAACAACACCGGTGGTGACACCGATACCGGCCACCAGGAGCCACGCCCGACCGTCGCCGGGGAGCGTCTCTCCCGTGGGCAAGCTGAGCATCAGCGGCGCCAGACCGATCACCGAGCCGATCGAGAGCGCCACCACACGCTCCGATGCCTTCAGATTGCCCAGTCGGTTGGTGACCACGGCGACGGCGAATCCGAAACTGACGGGTGCCGCGATCATGATCAGCAGCTTGTTCTTGTGTTCCCCGTCGAGCTCCGGGCCGAGCGCGAGCGCCGCAGCGCCGATCACGACCAACGCACCCCACATTGCACGAGGGTGCGGGGTGTCCCGAAACAGGACCCATGCGAACAGGATCGCGAAGATCGGATAGCTCATGTAGAGCACGGCCGCGGTGGCCACCGGCACAACCTCGAGTGCCTCGACGTAGCTGGTCCAGCCCAACCCCATCGCCGCGCCCATGGCGAGACCCCACCCGAACGCTCGACGCTTCGACCGCGTCATCCGCACGAAGGCCCCGAGCACGACCAACCCGGCGATGTTGCGATAGAAGACCACGGCCACTGGCGCCATGCCGCCGTCGGTGAGCTCGCGAGCGAAGACGGGAACCGTGCCCATCATGATCGAGACGATGATGATGCCGGCCGTGGCGATCCGTGGGGTGATTGCGGCCGGCGCCACCTAGAGCGCCCAGAGCGGGTAGGTCGATAGCGCGACGACACCTGCTGATGTGACCTGCACCATCTGCTCGAGCTTGATGCCGACCGAACCACCGAGTGGACCGACATAGCTCTCGACCGCCAGCACCAGGCCCTCTTCGATCTCGCCGTGGTAGCCGAGGCGGTCCCAATCATCGGTGTAGGGGATCTTCGGGTACTCGTCAGAGAGGCCGACGCCGTGGAACGCGCAGGCGTAGCGGTTGACGTTGATCTCGTCGGGTTGACGCATGACAGAGTGCGACAACTCCTCGAACGAGGCCCCGACGCCGAGCAGCGCCGTGTTGTGTTGGATCTCGTCGAGCGACCGCCGGTACAGGTCGAGTTGCTCAACGGTCGGAGCTTGATCGCCGCACAGGAACGTCCGAGAGATGTCGGCGCAGTAGCCGAAGGGGCCGATCATGTCGGAGTCGAAGGGCACGACGTCACCGGCTTCGATCACCCGACCGCTCGCCTCCTGATACCACGGGTTGGAACGAGGACCCGACGCCAGCATTCGCCCGTCGATCCAGTCGCCGTTGTGGGAGATGTTGGTGGCATGGAGAATCGCCCACAGCTGGTTCTCGGTGATGCCCGGCTCGAGCGCTTCTTCCATCTGGCGCATGCCGTACTCGGCCACGTCGATCGAATAGCGCAGCGCCACCATCTCCAGAGCGCTCTTGCGACTCCGGGCCAGCTCGATTGTCGGCTCCGCATCGAGCAGCGTGATCCCCTCATCGGTGTAGGCCCGGTGCAAGGACGGGGTCGCCCGCTCGATCCCGATCGAGGCGGAGATACCGAGGCCGAGCTCGTCGCGGAAGCGAAGAACGTCGGCCACCTGCCGGTCCGCAGCGTTGGACAGATCCATCCCCGCGTCGAATGCCGTAGCGGAGTTCGCCGGAAGGGACATGTCGATCAGGCCGAGCTCATCGGCGTACGCGCCGTGGACGACGATGGGTCCTTCTGCGGCGATCAGAGCGTAGGTCGTGGGGATGTGAGCCTGGAACGCGGCGTAGCCCCGGTAGTCGGTGGCGTAACGAATGCTCAGCGGATTGCTCAGCACCACGAGGTCCAGACCATCAGCCAGCATCGTGGCCCGCAGGTTTGCGAGCCGGCCGCGACGCATGGCGTTGAGATCGACCTCCGGTGGCACCAGCATCGGCGCAGACTACGAGCGAGCTGAACGTTCGTCCAGTATTGATGCCGCGCCGGTCAGACCTCCACCCGTACTGCGTCGAGCGGCTTGCGGTCGAAGTCGGGAACCTGCACCCCGGGAAGTGGGTAGCCGATCGGGAACATCACGAATGGGCGTTCGTTGGCGGGGCGCCCGAGGACTCGCGTCAGGAACGCCATCGGACTGGGGGTGTGGGTCAGGGTGGCGAGGCCCATGTTGTGCAACGCCGTGATGAACATTCCTGCCGCGATGCCGACCGATTCCTTCACGTAGTAGTTCTTGCGGCGCCGGCCATCGGGCCTCACCTCGTAGCGCTCCTCGAACAGCACCACGATCCAGGGCGCGATCTCGAGGAATTCCTTGTGATGGTCCGTGCCGATCGGCGCCAGTGCCTCCTGCCATTCCTCGTTCATGCGGTTCTCGAGATAGTTGACCCGCTCCTCCTCTTCCGCCGCCTCCCGAATCGCTCGCTTCACGTCCACGTCCGCGGTCATGACAAAACGCCACGGTTGCTTGTGCGCACCGGAAGGTGCCGTCGCCGCGGTGGCGATTGCCATCTCGATCAGCTCGCGGGGCACCGGATCGGGCGCAAAGAGGCGGGGACTACGCCGTTCGACCATCAGTCGATGGAACTCGTCAGCACGGAGGCGCATCTCGTCCTCGGAACGGCGAACGAAGTCGAGATCTCGGAACGGGTGCGCTGCTGCGAGTTCGGGCGAGGGGTAAGGATGCTCATACACATTCGCATGGTGACACGCGACAGCCGTGTGCCACACTGACCGGCGTGGCCTTCACCGAGACTCAGGAACAGATCCTCGACGCCGCGATGCAGATCATCGTGCGCGACGGCCTCGAAGAAACCAGCATGCGAGCGGTCGCTGAAGAGGCGGAAGTCTCCCTCGGACTGCTCAGCTATCACTTCGAAGGCAAGGAGAATCTGATCGTTTCCGCGTTCCAGCGTGCGGCGGATCGCCTCATGGAGATCACGCAGGACCTGCTCGATGCAGCCGGTGACGATCCTCGGGCCCGTGTCCAGGCCGGCCTTCGTTCCTTCTTCGACGACGAACTCAGCGACGTCGACCACCTCGAGATATGGCTGGCGATGTGGGCCGTCGCCCGCACCAACGACGACGTTGCTCTCGCCGAGCAGGAGCTGTACGAGCGCCACGCCGAGGTCCTACGAGACGCAATACGACGAGCCGACGACTCACTCCCCGAGGAGATCGTCCGGCAGCGGACCACCGATGTGATTGCCGTGCAGAACGGCCTGTGGTTGAACTGGACCCGTTGGGGCAACCGGGACTCGCTCGAGCGGGGGCTCGAGCTCTGCGAAACCATCGCCTTCGGGAGCTGAGCCGTGAGTCGCCTGTCGGGCCTGAACACGATCGTGACAGGAGCGAGCTCCGGAATCGGTGAAGCCATTGCTCAGCGCTTCGTCGCTGAGGGCGCAACCGTCTTCGCGGCGAGCCGGCGCGAACCCTCCATCAGCGGCGTGACCTGGATCGAAACCGACGTCGCCTCGTCGGCGGCGTGCGCCGACCTGATCAGCGCCGCCGGTGCCACCCTTGACGTCATCGTCAACAACGCGGGTGTCCAGGTCGAGAAGACGATCGCGGAAACCACCGACGAGGACTACGACCTCGTGATGGATGTGAACGTGCGCGGCGTCTTCAACTGCTGCCGGGCCGCCGTTCGTCAGATGCAGACCCAGGTGACGGGAGGCTCGATCATCAACATCGGGTCTGTTGCCGGCAACCACGCCGACCACGCGATGGCGGTCTACAACGCCAGCAAAGGCGCGGTCCATGCGCTGACGAGGGCCATCGCCACCGATCACGGGCGTGACGCCATTCGCTGCAACGCCATCAGTCCCGGCTGGATCCTCACCGCTCTCGCCGACGCAGCCTTCGACCTGGCCGATGACCCGGTGGCGGCTCGTGCTGCCGCGGCGCGGCGGCACCCGGGTGGCCGGTTGGGCACACCCGACGAGGTTGCCGGGCTGGCCGTGTATCTGGCATCACCCGAGTCGAGCTTCGTCAGCGGAAGCTGTTACACGATCGACGGCGGGCTCACGGCCCAGTCACCGATCTCACCGGACGATCTCTAGCCCGGATACGCCTCGGGGTTGTCGAGTGGCACATTGAGCCACTCGATCATCTGACGGACCTGCTCGTAGGCGGCCAGACGAGCCTCGTCGGTGTCGGCCTCCTCCGCCGCCCGCATCGGCTCGCGGAGGCGGCGTGCCATCCGGGGCCCGAGTTCCAAGAGTCCGCTGCTGCCTTCGCTGGCCCAGCGGCACAGGATGTAGTGCACGATCGAGCCGACCGGCACATCGATGCTGTTGCTCAGATTGCCGATGGTCGACAACGGGTCGAGGTGCGCATGGGCGGCTATCTCGGCCTTGAAGTTGGCGTCCTTGTCGTCATCGGGCCATGGCCCGGTCCAGCCCTCGAGCGTGATGGAGATGGGTTCTGTCACCCGATCAGACTGACACGCTCTCCCGGTGTTCGCCGTCACCTGCCGCCACCGAACCAGAGGATTGGTGTTCACGGAGACGAAGCCCGAGGAAGATGCCGAAAATCGAGATCACGCTGAGCATGGCCCCCGACGAAAGCATGACGAGCGCCGGCGCTGGGCATGTACCGGCGATTGCCCAACCGACGCCGAACAAAGCGCCGCCCTGCCAGTGATGCTTCTCCGGCATCGAGCGAGACAGCGCCAGCGGTCCGCCGAACGGGGTGTTCAGGCCCCGCTTCTCCAGAAGCCAGAGAAGCGGCAGCGACACTGCGGTGGCTGAGGCCATGAAGAAGTAGACGTCAGGTTCGTCGAAGCGCAACATCGCGTGGATGGTGTCGTACTCGTGCAGGTTGGACGCGGCCAAGACGCCACCAAAGGCGGCGCCGAAAAGCAGACCGATCACGTTGAGCTTCACAGGTCACCTCCCGTCAGCAGCCGAAGCACAAGGGTGACGCCGATGGCCGTCCCCACAAACGTGATGGTGACGGCGGCACTCGCGGGGCTGCGCTGGGCAGTTCCACACATGCCATGACCGGAGGTGCAACCGCCGGCCATGGCAGCGCCGTAGCCGAGTAGGGTTGCTCCGGCGAACACCATGGGGATGACAAGGGCAAGCGGGAAGACATCGCGGAGCGAGTCGTACCCCGACCGGATCTCCGCTCCTTCACGCAGCACCTGGGTGACGAACATGCCGCCGACGAACATGCCCAGGAAGTACCACACCCGCCACGTCACGACGCCTCCGTGACGACGGATCAGGCCCGATGTCTGGACATAGGCGCCACTCGCGCCGAGCGGTTGGTTGGCCACAATGAACAGTCCTACGATGAGCAGCCCGAGCATCGGGCCGCCGTAGTACCACTCGAGGCGGTCAGGCAAGAGATCGAACATCCGGAGAACTGTGCCGGAAGATGGAACTGCATGCAATCGAACCGTCCGCCCGACGACTACGCCCACGGCCACCATGATTCCGTCCTTCGCTCCCACGGTGCGCGCACGGTGGCGAATTCTGCCGCCTACCTCGTGCCCCACCTCGCGACCGGCGCTCGGGTCTTGGACGTGGGAAGCGGCCCCGGGTCGATCACCATCGACCTCGCTCGCCGAGTCGCCCCTGGGGCCGTGATCGGCATCGAGCCGGTCCTGGCAGTCGTGGAAAAGGCAACGGCGGCAATCCCCGACGAGGTCGACAATCTGACGTTCGAGACCGGCGATGTCTACGCACTCGACCAGACCGATGCGTCGTTCGACGTCGTGCACGCACATCAGGTCCTGCAGCACCTGCGCGAGCCGATTGCGGCCCTGCGCGAGATGCGGCGGGTACTACGGCCTGGTGGAGTCCTGGCCGTTCGCGATGCGGACTACGGAGGGATGGTTTGGGCGCCCGAGAAACCGGCGCTCACCCGCTGGATGTCGATCTACCAATCGATCGGGGCGAGGCTCGGCGTCGACCCCAACGCCGGACGCCACCTCCTCGGATGGACCATGGCGGCGGGTTTCGAGAGGATCGAACCGGCGGCATCGGCCTGGACGTATGCCACACCCGATCAGCGCCGATTCTGGGCCGGAACATGGGCCGAGCGAGCGGTGGCATCAGACTTTGCCAGCCATGCGGTGGAGATGAAACTCGCCACCGAGGCCGACCTGCTCGAGATCTCTGAGGCATGGCGAAGCTGGGAGCACGAACCAACCGGGTTCTTCCTGATTCCTCACACGGAAATCCTGGCCTGGCGATGAGTTCTCACGACTACGACCTGGTGATCCTTGGCGGCCTTGCCGGTGGCCTGTCCGTCGCTGTCTCCTCGTTGCGGCTGGGGTTGCCCCTCGTTCGAATCATCGAAGAGCATCAACACATCACTTTTCCCGAACTTGTGGGAGAGAACGCACTCGACATCGGCTACGGCGAGTGTGTGGAGTCGATCGAGGCCATCGGCCCCGATCGTGTGCTTGTCCGCACCAACAAGCAGGAGTACCGCACGCGTTGTTGCCTGGTGGCCGACCGGCGTCGCCGCCCTGACTGGGAACCACCGATTCCGGTCACCGAAAGCGCTCGTATTCACATCGATGAGATCACCGAACTGGAACGTCTCGACGATCACGACGTTCTGGTCGTCGGCTACACCGATCACGCGGTCGAGCTGACCGCAACCGTCGCGGCCACCGGGGCCCGAGTTGTGCTGGCCGCCGGTGGCATGGATCCGACGCGCCTCTCCCCTGCCGGCGACAACCTGCTCCGCCGCCTCGAGCGCGAACGCCGAGCCACGATCCTGTATCGCTCGGTGCCTGATCAGATCGGCGACGTCGATGGCTACCCGATGGCCTACTTCAACGATCGCCGCACACCAGACCTGCAGGTCGACCAGGTCGTCTTTGCGTCGCGGCGAGAGACGTTGCAGCCCGAGGATGTCGGCGCGACCGATGAGGCGATGGCGACGGGCCTCGTCTGGTTCGTCGGCGAACCGGAGGGCAACTGCGTGCCCACCACAACACCGGGCTGGCGAGCGGGCCGCGACATCGCGGCGGCGTGCTTCCCGGAGCTCGACATCGGACCCGAGCCATCCAGTCTTCATCGCCGCCAACGCAACACCGGCGTTCTCGACGAGTTGCGCAACGAGCACTACAACGCGGTCATCACGCATTTCGAGCCGACACACTCCGACCTGTGGGTTCTGCGGGTGAAGCCCGACCACGGCGGAACCTCCTTCGTGCCCGGCCAGTACGCCACCCTCGGTCTCGGCTCCTGGGAACCCCGAGTGGACGATGCAGTCGATCCGAATCTCGATGCTCGATGGGATCGGCTGGTGCGCCGGTCATACTCGATCAGCTCACGCATCTTCGACGATCAGGGTTATCTCGCCGACGAAGGCGCACTCGATGAGCTCGAGTTCTACATCGTGCTCGTCCCGCCCACCGAGGCGAACATCCCCGAACTGACGCCGCGGCTCGCGCAGAAACGGCCCGGCGATCGGATCTATCTCGGTCCGAAGGTCACTGGACGCTACACCCTCGGCGCCGTGGAGGACCCCGCCTCGACCGTGCTCCTGCTATCGACCGGCACCGGCGAAGCTCCCCACAACGCGATGGCGATCGAATTGCTGCGCAAGGGCCACTTCGGGCCGATCCTGTCCGCCGTGTCCGTCCGTCAGTGGGCCGACCTCGGGTACCTGGAGGCCCATCGCACTCTTGAGGCTCGCTATCCCAACTACCACTACGTGCCGCTGCCGACCCGCGAGCCGGACGTGCCCAAGCGGTACATCCAGGACCTCTTGTTGTCAGATGAGTTGAGTCGGCACGGCGTCACCCTGGACCCGGCGACGACCAACGTCTATCTCTGCGGTAATCCGGCGATGATCGGTCTCCCTGAGGAGGGTGACGACGGCCCCGAGTTCCCGGACACCCTGGGCGTGGTACAGATCCTGACGCAGCGGGGGTTCGTGCTGAATCGACGAGGCCAGCCCGGCAACATCCACTACGAAGAGTATTGGTAGGCCTAGACCGCCGCTTCCCAGGCTCCGTATCCACCGAGCAGGTCGGAGACGTCGCCGAAACCGGCCGCCATCATGCGCGATGCTGCGATTGATGAGCGGAACCCGCCGGCGCAGTAGACGATCGTCGGCTTCGAGGCGTCGAGCGTCGCGATCCGTTCGTTGAGGCGGGTCAGCGGAATCGTGATTGCGCCTTCGATGATGCCTCCGTCGGTCTCGCCAGGCTGTCGAATGTCGACCAGCTGGAGATCGTCGATATCGGCCATGGCGGCGGTGAGGCCGGCTACATCCACGCGGCTGCTGCGGCTCACCTCCTCGGGATTGTCGGCCAGCGCCACGATCGGGTTGGCCAGGTAGCCGACCACATTGTCGAAGCCGATTCGGGCAAGGCGGATCTTGGCCTCCAGTTCGAGACCATCATCGGTGACGAGAACGATCGCGGCACCGGGCTGAATGACGCCGCCGGCGAACTCGGCGTATCGACCGGCGAGCCCGATATTGATCGCACCCATGAGGTGTCCGGCCGCGAACTCGTTGGGATCGCGTGTGTCGAGAACGATGGCGCCCATTCGCTGCCTGAAGATCACATCGGCGAGTTCGAGCGCTTCCGGCCGGCTCGACTCGTCGAGAAGGTCACGGTTCTCACGGTTGAGCGATGCGTCGTAGGCGAAGTAGGCAGGTGGCGCGGTCTGGCCGTCGGTGACGGCGGCCACGAAGGCGTCCTTGCTCATCGGCTGAACGGCGTAGTTGTCGGTGCGCTGCACACCGATGGTCGACCACGTATCGCTGCTCAGGTTCTTGCCACACGACGAGCCCGCGCCATGGCCCGGGTACACCCGAGTGGAGTCGGGCAGGGTCATCAGGCGATCGTGCAGCGAGTCGTAGAGATCGGCGGCAAGGTCCTCGCTCGTGACGCCACGCGATGAAAGAAGGTCAGGGCGACCGACGTCGCCGATGAACAACGTGTCGCCGGTGAGCACGCCGTAGGGCTCTTCGGCATCGGCGGATTCCCAGACCACGATGCTGATCGATTCGGGAGTGTGGCCCGGTGTATGTCGAACTTCGAGCACGACTTCGCCGAGCTCCACCCGGTGGCCGTCAGCAAGCGCCAGCGACTCGAACTCTGTCTCCGCGACCGAGCCGTAGGCGATCTTCGCGCCCGTGGCTGCGGCCATCTCGAGATGGCCGGACAGGAAGTCGGCGTGGAAGTGCGTCTCGAGCACCAACTCGATCGTCATGCCGTGTTCGGCCGCGGTCTCGAGGTAGGGAGCGATATCTCGGCGGGGATCGATGACCACCGCACGGCCGGTCGACTCATCGCCGATGAAGTACGAGGCCTGGGACAAACAATCGAGATAGTGCTGTTCGAAGATCACAAACTCGAAACGTACGGTCTTTCGATCAGGCGGTCAATCGACTCCCCACGCCGTGCATCAGCAGCACCGGCAAGCGAGCGTGGCGAACGGACGCCATCGCCACACTGCCATGTCGCAGACGATCGGCGCCTTCGCGGGCGTGGGTGGCCTCGATCAGGAGCGCAGCGTTGATGCTGGAGGCGAAATCGGTGAGGGCGACGGCGGGGCGCTTGTCGTGCAACGTTTCGAACTGCACTGGCTTGCCGGTCAGGTCGCCGAGATGGCGGGCGACGTGCATGGCGACCACATCGTCGTGGGTATCAACCGAGACCTCGACATCGGGGTTCACCACGGTCACCACCCAGGGTTCGACATGGAGGGCGATCGACCATGCCCCAGCGAGGCCAACAGCTTCTTCGGAACGCGATGTGCCGTCGACGGCAAGAACCAGTGTGTCTCCGGCCGGTGCTCGCGTGTTCGCGTGTGGGCCGTAGAGCAGGACTGGTGTGGTCGTGTTCGCCACAATCTCATTCGCGGTACTTCCGAGCACCGCAGCGCTGCGACCGTGACCGGTGGTCGACATCACCACCAGCGAGCCGGGGACATCGTTCACCAACCCGGCGACGAACTCGGCCGACGACCGGTCGATGCCCGCCAACACAGTCACCGTGGCGTCGGTCCCCCAGTCGGCAGTTTTGGCCAGCTGGTGCATCTCTGCCTCAACCTGCGCTCGAACCGATTCGAAACGAACAACAGAGACGATCTCGAGTGGACACTCCCAGCGTTCGGCCAGGGCCGCCGCCGCTTCGACGGCATCCCAGGATCGCTGTGAGCCGTCAACGGGGACGATTATTCGCTGGTACATGTCCTCAACGTACGAACGTGAACGCCGGTGTCGTTAGGGCCTGAGGTCCCCGTCCCTTGACTACCTAACGGCCGTTAGGTAGGTTGCCCTCGTGACTCTTACGACCGATGCCTCCGCAGGGAAGCAACGCATCATGGACGGGGCCGCCGGCCTGTTCATCGAGCGGGGCGTCGATGGGGCCTCACTTCGTCAAATCGCCGATCTCGTGGGCATGAAGGCGGGCTCGCTCTACTACCACTTCGGATCGAAGAACGAGCTCCTGTCCGCCATCTTCGAGCGCGGCATCGAGGTCATGGTGACTGCGTTCGACGAGGCGTACACGGCAACGTCGGGCCTTCCCGATCGCGAGCGTGTGGCGGCCCACGTTCGCGCCCACCTCGCAGCCCTCTTCGAGAACGGGCCCTACACAGCAGCCCATGTCACCACGTTTCGCACCGCCCCGACGGAAGTTCGCGACCTGATCGTGCCGGTGCGAGATGCCTACGAAGCGATGTGGACCGATCTCCTGGGCGAACTCGTGGGCTCGGGAGCAATCGCCGCTTCGACTCCGCTCGGCCTCCATCGACTGCTCCTCTTCGGGGCCATGAACGCCAGCGTCGAGTGGTTCGATCCGAGCCGGGGAAACCTCGACACTCTGGCCACCGCCATCACCAATCAATTCTGGGACGGACTCTCACAGGAGGCTGCCGCATGAGACCAATCGAGTCACGGATCGACACTGGCGGTGCGGCGTTCGCCGACAACGCTGCCGCATACGAATCCCTCGTGGCGACGCTCGAGGCCCGCATGCAATACACCATCGACGGCGGTCGTGGCCGTGAGCGCTCGATCGAGCGCCATCTCGCCCGGGGCAAGGTCATGGTGCGCGACCGCATCGACCTGGTCACCGACCACGGCACGCCGTTCCTCGAATTCTCGACGCTGGCCGGTCATGGCCAGTACAACGACGAGGTGCCCGGTGCCGGCATCGTCACCGGTATCGGGGTTGTGCACGGTGCGCCCTACGTCTTCATCGCCAACGACGCCACGCTGAAGGGCGGCTCGCTCGTTCCGATGGCGATCAAGAAGCACGTACGCGCCCAAGAGATCGCGGAAGAAAACGGCCTCGGCGTCATCTATCTCGTTGACTCGGGCGGCGCGTTTCTTCCCCTTCAGGATGAGATCTTCCCGGACAAGGATCATTTCGGCGGCTCGTTCTACCGGCAGGCCCGGTTGTCGGCCCAGGGCCTACCCCAGCTCTCGGTCGTGCTCGGCGGATGCACGGCCGGGGGCGCGTACGTACCCGCTCTCAGCGATGAAGTCATCATGGTCGAGGGCATCGGCCGGATCTTCCTCGGCGGTCCTCCCATCGTGAAGGCAGCGCTCGGCGAGATCATCGAACCCGACGACCTCGGCGGCGCCGAGCTTCACACCCGTGTCTCCGGCGTCAGCGACTACATGGCTGCCACCGAGCGAGAGGCCTACGGCAAGCTCCGCGAAATCTGCGAGACCACGAACCAGCGAGCAGTCGCTGACCGTCAGTCGTGGGCCGACTGGCAGGAGCCGACCGCCCCGATCTACGACGCCGAGGAGATCTACGGGATCATCTCCGCTGATGATCGCATCCCTTTCGACGCCACCGAGATCATCGCCCGGATGGTCGATGGCTCGGAGTTCTCGCCTTTCAAGCCCGAATGGGGCGAGTCGATCATCGTCGGCTTCGCTCGCGTGTGGGGCCACCTCGTCGGCATCATCGCCAACAACGGCATCATCTTCAGTGAGGCCGCCCTCAAGGCCACTCACTTCATCGAGCTCTGCGAGCAACGCAGAATCCCCCTGCTCTTCCTGCAGAACACATCGGGCTACATGGTCGGCCGTGACTCCGAAGCCGGCGGCATCGCCAAGAACGGCGCCAAGATGGTCGCCGCCGTCGCCAATGCCACCGTGCCGAAGTACACCGTGCTGATCGGCGGGTCATACGGCGCCGGCAACTACGGCATGTGCGGTCGTGGCTTCAATCCCCGAATGCTCTTCGCCTGGCCCAATTCACGAATCGCCACGATGGCGGCCGACACCGCCGAAACGGTGCTGGTCGACATTCGCCTCGGCGGCATGAAGGGCGCAGAGACCACCGATGAAGAAATCGCGGCACTGCGCGCCGAGGTACGCGGTCAATACGAGACCCAGTCGGACCCCTACTACGCCACGTCGCGCCTCTGGGACGACGGCTTGATCGACCCGGTCGACACCCGCGACGCGCTTGGGCTCTGCCTCGCCATCGCGGCGCGCCAAGACGAACCTGCACCGGGCCCCGGCCTGGTGTACCGAATGTGACTGTCTACCGGATGTGATGCCATGCGTTTGCTGATTGCCAACCGGGGCGAGATTGCTCGCCGAGTCATTCGCACCGCTCGTCGGTTGGGGCACGAAACCGTTGCGGTCTTCGCCGAACCCGACCGTGGCGCGCCATTCACCATCGACGCTGATCGTGCCGTCTGCATCGGCCCGGCGGCGCTGGCCGAGTCCTACCTCTCGACCGAACGTATTCTCGCCGCGGTCGCGGAGACCGGAGCCGATGCCGTTCATCCCGGCTATGGCTTCCTCTCCGAGAACGCCGGATTCGCCCAGGCCGTCATCGATGCCGGCCTGATCTGGGTCGGACCGAAGCCCGAAGCAATCGCCACCATGGGCTCGAAGATCGAGGCTCGCCGTCTGGCCGCAGAGGCCCGAGTGCCGATCATCCCCGGCTTCTCCGATTCACAGGAGCCCGCTGATCTGGCCGCGGCCGCTGAGCGCATCGGCTACCCCATTCTCGTGAAGGCCGCCGCCGGAGGCGGTGGCAAGGGAATCCGCATTGCCAACCTTGCCGGCGACTTCGACAACGCCCTCACCGAAGCCGTTTCCGAGGCTGAACGAAACTTCGGTGATGGACGGGTGATCGTCGAACGCTTCATCACCCGACCCCGCCATGTCGAGGTCCAGATAGTCGGCGACTCCCACGGCGCCGCCGTCGACCTCGGCACACGCGAGTGCTCGGTCCAGCGGCGCTACCAGAAGCTGCTCGAAGAAGCTCCCGCCCCGAACCTGCCCGAGTCCACGACCACCGGTCTTCGCGAATCGGCGGTGCGCCTCACCGAATCGATCGACTACGACTCCACCGGCACGGTCGAGTTCGTGGTCGATGACGAAACCGGCGATTACTTCTTCCTCGAGATGAACACTCGTCTCCAGGTCGAGCACCCGGTCACCGAGGAGATCACGGGTCTCGATCTCGTCGAGCTTCAGCTCCGAGTCGCCGGTGGCGGCGAACTCGGCCTCACCACCGGCGATGTCACCTTCACCGGTCACGCCTTCGAGGCTCGGATCAATGCGGAGGATGCCACCAATGACTTCGCCCCGCAGCTTGGTCGGATCACGGTTCTGTCGGTTCCCGACGGGGTGCGGTGGGAATCCGGCATCGAAGTCGGCTCCCAGATCACTCCGCACTACGACCCGATGGTCGCCAAACTCGTCGTCCACAGCGTCAACCGAGACGCCGCGCTGCGCGAGCTCCGCCGTGCGCTCGACGGGTTGCTCGTCGGCGGCCTCGTCACCAACACGGGCTTCCATCGCTGGCTGATCGATCGCCGGGAGATCATGGATGGTCGGGTCACCACCCGATTCCTCGACGAATCGCCCCTTCCCGGCGACTACGGCACGCCAGAAGCCGCCGCCCGTGCCGCCGGGGCGTTTCTTGCCGACGCCACCACGTCAGGGCCAGGGTCTTCAGAAGCATGGTCGGCGCAGGGCGACCGCCGGTTCACACCTCATGTCGGAATTCGCACCGTAGCGGTACGCGACACCCACGGCGAGGTGCACGAGGTGCATCCGGTGCCAAGCCACTCGGCGATCGTCGACTCCACCGCTCGAACCGTCGTCGTCAACGAGGGCGGCCAATCGCACACCTTCTCGGTGCTGAGTCGATCCGAGCACTGGGCGCCGGAGTCAGCGGGGTCCCATGGTCACGCCGGTGCGGTCGTCGCTCCGTTCCCGGCCGTCGTCGCTGAGGTACTCGCCGAGCCCGGCCAGAGGGTCGACGGCACCGATCCGATCGTGGTCATCGAGGCCATGAAGATGCTGCACACGCTCACCGCTGGTGGGCCAGGTGTCGTGGCCGAGGTCCGGGTGGCGCCCGGCGAACAAGTCGCAAGCAACCAGATTCTGATTACGTTCGAGGAGAGCGAGTAATGCGCAACATCTACATGACCGACGAACTCGAGGCGATCTACGATCAGACGGTCGATTTCGTGTCGAAAGAAGTGGCACCTCACGGGGATGCCTGGGAAGAGGCCGGCAAGGTCCCGCGCGGCGTCCTGCGCCAGATGGGCGACCTTGGCATGCTCAGCCTCCGAATCCCTGAGGCACACGGTGGTCTCGGTATGGGCATGCTTGCATCGGCCACGTTCTCCGAGGCGCTCGGAGCTTCGACATTCGCAGGCTTCGACGTGACCGTTCTCGTGCACACCGACATGGCCGGCCCTCACTTGGTCAACTCCGGCAGCGCTGAACAGCACGCCGAATGGCTTCCCAAGATGATGTCAGGCGAGGCCATCACGTCGATCGGTGTCACCGAGCCCGACGCCGGATCTGACGTGGCGGGCATCCGCGCCACCGCAGTGAAGGACGGCGATGGCTGGCGGATCAACGGCCGCAAGATGTTCATCACCAACGCCGTCTACGGCGATCTCACCATCGTCGCCGCCCGCACCGACCCCGACAACAAGTACGGCATCACCATGTTCCTCGTGCCCGCCGGCACCGAGGGTTTTGAAGTCGCCAACAAACTCGACAAGCACGGGTGGCGGTGTTCCGATACGGCGGAGCTCGTGCTCGACAATGTGTTCGTGCCAGAGGAGAACATCCTCGGCACGCTGCATCGCGGGTTCTACGAGACGATGAAGAACTTCCAGAACGAACGCATGGTGCTCATCGGGATGGGTATCGGATCCGCGCAGGCCGCGATCGACATGACCAACGCCTACTGCCAGGAGCGCCCGGCGTTCGGGGGCCACCTCTATGACCTCGGCGCCATTCGTCAGCGTATGGCCATGAACCAGGCCAAGGTCGACGCTGTACGTGCGTCGATGTACCACGCCGCCTGGATGCACGATGCCGGCCAGGACAACGTCAAGGCCATGTCCGGGGCGAAGGCCTGGGGCTGCGAGGTCGTCAACCAGGTCATGTACGACTGCGTGCAGTTTCACGGCGGCATGGGCTACATGCGCGAGTCGGCCATCGAGCGCATGTACCGCGACGCCCGCATTCTCCCCATCGGCGGCGGTGCCACCGAGGTCATGCTCGAAGAGGTCGCCAAGCGCTCGTACGCCTAGGCGGGAAACCTACGGGTCGCCATCGCCGATCTCTTCTTTGCGGTGGGCGATGTAGGACTCGAGTTCTTCGGCGATGGTGCTGTCGAGCGGGGGTTCCTCGTACTCGTCGAGAGCCCGCTGCCAGATGCCGGTGGCGCGCTCGGTCGCGGTGCGGGCGCCGTCTTCGTTCCACTGCTCCCAGGTGCGCCAGTCCGACAACATGGGTTGGTAGAAGGCGGTGTCGTAGCGCTCCATGGTGTGCTCGTCGCCGAAGAAGTGACCGCCAGTGGGCACGCGAGCGATGGCGTCGAGCGCGAGGTCACCATCAGACGTGTCGATCGGGGTGAGGAACTCCATCATGTGCTGGAGGATCTCGACGTCGAGCACCAGCTTCTCGTAGCTCGCCTGGAGGCCACCCTCCATCCAACCGGCAGCGTGGTACACGATGTTGGCGCCGCCGAGAATCGCTCCCCACAGCGCCATCTGCATCTCGTAGGCCGCCTGCGCGTCGACCGTGTTGGCGGCCGTGCAGTTGCTCGACCGGTAGGGCAGGCCGTAGCGGCGAGCAAGCTGGCCCGCGGCCACGTTCGCCTTCGCGTTCTCCGGCGTGCCGAAGGCGGGTGCTCCCGAACGCATGTCGACGTTGGACGTGAATGACCCGTAGACCACCGGTGCACCGGGCCGGGCGAGCTGGGTCAGGGCCACACCGAAGAGGGTCTCGGCATTGGCCTGTACGAGGGCGCCGGCAAGTGTCACCGGAGTCATGGCGCCCATCAAGGTGAACGGTGTGACCGACACGGGCTGGCCGTACTCGGCCATGGTCATGAGACCGTCGGCCATGTCGCCATCCATCCGGCGCGGCGAGTTCACGTTGACAACTGTGATCACACCAGGGCTCTCGGCCACTTCTTCCAAAGAAAGGCCACGGGAGATCGCCATCATGTTGATGCCGTCGAGGGCCCGGCCCCGGCCGATTGCCGTGCAGTGGTAGGCGAGATCCGAATAGGTGATGTTGGCCCGATAGCAGTCGAGGTGCCGATTGTTGGCCGGGAGCTCGATCGGCGCGGACACCTGATTGCCGAGCATGTGGATCGCGTTGAAGTACTGGCCGAGACGGACGAAGTTCTCGTAGTCGGCCATGTTGCTCTGACGCCGACCGTTGATGCAGTCGTGGACTGCAGGCGGCCCGGCAACGAGACCGAAGACGAGATTGTTTCCGCCGAACTCGACAGAACGGTCGGGGTTTCGAGGGGTCAGCGTGAACAACGATGGAGCCTGAGCCAGCGCGTGCTCGATCACGTCCCGACCGATGCGAACCACCGTGGTCTCGTGATCGACGATCGCCCCTGCTTCCTCGAAGAGGCGTCGGGCGTCCGCTGACCACAGCTCGATTCCGCAGGTCTCGAGCACGTGCAGCGATGCTTCGTGGATCTGGTCAACCTGCTCGGGCCGCAGCACATCGAGCGTGCCATGACTGTTCGTCACCTTCCGCCAGGGCAGTTGCGGAATCGACGAGGCGGCCACCGCGCGGCGCCGTCCTCGGCGCGTCATGATCGTCCTCCGGTCGGCCAACAGGCTGCGAGTTCGCTCGAGATGGCGTCGGCGCATGACCGGACCGCCCGCTCGATCCTCGGAATCTCTTCGGTGACCGGGAACCGGTAGGTCGGGCCGTAGGCCACCACCGCAGCTCGTCCGATTCCGTCGGGGCTGACAACGGCCGCCGCGACCGACGCCAGGCCTTCGACGTAGCCATCTCGGGTCCAGGCGACGCCACGACGCCGCGCCGCCGCCAAGATCTCTGATGATGGCGCGTTCTCGAACAGCGCCAGCCGCTCGTCGGGCTGGGTGGCCAGCAGGATCACACCGGAGCCACCCGCGTCGAGGGGCCAGCTCATACCCGTCCAGTCCTGGGCCTGGACCGGCCGGGGAACATCGACCTGGACCAGCGTCTGCGTCTTCTGATCCGCGAGCACCGACAGGCAGACCGCCTCGTCGAGTTCGCCCACCAAGGCCGCGAGGTGCGGGTGCGCGACCACTTGCAGACTCGACCCACCGATCGACGGCTGGATCGCGGCAATGGTCGGCCCGACGCGGTACATCCCATCGGCGTCGCGCTGCACCGCACCGGAGTCCTCCAGCGTGGCCAAGAGCCGAGACGCGGTCGACAAGGCGAGGTCGGTACGGGCAGCGAGCACAGCCAGGCCGGCGGGCTCGTCGGCGACTTCGGCGAGTAGCGCAAGTGCGCGCGCAACGCTTTGGACCATGTCAGCGCCCGCTGATCAGATCGGTGACGCCGCTCAGCGAAACGCCCTGGCCGATCGCGTCGACAGCCACCTCGAGCGCATCCGCCCGGTCCGCGCCGAGGACAGGGTCGGCCAACTCGTGGAACTTGGCCCGGATCTGCATGTCGGACAACGCGGTGTGAGGATCGCCGGACGCGTAGGTGTCAGGCGATTCGTGGCGATTCCCGTCGTCGAGCTCGATCGTCACTCGTGCCAATCGTTCGCCAGGAAACAGGCGATTGTGATCGTCGTCCTCGGCAATCACGACGAGGTCGGCCATGGCCGCTATCTCGGGGTCATGCAGCGCGTCGGCAGAGATCTCGGCTGCCCCCAGCGTACCGCGGACCACCGCGGCGCCGAGCGGGAACGGGAGGCTGTATTGCGCCTGCTCGGTGTTCGCGGGATGCCGCGTGACCAGGCGGGCGGCTTCGTGAAATGTGGTGACTTCGATGCGGGCAACTTCGGCGGGCTCGATGTCATGGGCCGAGCGAAGGCTCAGCGCGGCCTCGACCGCCGGTTGCGCCCAGCGACACACCGGATGCGGCTTGAAGTACTGCTCGGTGATTCGCCACACCGAGCCGAGATCAACCCACCATTCGGTGACTTCGCGGCCGGCGACCGTGATCGCGGGAGCGCCGGTGAATCCGCACCGGGCCAGATACGTGGCCGACACACCGGCCATCGCACCCCAGCCCGAACCGTCTTTCAGCATGGTCGGGTGGTCGATGACCCGCATCATCTGACTGCGGGGGCCGTGGTACTCGGCGATGCCGAGCGCATGGCCGGTTGCCTCTTGGTCGAGACCGAGCAGCCGGCTTCCCATGGCGGCCGTGGCGACCGCGACCCACGCGCCGCTGGTGTGGTAGTCGTCCACGGTTTCATGGAGGACGATTCCGGCGCGGATCGCCACCTCGTAGCCGACCACAAGGGCGGCAAGAATCTCTCCTGCATCATCGATTCCCTCGGCCGCGGCGAATGCGAGCGCGGCGGGCAGGAGTCCACAGCCGGCGTGTCCCTTGGTGAGGCGGTGACCGTCGTGGGCGTCGATCGAGTCGATCGTCATCCCACCCGCCAGCGCGGCGCCGGTGGGGCTGACCCTTCGACCGTCGAAGAAGATTGGGGCACTTGCCCGGGGTCCGGCTGCGAACTGCTCGACGACATGGTCGGCGATGATCGTCGCCAGCGGAGTGGTCGACCCGGCCGCGGCGACGCCGAGGAGATCGAGCACACAACGCCTGCCGAAGGCGACAACATCATCGGGAACGTCCGAGAGGCGCGTGTCGTGGATGAACGACAGGATGGCGGGGTCGGGCTCCATGAAGACGTTGTACCACAATGCGGAAGCATGCCAAGAGCACTTCCACGATGCGGAAGTCGATTCAGCCTTCCGGTGCGAACCGATCCTTCACCGTGAACGCAAACGGAGTCGGGCCATGCTCGCGAAGATACAGGACTCGCTCGACCGCCTCCTGCGGGGTGGGGAGCTCACCCTGGCGAACCCACCAAAGGGTGAGCGTCGGTAGTCCGTCGGGCGGGCGGTCGAACCATTCGAGCTTGCGGCGCAGGAAACTGACGTGCTCGGTGTTGGTCACGAAGTCCTGCAGATCCTCGATCGATTCCCACACCGTCAGGTTGAGGAGAAGCTCCGGGTCATCGAACATCTTGGTCTCGATGGCCGCGCCGCTCTCGTCGGTGTAGATCCAGACGAAGCCCGGCGACTCGGTCCCCAGCGTGTTGATCTTGTCGAGATTGTCGATGAATCCCGCCACCCGCGGGTCACCCGGCGGGTGACGGATCTTGGCGATGTTGATCTGGGCCAGGTGGTAGCCCTCGAAGGCGATGGTCATCTGCGCGCCAACAGTGCGCGACGCACTTCCGCCGCGGCCTCGATGCCGTGCTCCTGCGAGTCACCGCAGGGCATGAGGTTGATGTGACGAGCACCGGCATCGATATAGGGTCCGAGTTGCTCGGCAACGTCGGCCGGGCTCCCCCACGGCGTGTACTTCTCGAAGGCGGCGAACGGCACCTTGTAGAAGTCCTCCATCGCGTCAGCGACGTTCGTACGAGCCGCGTCTCCAGTCTCGGCGAACCCGGCCCATACCTGCAGGCCGTGGTCATTCGAGGGCGAGCGATCGATGGCAGCCTCATCAAAGATGGCGACGGCCTCTGCGAAGCGGCGGCTGGAACACCAACTCGCCAGCCACCCGTCACCGAACCTTCCGGCCCGCAGGACCGCCGCATCAGACCGACCCCCGACCATGATCGGCACTGGCTCGCTCGGCGCGGGGACGACGTTGGCCTGGTCGATGGAGAAGAACTCGCTCTCGTGATCCACCGTCTCGCCGCTCAGCAATCGCACGACGATGTCGAGCGCCGCATCGGTGCGCCGACCGCGGGTCGATGGATCGATGCCGCAGACTTCGACCTCATGGCGGTCCTCGCCGCCGACGCCAACGCCGAAAGTGAACCGACCGGGGGCCATGACGGCTATGTCGCAGATCTGGCGGGCAACCGTCACCGGGTGACGCAGCGCCAACAAGTAGACGCCTGCGTAGACGCCGAGCGTGTCGTGCAGGTTGGCGAGACCCGTGGCCTGCACCATTCCGTCTTTCCCGCTGCCATCGTGGAAGCTCACATGGTCGGCAAAGAACACGTGGTCGATGCCCGAATCAGCGATCTGACCGAGCAGGCCCCGGCGTTCGTCAAGCGATCGGTGCCAGAGGCCGAGGCCGGTGGAAACGCCGAGACGGATCGGGGGGAGCTCAGCCATCGCGGAAGCGTAGTGCGGCCTCCACCAACCACCCGAAAACGGGATCGCCACTGCGAGTGCTCATCATCTCCGGGTGCCACTGCACACTGATGATCGGCAGTTCCTTGTGCTCCAGACCCTCGACGGTGCCGTCGTCGGAGCGGGCCGTCACGATGTAGTCCGACGCAACGTCGGCAACTGCTTGATGATGGAGTGAGTTGACCGAACGACGGTCGCCGTACAACCCGCCGAGCGTTGAGTCGGCGATCATGGCGACCTCGTGGGCCTCGGTATCGGGCACGACGTCGAATCGGGCGTGTGGTTCAACGTGCTGGTGGAGGGTGCCGCCGCCATGCACGTTGATGATCTGCAGGCCGCGACAGATGCCGAGAACGGGTGTACCCCGCGTCGCCGCCGCATCCATCAGTGCCAGCTCGAAGTCATCACGAGCAACCTCGGGCGGAAACATGTCGGTCTCGGGCTCGTGGCCGTAGCGAGCGGGGTCGATGTCGGCACCACCGCTGAGAAGGATTCCATCGCAGCGGGCAACCGCGTCGGCGGGGTCGAGGTCGAGGGGAAGGTTCACCGCGAATCCACCGGCTTCGATGATTCCTCGGGCGTAGTCGCGGTAGAAGAGCTCAACCTCGATGTCGTGCAACGACTCGGGTTGACCGACGATTTGGGAGCCAAGCTTGCGGCGACCACACAGGCCGATGAGGGGAGCACTGGTCATGGGGTCTGAATGTACAGGATCTGATCCGTTTGGTACCGAACGACTATGGTCTCGGCCATGACTGCCTACGATCGAATCCGAGTGATGTGGCCCGACCATCTGGGTCTCGCTCGCGGCAAGTACCTCCCCGCACGCCTCGCCCACAAAGGCACCGGCCACTGCGCAACGACGTTCGCGCAGGGCTACGACAACAGCCTCATCCCGGCGCCGGGCGGTTTCCTTCTCGAAGGTCTGCGAGACGTCCACTCCACGTTCGACCCCGAGGGTGTACGGCCCGGTTGGGAGGACGACGCCACCGGCGTCGCCGTCGGTCATCTCGACTTCGAGGGTCAGCCGTATCGGTACTCGAGCCGCTACGCCCTTCAGCGGGCGATCAGCCAGTGGGAGGATCTCGGCTATCACCCCAAGGTCGGGCTCGAGCTCGAGGGCTATGTCATGGAGCTCGCGGAGGACGGCACGTGGGAGCGGGCCAAGATGCCACGCTCCTACGTCTACGCCACGGGTCGACTCGCCGACCCGACCGGTGTCATCGACGCCATCATGCGAACCGCGGACCGGTCGAACTTCAAGATCGAGTCGATCAACGCCGAGTTCGACCAGGCCCAGTTCGAGCTCACGCTCGAGTACGACGATGCCCTGCAGGCGGTCGACGACGCATTCCTGTTCCGTGTGATGGCTCGCGAAGTGGCGCTCGAGATGGGCTACGACATGACCTTCCTCGGCAAGCCGTTCCCCGGTGTCGCCGGGACCGGTGTGCACGTCAACTTCTCACTCGTCGATGAGCACGGCAACAACGCTCTCGTCGACGCGACAACCGGTGACAACCTCTCCGAGTTGGCCAAGGGGTGCCTCGCCGGACTCATCAAACATCACCTCGCGATGACCCCGCTCTGCTGTCCGACCGTCAACGCGTACCGGCGTCTTCAGCCGGGCGAACTCAACGGATACTGGGCCAACTGGGGATTCGATCACCGGGGCGTCGCCAACCGCATCGCCGTCGCCGGCGGACCGAGCACCCGGATCGAGAGCCGCCTGGCCGATGGATCAGCCAACCTTCACCTCACCGTGGCGACTGTTCTGCAGGCCGCTCGGCTCGGGGTGGTCAAGGGCTACGTGTGCCCCGACGCGATGGTCGAGGACGGCTTCGAGGAAGTGAACACCGATGTTCACAGCGCCCGCAATCTCAACGCAGCCCTGGCCGACCTGGCGGCCGATGAGGTGCTCCAGGAAGCCGTCGGCACCGATGTCTGCGCCAACTTTCTCGCCAACAAGGCGGCCGAGTGGGATCGCTACATCGGGGCCGTCGGTGAGCATGTCGAAGGCGACGTGGCCACCCAATGGGAGCTCGATCAGTACCTGATGTTCCACTAGGAGACGAACGATGACACTCGGCGCTGACGTCAATCTCGGCGATCTCGAACGACATCCCGAACCCGTCCTCGCTCAGCTGCGCGCCGAGGAACCGGTGTCGTGGGTCCCGGCGATGGAGATGTGGCTCGTGACCCGCTGGGACGATGTCGTCTACATGGAGGAGCACCCGGAGCTGTTCTCGGCGGCGACGGAACCCTCGTTTCTGGCCCGCACTCTCGGCGACAACATGCTCACGTGCGATCCGCCGGAGCACACCCGGCTGCAGACGATCCTGCAGCCACCGTTCACCCCCGGCGGGCGCAGTGGTCGGTTCGTGGCCGATGAGCTCGTGACGATCGCCGACCAGCTGCTGGATCATGTCGATCCGACCGGCTTCGACCTGATGGCCGACTACGCCCAACCATTGTCGGCCGGGTCTTTGGCCACGGTGCTCGGCCTCGACGCTCATGGCTTCGACCGCATGTGGGGATGGTGCGAGGGCCTGTGCGCCGATCTCGCCAACTTCGAGAATGACCCCGAACTGGCCGCCATCGGTGCTCGCGCCAAAGCGGATCTGGGCGCGGTCCTCGCCCAGCGCATCGAATCGGCCGGCGATGACGACTCGGCCATCTCCTGGTTCGTCCAGGAAGGCGCCACGCCGGAGGAGATCGTCAACAACGTCCGCCTGATGATCTCGGGTGGAATCAACGAGCCCCGCGATGGCATCGGCATGGTGATCTGGGTGCTGTTGACGCAGCCCGAACTACGAACGGCGGTCGATGCCGAGCCCACCAAGATGCGACGCCTCATCGAGGAGGTGTTCCGCGTCTACTCACCCGTCGGCACGGTCACCCGCCAGGCCACCCGGGATCTCGAACTCGCGGGCACCGCGATTGCCGAGGGCGAGCTGGTCAGCGGCGTCCTGCGGTCGATCAACCTCGATGAGTCCCACTGGAGCAATCCCACCGAGATCGACCTCGCTCGACGCGAGGGCTCGCACGCGGCGTTCGCACTCGGCGCCCACCGATGCCTCGGCGAATGGCTGGGGCGCCAGGAAGTGCGAGTCGGCGTGGAGCGTCTGCTCGCCCGTTTCCCCGACCTTCGCCTCGATCCGGCGCACGCCGTTGAGCTGCACGGGTTTGAATTCCGCGGCCCCCGAGCGGTGCATGTCCTGACGTCTGCGCCCGAGTGACCGCTCTGCTGTCGTTGATCGGCGCGCTGATCGTTGGCGCGTCCGACTTCGGCGGCGGGGTCGCTGCTCGCCGGCAGTCGCCGTTCGCTGTGGCGGCGTGGATCCAAGCCGCCAGCCTCGGACTCATCGTCACCGCCGTCTGGTTCATCGATGCGCCGGAAATCCGTACCGTCGACCTGACTGCGGGAGTGGTGGCCGGACTGTCGGGGACGTTCTCGTTCGTTTCGCTCTACGCCGCATTCTCTCGGGGCAAGATCAGCTTGCTGGCACCTGTGTCGGCTTCGATTGGAGCAGTCATCCCGACGCTTGTCGGCTTGGGTCGCGGCGAATCGCTCTCGGTGATCAACGTCGTCGGGATTGTCGTGGCCCTCATCGCCCTTGCATTGGTCACCCAGGAGAGGGACGGCGCCGAGGCCGACGCCACCCCACCGTTCGCATTCGCGCTCGCCTTGCTGGCCGGACTCGGCTTCTCCGTGTTCTTCCTGGCCCTCGCCGAGACCCAACAGGACGCCGGGCTTTGGCCACTCGTGACAGCTCGAGTCGTGTCGGTGCCGATCGTCGCCCTCATCGCCTTGACCCTCGGCCGCGACATCACCATGCCGAGAGATCTGCGGGCGGTTGTCATCGCCGCCGGGATCGCCGAAGGCATCTCGAATGTGTTCGCAATGTGGGCCTACCAGCGTGGCCCGCTCGCCGTGGCTGCAGTCCTCGGCGCCTTCTACCCCGTGAGCACGGTGCTGCTCGCTCGGCTTGTGCTCAGCGAACGGTTGCGCCTTGTCCAGTGGATCGGCGTCGGGATGGCGTTGGCCGCGATCCCCCTGGTGGTCGTGCCCTGACGCCTACTCGAGGACCAAGCGAGCCTTGTTGAGCTCATCGGCGCCGATCACGAGGCGCGTCGACGTGGCGAGATAGATGACGTTGATGTTGACACCCGCTTCGCCGAGTTTCCTTGCCACCTCGCCGAGCGCTCCGGGCCTGTCCAACACCTCGACGACGAGGACCTCATCATCAGAGTCGATCGTGATTCCGGCGAGATCGAGCGCCTTGTACGCGGGCTCAGGATCTTCCACCAGCAGATGAACCAGACCGGACGTTCCGCCGTGTGACACCGCACAGAGACCTTGGATGTTGACGTCGGCAGCCCCGAGAACAGTCCCGAGACGGCCGAGTTCCCCGACGACGTTTGCCATCTCGAGCGTGAGGTTCGTGGTCATCACCCACGATCTTTCCATGCCGACGGGATCAAACGAAAGGCGAGGGCCGACCGCGGCCGAAACCCGGTCCTCGGCCAGGGGTCGCGCCGATAGCCTTGAGGCCTATGACTGACGCAGAGAAGGCGCCGTACCCGCATGTCGAGAGCCCGGATCTTCCGGGCATCGAGCGGCGAATTCTCGCGGCATGGTCAGCGCACGGGGTTTTCGGCAAGAGCGTCGATCAGCGTCCCCACGAGATCGGATCGACAAACAACGAGTACGTCTTCTACGACGGCCCACCGTTCGCCAACGGACTCCCTCACCACGGGCATCTGCTGACCGGCTATGTGAAGGACGTCGTCCCCCGCTATCAGACAATGAAGGGCAAGCGGGTCGAGCGCCGGTTCGGATGGGACTGTCACGGCCTGCCCGCGGAAATGGAAGCCGAGAAGGAGCTCCCGGTCGCCGGCCGCGCGTCGATCATCGAATACGGCATCGAACGCTTCAATGAGTACTGCCGCACATCGGTGCTGAGGTACACGCAGGAGTGGGAGAAGACGGTCACCCGTCAGGCCCGCTGGGTCGACTTCGAGAATGACTACAAGACCATGGACCTCGACTACATGGAGTCGGTCATGTGGGCGTTCAAGCAGCTGTGGGACAAGGGACTCATCTACCAGGCCAACCGCGTACTGCCGTACAGCTGGGGGGCAGAGACGCCACTGTCCAACCACGAGATCCGTCTCGACGACGCCACCCGTCCCCGCCAGGATCCCGCTGTCACCGTCGCGTTCACACTCGATCCGCAGGACGGGGACTCCGCCTTCGGCGGCGACAGCACTGCGCCGTTGGCGGTGCTGGCGTGGACGACGACACCGTGGACGCTGCCGTCGAACCTGGCGCTCGCGGTCGGTCCTGATCTCGACTACGCGGTGATGCTCGACGCCAACGGCACTCGCTACGTGCTCGGAGCGGAGACGGTCGCGGCGTACGAGAAACAGCTGGAGAATGCCGAGCAGGTCGGCACCGTTCGCGGTAGCGAACTCGTGGGTCGGACGTACACGCCACTGTTCCCGTACTTCGCCGACATGGCCGAAGTGGATCCCGAGAAGCCGCACCACGGCACCGAGCGGGCGTTCCAGATCCTCGCCGGCGACTTCATCGACACGGCCGAAGGTACTGGCGTCGTGCACATGGCGCCCGGCTTCGGTGAGGACGATCAGCGCATCGCCGGCGAGGCCGGCATCGGCATGGTCGTGCCCGTGGACGACTCCGGTCGCTTCACCCCCGACGTTGTCGATTGGGCCGGAGAGAACGTCCTCGAGGCCAACACGGGGATCATCCGCCATCTGCGCGAGAGCGGCCAGCTCGTCCGGCACGACAGCTACACGCACAACTATCCCCACTGCTGGCGTACCGATACGCCGATCATCTACAAGGCGATGCCCAGTTGGTACGTGAAGGTCACCGACATCCGTGACCGGATGCTCGAGACCAATCAGGAGATCAATTGGGTTCCCGACCACATTCAGAACGGCCGTTTCGGTCAGTGGCTCGAGGGTGCTCGCGACTGGTCGATCAGCCGCAACCGTTTCTGGGGTTCGCCGATCCCTGTGTGGATCAGCGACAACCCCGACTTCCCGCGCACCGATGTCTACGGCTCGCTCGACGAGCTCGCGGCCGACTTCGGCATTCGTCCCACGAACCTGCACCGTCCGTTCATCGATGAGCTGGTACGTCCGAATCCCGACGATCCGTCCGGTCGATCGATGATGCGCCGCGTGCCCGAGGTGCTCGACTGCTGGTTCGAATCCGGGTCGATGCCGTTCGCCCAGGTGCACTACCCGTTCGAGAACAAGGACTGGTTCGACGAACACTTCCCCGCCGACTTCATCGTCGAGTACATCAACCAATCGCGAGGTTGGTTCTACACACTGCATGTGCTCGCCACAGCCCTCTTCGATCGCCCGGCCTTCCAGAACGGGATCGTTCATGGCATCCTGCTCGCCGACGATGGCGCCAAGCTGTCGAAGAAGCTGCGCAACTACACCGAGCCCGAGGAGATCTTCTCCAAGCAGGGTTCCGATGCGCTGCGCTGGTACTTCATGGCCAACCCGATCGTGCGGGGCGGCGACACACGCATCTCTGATCAGGGGATCGACGACGTCGTCCGCCAGGTCATCCTCCCGATCTGGAACGCGTACTCGTTCTTCACGTTGTACGCGAACGTCGAGGGTCACCGGGCGAGCTTCAGAACCGATTCGCCGGAACTCCTCGACCGTTACATTTTGGCCAAGACCCGCAATCTCATCGGGGCGGTGGAAGCGTGCATGGACGAGTACGACCTCCCGGGTGCTGCGGCGGAGATCCAGTCGTTCATCGACGCGCTCAACAACTGGTACATCCGCCGGTCGCGTGATCGCTTCTGGGGTACGGGCGGTGGTTCTGTAGAGGGTGACACCGGCGCAGATGTCAACGGGCTCGACACCCTCTACACGGTGCTCGTCACCCTCATCCAGGTTGCGGCACCGTTCCTCCCGATGATCACCGAGGAGATCTGGGCCGGGTTGACCGGAGGCGACGACGATCGCCCCGAGTCGGTCCATCTCTCGGACTGGCCTTCCGTCGCCCACTACCCGGCGGACACCGATCTCGTCGCCGCCATGGATCGCTTGCGCGATGTTGCGTCGACCGCTCTGCGCCTGCGCGAGGACCAGGGCCTGCGCGTGCGCCTGCCGCTCGCGTCGGTCACGGTCGCGGGCCGAAACGCCGACACGCTCGAGCCGTTCGCCGATCTGTTGCGCGACGAACTCAACGTGAAGGCCGTCAACGTCACCGAAGAGATCGGCTCGCTGGCCACATTCGTGCTGCGCCCCGATGGCAAGGCCCTCGGTCCGCGGCTGGGGAAGGACGTGCAAGCCGTGTTCGGCGCGGCTCGCAGCGGCGACTGGTCCTCGAACGACGATGGCTCGGTCACTGTGGCCGGCCATGTGCTCGCCGAGGGCGAGTACGAGCTCGCGCTCGAGTCACCCGAAGGCGTGGTCGCCGCGGCCCTGCGGTCCAACGACGCTGTCGTCACCCTCGACACCGAGGTCACCCCTGAGCTGGCTGCTGAGGGTCTGGCCCGCGACATCGTCCGGGAGATCCAAAACGCCCGCAAGGCCGAAGACCTCGTGGTCACCGATCGCATCCAGGTCTGGGTCGACGTCGCCAGCGATGCCGCCCGCGCCGCTGTCGCCGAACATGGCGCCTACATCGCCGGCGAGGTCCTGGCGACCAGTCTCGAGCTCGGCGCCGGCGCCGACGCCCTCCACATCCACGAAGCCAAGATCGACGGCTCCTCCTTCCGCTTCCAACTCCAGCGGTAGTTGCAGCGTTTGCTCCGAGGTGTGCTGCAACTACAGCTGGGAGGCCGGGGCCCAAGTGGCGTGGGTACCGCTGGAGATGCGTTCCGGCAGCTTGACGCGGGCGATGGGGCCAGCTGTCGGATCGCTGGCGTCGAAGACCTCGCAGTGGGAGACATCGTTGACGATGTCGGACGAGAACGTCAGCAGGTAGGCGTCGTCCTCACCCGTGGAGCCGAGCTTGGGTGCGACCACCGTCTCACTGACGTAGGTGCCCTCGGGCGCCTCCCAGAGTTCCTCGGTGCCGTTGACGAGATCGTGCTTCACCAGACCGTCGAAGGCGAACAGACCGTGGGCGCAGCGTGCGTTGTATGAGTAGCGGTACGGGCGACCCCAGTGTTGGCCGTTGATCATCGGGAACTCGAGGCACTGATCGCTCAACGATTCCTCTTGGGTCTCCCCAGTGACGAGGTTGAAGCGCCACCGATGGGAGCGGGCCTGCAGGACATTCATGTCGAGCGTCTCGAACCCCTTGAGCCGCGGATCTGCGTTGGCGCTGCGATCAACACCACGAGCAGTCGGGTTGTGCTGGAAGAAGCCGTCGAGGACGATCTCGTTGCCCTCCTCATACGCGTTGATCCAATGCAGCACGAACGTGGGATCGGATTCGAACCACTGAATGTCGTCGGTCGAACCGTGGCGCGGCACAACTGCGAACCTGCTCGGCATGTCGCGCCGAAAGACGTTGGAGTAGAAGCCATTGGCCAGCGCTTCGGGGTCCCAGAACAGCGGCAGATCGTTGAGGATCGTGTAGTTCTCGGTGTACATCATGTCGTGCGGGAGTCGAGGCCCCGGCAACGGAATGTCGATGTAGGTCACGAGCTCGCCCTCGGCACTGATCACGCCGTAGTGCATGTATGGAGCGGCGGCACCGTAGTTGAAGAAGAGCAGTTCACCCGTGTGCTCATCGACCCGGGGATGTGCCGACACGCCCTCGGGCGGGAACCAACCATTCCACTTCGTGGTGCCCTTGGTTTCGAGCGTGTGCGGGTCGAGACGGTAGAGCTCGCCACATTGGTAGAAGTTGGCCAGCGCCTCGCCGCGGTGGACGATCACGTCGGTCGACGCATTGTCCTTCATCATCGTGCGGGCGCCCCAGCCGTGATCGGCCTTCGCATTCGACGGATGCTCGGTGATTCCGGCCCACAGGCTCTCCTTTGCTTCCTGTTCAGCAAGGAATCCTTCGGTGCGCACGAAGCGGTTGGCGTACTTGGCCTCGCCGTTCGCGAACCCGATCGAGTGGAGCATTCCGTCGCCATCAAACGGGTGGTAGCGCTTGATCGGCTCGAATACCGCGGTTTCGGTGTTGCGGAGGTACACGCCCGCGAGATCGTCGGGAATCTGGCCCTCGACATCGAGGTCCCACGCATCGTATTCGTTGTACTGCGGTCGCCAGGCGCCCGAGCGATACGGATGGTCGTCCCCCGGGGGCAGCCCTGATTCGACCGTGTTGCACAGCTCGATCTTCACGCAGAACTCCTTCAGCAGTTTTACTAGTAGTACTCCAGAAACTGTGCCAATGTAAAGCGATGATGACAGCAGCGCCGCGCACAAGCCAGACCTTGACCGCTCGTAGTCGCCGCACGCGGGCCGAGCTCATCGCCGCGGTCCGATCCGATCTGCGCAGCAGCGGCCACTTCACCGCTGACACCGTCGCCGCCGGTGCCGGTTGCTCGCCGGCCACCTTCTATAGCCATTTCGGGACGAAGGACGACGCCCTTACGGCAGCCTTTGAAGAGACGCTCGACGAGCTCGTCGACGGGTCGATCGATCGCCTCGACGTCGACGGGTTCACCAACGTGGGCCTCCGCGCCACCATCGCCGGCTTCGTCGAGTGGCAGGCCCAGTTCTTCCGCGTCGAATCGCTGGTGTTCCGCACCGCGCTGAGCCGTCTACCCGAACATCAACCGCTGCGCGCCGCCTACCGTCGCGCCGAAGAGATCATGCTCACCCACCTCGATCTAGCAATCACCACCCTCCAGCGGTCATGCCATATTCGCGCCGGCACTCCGACCGGTCTCGCGGAGGCGTTCATGATTGCCTCTCAGGGCATCAACAATCCACGGGCGCTGCGACCAGAAGCGACGGAACAACGGGCTGCGCTGGCCCGTGGGATTTCTGGCATGCTCGCGCCAGAAGGAGACCGAGCATGACCGAGCCACAGACCATCGACGAACTCGTTCGGCGATCCGTCGCCGCGCGAGCCGACTTCCCCGCTCTGGCTGATGCGCCCAACCGAGCCGACATCCTCGGCGGTGAGCCCCGCGGGCTCACGTGGTCCGAGGTCGATGCCGAGATCGACGCCATGGCTGCAGCGCTTGCAGCACAAGACGTCGGCCCGGGGACGCCGGTCGCCATGCAGCTTCCCAACGTGGTGGAGCTCCCGATTCTGATCCTCGCCTGCTTCCGCCTCGGCGCGGTGGCGGTTCCTTTCCCCGTTCAACACCGAAGCCACGAACTCCACCACGGGGTCGAGACCGCCAAGTTCCACCTGATGATCACCGCCGATCGACCTGACCGGCCCGATCAGGTCGACAGCTGCCGAACGGCCTTCGAGAGCTACGGCGTCGACGTCGTCGATATCGCCGACCTCAGGGCCGGGGGCCACCCGGATGCAGCACACCTCGGAGCAAACGCGGCATCTCGGGCCACGATTTGCTGGACGTCGGGGACGACCGGCACGCCCAAGGGGGTGCCGAGGACACATGCGCAGTGGATGGCGTCGTCCGCGTTTCAGGTGGCAGAGCTCGGGATCACTGCTGACGATCAGATCTTGTGTCCGTTCCCGGTGGTCAACATGGCGGGTATTGGCGGGATGCTCGTGCCCTGGGTCGAGTCCGGTGCGTTCATGGCGATGCACCACCCGCTCGACCTGCAGGTCTTCCTCGGCCAACTGCAGAGCGAGAAGATCTCGTACACCGTCGTGCCGCCAGCGGCACTGAACATGTTGCTCGGCAACGACGCGCTGCTCGACTCGCTCGACCTGTCCAACATCCGCGCCATCTCATCGGGCTCGGCGCCCCTCGATCCGTGGATGGTCGCGGGCTGGCAGAACCGAGACATCGAGATCATCAATGTTTTTGGCTCCAACGAAGGGGCCGCCTTGCTGTCCACGATGGCGAAGGTGCCCGACCCCACCGAACGGGCCCGCTTCTTCCCCGTGCCCGAGCGCGAGGGGGTCGAGGTTCGGCTCGTCGATCTCGAGACTGGCGAGGTGATCAACGAGGTCGGCCAGACCGGCGAACTTCGCTTCCGCGGCATCACCGTGTTCGACGGCTACATCGGCTCCACGGGCGAAGAGTTCGACGACGAGGGCTACTACCGCACCGGCGACCTCTTCCAGCTGACGGGTGATGACCGCCCGCCCCGTCTGCTCCAGTTCGTCGACCGAGCGAAAGACATCATCATCCGTGGCGGCATGAACATTTCGGCCGCCGAGGTCGAGGCCATCGTGAGCGGCCATCCCGGCATCGTCGAGTGCGCCGCGATCGGCTACCCCGATCACGATCTCGGCGAGAAGCTCGGCATCTTTGCCGTGGCGGCGCCCGATGCGCAACCCACGCTCGCAGAGATCACCGCGATCATGCGCGAGCATGAAGTGGCGAGCTACAAGCACCCCGAACGCCTCGAACTGATCGACGTCCTTCCCCGTAATCCGGTGGGCAAGGTCGTGAAACCCGAACTCCGCGAACTCTGGAGCCACTCATGAGCCAGTCCCCCTCGAACAGCAGCGTCACCATTCTCGGTGGTCACCAGACCGATTTCGCCCAGAACATCGCCAAGCAGGACGAGGACGTCGCCGACCTCACCAAGCGGACAATCGAGGCCACCCTCGACGATGCCGGCATCGGGCCTGAGGCCATCGAGTCGATCCATGTGGGCAACGCGTTCGGGCAGCTGTACAACGGCCAGGGTCACATGGGCGCAATGCCTGCCACGGTGATCCCCGAACTGTGGGGCGTCCCGAGCATGCGCCACGAGGCTGCGTGTGCGTCGGCCTCCATGGCCACCCTTTCGGCGATGGCCGAGATCGAGTCGGGCCGCTACGACTGCGTGCTGGTGATCGGCGTCGAGCAGGAGAAGAACATGCCCGGGGCGCAGGCGGCAGCCGTGCAGAATGCGGCGGCGTGGGTCGGCCATGAAACCGACGGCGTCGAGTTCTTCTGGCCGTACTGCTTCGACCGCATCGCCGATGAGTACGACCGTCGGTTCGGCGTGGACGAGGAACACCTCCGGGCGATCGGCGAGATCAACCTCCGCAATGCCCAAGACAACCCCAACGCCCAGACCCGACTGTGGAAGTACACGCCCGAGTCGTTCGCGGCCGACGACCATGCGAACCCGGTTGTGTACGGCCGTCTCCGCCGCAACGACGTCACCCAGATCACCGATGGCGCCGCCGGCGTGGTGCTGGTGTCCGACCGCTGGCTGGCCGAGCGCGGCAGCGTTGGAAGAGGACGCGGTGGCATTGGAAGAGGGAAGGCGAAGATCGCGGGTTGGGGCCATCGCACCGTGGGGCTGCCCATCAGCCAGAAGTTCGATCGGGGGAGCGACAGCGAGTATGTGATGCCCCACGTTCGCGAGGCGATCACCGACGCCATGGCCCGGGCCGGGATCAGCGGGGTCGGCGACATCGACCTGATCGAAACGCACGACTGCCAAACGCCGTCGGAATACATGGCCATCGATCACTTCGGCATCACCGCTCCCGGCGAGAGCTGGAAGGCCGTTGAGGACGGTCGTCTCGAGCGCGACGGGTCGATCCCGGTCAACCCCAGCGGCGGACTCATCGGCGGCGGCCACCCCGTCGGCGCCACCGGTGCTCGGATGCTCGTCGACGCGTTGAAGCAGGTCACCGGTACCGCCGGCGACTACCAGGTCGCGGGTGCCCGTCGTGCGGCCACGCTCAACATCGGCGGCAGCACGGCAACAACTGCGAGCTTCATCGTCGAATCGGTCGACTAGGCGGCGCATGATCGATCGCGGCGAGCCCGCATCAGCTGAGCGCAAATCGACCCCGAGCCTTCTCCCGTTCCAGATCGTCATGGGGGTCATCTCGGCATCGATCGCGGGCATTGTCGCGGTGCTCGGGGAATTGCGCGACGAGCTCGGTTTCCGCGATTCCGAGATCGGCATCATCGTCACCGCCGGCTTCGCGGCGGCGTTCATCTCCCAGATAACACTCGCCCGCTATGCCGATCGCGGCCACGGGCGACTCATGGCGAGCGTTGGCGTCGCCCTCTCAGCGGTCTCCCTCCTGATCATGGGACTGGTCGACGAGATGACGTGGTGGTTCATCGCCCGGGGCATGCTGGGATTCGCCGGGGGACTCGCACTGCCTGGACTCAGGCGGGCCGCCACCGTGCTCGACCCGAAGAAGGTGGGCGAAAACCTGGGCCGCCTCATCGTGGGTGAGGTTGGCGGTTTCCTCGCCGGACCGATCGTGGCGGCCGGCCTCGCAGAAGCCTTCGGCGTGCGCGCTCCCTTCTTCGCCTTTGCCGGCGGCATGGTGCTCTTCCTCCCGTTCGTGCTTCGGCTTCCCGCGGACGCCGGGGCAATCGACACCAGCGGTCGGTCGGCCCTCACGCTTCTTCGCACCCGCCGGCTACAGGGAGCGTTGCTGGTCGTCGGCGGCTACTTCGCGATCATCGGAGCCTGGGAGTCCGTACTCCCTGGCATGTATCAGAATCGAGGTGGTGGGGCGCTGGAGGTCGGGATCACATTCACGCTGATTTCACTCCCGGTTCTCCTCCTGTCTCGGCGAGCCGGTCGCTTTGCCGACCGGGTTGGGCCGCCAAAGGTCGCGGTGATAGGCACCGGACTCGTCTCACTGGCGTGCAGCTTCCTCGGTCTCGTGCCCGGTCTGTTCTGGCCGGCCGTGATGATGCTCTTCTTCGGTGTCTCCGATGCTTATGGCTTCACCGCCGCCCAGGTCGCCGTCTCCCGCTCGGTGCCCGAAGACCGTCAGGCCGCCGCACTCGGCTTGATGGGCGCGATCGAAGTTCTCGGTGCTGCCCTCACCGCGCTTCCGGCCGCCTTGCTCTTTGACCGGTACGGGGAAGGGGTTGCATGGCTCGCCACCGGACTCTTCAGTTTCTCCGTCGTGATGCTCGGTGCACTCCGATTCCGAGGCACCCGACCTGCCATCAGCCCGTGACGCCGGGTATCCAGTTCGTGCCGGCCAACGGCACCTTGGCCATGGCGGCAGCCTCGACCGTCAGCGCGGCGAGATCTTCGGGCTCCAGGTTGTGCACGTGGGATTTGCCGTTGGCACGGGCCAGCGTCTGCACCTCGAGCGTGAGCACCTGAAGATAGTTGGCGAGACGACGACCGGCGATCACCGGGTCGAGGCGACCGGCGAGCGCCGGGTCCTGGGTCGTGATGCCGGCAGGATCAGTGCCGGCCTGGTAGTCCTCCCACGATCCGGCCGATGTGCCGAGCGCCTGGTACTCGGCTTCGAGTGCTGGATTCTGGTCACCGATGGCGATCAGTGCAGCGGTGCCGATCGAGACGGCATCGGCACCGAGAGCGATGGCCTTGCCGACATCGGCGCCCGTCCGAATACCGCCGGCCGCAATCAGCTTCACCTCACGGTGCACGCCGAGCTCCTTGAGCGCACGAACGGCTTCGGGAATGGCCGCGATCGTCGGGATGCCGACATGCTCGATGAAGACGTCCTGCGTGGCCGCTGTACCGCCCTGCATGCCATCCACGACAATCGCGTCGGCGCCGGCCTTCACCGCGAGTGCGGTGTCGTAGTACGGGCGAGCGGCCCCGACCTTCACGTACACGGGCACCTGCCAACCGGTGATCTCGCGGAGTTCGATGATCTTGATCTCGAGATCGTCGGGGCCGGTCCAGTCCGGGTGCCGACACGCCGAACGCTGATCGATGCCCTCGGGCAACGTACGCATCTTGCCGACGCGCTCGGTGATCTTCTGACCGAGAAGCATTCCGCCGCCACCGGGCTTGGCGCCCTGCCCGACCACGACTTCGATGGCATCGGCCTTGCGGAGATCGTCCGGGTTCATGCCGTAACGCGAGGGAAGGTATTGGTAGACGAGTGTGGATGAGTGCTCGCGCTCCTCGGCGGTCATGCCCCCATCACCGGTGGTCGTCGAAGTTCCCGCCGCGTTCGCCCCGCGGCCGAGCGCTTCCTTGGCCTGCGCCGACAGCGACCCGAAACTCATTCCTGCGATGGTGATCGGGATGTCGAGCCGCACCGGGCGCTCGGCGCGACCTTCACCGATGACCACATCGGTGCCGCAGGCCTCGCGGTAGCCCTCGAGCGGGTAGCGCGACATCGAGGCACCGAGGAAGACGAGCTCGTCGAGCGTCGGGAGTTTGCGCTTGGCCCCGAATCCGCGGATCCGATAGATGCCGGTGTTCGCGGCTCGGTGGATCTCGGCGATGACACTGCGATCGAACGTGTGTGACTCGTTGCTCATCGGGCTGCCACCTCGGCATCAATATCGTCCACGTGGAAGTTGTAGAGCTGACGAGCCGAGCCGTAGCGCCGGAAGTCGGCAGGATCGGCCTGCATCGACGAGGCGGCCAGCAAGCCGGTGACAATCTCGATGTGTTCGGGACGCACTTCCTTCTCGATGCAGTCGGCGCCGAGCGAGGCCACATCGCCGCGCACGAACACCTGCGCCTCATAGATCGAGTCACCGAGATCGTCGGCGGCGTCGCCGAGAACGACAAGTGAGCCGGCCTGGGCCATGAAGGCGCTCATGTGGCCGACGTTGCCGCCCACCACGATGTCGACGCCCTTCATCGAGATCCCGCAGCGCGCACCCGAGTTGCCCTCGATCACGAGCAGCCCGCCGTGACCGGTCGCACCGGCCGACATGGTGGCGCTGCCGGTGATTCGGACTTCGCCGGACATGATGTTCTCGGCCAGTCCGGTGCTGGCGTTGCCGTGAACCAGCACGCGACCGACCTGGTGCATGCCGGCGCAGTAGTAGCCGACGGAGCCTTCCACAGTGACGGCCACGGGGGAGTTGATCCCGGCGGCCACCGCATGGGCACCACGCGGATTGCGGACGACGAAGTCGCCGGAGTCGGCCTCATGCAGCGCGGCGTTGAGCTCGCGCAGGGTCGTGATCTCCATGTCAAGGATGGTGCTCTCGGAACCAGGGTTCATGAGGCGAGGCTCCAGGTGTAGATCCGCGAGGGCTCGGGCTCGAAGACCTCTGCGTGCTCCACGCCCGGAAGCCGGGCAATCGCCCGGTATTCCGATGACATCGCGACCCAGTCGTCGGTCTCGGCCACCACCGCCGGCTTGCACGAGATCGGGTCACGCAGGATGGCGAAGCCGCTCTCGATCCCGATGGCGAGCGTGTAGAAGCCGTCGAGGTCGACAAGGGCCTGCTCGAGCGCCTGCTCGATGGTGTCGCCTTCACGGAGGCGCCACGAGAGATAGCCGGCGGCGACTTCGGTGTCGTTCTCGGTTTGGAACGACTCACCGCGCTGCACCAGGCGTTCACGCAGCTGGTTGTGATTGGAGAACGAGCCGTTGTGCACGAGGCAGGTGTCGGCACCTGTCACGAACGGGTGTGAGCCGTTGGTGGTGACGGCCGACTCGGTGGCCATGCGGGTGTGGGCGATGGCGTGGGTGCCGGAGCGGCTGGCCAGGTCGTAGTTGATGGCCACCAGATCAGGGTCACCCACCGACTTGTAGAGCTCGATCTGATTGCCGTAGCTGAGCACGTCGACATCGGGACCGTGATCGATCAACCATTGTCGAGCGGCGCGACCATCGCCGTCGGTCTCGAACACGGCGTGATCCCGGATGGATCGCACCGTGACGGCGGCACCGAGCTGCGCCTCGAGCGACGCCGCGACCTGCCCCCACTCCGGGGTCGAGCGTTCGGCCAAAACGGTGACCCGGGTGCGCCCGGGTCGACCCTCGTCGTAGACGGCGAAGCCGGCGCTGTCAGGACCCCGCTCCCGCATCTCGTGCAGCATCACCGCCGTGAGCTCGCCGAGTCGGTCTCGGTAGCGATCCGTCTTCAAGAACAGTCCGACGATTCCACACATACTGTGGCACTGTAGCGAGAGTTTTGACATTGGTGAAGCAGTTTCACCTAGAGTAAAGACGCTGACCGTCCAGAAACACTGAATCGGGGGACTCATGGGCGCATACGAGGAGATCAAGGCACGAGTCGAGAACGACGGCGTCGAATACATCTACGCCATGTTCGTGGAGATGCACGGTCGGGCGTGTGCCAAGCTCGTGCCGGTCGAAGCGCTCGAAGGCCTGATGGCCGACGGTGCCGGGTTCGCCGGTTTCGCATCGGGCCCCATGGGCCAGGACCCATCCAGCCCAGACATGCTCTGCATCCCCGATCCGTCGACCTACACCCAGATGCCATGGCAACCCAACGTCGCCGCCATGCAGTGCGACCCCACCGTCGAGGGCGAGCTGTGGCCCTACGCCCCGCGTGTGATCCTGCGGAACGCTCTGAACAAGCTCGCCGAACGTGGGCTGGTGATGAAAACCGGCGTCGAGGCCGAGTACTCGCTGGTAGTGAAGCACGATGATGGCTCCATCGCGGTGGCCGACGAACGCGACACCGATGTCCTCCCCTGCTACGACGCCAAGGGCCTGACGCGGATGCTGCCCCACCTCATCGGCGTCTCGAAGAATCTCAACGCCATGGGCTGGGGCAACTACGCCAACGACCATGAGGACGCCAACGGCCAGTTCGAACAGAACTGGCAGTACGCCGACGCCATGACCACAGCCGACCGGACGATCCTCTTCCGGCTCATGATCCACACGATGGCCCAACGTGACGGCCGCTACGCCACCTTCATGCCGAAGCCGTTCGCCGACAAAGCCGGCAACGGACTCCATGCCCACATCAGCTTGTGGAACGACGCCGACGAGCCGCTGTTCATCGGCGGCGCTGAGCCCGACTCCAAGGAACTCGGCCTCAGCGAGATGGCATACCACTTCGCCGGCGGCTTGATCGCCCACGCAACCTCGCTGGTCGCCATCGCCTGCCCGATCGTCAACTCGTACAAGCGCATGGGCGTGGGCGCCCCGACGTCTGGTGCAACCTGGGCGCCCGCCTACGCCGCGTTCGGTGGGAACAACCGCACCCAGATGATCCGTGTGCCCGAGCCCGACCGTCTCGAGGTTCGTTTGGGCGACGGCGCGGCCAACCCGTACCTGATGTTCGCGGCGATGCTTGCGTGCGGTATGGACGGGATCGACAACCAGCTCGATCCCGGAGAGGTCAACACCGCCAACCTCTTCACCCTGCCTGCTGCGGAGGTCGCAGCCCGAGGCATCGTCACCCTGCCTCCGACCCTCATGCACGCTGCCGACAATCTCGTGGGCAACGACGTGATCGCCGACGGACTCGGCGCTACGCCGACCGGGCCCTACAGCCACTACTTCGCGGCCACGAAGCGAGCGGAGTTCCTGGCACACCACCATGAGGTCACCGCCGGCGAGATCGACCAGTATCTCACCCTCTTCTAGACGTGCCGCGGTGACCCCCGAAGAGATCACGCGAGTCGTCGGCGAGCGAGTCCGCGAGTTCCGCCAGGACCTCGGCGTCACGATGGAGCAGTTCGCCGACTCCGCCGGGCTCTCGATCGGCATGCTGTCGAAGGTCGAGAATGGCCAGACCTCCCCCAGTTTCAGCACCCTGACCAGCCTCGCCAACGCCGCGGGCGTGCCGTTCACCGCGTTCTTTCGCGGGCTCGATGAGGAGCACGACGCCATCATCGTCCCCGCCGGCGGAGGTCTGGAGATCTCCCATGAAGGTGATGGACCCGGGCGGAGCTACCACGATCTCGGCTCCCTGCGAGGCGCCCATCGAGAGATCGAACCCGTGCTCGTGACCATCACCCAGCCCGACGAGGTCTTCCCGCTCTTCCAGCACAGTGGGGTCGAGTTCATTCACATGCTCGAGGGAGCCATGGAGTACGGCTACGGATCGAAGCGCTACGAGCTTCGCGCCGGCGACACAATGCAACTGCGAGGCGAGGTTGCCCACGGCCCGACGGAACTCATGGTGCTTCCGATCAGATTCCTGTCGCTGAAGGTCCACGCCGCGAAGTAACCGCGCCACAATCACAATTGGCTACGCCACAATGGCACGGTGAGTTCTCCGTCGCCGATCCTTTCGGTACTCCAGCAGACCTGCCGGGCCCTGCTCGCTATCCGCGGCGACGAATCGACGGTCAATCTGGCGACGCAGGTGGCCCGCCGCTACGACGCACTCGATGCCGATGCGCGGCGGGAATTTCTCGTCTGGCTCGTGGACGAGTTGAGCCCCGACTCGGCTGTGGTGGCCGCTGCCATCGCCGCCTACACAACGAGTCCTGGCCCGCAAACGGCACAAGCGCTGGGTGACGCCACCGAGGCGCCACGCCAAGCACTCTTCCGGGCGATCAACACCGCTCCGGGTGGCACCGCGGCAGTGATGCGGATGCGCGCCGACTGCCTCACTGCTGTGCGGGACCTCCCGGCGCTCACTGTGGTCGACCACGACTCCGCTCATCTCCTCACCAGTTGGTTCAATCGAGGCTTCCTGGAACTCCGCTGCATCGACTGGCAAACGCCGGCCGCCGTGCTGGAGAAACTGATCGAATACGAAGCCGTGCACGAGATCGACGGATGGGAGGACCTTCAACGGCGCCTTGCGGCGGATCGGCGTTGCTTCGGGTTCTTCCATCCAGCGCTACCGGGCGAACCTCTGATCTTCATCGAGATCGCTCTGACCGTCGGACTGGCGGGATCGATCCAGGAGGTCCTCACCCAGGCGGCAGCGAGTGCCGATCTCGACCCGGATGTCGACACCGCCGTCTTCTATTCGATCACCAATTGCCAGCCCGGCCTGACCGGCATTCCCCTGGGCAGCATGCTGATCAAGCAGGTCACCGAGGAGTTGCAGGCTGAACTACCCCAGATCGAGACGTTCTGCACACTCTCACCCATCCCCGGCTACACGCAGTGGGTCGAGATCACCGGTGGTCGCCTCTCACCGGAACTCCAACGGCTCGTGCTGCATGGCGACACGCCGATCGACGACAACGCCCGCGAGGCGGTCCTGACCTCCTGCGCGTACTACCTGCTGCACGCCAAGCGGCGGGTGCTACCGGCCGATCCGGTGGCTCGGTTCCACTTGCGCAACGGAGCCCGGATCGAACGGATCAACTGGGGCGGAGACCGGTCCGACAAGGGGCGCGCCGAGAGCTACGGCATGCTCGTCAACTATCTCTACGACCCCGATCAGTTGGCCGACAACCACATCTCCTACGTCAACGACTTCGTGGTTGCCCATTCCCCCGCGGTCGCCGAACTTCTGTCCTAGTCGTCAATCGTCGAGTCCCTCGATGTGCACTCGTACGCCGCGTCGGGCACCGGGGTTCACGTTGATGATCTCGACCCGCACAGCGGCGCTGCGGAGCTCCTCGACGATTCGCGCCAGGCTGGCCGCACCGCTGTAGTCGAGACGGCTGACCGCGTGGAGATCGACCACGACGTGCGAGACCTCCGCGTGCTCCGCGAGTTGCTGCCGGATGCTCCGTTCGACCTGTGGCACCGATGCGAACCAGAGCACCCCGTGGGGGGTGACGGTAAGCGTGTCGCCGTCACGACCGCTCTCGGCCGACACCGTCATCTCGCGGAACAGATGCGCCCCGAGGGCGAGCACGATCCCGACGAGAACCCCGCGTTCGACCCGAGGCGCCGACGCCAGCGTGGCGACGAGAGTGCCGATGCCCACCACGGCTTGCGGCCGGGACTCGTGGAGTAGGCCGTAGAGACCACGCCAGTTGACGAGCTTCAGCACGGCACCAACGACGATCGCGCCGAGGATCGCGCGAGGCAGGTTCTCCACCATCGGCGTGAGCGGGAGGGCCAGCAGGACAAACGCGCCCGAGATCGCCCCGGCCCACGGCGACGTGGCGCCGGCCAACCGGTTGAGCGAGCTGCGAGAGAACGATCCACCGACCGGGAACGCTCCCGAGAGCGCGGAGGCGAGGTTGGCCACACCCTGGGACACCATCTCCCGGTTGGCATTCCACGCCAGCCGCTCCTCCGCTGCCATGGTGCGGGCAATCGAGGACGGTTCCGCGAACCCGACGAGAGCGATCGCCAAGGCGGGCAGGAGCAGGTCAGTGAGCGAGTCCCAGGGGAAGTCGAAGTGAAGCGAGATGAACCCCCCGTCGAGGTCGCCCACGATCGAACCGCCGTAGTCTCCGGCTCCGCTGATGATCACGCCCACGATCACGGCGACGAGGATGCCCGGGAAGAGCCTGTGGAGTCGCCGGCCGCCGAACATCAACACGACTGTCATCGCCGAGAAGGCGAGCGCCTGCCACTGCCACTCGTTCGGCGAAGTCAACGCCTGCCAAGCGTCCTGGAGCACACCATCGCCGGCGGCGGCGACGTCGAACACCTTCGGCAGCTGCGACGACAGGATCAGGATTGCCGCCCCGGTGGTGAAACCCATCAGGACCGGTTCCGACAACAGGTAGGCGACGCCACCCAATCGGAGCAGTCCGAGGGCGACTCGCATGAGTCCGACGAGCAGGGCGAGCAACGCCGCCATGGAAATGTAATCGACGGAGTACGGCTCGGCGAGCGACTCGAGGGCGCCAAAGGTCAGAAGTGCCGTCAGCGCCACGGGGCCGGTCTGCAGGTACTTCGACGACACGAAGATGGCGGCCAGCAGCGATGGCAGTGCGGTGGCGTACAACCCGAACTGAGCGGGGAGTCCCGCGAGCTCGGCGTAGGCCAATGATTGCGGAATTGCCACCAACGCCACGCTGATGCCGGCGATCACATCACCCGCGCTCGGCTTCGACAGTCGCCCCCATGGATCCACACCCCCACTGTAGAGAACGTTGGCCCACACCCGAGGAGCATGCGTTAGCTATTGCTTACACATCGTCATACACTGGTGGGGTGCCAACACTCAAACTTGACCGCGCCACCCACGCGTTGACCGATCCCACCCGCCGCCGGATCCTCGAGATCGTACGGGCCGAGGAGAAGGCGGCCGGCGCCATAGCCGCGCACTTCGACGTCAGCCGACCCGCGATCAGCCAGCATCTCGGAGTGCTGCGCGACGCCGGCCTCGTCTCGACCCGACGAGCCGGGCGCCAGCATCTGTATCGGGCCCGCCCCGAGGGCCTCACTGAACTCCACGAATGGATGGGCAGGTTCTGGACGAGCGCGCTCGATGACCTCCGGGTCGCCGCCGAATCCGAACATCGAGTCCGGACCCGGCAGGGAGAAGGCCAATGACCGAGCTCGTCCTCACCCAGACGATCGATGCACCGCCGACAGTCGTCTTCGAGTTTCTCACCGAGCCCGAACTGCTCCTTCGTTGGCTCGGGATCAGTGCAGAGATGGATCCACAGCCAGGGGGCATCTTCCGGGTCGACATCACGGGAGGCGATGTCGCGCGTGGCGCGTATCTCGACGTTGTGCCCGACAAACGGGTGTCGTTCACCTGGGGATGGGAAGACAACGATGGCGTGCCTCCGGGATCGTCCACCGTCACCATCGAACTGACCGCCACCGCCGAGGGCACCGATCTCGTCCTCACCCACGTCGGCTTGCCCGAGGACGCTGTTGCCGGCCATCGCCGCGGCTGGGTCTATTTCACCGACCGTCTCACCATCGCCGCTACCGGCCGCACCAATCCACCAGTCGATGTATCGCAGATCGCCGAGTCCCCGGAGGAGTCCTCATGACCATCTACGACAAGACCAACTACAACATGACCAACTACGAAGATGCACGCGAGTCCCTGCGGCAGGCCGAACTCGGACTCATGCTCGAACGAGAACGGGTGGCCGAGATGCGCCGCTCGCTTCCACCCGGCCCCATCGTGGAGGACTACATCTTCGGTTCGCCCGACGGCGACGTACGGCTGAGCGAACTCTTCTCCGCCCCCGATCGGCCGGTCGTGCTCTACCACTTCATGTACGGCAAGGCGCAGACCGTGCCCTGTCCGATGTGCTCGATGTGGGCCGACGGATGGGCCGCCGTCGACCATCACATCACCCAGAATGTCGACTTTGCGATGGTCTCCGCCGCACCGATCGACGAGACGCTGGCCTTGGCCGATGAACGGGGATGGAGCAGTCTCCGCTGGCTGAGCGCGGCGGACAACACGTTCAAGGCCGACATCGGTGGTGAGGACGAGCAGGGCAACCAGATGCCGTTCATGAGCGCCTACGAGTCGAGCGACGATGGGCCCCGGCTGAGCTGGTCGGGCGGCGCCCACATCGTCGACAACCATTGGCGCGGCGTCGATTTGTTCTCGCCGGTATGGCACTTCCTCGACGTCACCCGCCAGGGCCGCGGCGATTGGACGCCCGGACTCAGCTACCCGACTCGAGCAGCGCCTTGAGCCGTTTGTAGTCCTTTCGCACGCTGGCGCCGACAATCCACCGATTGACCGGGCCAAGCGAGCGCATCACCAGTGGCGGTGTGCCGGTCACGAGCGCGGTGACTTCGGACACGCCGTCGCGGTCGATGACCGTGCGAGTCACGTCGATCGGCATCGTGCCGCTCGTGGTCTCGATTCGGATCTTGTGACCGTCCTCGAACTCCGTGACCTCGAACGACGAGGTGATCGTCATGCCGAGGAACTTCGCCACTTGGTCATAGGTCGAGCCCACCCCATGGGGTGGGCTCGATGTCCAAACACAACTCTGTTGACCGTTCTGCCAGGCCGTGTTGTTGGCCATGTCGGCGATGAAGGCGAATACCTCCGCCGCCGGGCGGTCGATGGTGATCGATGCCGTGGTCTCCACGGCTTCACACTAGGCGGGGACGGGAACCCAGGCTCCGTAGCCACCGAGGAGGTCAGAGACATCCCCGAAGCCGTGGTTGCGCAGATAGCTGGCTGCGACCGACGAGCGGTAGCCGCCGGCGCAATAGACGACCGTCGGTTTGGCCGGGTCGAGCTCGCTGATGCGGTCGGGCATCTGGCCGACCGGCATGGCCGCGGCGCCGTCAATGGCACCGAGCGCAAACTCGCCGGGGTTGCGAATGTCGACCAACTGCAGACCCTCGACCGACTGGAGTCGTTCGGCGAGTTCTCGCGCCGTGAGGCGCGATGCCCGCTGCACCTTCTCCGGCTGTTCGACCATGACCTTGAAGGGGGCGTTGAGATGGCCGACCACCCGGTCGAAGCCGATGCGGGCAAGACGGTTGCGAGCTTCGAGCTCGCGACCCGGCTCGACCACCAGGACGATGTCCTGATCGCTCGGCACCACCGACCCCGCGAACTCGGCATAGCGGCCATCGAGACCCACGTTGACCGAGCCGATGAGGTGACCGTTGCCGAACTCGTCGGGGTCACGACCGTCGATGAGCATCGCTCCGCCTGAGACCAACGCCTCGACCTGGGGGAGGTCGAGCGCATCGATCGGCGCGTCCTCGTCGAGAAGCTCGCGGTCCTTGCGGTTGAGGATGGCGTCGTAGACGAAGTAGCCGGGAGCCGGGGCCTGACCCTCGGTGACCAGGTCGATGAACGTCTGCTTGTCCGGAGCGAGCAGCGCGTAGTTGCCTGCCTTCTGCTCACCCATGGTGGACGAGGTTTCACTCGACAAGTTCTTGCCACACGCCGAACCGGCGCCGTGGGCCGGGTAGACACGGGTGGCGTCGGGCAGCGGCATCAGCTTGTTGTGGAGGCTGTCGTAGAGCATCTCGGCGAGATCGTCGCGCTCAAAGCCGATGGACGCCAGGAGGTCGGGGCGTCCGACATCGCCGATGAACAACGTGTCGCCGGTGAGGACACCCCACGGCTCGGCATCAGCCTGCTCCCGCACGACGATGCTGATCGACTCGGGCGTGTGGCCCGGGGTCTGGAGGATCTCCAACTCAACCTCGCCGAGGGAGTACTTCTCGCCGTCTGCGAACGAGCGGACGTCGAACTCCGGCGCCGCGACATCGGACAATCCGATGGCAGCGCCCGTGGCCTTGGCCAGCTCGAGGTGACCCGAGAGGAAGTCGGCGTGAAAGTGGGTCTCGAGAATCAGCTCGATGCTCAGGTCGGCGGCCTCAGCATCCCGCACGTATTCGTTGATGTCACGACGAGGATCAACCACAACGGCACGGCCGGTGGACTCGTCCCCGATCAGATACGAGGCCTGGGAAAGGCAGTCGAGGTAGTACTGGGTGAAGATCATTTCGAAACTCCCGTTCGTGGGACACTTTGTACGTACATTATACCCCCTGGGGTATCTCTGTCAACCGGCGAAGAGTCATCGGCTCACCTCTTTACGCAAGTCGGTGAGAACCTGGTCGATGTTGCATCGCGGGCCCCTGTTGTACGGCAGCTTGGCGAGCATCATGCCCATAGCGCAGGTGTTGGTGATGGCCGAGAATGCGAGGCCGAAGCCGACGGCCCCCGCCAACCAGATCATTGGCGCCACGAGTTGGCCGACCACAATGCCGATCAACACGAGCAGACCGGCGACAAACCGGACCTGGCGATCGAGGGCCCACCGGTCAGGAGCGGTGCTGGTGGTTTCGCCACCGGCCGCGGTCCATGCGGCCATACCGCCGGTGAGAACGTGGAGCGAGTGTTTGCCTGCAGCGCCGAGTTGCTCATGGGCCCTGGTCGCCCTCCCACCGGACTGGCAGATCAGCGCCACTGGATGGTCCACATCGGCGAGGTCTTTCACGTGCTCGCCGAGCGTATCGAGGGGCACATTGAACGAGCCCGGGATGTGATTGCCCTGGAACTCGCCCGAGGTGCGGACATCGAGAATCCGTAATTGGGGATGCAGCGCCAGGAGGTGCTGCAGTTCGGATGGGGAGACGGCGTTTGCCGCCGGGACCGCTGAGGGGGTCATGGTGCCTCCTGGGCAATTTCTGTTTGGGGGACGTTGGGATCATGGAGTTCGCTGAGGGAATCGGTGGCAAGGTCGTAGAGCGCGGCGACGGCCCCACACTCGGTGTGGCCCATCACGATGATGAGGTCGACGTCGAGTTCGCCGACGGCGAAGTCAAGGCTGGCGACGGCGGCCGGCGTGGCGTTGTTGCCCGCATTGCGGACGACGAAAAGATCGCCATGGACCTGTCCGAAGACGACCGAGGGCGGGACTCGAGCGTCCGAGCAAGAGAGCACCGCAGCATTCGGCTTGTGTTGGGGGACGAGTCCCCGATCGGCGCGACGGGCCGTTTCATGGGCCCCGAGGAGTTCTGTCCAGACATCGCTCATCGCTCGTCGACCCCCAGAAGGCGACGATGCGGAGCGGGCGGCGTCTCGCCGGACACTGACAGCACCGCATCGTGGGTCGATGCATGGATGCGGTCGCCGAACTGGCCCCAGAGACCAGCACGATGCATGACATCGCGGACCGGGCCCTTCACCTCGGCAAGGTGAAACGCAACGTCGAGCGCCTCGATTTCGGGGATGAGCTCGGCGAGCATCTCCGCACCGGTCGCGTCGAGGTCGTTGATACCCCCGGCATCGAGAATGAGGGCACGGGGTTCTCGAGTCAGCGATTGGGCGTGTTCGGTGACAAGGCGCTTCATCTTGGAAGCGTTGACGAACGAGACTGCGGCATCGATGCGGACGATGCGAATGCCGTCATCGGTGTCGACCTCGGGGAAACGGGCGACGTTGCGGTAGGTCGTCGTGCCGTCGACGTGGCCGAGTACAGCGGTGTGCGGAGTCGACATCCGGGCGAACACGACGAGCATCGAGGCAACCACAGCCACCCCGATGCCGATCTCGATACCCAACACCAGGGTCGCGATGAAGGCGACCGACAGACCAATGAGATCCGACCGCTTCACGGCCACGATGTGACGCATCTCGGCGATATCGATCAGACCGACGACCGCCACGATGATAATCGCGCCGAGCGCGGCATTTGGGAGCGAGGTCAGCAACGGCGTCAAGAAGGCGATGGTGGCCAACACGATGGCGGCGGTGACCAGCGAGGCCAGTGGCGTGCGCGCACCCGCGCTGTCATTCACGGCGGTACGGGAGAAGCCGCCGGTGATCGGATAGCCACCGAAGAGGCCGGCGGCGACGTTGGCAGCACCGAGACCGATGAGCTCACTGTTGGGCTCCACGTCGTAGCGATGACGCCGGGCATAGACCTTGGCGACCGCGATCGACTCCATGAAGCCGACGATCGTGATCACGACCGCAGTAACGGCGAGATCACTGATCAACGAGCCGCTGAGCTCAGGCAGGCCGAAGGCGGGCAACGAGTCCGGGATGTCGCCGACGACGCTCACACCATTGTCTTCGAGGTCGAAGAGCCGCACGGCGACGACCGAGCCGGCCACCACAAGCAGGGCCGCGGGAAATCGAGGTGCCGCCCTCTTGAGCACCAAGAGAACGATGAGAGCGGCGGTGCCGAGGACAGCAGTGGCACCGTGGGTTTCACTGGCGGCGGAGACGACCTCTCGAACCGTGTCGATGAAATGCTCCTGTCGAGGCACCGAGATTCCGAGCACGTGTTTGACCTGCGAGAAGCCGATGATCAGCGCCGCAGCCGCCGTGAACCCGACAAGAACCGAATGAGAGAGAAAGTCGACCAGGAAGCCGAGGCGACCGCCACCGAGGATCAAGTGCACAACGCCGACCATGAGGGCCAGCAGTGCTGCGGCTTCGAGGTATTCCGCCGAGCCCTCCTCGACGACCGATGCCAGAGCCGACGCCGTCATGAGCGACACGATGGCGACAGGACCGACCGCGAGCTGGCGAGACGTACCGAACAATGCGTAGATGATCACCGGGATCGTTGCGGCGTAGAGCCCGACCTCGGGCGGGAGACCGGCCAGCAGGGCATAGGCCATCGCCTGGGGAACAAGCATGGCACCGACGGTCATACCGGCCGCGAGGTCGCTGCGCAGATCGATGCGCTGGTAGCGAGGCAACCAGCCCATGATCGGGAGGAGTCGAAAATGTCCGGACATATGTACGAATATACGGACATATAGACGGATCGTCAACATACCCCTAGGGGTATTTGATAAAGTGATCGACATGCAGTTCCCCGAGGACACCAGCGAAGACGTCATCAAGCGCCTCCGAAGGCTCGAAGGTCAGATTCGAGGGCTTCAGCGCATGATCGAGGAACGCGACCAGTGCCGCGAGATCGTCACCCAACTCTCGGCCGCAAAGGGCGCACTCGACCGCGTCGGATTCCGGTTGATGGCAGCCGCAATGGCGAACCAAGACCCCGACAGTGACCCGGCCGAGCTGGAAAAGCTGTTCTTGAAACTCAGTTGATGCCAGGCGCGGCGGTGGGTCGGAGTTCGCTGCGCTCGCCCGTGGTCCAGTCCGAGACAAAGCGGTAGCGATCACCACGAATGATCGTGGTCCGCCATTCGATCGGTGCGCCATCACGAGAACCGAGGCGCTCGAGGAAGAAGACGGCGTCGGTCTTTCGGAGTTCGAGCAGCTTGCGATCAGCGGCCGAAGGCGTCATCGGGGTGAGTCGTTCCCATCCCTGGTTCGGGACAGGCGCCCCTGCCTGTGCCAGCTCGGCATAGAGCGCGGTATGTGACCAATCGACATCGAGCAACGTCCGAGCCTTCTCGCCGGGGATCCACGCACGATCAACCGCAAGGGGCACACCCCCCGCGAGACGAAGCCGCTCGAGCAGGAGAAACTCGGTGTCTTCGGGAACTTCGAGGTGAGATGCAGCGACTGAGTCGGTGACGATCTCGAGACGAAGAACCTGGCTGGTTTGTTCCACCCCGGCGGACTCGACGGACTGAAACAGCGAGTAGAGCGTGCCGAGCGACTGTTCGAACTCCGCACGATTGATGACCGTGCCCCGCCCACGTTCGCGCTTGAGCAGCCCTGTCTTGTTGAGGTGCCGAACCGCCTCACGGACGGTGTGGCGACTGACCTCGTATTCAGCGGTGAGTTGGAGATCGGTCGGGAAGCCCTCATCGAACTCTCCGGCATCGAGCCTCGATCGAAGATTCTCCTCGAGCTGCGCCCAAAGCGGCATCGGGCTGTGTCGATCGAGTGGTGTCAGCGCCATAGCGAGAGAGAGTACCGGTCATTTCCTCCGAAATGCCCGATCTCCGTTTGTCCGTACATTCACCACTCTAGACTGCTGACATGGAACCGGAGACAATGGCGCGCTTCTTCGCCCTGCTCGAACTGGGAGGGATTGTCGGGTTGATCGCCACGTTCGCCAACCGGTCACTTCGACAGCGCGTTGCAGAGAGTGCACTCCCCCTCGCCGCCCTCGTCGCCATGGCCGCGATGCTCGGCAGCCTTGCCTTCTCCGAGATCGCCGACTTCGTGCCGTGCGATTTCTGCTGGTACCAACGGATCGCCATGTATCCGCTCGCCGTCATACTGCCCATCGCCGCCGGGCGCGGCGATTGGTGGATTCGTCCGTATGCGCTCGCACTCGCGGGTACCGGCCTGGCGTTGGCGGTGTACCACGTGCAACTGCAGTGGTTTCCCGAGCAGAGTTCGAGCTGCGACATCACCAATCCCTGCAGCGGACGCTGGGTCGAGGCCTTTGGTTGGATGACCATCCCTCAGATGTCGGCCGTCGCGTTCATTCTCATCATCGGCTTGTTGACCCTTGCGTCGCCCGCCGTGCCCACCACGCCCCACCCCCAGGAGCAGCAATGAGCAACCGTCCGAATCCAAACCGGAACAAGGCCTCGACCAGGACCGCGCAGGGTCCTCAGCCGGCGACTCCGGGGCCGAAGCCATTCTGGCAATCACCGCTTCTCTGGGTCATCGCCTTCGTACTCATCGTCGCCGTGGTGACCGGGCTCCTCGCCGTCAACAACAGCGACGCGCCCGCCACCGGACAAGAGACGGGATTCGCGGAGGTCATCGGCACCCCTCTTGCCCGCTTCACCGATCCGGATACGGCCATCGGGGCCACAGCACCCTCCATTGTGGCCAGCACCTTCGACGGCGACCGGGTCCAGTTCGGAAACGACGGAGTCGCACGCATCTATGCGTTCGTCGCACACTGGTGCCCGCACTGCCAACGTGAGGTACCAAACCTCGTCTCATGGATGGACGGCACCGAGGTCCCCGACGGCGTGGACATCGTCGTGATTTCGACATCGGTGAGCGCCACCGCGGACAACTATCCCCCGTCGGCATGGCTCGAACGGGAAGGCTGGACCGGCACCACCGTGGTCGACAGCGAAGCCGGAGACCTCGCCCTCGGCTACGGGCTCACTGCATTCCCGTTCTGGGTCGCCGTCGACGCCGACGACGCCGTGCTGTTCCGCGCCACCGGCGAACTCTCTGAGGCCATGTTCCGCGACCTCCTCGACCAGGCGGCAGCATCCGTCGGCACCGCTTCTCGCTGATCCGCCGACGATCTGGTCATCCTCGACGTTCGTACGCCGGAGGAATTTGCCGAGGGGCACATCGCCGACTCACAACTGATCGACTTCTACGCGGCCGACTTTTCCGACCGGCTCGCCGATCTCGACCCGACCGTTCCCTACGTAATCTATTGCCGCTCCGGGAACCGAAGCGGACAGACGGCCACCCGCTCCGGAGCTAGTCGGCTACTGCCAGACGAGCACGGTCTTGCCCACCGTGACGCCGGCAGCGACATCGTTGACGCGGTCGACAGCGTTCGAGATGTCGTCGACCACGGTGATGCACGGATCAATTCTACCCGCGGCGTGGAGGGCGAAGATCTCCTGCGCCGCCTGATCGACCAGCGACGGACGCCGCGCCGCGTACGGCTCCCAGAACACACCGATCAGGGAAAGATTCTTCACCAAGGCGTAATTGGCCGGCAGCGACGGGATCTCGCCGGACGCGAATCCCAACGTGATCAGACGACCCTCGAACCGAAGCAGCTTCAACGACCGTTCGAAGAGGTCGCCGCCGACCGGATCGACAACGATGTCCACGCCATCAGGAGCGTGCTCGGCGACCTGATCGTGCCAATCGTCGGCCCGGTTGTCGACGACAGCCGTCGCGCCGAGCCGCAGAGGCACGGCCGCCTTGCCCGCTGAGCACGTGGCCAGCACGGTGGCCCCGGCGGCCACGGCCAGTTGGATCGCCATGGTGCCGAGGCCACCCGCCGCGGCGTGGACCAGGACCACCTCTCCAGCCGTGATCCGAGCCCGGTGGTGCAGAGCGAGCCACACCGTTTCCGCATTGAGATGGATCGCCACCCCGGCGACGGAGTCGACACCATCGGGGATGCTGATCACGTTGTGCGGCAGGCAGCGACAGAGCTCGGCCCATGAGCCGACGCCGGGCTCGACGAGTCCCATCACCCGCGCGCCCACCGGATGCCGATCGCTCGATGATTCGACCACGGTGCCCGCGGCTTCCAAACCAGCGGTGAACGGACGCTTGGGGCGGATCTGATGCTTGCCGTCGATGAGCAGTCGATCAGCGAAGTTCGCCGTCGCGGCATCAACGCGAACGATCATCGACTCGCCAACGAGTTCGGGCTCGGGCAGGTCGGCAACGAACTCGGCGATGCCCTTTTGCCGGACCAGCCAACCTTTCACCGCGAGTCCCGATGGATCACGTGAGAGTCGACCAGAATTCAATGAGACCGTCGGCTGCAGCATCCGCAACCGAGCACATCCACCAATGTCCCTCGCCCTCCATCGTGAAGACGTCTGCGCCGAGCTGTCCGGCCATCTCGCGGCCCAGCGCAGGCTGGGAATATGCATCGTTGGTGGCGTCGAGCACAAGACCGGGAGGAAGATCAGCGGCCAGAAGGCTTCGGCCAAGGTCCGCCATCATCGGCTGAGCAGCGCCGCGGTAGAGAGCGAGGATGCACGCACCGAGTGAAGGATCCATTTCGCTCACGAGAGCGCGCGCGATGGGGTCAGAGATTCCCAGCCCGACATACATGGCGACCCGCTCCTCTGCCGGCGTCTCCACCATCGCGGCCACGACCTGCTCGCCCACCTCAGGGGTCTGCCAGGCCTGCGCCATGTCGTGCCAGACATAGTCACGGTGGACCAGGCCGGCGCAGTCCGCCGCCCAGGAGCGGATGAGATCGGGGCGAACGCCAAGCAGCCCGAAGACATGCCCGGCGCCCCAGTCGTGGCCGACCAGATCAATCGGGCCATCGACCTGTTCCAGCTCACCGGTCAACCAACCGACGTAGGACGCCGGGCTTGCAGCGAAGCCATCGGGTCTCGGCGCGCCGAAGCCGGGAGCCGAAAGGCACACCACATCGGACTCACCTCGATGCCGAAGCGCGTCGAGGAGAGGGCCCCAAATGGCGGCGGTCTCCGGATTGCCGTGAACGAATACCCGGGTCATGCCCGAGACGCTAGTCAGCTCAGGTGGCTGAGGCCGCAGCGATGCCGCCGATGGAGGCATCGAGCATGGCGTCGAACTCCGCATCGGTCTGCTTGGCGCTGAGTCCCTCCGTGAGCGCACGGGAGAAACTGGCGATCATTCCGGGCTGGCGCGACAAGCGGTCGTTGGCCTCGTCACGGGGATAGCCGCCGGACAGCGCGACAACCTTGAGAACCTTCGGATGACCGACGAGCTCGTCGTAGAAGCCGTCCTGCTCCGGCAGGGTGAGCTTCAGCATGATCTGCTGGCCGTCGGCAATTCCATCGAGGTTGCGCAGAATCGCCGCCTTGAGGAGATCCTCAGCCTCGGCCTTCGTGGCGGAGTGGATATCCACCTCGGGCTCGATGATCGGCATCAGACCCCTGGCCAGGATCTGGCGGCCAACGTCGAACTGCTGGTCGACAACTGCATCGACGCCGTCGGCGTTCGCGCCCTTGATGACCGAGCGCATCTTGGTGCCGAAGACGCCGGCGGAGTTCGCCCGGTCGAGCAGCGCGTCGAGTTCGGGCATCGGTTTCATGACCTGAGCATCGTTCTCCTCGTCAGCGAGGCCCTTGTCGACCTTGAGGAACGGCACGACCCTCTTCTCTTCCCAGAGGTAGGAGGCCGATGGTCGGCCGGCGATCTCACGATCCATCGTCATCTCGAAGAGGATGGCCCCGAGAACGCGGTCACCGTTGAACGAGCTGCTCGTGCAGATGCGCGAACGCATGCCATGAATGAGATCGAACATCTCATCATCGCCGCTGTATTCGCCCTCGCCGATGCCGTAGAGCGCCAGTGCCTTGGGGCTGCTGCCACCGCTCTGATCGAGGGCTGCAATGAAGCCGTTCTCGTTGCGGATCTTGTCGAGCATTTCCTGGTTCATGCAGACAAGGATACGTCGCCGCGGCAGCAGGAGCGCGCGACCTAGAACAGCTGGGTGTTGGTCGGGAGACCGAAGTGGAAACGACCGAGCGGCTCGAGAATTCGAGGGTTGATCATCCCGTGAGTGATAGCGACGTGTACATCCCTGAACACCCGCTGCAGGGGGCTTGATTCAAAGATGGCTGCACCGCCGACGGCGTGATAGCAGAGGTCGACAGCCTCAACCGACCGCTGTGCTGCCGCTGCCGCTGCGATACGGAGCTCGACGCGCTGGTCATCCGCGGCTTCGCCGCCTTCGGCGATCTGGTCCCAGACTCGATTGACCGAGTCGTGCAGGTACGACCGGGCCTGGCCCACGTTGGCGATGGCCATGGCGAGATCGGCCTGGGCCGGCGCTCGGTTCGCCAAGGCGGTGGAAGAACCGGCGAACTTCCGCTCCCCCAGCACGATCACTTCCTCGATCGCCCGAACGCCGAGTCCGATCGTGACCGCCGCGACTCCACAAGCGAGAGCGGAGAAGAACGGGAATCGACCGAGCGTCGTGTCGATCAACGGCTCGTTGCCGACGAGTTGGGTCCAGCGCCCCGAGGGTACGAAGGCATCGGCGGCCGAGTAGTCGGTGGAAGCCGTGCCCTTGAGCCCAACGACCTGCCAGGTGTCGAGCAGCTCGATCTGATCCGGGTCGAAGTACACGAATGGAGTCGACGCTCCGTCTGGGGTCCTGGCAGACTCCCCGGCCTCGTCGACGATGCGCACTCCCCCACCGATGAACGTGCAGTGGTTGGTGCCCGAGCCCCAGCTCCACCGTCCGGTCACACGAATCCCACCATCGACGACTGTGCCGATGGCCGCAGGCATGCCGAAGCCGCCGGTACATCCCAGCGGGTCTCGGTAGATGAGTTCGGCCCACTCAGTCGGCAGCCGGTGCGAGTTCAACGCCGTGGTGTTGCCGATCATCACTGACCAACCGGCCGCCCCATCGGCGACACTCACCGCTTCGATGTCAGCAAGGACCTCCACGATCGTGGCGGCTCGCCCTCCGAACTCCTCGGCCACCCAGCCCCGCAGCACGCCACCCTCGGCGAGGGCGCGAAACACATCTGGGTGCAGGGAACGGGCCTGCTCACCGGCGGCCGATCGGTCGTCCGCCAGCTCGAGAAGCGAGTCGGGAAGAATCACGGCCGCCACTCGACTTCACCCCGGGTGGGATCGACCCTGAACCGTCCGCTCGTATCTCTCGGCACGACTCTTCCTTGCTGGCGGAGTTCGCCGTCGTCAACGCTGACGAGCAGGGGCACGTCGGTCATTCCCGGTGCCACGTCCCACCGCCAGATCCAGCCCTCGGACTCCGAAGCGACCGGGAGCGTGTTCATCAAGGCCAACCGTCCGCGGTGATAGCTGGCGACATCGGCGAACGTCGCGTGCCATACGTCGTATTGCGCGGAATGTTCGATCATCTGCTCGAGCTCGGCCGTCGAGACCGGGCCAAAACCGAGGCCGGTGCCGACGGAATGAAACGTCAGTGTGAGCCAACCTGCCTCAGCGGCAGTGTCGCTGACTGCCCGCAAGGGCCAGTCGAGCGGCCCTTCATCGTCGGGGGCCTCCCCGAGGTCACCGACAAAGACCGACGGCACCGCTGTCCAGTCCGGAGCGGTGGACGATCGCACGATGGTGACAAAGGCCCAACCGGCACGCGATGCCACGTAGCGATCGGCGCCGTAGCTGACATAGGGCTCATCGACGACTGCCGCCGGGTAGGCGAACGTCGAGACCTCGACACCAACGGTGTCGGCGAGGTACACATCACAATCGGCGATCTCGGTCACGTCGTCTCCGCCGTCGGCGTCGACATGGTTGACCGTGTGGTTGGCGATCTCGTGAACGCCTGCCTCGGCGACGGCGAGCCATGCAACCAGATCCGGCGCGATCTCGCCGCAGGTCGGGTAGAAGGTGCCCGGGATACCCGCAGCATCGAGCAGCGGAACAACTGTTCGGAGATGCGACGGATCGCCGTCGTCGAACGTCCAGCTGAGCGCCATGTGATGGCCGTTCCATGGCGCGATCGTGAGCTCAGGAGCGGATGTGGGCGCAGAGGTTTCGACCACCGTCACGGTGGTCGTTGACGAACTCGTACCTGCAGTGATTCCCAGATCAACAGGGTCCGAGGTACATGCCGCCGCCAGTAGAACGATCGCCCCGAGGACGTTGCGCAATGCCATTCCGCCCCAAGGTACCAACCGATCCCAGTCCCGCCTGCACTCGTCGCGCGACTACCGTCGCTCTCAATGGCCCAAACCATCCGCGGCACAATTCTGCAAACCCCGAGCCCCGACTCGTTCGAGCTGCTCTCGGACCAAATTCTCACCGTCGACGACGAGGGCACCATCGAGTCGATCGTCGATGGCTCCCGATCAGAAGCGGACGTCGATGTCGAACTCGGCACCGAGATGGTGCTGCTGCCCGGGTTGATCGACACGCACATTCACGCGCCGCAGTGGCCCCAGCTCGGGACCGGACTCGATCTCCCACTGGAGAAATGGCTCCTCGACTACACGTTCCCGCTCGAATCCCGCTTCGAGAACCTCGACTTCGCCGAGGCCGTCTGGTCGCACATGGTGCCGTCACTTCTGAGGGAGGGCACCACCACCGCCGTCTACTACGGCTCGGTTCACGAGCCGGCCACCGTCGCACTCGCCGAAGCGTGTGTGCGCCACGGACAGCGAGCATTCGTGGGCCGAGTGGCCATGGACCATCCCGACGGCACCCCGGACTGGTACCGCGACCAGGGCGCAACAGCTGCAGTGTCGGCCAGTCAGCGGTCGATCGAGGCGATCCGGACGCTACCCGGAGCCCCGGGGCTTGTGGAACCGATCGTCACGCCGCGCTTCATCCCTGCGTGCTCTGACGCCGCGCTCATGGGGCTGGGCGAGCTCGCCCACGCCACCGAAACCAGGATCCAGACCCACTGCTCGGAGAGCGATTGGGAACACGGCCATGTGCTCGATCGGTGTGGGCACACCGATGCGCACGCGCTCGACGGCTTCGGATTGATCGCCGATCACACCGTCCTTGCCCACGCGACCCATCTCACCGACGACGACCGCTCGCTGCTCGCCCGTACCGGCGCCGGGGTCGCCCACTGCCCGCTGTCGAACAGCTATTTCTCCAATGCCGTGTTCTCGACCCGCCGAGCCATCGACGCCGGGGTTCGAGTCGGTTTGGGTACCGACATCGCGGGCGGACCGGAATCGTCGCTGCTCGCCCAGTGCCAACATGCCGTGACCTCGTCGCAGATGCTTGAAACCGGCGTGGACGCGACTCGCAGCGACGACCGCGGCGTCGGCGGTTCACGGATCGACGCCGTCACCGCGTTCTACCTCGCCACCGGCGGCGGCGCCGACCTGCTCGGCATCAATGCCGGGCTGCTGGCTCGTGGTCGGGTCTTCGACGCCATCGCGGTCGACATCGGCGAACAGAGCCGAGTACGGCGCTGGGATGGAGACGAATGGGCACGAACGTTCGAGAAGATCGTGCGCGGCGCAACCGCACGAGAGATACGTCACGTCTGGGTCGGTGGGCGTCTCGTTGGCGAGCACAGCTCTGGACCAGTCTCTAGACGAGGTTGAAGCGGACCCCACCGATGAGCAGCGTCTCACCGGCGCGGTCCCGGTCAACGACGAACACATCGATCGCCGCGAGTCCATCACCGCGGCCGTCGGCGGCCTGCACGAAGCGGATCGTGGCGTTGTCACATTCGATGGAGCCATCGGTCACCGGCCGGTCGAGGACGGTCGACCACCGGTTGGCCAACGCAGTTGGATCGTCAGACTGGATCTCCGCCGCCGTCATTCCCGCAACCGAGGTGGACGAGTGATACGGCCAGTCAGGACCAGCCCACGCCCAACTCTCGGGGGGATCTGCCTGATCGAGCGAAAGGATCGCGCCACCGACATCGGCCGGGTGGAGATGGAACCCGCGAAGCCCGTCGGTCGCTGCCTCGAACGCAATCCGGATGCCGAGATCGGCCATGCGGGCCCTCTGCGCATCAAGATTGTCAACCTGCACGAGCACCATGTAGCCGCCGTCACCGCCCCGCCGGTCGAGGTACCGCTCGGCGGTCGTACCGGCTTGCTTTGGTGACACCACCTCGAGCAGCTGATCACCGATCGTGTAGAGCCCGTGGCGCAAGCCGAAGTGCCCGACCCCCGGATCTCGGTAGCAGACCTCCAGACCCAATCCGTCGATCAGCTGCTGTTCGACCGGGCGGAGGTCGCGGGCGACGAGAACGAGTTGACGCAGTCGGAGCATCACTTCGTTCTAGCCGTAACCGGGAGGAGCCTGGTAGCCGCCGAGCTCGCGCTCCATGATGCCGGCGAAAGCGATGGACTCGTAGTCGCGAAGATGCGGGGCGACGATCTGAAGTCCGCACGGCAAACCGGAACGAGTCAGCCCGGCGGGAGCGACTGTGCCGGGAAGGTAGACGCCGCACGAGTAGCCGGCCCAGAAGAGCTGATCGGTGGCCGGCTGTTGCGTGCCGTTCACCGTGATCGTGCGGTCCGGGCGTTCGCCTTCCTGATCATGGGGAGTGGCGGCCGACGCCGCCGTCGGGCACAGCAGCAGGTCGTAGTCCTCGAAGAAGGCGGCCCAGGCGAGGCGTTCGTGTTCACGCTCACGATGGAAGGCGGCCCACTCCCAGTGGGACAAAGTGACACCGCGGCCGATGACAGCTCGATAGTCACGCGCCCCGGCCGCGAAGCGATCGGCCTGGGTCCTCTGCTCCGGCAGGGCGTCCTCGGGATACCCGGTGCCCGTCGCGGCCCGAAGGAGGGCCAGGTAGATCTCGTGGCTGCGCTCGAGGTCGATGTCGGGACGAGCCGCGTCGTCGATCTGCACCCCAAGAGAGGCGAGCGACTCGATCGTGGCCGCCAGTTGGTCGGTGAGCTCGTCGTCCTGCACAACGCAAGGGCTCACGAGCATCACCGCGGCACGAATCTGATCCGGGCGTTGCCAGCGGGGCTCGGGCAGGTCGAGTCGCCAGCCGACCGCGTCGAGGCCGCCCGCTCCGGCAACGATGTCAAGACCCATTCGGAGGTCTGCCGCGGTTCGAGCCATCGGTCCGCCGACGCCGATGTCGAGCGTGGTCGGGTCGCCGGGCGCTCCGTGGCCGGCGATGGGAACGATGCCGAAGGTCGGCTTGTGGCCGAAGACCCCACAGAAGTGCGCAGGATTACGGATCGACGCGCCGATATCGGATCCAAGCTCCAAGGCCGTCATGCCGCTGGCGAGCGCCGCGGCCGCGCCACCCGACGAGCCACCGGGGGTCAGATCAGGGTTCCAGGGGTTCGACGTCGTGCCATAGACCGGGTTGAACGTCTGCCAGTCAGCCATCGACACCGGCAGGTTCGTCTTGCCGTAGATGACAGCGCCGGCGTCAAGCAGTCGTTGGACCGCCTCGTCGTTCTTCTCCGGACGCCAGTCCGCGAGGTGTGGATGCCCGGATGTCGACGGCGTTCCCATCCAGACCCAGGCCTCCTTGATGGTCATGGGGATCCCGTGCAGTGGGCCCCACGACTCGCCTGCTGCAAAAGCCGCATCGGCCTCCCCCGCTCGGACGCGAGCCTCGTCGATGCGTTCCACGACGACGGCGTTCAGCACCGGGTTGAAACGCTCGTAGCGGTCAATCGTGGCGTCGAGGAGCTCGATGGCCGAGATGGCTCCGGAGCGGATCGCGGCGGCCTGGTCCAGCGCGCTTGCCAAGGTGATGTCCATGCAGCACGAATGGTAGATCCCTAGTCTCCTGGGTGATGAGTTTCCCGACCCCCAACGCCATGGCCGTCACGGCGCTTGCCCCGACAGGCACGCTTCGCGCCGCGATAAACCTCAGCAACTTCCTCCTCGTCTCGTCGATCACCGACGACGGACGGCCGATCGGGGTATCTCCCGACCTGGCCGGCGCGCTCGCCACGGCGCTCGGTGTCGATATCGAGTACCAGACCTACCCGAACCCCGGCGACGTTGCGGACGCGGCCCGGACCGGAACTTGGGACATCGGCAACATCGGGGCCGAGCCGGCCCGAGCCGAATTCATCGACTTCAGCGCCGCCTACGCCGAAATCGAGAGCACCTATCTCGTCCCGGCTGGGTCACCCATCTCTTCGTTTGCCGATGCCGATCAGCCCGGTATCCGAATCTCCGTCAAGGAGCGGGCGGCCTACGCATTGTGGCTCGAACGTAGCCTCGAACACGCCACACTCGTCCAGTCCGAATCCCTCGACAGCTCGTTCGACGTGTTCGTCGACCAGCAACTCGACGCGCTGGCCGGACTCCGCCCCCGCCTCGTCGCTGATGCCGAACGGCTACCGGGCTCGAGGGTCCTGGAGGGCAAGTTCTCGGCGGTACAGCAGGCCATCGGCACCCCGAAAGGCCGCCACCCGGCCGGCCTCGAGTACCTGCACCAGTTCGTCGAAGCGGCGAAGGCATCGGGTGTCGTCGCCGACCTGATCGAAACCCACAACTCGGTCGGTCTTTCAGTAGCGCCCCTCGCGACCCGCTGACCTATTGTCGGCGGCATGGCTGCCATCAATGAAGTAACCGACCTCACTCTCGACGGCAACATCGCCGTTGTCACCGTCGACTCCCCACCGGTCAACGCCCTCAGCTTCAACGTTCGGGCGGGCATCGACACCGCCGTCAAGCAGGCCAACGAGTCCGACGTCGCCGCCATTGTGTTGATCTGCGCGGGCCGCACATTCATCGCTGGTGCCGACATCACCGAATTCGGTGGCGCGGCCAAGGGTCCGTCATTGCGCGACGTGCAGGACACGCTCGAGGACTCACCGGTCCCGGTCGTGGCCGCGATTCACGGCACCGCACTGGGTGGCGGGCTCGAACTCGCCCTGTGCGCCCACTACCGAATCGCGGTGCCGAGCGCGAAATGTGGCCTTCCCGAGGTCAATCTCGGCCTCCTGCCCGGTGCCGGTGGCACCCAACGCCTCCCCCGCATCGTCGGTGTGGAGAAGGCACTCCAGATGATCGCCTTCGGCGATCATGTCCCGGCCGCTGACTGCCACGCCATGGGACTCGTCGACGAGATGGCGTCCGAAGGGAAGCTCCTCGACGACGCTCTCGCCTACGCCCGCCGCATCGTGGCCGAGGGTCGGCCGCTCGCCAAGATCAGCGATCTGAACGACAAGCTCGTGGCCGACGCTCAGGTGTTCGCCGCCTTTCGGGCAGCCAACGCGAAGAAGTTCCGCGGCTTCGAAGCACCAGAGGCGATCATCAAGTGTGTCGAAGCCGCGGTGAGCGCCTCGTTCGGCGACGGCATGGCCGTCGAGCGTGAGCTCTTCACCGGTCTGATGTCGGGCAACCAGTCGAAGGCTCAGCGCCATCTCTTCTTCGCCGAACGGCAGGCCTGGAAGATTCCCGATGTTCCCAGGGACACCAAACTCATCCCGGTCGAGTCAGTCGGCATCATCGGTGCGGGCACGATGGGCGGCGGCATCGCCATGAACTACGCGAATGCGGGCATCCCGGTGACGATCATCGAGACGAGCCAGGAGGCCATCGATCGGGGCCTCGGCGTCGTCAGGGCCAACTACGAGCGCAGCGCCAAGCGCGGCCGGTTCTCCATGGAGGAAGCCGAGGCGCGCATTGCTCGCATCACCCCATCGCTCGACATGAATGATCTTGCCGAGGTCGACATGGTCGTCGAAGCCGTGTTCGAGCGCATGGACGTGAAGAAGGACATATTCGGACGCCTCGACAAGATCTGCAAGCCCGGCGCCATCCTCGCCACCAACACCAGTGCCCTCGACATCGACGAGATCGCGTCGGCCACCACTCGCCCCGAATGGGTGATCGGCATGCACTTCTTCTCCCCTGCCAACGTCATGAAACTGGTGGAGGTCGTGCGAGCCGACAAGACGTCGATCCCGGTGATCAACACCACCATGCAGATCTCCAAGCGCATCGGCAAGGTCGCCGCCCTCGTGCGCGTCTGCCCTGGTTTCGTGGGCAACCGCATCCTCGCCGCCCGCCGCCGTGTCGCCGACAACCTCATGGACCAGGGCGCAATGCCGTGGGAGATCGACAAGGCGATGTTCGACTTCGGCTTCGCCATGGGGCCATTCCAGATGTCCGATCTCGCCGGACTCGACCTCGGCTGGGTGAAGGAGGAGTCCACCAGCTCCACCATCCGTGAGTGCCTTTGTGAGCTCGATCGGCGCGGTCAAAAGACGGGCGCCGGCTACTACGACTACGACGAGAACCGCGTCCCGACGCCGTCGCCGATCACCGAGGAGATCGTGAAGCGGTTCGCAGCCCAGGCGGGCTTTGAGCCCCGCGACTGGACCCCCGATGAGATCGTCGAGCGGCTTGTGCTGGGCATGGTCAACGAGGGCGCCAGGATCCTCGAAGAAGGCATGGCGATCCGCTCGTCTGACATCGACGTGATCTGGGTACACGGCTACAACTGGCCTCGCTACCGCGGCGGCCCGATGTTCTGGGCCGATTTGCAGGGTCTCGACACCGTTGCCGCTCGCCTCACCGAGCTGGCGGCGTCCGACGGCGACCATTGGAAACCCGCCGCGCTCATCACCAAGCTGGCCGCCGAGGGTAAGTCCTTCAGCGACGCCGGCTGAGCCGGCTCTTGCAGAGCCCGATCGCAAGCCTCCAGGAACAACGAAAGAGGCCCGTCTACACCGGCTGGAAGATCGTCGCGACCACGTCGGTGCTCTGGGCCCTGCAGTCCATGCTCTGGGTTCAGGGCTACGGCAACCTGGCGGTCGAACTTCGCAACCGATTCGACTGGTCCAAAACGTTCCTGTCGATCGTCTACGCGGCCACGCGTGCTCTCGGGGCGCTGATCGGGCCTCTCCACGGGCGGGCGATCGAGCGTCGGGGTATCACGACCGTCATGCGCGTCGGGGCAGTACTGACCATGCTCGGCTTCGTCGGGTTGTCACAGATCGACAATCGCGGCGAGTTCGTGGTGGTCATGATCGTGGCCTCGCTGGGCTCCAGCCTGATGGGCTTCCTGACCCTCACCACGGCCACGGTTCGATGGTTTGAACGACGTCGCGCCCGTGCGTTGTCCATCCAGACGATGGGCTTCGCGGTCGGCGGTTTTGCCGGTCCCCTGCTCGTGCTCGGGTTCGCCACGATCGGCTGGCGTTGGACCGTTGGCTGTGCCGGCATCCTGCTCGGCGGCGCTGCCTGGCTGGCGTCGGGTCGCATCGGGCGCTCGCCTGACTCGACCGATGAACCCATGGACGGACTCGATCCGGAAACCACCGTTGGCGAGCGATCTGCGGAGGGGGTCAGCGATGACCACTTCACCTTGGCCGAGGCCGTCCGCACCCGAGCGTTCTGGATGATCTCGTTGGGCCACGGTTCGGCGCTGCTCGTGGTGGGCGCATCAATGGCGCACCTCGCCCTTTACTTGACCGAGGATCGCGGCTTCAGTGCCGGACGAGCCGCTCTCATCGCCGGGATCGTACCCGTCTTCCAGTTTCTGGGCACTGCGGTCGGCGGCTTCCTCGGCGACCGGGTGAACAAGCGTCTGATCGCCGGGGTGGCCATGTCGGCGCATGCCGTCGGCCTTCTCATCCTCACCTGGATCGAGAGCTCACTGGCGATCGGTGCGTTCGTCGTCCTGCACGGCATGGCGTGGGGTGTACGCGGACCACAGATGCAGGCCATCCGGGCGGACTACTTCGGCACCACGTCGTTCGCCCGCATCATGGGGTGGTCGGCGATCGTGATCACCCTCGGGTCGGTGTCGGGGCCTCTGCTGGCCGGGATCCTCGCCGACTCCACCGGCAACTACAAGCTCGGTTTCACGGTCATCGCGTGCGCAGCGTTCGCCGGCACCATCTTCTGGGTCCTGGCCACACCGCCAAAGCACCCGAACGCAGTCGGCTAGGTCACACCCATCTCGGCGTTGTAGCCGATGGTCGTGCGATGCAGGAGTCGATGGTGGCCGTCGTAACCGCCGGTGGCGCGATGCAGCACACAACGGTTGTCCCACATCACCAACATGTCGGGCTCCCAACGATGCCGATATTGGAACTCGTCACGGGTCTCCCAGGCGTAGACCTCCCCGAGTAGTGCTCGGGCCTCGTCGTCATCCATGCCGTCGATGCCGATGATGTAGCCGAGGACGGAGAACAATGTCTCGGCCCCTGTCTCGCGGTGGGTGCGGATCAGCGGATGCATCTGGGTGGCGTAGGCCTCGGCGCTCGGTCGGATGCGCATCGACCGATCATCGGCATCGTCGGCGCCATAGGCACCGTCCGGGGCGTAGCCGCCGCGAGCCGAGTGCACGGCACTCTTGCCCTCGATTCGAGAACGGAGTTCCGCCGGCATCGCGGCCAATGCCGCCTCCTGGTTCACGTAGAGGGTGTCGCCGCCGATCGGCGGCACCACCTTGCTGTACAAACAGGTGCCGTCCGGCGGGTACTCCTGGAAGCTCCAGTCGGAGTGCCAGTTCTCGGCGAAGAGTGACGACATCTCGTCGGCTCGTCGTTCGATGGCGGCGATGTGCGAGTGGCCATCGATCGGCGCAAAGAACGGGTCGTGCCCGAACGGCCCGAAGTGCAACGTGACTCGCTCGAGATCGTCGTCGGTCAATGCCTGATCGGGAAAGGCGAGCACCTTGTGGTCGAGCCAGGCGGCGCGGATCTCGGCAACTGTCGAATCGCTGATCTCGCGCAAGTCGACATTCCGCACCGTCGCACCACACGCCTCTCCACTCGGGGTGATCTCGATGGTCACGACGATGCTCTCCGCTCGGTTGGCCTCAGCGCCGCCGGAACGATGGAAACGCCCAGACGCCGCAGGACAGGGTCCACGCCAGACTGCCAGCAATGGTGAGCGGATCGCCAGCTCGGATGCCCGCGATCAAGAAGATGATGCCGGACAGCACGAAACCGGCGAGGCCAACTGCCTGGTAGCGGTCGTCGCTTGTCCACTTCTGATCTTCCATGATGCCGAGCGTACGGCTGTCGCATATCGTCACCTCTCGATGCCGCATACGACACAACTCCGCGTCCGGTTCTACGAGCTCGATCCGTACAACCATGTCAACCACTCGGTCTACATCCAGTACTTCGAGACGGCCCGCGTCGAGTTGCTCGACGAGGTCGGGTTCTCCCTCGCATCCATGCGCGCCGATGGTCTGTCGATCGTGGTTTCGGAGATCTCGACGAGATTCATCGCCTCCGCGGAGGAGAGCGATGTGCTCACCATCGAGACCGACATACTCGAGTTTCGCCGGGTCACGTCGAAGTGGCGCCAGCGCATTCTGCGCGGTGACGAGTTGATCGCCACGCAGGAACTCCGCGCCGCCATGATCACGCTCGAAGGCAGGCCCACCCGCTTCCCCGCCGAAATGATCGAGGTCATGAAGCCCTACATGGCGGCCGATTGATCAGCCGGTGATCGCCGCCACCAGGTGCACTCGGGGCGTATCTCCGCCGTTCAGTGCTGTGTGATAGCCGCGAGTGTCGGTGAAGTAGACGGATCCGTCGGCCGGCAGATGGGTGCAGTGGTGGTTGACCACGAAGAGGCACCCCGGATTGGTGTGGATCGGCACATGAAGCCGGGGCTCCGGGTCGCGATGCCATGAGTTTGCGTTGAACGGCTCTTTCAGATTGATCCGCACCCTCCCGATGCCCACTTCCATGCGCAACAGGTCGACGACCTCTTCGATGTAGGTGCCGGCGAACTCGGGAAAGAGTTCGGTGTAGCCGGCCTCATCGACGAGATCCTCACGGCGTATCTCGACATAGCTGTCGTCCGGGCGGATCCAGAAACGGCCGGACAGGTCGACGGGCGCCCGGCCGCCGGTTCCCGGGCGTCGAGTGACCGGAAGAACACCAAAGCCCCACTTGCCATTGGTGTCGTCGTAGTCGACGCGCTGCAGCACTTCGGTGAGCGCGGATCGAAGCAGCCCGAGATCTACCCGCGGCTGGTCGAGACGGGCGATGCCAGGCCCGGGAACGAAGTCCGCAACGTCGCGGTGATCCGGTGCTTCAGTGATCCAGTGCGCCATGCGCCCACCGGCTACAACGCAGCGTCGCGGTTGGACCCGCGCCGCTGGAAGAAGTCACCGACCTGGTTCAGCGATAGCACAGTGACGGAGAGCGCCAACGATGGCCAGATCACCTGAGCAGTGTTGGACTTGATGTCCCTACGGGCCTGATTGATCATGTTGCCCCACGTCGACTGGGGAAGCTGCACACTCAGACCGAGGAACGACAGCGAGCCCTCGACCACGATGACGAACGCAGCCGAAACCATGGCATAGGCGATCAGCGTGGGCATCACGTTGGGGATGACCTCTCGGAACAGAATCGTGCGCGATTTGGTACCGATGGCGCGCGCCGCCAACACGAACTCTCGGTTGGAGATGGCGAGGCTGTTGGCTCGGGCGACCCGCGTGTATGCGGGGATCGACAACACACCGATCACGAGACTGATCAAGGTCAGGCTTCGAACCTCGAAAATCGAAACGAGGGCCAGGAGCAGGATCAATGCGGGGAAGGCCAGGATGACATCGATTCCCGCCATGACCACCGCCTCGGTGCGGCCGCGGACAAAACCCACCAGAGACCCGAAGAAGCCACCGACGATGATGCCGAAGGAGGCCGACACCCCGGCGACGATCAGACTCACCCAAGCGCCGTGCACAATGCGAGAAAATGTGTCACGGGCAATGGCATCGGTGCCGAGGAAGTGCGTGAACGATGGACTCTCGAGCGGGTCACCGGTACCGAACGCGCCGGTGTTGACGTCGAAGTTGTTGGTCTGAAGGTTGGGATCCTGCAACGGGAGAGCGCCGTTGAAAACGGTTGAGTCGAGCTTGGCGTAGATGGCGCCGAAGACCACGAGCGTCAGCCACAGAGCTGAGATCTTGACGAGGACGGGCATCTCGCCGATGACCTCGCGCAGCGTTGCGCGCCTCGGCTTGCCCGTGGAGCCGGAGTCGATCTGACCAGATGTCGATACCCGCGTCAGACGATCGCTCGGAAAATCGGGGGTGTGCGGTGCTCCGCCAGTTGTCGACATGTCAGCCTCTCCGGATCCGTGGGTCGACGACCGCGTAGAGCAGGTCGACCACAGTGTTGATCACGACGTAGACGACGGCGACGAACACCGTGATGCCTTGGATGACCAGGATGTCGCGCTGGTTGATGGCATTGATGAGGCGGAAGCCGAGACCGGGAACTGCGAAGAGGGTCTCGATCACGACCGTGCCACCCAAGAGCGCACCGAAATTGATGCCGACGATGGTCATCAGACTCAACGAGCTCGGTCGGAGCGCGTGACGCATGAGGATGTATCTGTCGCCGAGGCCCTTGGCTCGTGCCGACAGGATGTAGTTCTCTTTCAGGGTGGCGATCATGTCGGCTCGCACGAGCCGCGAGAAGATCGCCATCTGCGTTGTGGCCAGCGCCGTGGCCGGCAGGATCGCCGTTTTGAGGTTGGCGCTGAGCCCTTTGTCACTAATTCGGTTCCAGTTGGAGGCCGGTAATAAGTCGAGCTTCACCGCGAAGAGCCAGATCAAGAAGATGCCGGTGATGAAGTTGGGCACCGACAAGGCGACTTGGGCGGCGGCGGACGTCGTCGAGTCCTGCCACTTCCCTTCCTTGTAGGCACCGATGACACCGAGGGGGACCGCGAGCACAAGGGCGATACCGATCGCCATGACCGCGAGCTGAGCCGTGACCGGAAGCCGCTGCTTGATGGTGTCGGAGACCTCTTGTCCCCTGTTGATATAGGACTCGCCGAGATCGAACCGGACGGCGTCGCCGAGCCACTTCACATAGCGGACCGGGATGGGGTCGTTGAGCCCGAGCTCCTCACGTACTTCCGCCAGGAGCTCGGGATTCTGGATGTTGTCTTGGCCAAGGACGGCCACTGCAGGGTCGCCCGGGAGGAGCGACGTCAATAGAAAGGACAGCAAGGTCACCGCAAACAATGTTGCAACCAACCGCGCAAGGCGGGCTGCTAGAACTCTTCCCATCAGACGTCACTCCTCCCGAAGCACAATTCAACTCAGCTGGCGAGCCACGCGTTGGCCCAGCGACCTTCTGCGTTGGGCAGGCCAGCGCCAAGGGTGCCATCGGGCAGAACCCAGCTGGCGAGGCCTTGGATGGCTGGGTCAACGATGATCGCCGTGGCTGTGTGGCCTGAGTACCAAATCGGCACCTGATCAGCGAGCTCCAGCATGACTCCTTCGTAGAGTGCGTACCGCTCGTCGAACACGTCGGTCTGCGTTGCCGCAACCAAGGCCTGGAAGATGGTGCCAGAGAAGTAGTTGGAGAAGTTGATCGGGGACACGATGTCAGGAATCCCTGCAGCCTCCGCAACCGCTGCAGTGGGCGGCGCGAACTCGCTGTTCAGATTCGTTGACGGATCGTCATCGTCCGACCAGCGCCAGCAATGGGCGCCGTGGCTGCCGACAAAGCCATCATCGGGGCTGCCAAGGGCGTAGCCGATGTGGGTTTGCTGGTCGAAGTTGGTGAGGTTCACGTTGACCAGGCCACTTGCGGTCCAAGTCTGCTCGATGACCTGCATGGCCGCGATCAGGGTCGGGTCAGGCGGGCAGGAGAGCTCTGCATCGATGGGCTCTCCGGCGGCCTTGCCGTCGGAGCGCTCCGGATCGTCGACGTACTCCTGCAGCGAAGCCTTGCCGGCGTCGAAGTCGAACTGTGGCCATGCTGCGGCCACGGTCTCGGAGTACCACGGGGAGTCCGGGCTGAACCACTGGGTGGCGGGCAACGAAATGCCGGTGCCACCGAGCGCCTCGATGACGTTGTCCTGCGAGTTCATCATGGTCAGGCCGCGACGGACTCGAACATCGTCGAACGGTGGGACGAGCACGTTGTACATGCCTCCGCCGGTGTTGCTGCCCTGGAACTCGAACAGGAAGATGTCGGCGCCGTCATCACGCTCGGCGCGAGCGTCACGGATCGTGCCCTGGCGCAGCGTTTGTGCGGCCTGCGTGGTACCGGACAGGGTTGCGTCAAGACGGGTTCCCTCATCGGGGATCGGTCGGAACGAGACCTTGTCCAGGTATGGCAGCTGGTTGCCCTCGGCATCCATGCGCCAGTAACCGTCGTACTTGACGAAGACAGTTTCGTTGTCGATGTCACGACTCTCGAACTGGAACGCACCAGTGCCGACTGGGTTCTCGTTGTAACCATCCGGGTCCGCGGCAGCGAGTTCGGCGTCAAACACCATGCCGATCGGAGCGCGGGTCAGGAAGGACGGGAACGCCGAGTTCGACTGGCTCAAGGTGTAGGTGACCTCGAGGGCGCCCGTGGCCTGAACATCGATCAGGTTGGATGCCGAGACGTGACCGGCGCCAGCGGCGCCAGCTTGCTGAACCGGGAACATGTCGGCGATGTTCTGGGCATCGAGGACCTTGCCGTTGTGGAAGGTGATGCCATCGCGCAGAACGGCGACCCAGACGGTGAAGTCCTCGTTGGATGAGATGGACTCATAGACGTTGCCTCCGACGTTACCGTCGGCTGTCGGCTCCATCAGGCGGTCGTACATCGCGTCCCACATGTTGTAGCAAGGCGACGAACACGTTTCTTCCCACGGTCGCATACCGGTGGTCTCTGCCTCGAGACCGACGGCGATTTCGCCACCGAAGTTTCGGGTCGATTCGTCCTCAACGACCTCGGTCGTCTCGGCGTCTTCAGCGACATCGCCAGCGTCGGCTACGCCGTCGTCTTCGGTGGTGTCGTCTGTGGTGTCGTCTGTGGTGTCGTCTACGACAGTGGAATCACTTCCGTCGTCATCGTCGCTACCGCACGCGGCAGCGAACATTCCGAAGACCAACAACAGAGCGAGGAGCTTGTACAAGCTTCTCAGTTTCATGGTTTCCCTCCTGGGATTGTGGGCCGGAGCCCCTCATTACCGTCTCAACCGATTGGCGGGGACAGAATTTGTTCGAACTGGCAATGCTTACCTGTCTAGTTGACGCCGACAGCGACCTCTTCGACAGGTACGAGTGGATGATGACAGGCCACGAAGTGATCGTCGTTGACGCGCCGCATGGTCGGTTCGACATCGGTGCAGATCTGATCTGCGTGCGGGCAGCGGGTGCGGAAGCGACAACCCGACGGCGGGTTGATCGGTGAAGGAAGCTCATCGTGCTCGCTCACGGCCCTGTCGAGCACAACATCGGGATCAGGGATCGGGAGCGATTCGAGCAACAGTTGGGTGTAAGGATGCGCCGGGTTGGCGTACAGCTCGTCGGATTCGGACATCTCGCACATCTTGCCGAGATACATCACCACAACTCGATCGCTGATGTTCTTCACCACGGCCAGGTCATGGGCAATGAAGACGAGGGTGAGCCCGTACTGCGCCTTCAGGTCCTCGAGCAGATTGAGAATCTGGGCCTGCACCGACACATCGAGCGCCGAAACCGGCTCGTCACAGATGATCAGCTCTGGTTCGAGCACCAAGGCTCGGGCGATCGAGATGCGCTGGCACTGGCCGCCGGAGAACTCGTGGGGGAACTTGTAGCGGGCGACATCAGGATCGATGCCGACAGCGTCGAGCATCTTGGCGACTTTCTCCCACTGCGCGTCCTTCTCGGCCGGACCCCACACGTGGAGTGGTTCGGCCACGACTTCACCAACCGCGCGACGCGGGTTGAGCGAGGAGATCGGGTCCTGGAAGATCATCTGCACATCGGTGCGCAGCTCCCGCATCCGTTCGTTGCCGATCCCGGCGAGGTTCTGGCCATTGAGAACGACCGCACCCGACGTGGGCTTCGGCAACTGGAGGATCGCTCGTCCGGTGGTGGACTTGCCACAACCCGACTCGCCGACCAGGCCGATCGTCTCACCCTTGGCAATGTCGAAACTGATGCCGCTCACGGCGTGGACGACCCGTCCACCACCGAGCGGGAATTCGACCACGAGGTCTTCGATCCGTAGCAGCGTCTCATCGAGGGGGCGCAGGTGTGCAGTACCGGAACCGGCCATCAGTCCTCCCAGGTCGTGGGTAGGTCTTCGGTGGCCTGAATACGGCCCGCCGCCACGAGCGTCTGCGGCAAACCCTCTTCGAGATTCTTGTCGAAAGCCTCCTGGCCGGCAGGACTGCCGACCGGGTGATGACACGCATAGGAGTGGTCGTCTCCGACACCGGAGATCAGCACCGGCTCCTCCTCGCGACAGATGGGGCGGGCGTAGGGGCAGCGCGGCGAGAATGAGCAGCCGCTCGGGGGATTGATGAGGTCGGGGGGGCGCCCGGCGATTGCGCTGAGGCGGGTGTGCTTCGGCTGAGCGGTCTTCGGGATCGACCAGAGCAGCGCCTGCGTGTAGGGATGGTGCATTTCCTTGAAGAGCGTCTTGGTCGGCGCCTTCTCCACCACCTTGCCGGCGTACATGACCGCGATCTCGTCGGCGCGGCCGGCCACGACGCCGAGGTCGTGCGTGACGAGGATCATCGCCATGTTGCGGTCGCGCTGCTGGGTGTTCAAGAGGTTCAGAATCTGGTGCTGCACAGTGACGTCGAGTGCCGTGGTGGGCTCGTCGGCAAAGAGCATCTCGGGGCTACACGCCAGCGCCATTGCGATACAGACACGCTGGCGCATCCCGCCTGACATCTCGTGCGGGTACACGTCAAAGCGTTCATCCGCTTCCGGGATTCGCACAGAACGCAGGAGCTCGACGCCCAGGGCACGAGCCTCGGTCTTCGAAACGTCGAGATGAATCCGAACGTGCTCGGTGAGTTGGCGCCCGACCTTCACGACTGGGTTGAGCGAGGTCATCGGATCCTGGAAGACCATGGCCATCTCGGTGCCCCAGAGATGCTTCATCTCCTTGGGCGACATTCCGACGAGCTCTTTGCCTTCGTAGACGACCGAGCCGGTGGTCTTCGAGTTCGAAGCGATGTTCAGACCCATCACCGAACGGGAGAGCACCGTCTTGCCCGAGCCGGACTCACCCACGACACCGAGCGTCTTGCCCCGATCGAGAGTGAACGAAACTCCGTCCACGGCCTTGACATCTCCCGCAGCCACCGTGAAGTGGGTGCGGAGATCCTTGACGACGAGAGCGTGTTGGGCAGTCACAACGCCACTGCCTGCGGCCGCGCACCATCACCTGTGGGTACAAGTAGTCGCGACTGCTTGACGGTACTCAACGCGTTGTCCTCCCCAGGAAAAGATGTGTCCGGCGTCACAGCCGGGTGTGAGGCGTCATGTTGGCAGACTCCGAACCCTTAGGTCCAGCCAGCACCCATTACTTTCTGGAAAACTTGAACCGAAATTCCCTTTAGCCGTTCACCCCCGGCGAGAGAAATCAGCGACCCGCTCAGCAGAGTCCGGACCGCGACCGGGGCCGTTCTCCCGCTCCCACAATGCGCCTGCCCCAGGGCCCATTCCGGCGGTCTCGGCCATCAACGCCTTCTCGTGGCCGATGGTCCACGGCGACTGGTCCGCGATCTGGCGCGCCATCTCGGCCGTCGCCTGATCGAGCTCGGCATCGGCCACGACCCGGTTGGCGAGACCAAACTGAAGAGCCTCCTCGGCCAGGACTCGACGACCGGTGAACATCATGTCTCGGGCACGGCTCCGTCCGATTCGAGCCGGGAGCCGCGTGGTCATGCCCCACGTCGGCACCATGGCGAAGCGACCATGGGTGTCGCTGAACATGGCCGTATCCGAGGCGATGATCAGATCGCTGCTCAGCGCGAGCTCGAGACCTCCGGTGAAACAGTGGCCGCGCACGGACACGATCACTGCTTGGGCAAGCGCCTCGATGGCGTCGATCGTCTCCGCCTGGAAATGGACGGTCGGTGCGCGTTCGCCGGCCGCGATGGCCTTCAAGTCATTGCCTGCACAGAAGCTCCGCCCCTCGCCTCGCTCCACAACGACTCGGACACTGTCGTCGGTGGCGAGTTGGTCGACGAACGATCGCAACTCGACGAACAGGGCCGGGGAAAGCGCGTTCAGTGCGTCAGGTCGGTTGAGCGACAGGGTGGCCACGCCATCGTCGTCGGAGCGGATGACGAGCGGTGCGTCACTCACCGTGGAATTCGTCTGACATTGGACACCTTCTCCCGACGAACGTGAATCTTGATTCGAGAGTAGTTCTCGGGGCAGCAGCGCTCGCGATTCAGCTAGGCGGCCCAGGCTGGCGGGTGGGTCCGACTCGGGGTTTGGTTGGGTGATCCGATCAGCTCGGCCCGAGCCTAGAGATCGGTGTCGAACCACACTCGATCCGTGCCTGAGCGAATGCGGCCGGCGGTGGGGCGAGCAAAGTGCGTGCCGAGCACGAGGGTGTCCGTGTCGGTGAACCGTTCGAGCAGCCGGTGTCGGGTGGCGGTCGCCGCAGCCGAGTCGGTGTCGGCGTAGGTTGCCGAGACCTCAGGGTGGGCGAGTTGAGCAGGGCTGTGAAACGAGTCGCCGGTGATCAACGCGTGCTCACCGGCAGACTCGATCATCACACACACGTGGCCGGGGCTGTGGCCCGCCGAGGGGACGAGGCTCAGATTCTCATCGATGCGGTGGTCAGACTCGACCGCATCGAGCATCCCCCGTTCGATCAACGGCGTGATGCTGGGCTCCATCACCCCCATCGAATCATTCGCCTGGGTTCCGGCGAGTTCGTCCTTGCTCACGAGGTAGCGAGCGTTGGGGAACGTGGGCACCCACTCGCCATCCACCAGTCGGGTGTTCCAGCCCACATGGTCGAAATGCATGTGGGTGCACACGACGTAGTCGACGGCTTCCAGCCCTCCCGGGATCGCTGCGGCCAGTCGGTTGGCGAACTCGGCATCCCCCGGGAGCGGGTGGTCGGAGTGGTCGGCGATGCACGTGTCGACCACCACGGTGAGGCCCCCGCTCTGCACGACGAAGCTGTGCACCGACAACAGCATCATCCCCTCGGGGGTGAAGAACGGTGCCGTCCAGTCAGGCAGTGATGCCACGAGCTCGCGGGATAGTCCGGGCAGGAGGTATCGCGGCGACATCTCGGTGACTGTTTCGAGACAGCGCTGCACCGTGACGTTGCCCACCTGCCAGGTCAGCGAGTCGGCCGGTTCTGGTTGGTGGACGACGACTTCAGACATCGGCGAGGATCTCGCGCAGCTTCCCCAACGTGGCTGCCGGGTCCGGACCGGGAAGACTGACGTTGAGGTGCGTTACCCCCGCGTCCTTCCAGCCGGCCAGACGTTCCCTGATCACCGACTCCGGGCCAACGAGGTTGGCACGGTCGAGGAAGTCTCGAGGCACCGCGGCGGCAGCCTCGTCCTTGTGGCCGTCGAGGTACAGGTCCTGGATCTTCGCGGCTTCTTCCTCGTAACCCTGCTGCCGGGCGATGGCGTTGTAGAAGTTCTTCTCCCGAGCGCCCATGCCACCCCAGTAGAGCGCCGTGTGCGGCCGATTGCGATCGAGGAACGGGTCGGTCGCCTCGCCGACGAGATCGTCGCCGATGGCGACCGTCGCTCCCTTGGAGATCTCGAGCGGGCCGAGTTCCGCCGGTCGGTCGGCCATTCCCTTGGCCAGGTCATCGCCCCAGACAGTCGTGATGTGCTCGGGAAGGAACTGGGTCGGGATCCAACCATTGGCGAGCCGGGCGGTCTCGCGGATGGCATAGGGCATCAGCGATGCCCACCAGATCGGAACTTCGTTCCTCACCGGATGGTTGATCAGCTTCAGCGCCTTGCCGAGGCCTGTGCCCTCCCCCTCGGGGAGCGGAAGATGCACGGTTTCGCCGTCGTACTCGAGGCGCTCGCGCCTCAATGCCATTCGCGTGACCTCGATGTATTCACGAATCCGCTTGACCGGCTTGTCGTAGGCGATCCCGTGGAACCCCTCGATCACCTGGGGACCGCTGGCGCCCAGGCCGAGAATGAACCGGCCCCTGCTGACGTAGTCGCATCCCGCCGCGGTCTGGGCGATGGCGCCGGCCGACCGGGAGTACACATTGAGGATGCCGGTGCCGATCTCGACGGTGTCCGTCGCCGCTGCCAGGTAACCGACGCGGCTGACGGCATCGACGCTGTAGGCCTCCGACACCCACACCAGGTCCAGGCCGGCCCTCTCGAGCTCGACGATCTGTGCGACTGAGGTGTGGAAGTCGCTGGCGTAGTTGATTCCGGTTCCGATCTTCATGATCTCTCCTGCTGGGGACGGCTGCGCTAGCTGCGCCCGACGTCGCGATAGGGAATGCCGCGATCCGCGCCCGGTTCCTTGGGAAGGCCGAGGAAACTCTCGCCCAAGATGTTGTGCTGGATCTCGTCGGTACCGCCCGCGATGGATTGCGCCGGCGTCGACACGAGCACCTCGGCGACGGTCTCGTGGACCGGGTCGGTGGTCGACCTCAGCATCCCTTCGGCGCCGGCGATACGGGTGTGGAGTGCGTTTGCGCGACGGGCCACTTCCGACGTGGCCAACTTGCCGATCGAGCCCTCCGACCCGGGCGGACGGCCCAGCGCCCGACTGGCCTTCGCCCGCTCCGCCGTCCACTGCGATGCCTTCTCGAGGCTGTGCAGCTTCATCATGTCGTCGCGCAGCACTGGGTCATCGTCACGACCGGCGACACGAGCGCGGTCGGTCACGAGATCGGGCCGGCCCATGCGCTGCGGATACCACTTGTAGGTCTCGTTGTAGATCGCCGCTTCGGCCCTGGCCTCCTCCACAACCCGGCCCTTCGCTCCCGGGGCAAAGCTGAGGCGACGCTCCCCTGCGTAGCGCCGCTCGTGGGCCAACGTCGCCCGCGCCACGCGCCAGCCATCGCCGATCCCACCAACCATGTTGGCGTGCGGGACCCGAGCGTCGGTCATGAAGACCTCCATGAATGAGTGGTGGTAGTTCATCTGCTCGATCGGGCGCACCTCCACCCCCTCCTGATGCATGTCGAGGACGAAGTAGGTGAGCCCCGCGTGTTTCACCGCGTCCCAATCATGACGGGCGACCAGGATGGCCATGTCCGCGTGATCGGCGCTCGTGTTCCACACCTTCTGACCATTGACAATCCACGTGTCGCCATCGCGCACCGCGGTCGACTTGAGGCCGGCAAGATCGGACCCTGCACCCGGTTCGCTGAAGAGCTGGCACCACGTTTGCTCGCCCGTGAGCGCCGGGCGAAGCACTCGTCCCTTCAGTTCATCGCTCGCGTGTTCATGGAGAGTGGGTGCCGCCAGGCTGGAAGCGGCACCCAGAGGAAGCGCGACACCACCCGCCTGACGGATGGTCGAGTGGGCGACTCCGTCGGCCCATGCCGGCAAGTCCTGGCCGAACCAGTCCGTCGACCACGACGGCACAGCCCACCCGGAGTCGAGCAGCCGGGTGCGCCACTCGATCAGAGACACGTCGGGATCCCACGTCTCGTGGAACCAGTCGAGCACCCGCCCTCGAATATCGGCCTCGGTGGCGTCGGCCATCAGTCCACGCCGCGCACATAAGGCTCGGTGTCAGTCACCAGTATCGACCGTGACTCGACATGACTGGTCTCCCACCCACCGACAACCCTGTCGATGTCGTCGATCTCCCAGCGGCCGTCGGTCTTGGCGACATCTGCCCGTGACCACTCGAGGTAGCGGGCAATCTCGTTGCCGCCGACCCAGTACACCTGGGCCGTGGCCTGGCAGTTCTCCGTGAGGAGCCACGCAATGAGCGGGGAGATGTTGGCCGGGTCCCACTGATCGAACGAGCCGTCCTCGGGTTCGGCGATCCGCTCCCCGAGCCCGGGTGTGCTGAGTGTCATTCGGGTGCGGGCCGACGGCGCGAACGCGTTGACACGAACGCCATAGCGGCCGAGCTCACGGGCGCCGATGATCGAGAGGGTGGCGATCGCGGACTTGGCCGGCCCGTAGTTGCCCTGGCCGATATTTGAATGCAACCCCGAGGTCGACGAGGTATTGACGATCGATGCCTTGACCTCTTCCCCGGCCTTGGCCTTCTCCCGCCAATGAGCCGACGCGTGCTTCATCATGAGCCACGTGCCCTTGAGGTGAACGTTGATGACCGAGTCGAAGTCCTCCTCGCTCATCGAGACCAACATGCGATCGCGGAGAATGCCGGCGTTGTTCACCAGGCCGTGCAGATCTCCGAAAGTCTCGATCGCACAATCGATGATGGCCTTCGATCCGTCCCACGTGGCGACTGACTCCCCGTTGGCGACTGCCTTGCCGCCCATCGCCGCAATCTCGTCCACCACTTCCTGGGCCGGCCCGACGTTTCCGCCACTGCCATCCTGCTCGCCGCCGAGGTCGTTGACGACGACGCTCGCGCCCTCCTCGGCGAAGCGCAGCGCATGTTCTCGTCCGACGCCGCGACCCGCTCCGGTGACGACAATCACTCGTCCATCAAGATGTCCCATCGTGTTCTCCCCTGGTTCGGTTCTGTTCAGTTCTGTTTCAGTTCAGCTCTCGCTCGAGGCGATCGAGGATCCCGAAGTCGAGCGCATGACGGCCATGACGATTGATCATCAGCGTGAAGAGAGCATCGCCGCGTTCCGTCTGATCCGCCATCGTTGTCGCGGTGACCGCGATCACCACGCCGTGAAGCGACCCGAGCGCGTAGTCGGCAAGACACTGCTCCATGGAATACACGACGCCGCGCGTTCCGAGTTCGACGATGTACGCCGCCAGGAGTTCGTGTTCGACGGCTCGGCGATTCTCCGGCTCGAGGGCACCGGCCAGCAGGTAGCCGACATCGGTGACCCCGAGGCCGAGCGTCAGCGTCTGCCAGTCGACAACCACCATCGGAGGGGCACCGGCCTCGACGCCGAACATGAAGTTGTCGGGCCGGAAGTCACCGTGGACAAGTGTGGTGGGCACGCTCTTGCGCTGGATCCAAACCCCGGCGACGGACGCGAACCGTTGGAGCATTTCGCCGATGCCGTCGTCGAGGTCAGGACCCAACCGCTCGAAGACGGCTTCGAGGAAGACGGGAATCATCTCGCCACCGATGGCTGCTCGTCTCCCCATGTCATCGCGATACGAAGCGAATGCCGGACCGTCGGTCTTGCCCCACACCGGGGCCTGAAGCGCCGCGGCCTGGGCCACGGCCATACCGAGTTGCTCGGGGCTGGGTTCGGTGAACTGATCTCCTTGCTCCGAACCCGTGAGATCCTCCAAGACGATGGCAAAATCCTGGCCGACCGCGTCGTAGTGCACCCCGAGAGCCCGCGGCACGGACACGTCGACGAGGGGTGCGATCGAACGATAGAAGTCGCATTCCTTCTGATAGATCCCGTGCTCGAACGAGACGGCACGGGTGGCCGGCACCGACGACGGCACTTTCACGACCACCGATTTCGGTCCGGAGTCGTCCTCCCACGCGATGGCGAAACGGGCGTTGCGACTCATCTGGCCGGTTCCGATGAAGCCCGCAAACTCGACTGACGTCGGTGTTCGGTCCGCAGCCATGAGCTGCCCGGCGATCCACGCCGGGTCGAGTCCGATCGTCGGCGAGCCGTCGCTCACTTCGCGCCGTCGAAGAACTCGGTGAAGCCGGCCGGACGATAGGGGCCGATCACGATCTGTTCGAGCGCTCCGATGCCGGTCCGTACTCCGTCGCTGACCTTCACGACCTGCTGGATGTGAATGTTCTCAGGGGCCAGAGGGTCGAGGTCCGACGGATCGAAACTCTCGCCGCCGAGCTCGAGCTCGCCTTTCCACATCCCCTGCTTCCATGTGGGATGCCCGTAACCGAGGCCCTTGAACTGGAACCGCAACTGTGGCTCGAGCGTGATTGTGCGGACTTCACCGCTTAGATCGACGAGGTCGAGTTCGGCTCGCTTCGCCCACCGAGTGCCTGGGTGATAATCGATGCGATGCACGGCGGTGGCCATGGGCGTGTCGACATCCATGAGCTCAGCAGGGATGTCATTCTCCGAGTCGTACAGCGGTGCCGTGAGCGCCTCGCGCACCAGGGCCTCGCCGTCCTTGCCATCGAAGAAGACGGCGTGACTGATGTGGTCATCCCATTGCAGAGGTGCCCACAGGAAGAACGCACCCTTCGGGGGCGTCGGAGCACCGATGGGAATCCGCTCGCCGACTCCACGCACACCCCATGATCGATCCTTGGTCCCGCGCCAGGTGTCCTGGTCGACGGCGAACTCACCATCAGGATGACTGATCGTGCCCGACCATCGCCCGAACTGGGCGAATCGGGTGGCGTCCATGACCTTGCGCTGGTCGTCCCACAGGACCTGACGGGCTTCTTGGATCGCCGAGGTACGCGCCGAGAACGTGAGGTCGCACGCCACGCCGCTCTCGTTCTCATCGAGGATCACCCGCGCCCTGCGCAGCGGCTCCGTGATCTCGAGCCGAAACGGCCCGACCGACATGTCGGTGCGTTCTTGCGGGGCGCGACGAGAGCCGTAGAAACAATGCTGACGCCCGCCGGCCTCGATCGTGCTGAAGTGACAGTCGAGGATGTGCCGGTGTGGGTACACGGCCATGCCGAGGCCGAAGTAGCGGGTGCCGTCGTCGCTGTACCCGTTGAACCACGTGCGGTCGTAGAAGTTCGGATCGGAGGTGAAGGGCTGAGCAAGCGGCTCGGGCGTCTGGTGAACCGGGAAGTCGTCGAGACGATTGAGCATGGCACTACTCTCGCACGCACCTCGCGAACTTCGAAAAAGGAGCACCGATGCCCACGGATCGATTCCCGGTGGAAGCCGGCCACATCATGATGTTCGCCCGTTCAGTAGGCGACGACAATCCGATCTACCACGACGCTGAGTACGCGGCCGGGACCGAGATCGGGCACATCATCGCCCCGCCGACGTTCCCGCAGGCGCAGGCCCAGTTCAACGCGACCTATCGGCTTCGTCCGCAGGTGGGCAGGCCCTGGTTCGGCTCCGGTGCCACACCAACCGGAGTCGAAACGAACAGCGAGGTCGGTTCCGGAGGGGGCGGTGGGCTCCATGCCGAGCAGCACTTCGAGTACCACCGCCACCTGAAGCCCGGCGACGTGCTCACCCTCACGGTTCGCCCCGGAGAGACCTGGGAGAAGCAGAGCAAGCGAGCCGGCACGCTCACGTTCAGCGAAACCATCACCGAGTTTCACGACCAGGACGGCGAACTCGTCATCACCGCTCGCGGGGTGGGCGTCCGCACCGAGAAGCCCGTCGAGAACTGAGGAGACGCCATGACCCTCAGCGCAGCTGAACTCACCATCGGCGAGACCCGCACGGCGGTCCTGGTCGAAGACCTCAAGCGAACCCAGCTCGTCCAGTACGCGGGGGCCTCGGGCGACTACAACCCGCTCCACCACGACGAGCTCTACACCCGCGAGGTCGCCGGTTACCCCGGCGTGTTCGCCCACGGCATGCTCACCATGGGCATCACCGCCACGCTGCTCACCGACTGGGTCGGCGATGGGAATCTCACGAGGTACGGCGTTCGCTTCGTGAACCAGGTCTGGCCCGGCGACACGCTCACCGGATCGGCGGAGGTCACGGCCATTCGTGAGGAGGATGGCGAGCACGTCGTCGACCTCGCCATCACCACCACCAACCAACATGGCGCCGCTGTTGTCACCGGCACCGCCTCCGCTCGAATCGACGGCTGAGCGCGACGGATCACGCCAGAGCCAGCGCCTCCAGCGCAGTTGCCGTCGCCCACTTGTAGTCGGCTTTGCCGTTGGGGCCGCGGAAGACCGTGTCGACCCTCACGATGTTCTTCGGCAGTTTGTAGCCGGACAGCGCCGTGCGGAGGCTGTCGATCATCTCTTGGTCTCCGAGCTCGGCCCCAGCCGCGAGCTGAACAACGGCGGTGACCGCCGACCCCCATCTCTGGTCGGGCACACCGACGACGTTTGCGTCGACCACCCCGGGCAGGAGCTTCAGCGCCTCCTCGACCTCTTCGGGATAGACCTTCTCTCCTCCGGTGTTGATCGACACCGATCCGCGCCCGAGCAGCGTGACCGTGCCATCGGCAGCCAAGGTGGCCCAGTCGCCAGGGACCGACCAGCGCTTACCTTCGAATTCTCGGAACGTCTCGGCCGATTTCACAGGATCGCCGTAGTAGCCGAGCGGTATCGGACCGGTGACCGCCAGAAGCCCGGCCTCCTCCGATCCGGGTTCGACCCGCCGACCGTCCTCGGTGAACACTGCGGCGTTCTCGCCGAGAGTGAACGTGGCGGTTGCGGTGTCGCCATCGCCGACTGAGGCCTTGGATGCGAAACCGACACCTTCGCTCGCGCCGAGGCCGTCGTTGCAGAACATGCTGGACCCTGATGCCCGGGCATGGGCGAGGAGGCGGTCCTTGACCGACTCGCTCCACATCACGCCCGAGGACCCGATCGTCACCAGCGAGCGAAGATCGAACGGCCGTCCCGCCGCTACCGCGTCATCGAGCGCATCGACCATCGGCGCGCAGAACACATCGCCCACGATGGTGACCAGGGTCGCCTGGGTACGCTCGACGGTCTCCCAGAGCTCGACGGGGCTGAAGTGCCGGTCGGTCAGCGTGATCACCGACCCACCGATGAAGAGATTGATCAGCGCACCGAGCCCGGAGGTGCCATGCATCAACGGAGCGGCGGCCAACTGGCGCGGCACGGCGCCGGCAGCGTCAATCGCGGCGAGCATCGGCGCGATACCCGCAAGAGTGGTCGGGATCTCCACACCGAGATTGCCCAGAATGCGTTCGATGAGGGCGGCGATGTTGCCGTGGGACCACATGACACCCTTGGGGTTCCCGGTAGTGCCGCCCGTGTACAGGATCCACAGATCATCGCTGCTGCGCTCGATCCGCGGCGCGGGCGACGACGACTCGATCAGCTGCTCGTGGCCAACCGCCCAATCAGGACAAGGACCGTCACCGACGTGGACCCAGAGGTTCACCTTGCGGAGGTCGCTGTGCACAGCGTCGAAGCGATCTGCGAGCTCGTGGTCGAAGAAGACGGCCTTCGCATCGCAGTTGTCGATCAGGTAGGCGAGCTCATTCTCGACGTACCGGTAATTGACATTGCAAGGTGCGGCGCGAACCTTCATGGCGGCGAACTCGGCCTCGAGATACTCGTTGCCGTTGTAGAGCGAGCAACATTGTCGCCCAGCCCGACTCCGACCTCGGCGAGCGCTCCGGCCAGCAGCGATGCCCGCGACTCGAACTCCGACCAGGTGCGTTTGGTGTCGCCATGCCACAGCGCCAATCGGTCACCGTAGTCATCGGCGACGAACTCCCAGACGGAAGCGAGGTTCAGATCGGTCATGGCCCGAGTCCCAGTTCCTCCAGCGCCGTCGCGGTCGCCCACTTGTAGTCGGCCTTGCCATTGGGGCTTCGGAACACCCGGTCGACCCGTACGACATTCTTCGGGAGCTTGTAGCCGGAGAGGTGCGAACGCAGCGCGTCGACCATCTCCTCGTCAGAAAGCGACGCTCCGTCGGCGACTTCGACCACCGCGGTGACCGCTGCGCCCCACTTGGGGTCGGGCACACCGACGACGTTGGCGTCGACGATCTCCGGAAGCAGCTTCAGCGCTTCCTCGACCTCTTCGGGGAAGACCTTCTCACCACCGGTGTTGATCGACACCGAGCCGCGGCCGAGCAGGACAAGCGTGCCGTCCGCTTCGATACGGGCGAAGTCGCCGGGAACCGACCAGCGCTGGCCCTCGATCTCACGGAACGTCTCGGCGGACTTCACCGGGTCGCCGAAGTAGCCGACCGGGATCGGTCCACTCACGGCGAGAAGACCGGTCTCGCCTGAGCCCGGCTCCACCCTGCTGCCATCGTCGTTGAAGACCGCCGCGTTGGGACCAAGCGTGAATGTCGCGGTCTCGGTGTCGCCGTCGCCCTTGGATTCCTTGCCCGCGAACCCGACGCCCTCGCTTGCCCCCAGCGAGTCGTTGCACAGGAGATCGGATCCCACCGCGCGGGCATGGGTCAACAAACGGTCCTTCACCGGCTGGCTCCACATGACGCCCGATGACGACACCGATCGAACCGACGAAAGGTCGACCGGCCTACCCGCAGCGGTGGCCTCGTCGAGCGCATCGACCATCGGTGCACAGAAGACGTCGCCGACGATGCTCACGAGCGTGCAGCGCACATCGGCCACGGTCTGCCAGAGTTCGGCCGAATCGAAGCTCCGATTGGTGAGCGTGACGACCGCTCCGCCCTGGAACAGGGTGAAGAGCGAACCGATCCCGGCGGTGCCGTGCATCAGCGGTGACGCAGCCAGCTGGCGGGGCGGGTCGGTGAGGGCATCCAGGGAATCGAGCGTGGCGGCATAGTCAGCAACCGTCGTCGGCAATTCGAGGCCGAGCGGCGCAAGCGAACGCCGAATCAACGCCATGAGGTTCCCGTGGGGCCACATCACACCCTTTGGGTGCCCAGTCGTGCCACCGGTGTAGAGGATCCAGAGATCCTCGGAGTCCCGTTCGATCCTCGGCGCCGGGTCGGACTGCGCGATCAGGTCTTCGTAGGCACGGGCCCACGCAGGGCATTCGCCGTCACCGACATGGATCCACAGTTGAACACCGGGAAGTCCCTCGTGTATCGCGGCGAAGCGGTCGGCCAACGCATGATCGAAGAACACCGCCTTGGCCTGACTGTTGGAGACCAGATAGGTCAGCTCGGCTTCGACGTAGCGGTAGTTCACGTTGCATGGTGCGGCACGCAACTTGAACGCCGCGAACTCTGCCTCCAGGTATTCATTGCCGTTGTAGAGGGCGAGAGCGACATTGCTCCCCGCGTCCACGCCGGCGGCCGAGAGCACGCCGGCGAGACGGGCGGCCCGATTCTCGAACTCGGCCCATGTGCGCGCGACTCCGCCGTTGTGGAGGGCCAGCCGGTCACCGCGAGTGTCGGCAACGACCTCCCAAGCAGTCGCGAAGCTGAGTTCGCCCACGGTCTCCTACCTTCCTGCTTCTCGGAGGCCTCGACGGAAGCCGGCGATCGTCATGAACCTTCGCCCCCGTCGCGTACGTTGCTCACCGGTCGCCCACGGGAATCCAGACCGAGTTCGTCGAGGCGGCGGCGAACCGTGAGCATCGGCTCGCGTGAGCCGGAGACCTTCACTTCGGTCATCATGGCGCCGTCCTCCGCCCACACGTGACAGGTATTGCTCAGATGCCTGAATCGCTGGCTGTTCGAATCATCCTCGATCGGGTGCGGATCGCCGTTGGCGATCGTGTTGGCCGTCCGATGGCCGTTGCGGGACTGAACCGCCACCGGCGCCATCGCTTGCAGCAACGCCGTCGTGTGGGTGCAGCCACGGGGACCACCGAACAGCTCACGGATCTTGTGCGTGAAGCCGCGAGCGATGCTGAGCCCCACCAGTGCGTCGTAGCGAGCCACGATGTCGGTGCACGTGTTGTGGGGATGAGCGGCGATATTGGTGCGGGCCGCCACGATCTCGAGTTTGGGCATCGTGACCTCGATCTCGACCGTCATGTGATGCACCGTCAGGGGGTTCGGGTCGCCCGGGATGCTGAGGCCGGGTGGGCGCTGATCACGCAACGCGGCCTGGATGAGCACACGATCGTCGGCCAGACGATACGACTGCACGCGGTACTCCCGATCGTGCAGCACTGGAACAGCGCCTTCGGGAGGCGCGGGAAGGATCGAGTCGGTGTCGAACACGGTCATGTCGTTGATTCTCCCGGTTGATCGGGGTCGACCCGGCGAGCTTTTCTGACCATTCTTGCGACCCAACCTCTACTCGGCCGTGAAGTTCGGAGGACGACGCTCGGCCATTGCCTTCACGCCCTCCTTCCAATCACCGGTCTGGCGTAGCCACTCCTGCTCGGCCTTTTCACGATCGGTTGCGGCCTTGACCTTCGGCGCGAGGTCACCGCGCATCGTCTGACGGATCGAGGCGACCGCCAGCGGAGCAGACCCCGCGATCTCGGCGGCAAGTGCGTGCGCCTCGGCGCGCAGATCGTCGAGCGGTGCGAGGCGATCCGCCAAACCGATCTGGTGAGCCGTCTCCCCGTTGATTCGTCGCCCGGTGTAGAGAAGTTCGAGTGAACGCTGTTGGCCGACGAGCGGCGGAAGGGTGGCGCTCAGGCCGAATCCGTGATGGAACCCGAGTCGAGCGAAGTTGGCGGCGAAGCGCGCCTCTGGCGCAGCCACACGGAAATCGGCAAAACACGCCACGCCGAGACCGCCACCGATCGCGGCACCCTGCACTGCCGCGACAACGGGCGTAGTCGTGGCGAAGAGGTCGACCGCGGCATCGTAGAGATGACGGGGTGACCCGTTGGGATTGCGAGCTTCTGGACTGGCGTCGCCATCGCCGTTGAAGTCAGCTCCCGCACAGAAGTGCTTGCCTTCAGAACACAAGACAATCGCTCGACAGGCCGAGTCCTCGTCAATCGCACGGAAGGCATCGACCATCGAGTCGATCAGCGCCGGCGAGAAGAAATTGTTGGGTGGTCGTCGAATCTCCGCGGTGGCGACGAAGTCGTCGTCGACCGTGACGTGCAGATCCCCGAAGGTGCCGAAGTCGGCGCTCATCCTTGCGAGGACTGGTTCTCTCGCCAGGTGCCGCCGTCGGCACGCGGCTCCTTCGGCAGGCCGAGCACTCGTTCACCGATGATGCCCTTCTGCACCTCGGTGGTACCCGCGTAGATCGTGCCGGGGCGGGCGATGAAGAAGCTGCTCATCCAATTGGCGACCGTGTTGGGTGTGCCGAGCTCGGGTGCACCCAGTCCGTCACGGGTCTCCTCGCCGAAGCCCACCATGCCGTCGGCGCCGGCGATCCCAAGCGACGCCTCGGTGATCTTCTGGTGGTAGCTACTCCACCAGAGCTTGCCGATCGAGGACTCCGGGCCGGGGGCGAGACCGGCCAGGAAACGGGTGAGCACCTGGTACCCCCGGAATCGCATGATTTCGACCGCGGTGTGGAACCGGGCGATGTCTTGGCGGACGCTCGGATCGTCGAGTTTGTCGTAGCGCCTGGCGAGCTCGATGAAGTTCTGGAGTTCTTCGCTGAATCGCAGCGCAGCCGTGGTGGCACCGACACCGCGCTCGAAGCCGAGCAGGGTGTTGGCCACTGCCCAGCCGCCGTGGGGCTCACCGAGCACATTGCCCTTGGCGGTGCGGGCGTCTTGGAAGAAGACCTCGTTGACGTGCTCGTGCTTGCCCATGTCGAGGATCGGACGGACCTCGACACCGGGCTGATCCATGGACACCAACAGGAAGGAGATCCCCTTGTGCTTGGCGGCGTCGGGATCGGTGCGGCACAGCGCAAAGATCATGTTGGCGTGGGTGGCCGATGACGTCCAGGTCTTCTGCCCATTGAGCACCCATTCGTCGCCATCGAGCACGGCCCGCAGACCGAGGTTGGCGAGGTCGGACCCGGAATTGGGTTCGCTGTAGCCCTGGCACCAGATGTCGGTGCCTTCGAGAATCCGGGGAATGTAGTACTGCTTTTGTTCCTCGGTGCCCCAGTGCAGGATGGTGTTGCCCACCATGCCGATGCTGAAGCCGTCGTTGATGCCCGACGTGGGGACGCCACGCTTGGCGAACTCCTCGTTGAGCACGACGTGTTCGAGATGAGTGAGCCCCGCGCCGCCGTACTCGGTTGGCCAGTTGGCCGCGAGCAGTTGTGCGTTGCGCAGCGTCTGACGCCACTCCACCAGCCAGCCATGGGTCTGGTCAGCGGGTAGCGCACCCAGGCCGGCCCAGTCGCTCGGCAGGTGCTCGTCGAGGAATGCGCCGATCTTCTCTCGAAACGCGACGGACTCGTCGGGATAGTTCAGATCCATTGGCGCAGCCTTGAGCCCGGAGACCCGGATGTCAATTCCGAACTAGAGGGCAGTCCGGTTGGGGAAGACCACGGGGAGGTGGCGGGGGCCGCGAACCTGACCGCCGGCCCAGGTGACGGCGTCGGGATCGGCGAGCTCGAACTCCGGGATCATCTTCAGGAACTCCTCGATGGCGACGTTCATCTCCATTCGGGCGAGATTCGAGCCGGCGCAGCGATGGATTCCGGACCCGAACGCGACGTGGCGATTGCGCTGGCGATCGATGATCACCTCTTCAGGGTTCTCGAACATCTCCGGGTCACGGTTGGCGGCGGGGAACGTGAGCATGATGCGCTCCCCCTCCTTGACCTCGCGACCCTCGAGCGTGGTGTCCTCGGTGGCAATGCGAGCCATGGTCACCGGTGAGTAGGCCCGCAGGAACTCCTCGACCGCCGTGGGGATCAGTTCGGGTTCATCAACGAGACGTCGGCGGTCCTCGGGGTGTGAGGCAAGGTGCCACAGCGCCGACCCGATCGAGCTCCAGGTCGTATCGATGCCGGCCACGAGCATCAGGCCGACGTTGCCGCGGATGACCGGCATCGGCACCGGCTCGCCATCGATCTCGGCATCGAGCAGGAACGAGATCAGGTCGTCGCCCGGGTTCTCCATCCGGTCCTTGATCTCGCCCTTGAAGAACTCACGAATGATCTTCGAGTAGTGCTCGCGGATCACGGGATCCTGAAGACCGAGCTCGAGAGAGCCCTGCACCCAGGTCGTGAAATCGTCGGCCCGCTCCGGGTCGATGCCGAGGATCGCGGCGATGATGCGCGGCGGGATCTGGCGGGCGTAGTTCTCGGCGATGTCGGCCTGGCCGTCCTCGATGAACTCGCGGATCAGCTTCCGGCAGAGCTCCTGGGTGTGCTCGCGGTACTTCTCCACCGCACGGGGGGCGAAGAACGGCAGCATGAGGCGACGCTCAGGAGTGTGCTCCGGCGCATCAGTGGCGATGATCGAGCGCAGGCGATTGCCGTCGGCGTCATAGTTCTCGGGCACCGGCGTGACCGACACGGAGAACGACGACCAGGTGTCAGTGTCGGCCGCCACATCACGCACACCCTGAAACGTGGTCGGCATGTAGGTGACCTGCCGTCTCTCGGTGCGGGCAAAAGGGCATCCGCTGTCGCGCAGGTCCTTCCAGATCGGATACGGATCGTTCACGAACTCCGGATCGAAGATCTCGAAGTCCTCGGCCCAATCCTCGACTGGTTCGACTGTGGTCATGCGTTCCCCTTGACGTGATCAGCCCGCGGCTTGTGTCCCTACTTTCAAGTCGCGGAATGGAAGATCTTTGTCCACCGATGGCTCGCGCGGTAATCCAAGGACCCGCTCGCCGATGATGTTTCGCTGGATCTGGTCGGTGCCGCCGGCGATTCCGCTGGCGAACGTGCCGAGCGCTTCGTTGGCCCAGCGGCCGTTGGATTCCCACGCGACACCCTCGACCCCCACGACATCGAGCGACAAACCTCGATACATCGCGGCAATATTCGCACCGGCCAGCTTGCCGAGCGACCCGCCCGGCCCCGGTGTCTTGCCTGCCTGAAGCGCGGCACGGGTCTGCATGGAGATGAGGCTCTGGCACACCTCGGCGGAGTACAGCTCCATGATCCTCTGGCGCAGAAGCGGGTCCTCGAGCTTGCTGCGCTGCTTGGCCTCCTTGATGAGGAGGTCGGCGCGGGGGTGGGTGATCCCCAGCGCTTGGCCACCACCGATGGCGACACGTTCGTACATGAGCATGGCAGTGGCCAACCGCCAGCCTTCGTTGATCGGCCCGATGAGATGATCGGCGGGGATGCGGACGTCGGTGAAGAACACCTCGTTGAACCGCATGCCACCGTCGATCTGGTGGATCGGTCGGATCTCCACACCCGGCGCGTTCATGTCGAGGATGAACATCGAGATGCCGCGGTGTTTGGGCTGATCGAGATCGGTGCGGGCAATGATCAAGCCGCGCTCACACACGTGGGCGAGCGTGGTCCACACCTTCTGCCCGTTGAGGATCCACTCATCGCCGTCGCGGACAGCACGGGACTGCAGGCTCGCCACGTCGGAGCCGGCACCGGGTTCGGAGAACATCTGACACCAGACCTCCTCTGCAGCGATGACCTTCGCTTGATACGTGCTGCGTTGTTCGTCGGAGCCGTATTCGTTGAGCATCGGCAGTGCCATACCGTGTGAGATGGAGAGCTGACGAGTCATCACCGGGAAGGTGCCGGCTTCCTCACGCCAGATCTGCTCGTGGCCGGCGGTGAGGCCCTGGCCGCCGTATTCCTTGGGATAGGTCAGTCCGGCAAGACCGGCTTCGACCAATGCGTGCTGGAATTCCTTGGCCGCGGCCAATGCCTGTTCAGCGCGGGGGTCGTCGCCCTCCGCGACATTGACACCCGTGGCATGTTCGGCCAGAAAGGCGCGGCACCGCTGGCGGAAATCGTCGAGATCGTCGTCGATCATCCGCAGGATCAGCCCAGCTCGGAGCCGACGATGGCGGCGAAGCTCACGCATTCACCGGGTCGACCTCCGAGATTGTGGGTGAGCCCAAGGGTCTTGCCCTTGTCGACCGACAGGATCTGTCGATCCTCCGGCGCCTCCTTGCGGAGCTGGAGCCAACACTCGAACAGCATGCGAAGGCCGGATGCGCCGATCGGGTGACCAAAGCTCTTGAGGCCGCCGTCGGGATTGACCGGCAGCTCACCATCGAGGTCGAACGTACCGGCCATGACGTCTTCCCAACCCTCGCCCCGCTTGGAGAACTGGAGGTCCTCCATCAACACGAGCTCGGTCGGCGTGAAGCAGTCGTGCACCTCGGCCATGGCGATCTCGGTACGGGGGTCGGTGACACCGGCCTGCTCATAGGCGTCGATGGCACACCGAGTGACCTCGTCGAAGGTCGTGTAGTCGTAGTCGGGGTCGAGCGGACCGGCACCGGGCCCCGATGTGAACGCGAGCGCTTTCACGAAGAGCGGGTTGTCGCAGTATTTGTAGGCGTCCTCGGCACGGCACAGGATCGCCGCGGCGGAGCCATCGCTGACACCCGAGCAGTCGAAGATCCCGAGCTGGCCGGCCACCAGCGGGGCGTTGCAGATCGTCTCGATGCTCACTTCCTTCTGGAACTGAGCTCGAGGATTGCGGGCACCGTTGTAGTGGTTCTTCCACGCGATGCGAGCCATCACGGCTTTCATCGTGTCGGGCTCGACGCCGTACTTTTCTCCGTAGGCGGGGGCGAGCAGGGAAAAGGACGCGGGCGCGGTGATCTGGGTCTTGGTGCCGTCGTCGGGAACCTGAGCGCCGACGAGTCCGGACATGCCGTTGTCCTTGAGCTTCTCGGCGCCGATCGCCATCACGACGTCGAACGCACCAGAAGCCACCGCGTAGGCCGCGTTGCGGAACGCCTCTGAACCGGAGGCGCACATGTTCTCGACGCGAGTGACCGGCTTGTAGTCGATCTTCAGCGGCTTGCTGATCGTGAGCCCGGAGGTGCCGGAGCCGAGTGTGCCGAACCAGAACGCGTCGACATCGTCCTGGCTGATACCGGCGGAGTCGTACGCCGCGTGCGCGGCCTCGATGATCATGTCGTCGAGCGACCGATCGAAGCGTTCACCGAACTGGGTGCACCCCATGCCGACGATTGCGACCTGATCCTTGATTCCTCGTGAACCCATTTTGTGCTCCTATCGAACGGGGATTGCTTTCCAGAAGTAGTTGTGCACACCGTTGGCGGTCAGGACCTTGCGGAAGGTCATACGCACCCGGAGGCCAATGTGGACCTCGTCTGCATCGGCATCGGTGAGCTCGGTCATGAATCGACCGCCACCATCGAAGTCGACGACCACGGCGAGGGTCGGCGGCGACGGCGAAAAGGCCAGATGATCGATGGTGAACGTTGCGACGGTGGCCTCGATGTCGGCCATCGGCACGAGTTCGTAGTCGTCGACCGCACCACCCTCGAGGGCCACACGCTGCGGCGGGAGGTAGACGTTGCCGGTGCCGCGGTCACGCGACCCGATGAGAGCGAACTTCCAGCCGGTGTTGCGCTCCGACGGCGGCCCGGCCGGTGACTCGGGGTCGGGGCGACGGGGTGGTTCGCGATCGAGATAGCCCCGCCAAGTGAGGAACTTCGCGTACTCGAGGCTGTCGTTGCCCTGCTGCACCTGTTGAGCGACAGGACGGGCCGGCGTGTAGTCGACGATGGCGTCGGTCGTGCGGAAGATGCTGACATCGCATCCGTCGGCCAGGTTGATCAGCATGAGGGTTTCGTCGGGTTCGGCCGTATCGAGCGCCTGAGCGAGGGCCACGAGTCCGTGGGCGCTACCCGTGTTGCCGATGGCGGCAGTGAGATCCTGCGCTGACGGCACCGCGCTGACACCGGCGGCCGCGGCGGCGCTGCGCACCGCTCGGGCGTGCAGCCCACTGATGACCACCCTGTCGATGTCGGCTGCCGAGAGTTCGGTGTCCTTGAATGCGACTGTGGCTGCTTCGGCTACGAGCTTGTTGTAGACCGACTCGCCGAATCGCTCTTCCCACACGCGGGAGTAGTTCCAACCCGGCTCACGCCAACGGTCGAGAAACTCGTGGGTGATCGACGAGGTACCGATCCATTCGGCAATCACCGGGGCGTCGCCATCGGAGCCGATCATGACCGCGGCAGCGGCATCGCCGAGTGCGGCCTCGTCGCCGCTCCCCGGCCGACCGGTGCGCACGTCGGCCGACGTGATGAGCACGGGGCGGCGATCATTCAGTGCCGCGGTGAGGGCCGCCGTGGTCGAGCGGGCCGAACCGACCATGTCTCCGGCAAAGACCTCTGATGGGTAGTTGAGGGCAGCGTGAATCGCGTTGGCGTTGGTCTTGTCGAGATACGGCGGGGTGACGGAACAGAAGTAGACGGCCGCCGGCGTCGGGGCGGCGAACGAACCCAGTGCCGCACGAGCCGCCTCCACCGACATGGAGGTGGCATCCTCGTCGTAGGAAGCAACCGCTCGGGTGCCCTTCCCGCCGCCGGCTCCGAGCGTCGCACCGATCGCTGAACGCTGCAGCCGGTAGTACGGGACATGAACGCCGTAGCCGAGAATGCCTCTTGTCACTGGTGGCTGCTCCTGTGGTTCACACGGTCATGACCGGCGCGTAATCATAGTCGTCGTTCGGATTTGCCGGTTAGCCGAAGCAGTCGAACAGCTCCTCAAAAGCCTTCATCTGACCGCCGCGGGCCGAGGACGGAACGAGAATCGGGGTGGTGAGACCGGCGTCGTACCAGGCCTCGAGGCCATCACGGACCTCGGTGGCCGAGCCGTAGAGAGTGCAGTCGCTGAGCCACGCGTCGGTCATCAGACCGGGCAGCACCTCTCGGTCCCCGGCCTCGAGCGCTGCTTCGATGGCTTCCATCTCCTCCTGGTAGCCCGAGTCCTTCCAGTAGTTCCGGTAGTTCGGGAGAGCGACGTAGCCCGTGAGCGTGCGACGGTTGACGGCTGCCGCGGCATCGCGATCGTCGGAGATGCACGTCGGGATCATGCCGCCGATGAAGAAGTCGTCGCGGCCCGAATCGGGACAACGTTCGAGCGTGCCGGCGAACGCGCTGCGAGCGGCGTTGGCGAAAACCATGCCGTCACCGATCTCCGTCGCCAGTGCACACATGCGATCGCGCATGGCGGCCAACACGATTGGCGGCAGATCGCCGATCCGCTTCTGAGCAGTGAGATCCTCGACAAACGACCGGGTGTCGGCCAGGGGTCGACCGGCGTTGACGCCGAGACGATCGAGTGCCGGCTCGTGCGACACGCCGATGCCGAACCGGAACCGGCCGTTCGAGATCTCGTGGATGAACGAGGCCGTCTGCGCATAGTCAGCCACATGCCGGGTGTACATGTTGGCGATGGACGTGCCGAACTCGATGCGCTCGGTCGACATGGCCAGCGCCAGGCACAAGCTCATGCCGTCGCCGAAGGACGGACAGTACACACCCGAGAAGCCTCGCTCCTCGATCTCCTTTGCGAGTTCGAGGGTGGCGGCGCGGCGACCGGGCACGGCGGCGAGCGAAACAGCGGGAAGCGGACGGCTACTCATGACGGGATCTCCCTCCAGGGGACGTTCTTGTCGACTCGAACATCGCCGGGGAGGCCGAGGACTCGTTCGCCGAGGATGTTGCGCATGATGTCGCTCGTGCCGCCCTCGATGGTGTTGGCCTGCGACCGCAGGAACTGCTTCGAGAGGGTGTAGTCCGCTCGGCCGCCCGATCCCTCCTCCCGAACCAGTGAGTATCCCGGCTCGTGCATGGTGGCGTCGGCGCCCATCAGGTCCATGCCCGTGTTCCAGATTCGCTGGTTGAGTTCGGCGGAGGCGAGCTTTCCTGTCGAGCCTTCGGGGCCGGGATTCCCGCTGGCGGCCGCGGCGCGAGCGCGCATCGTGGTGAGGCGACCCACCTCGGCCTCGACCCAGAGCCGAGTGACTCGGTCTCGCATGAGCGCGGCCGCCGCCGGCGCGAGATCGGTTCGGCGCTTCTCCCACAGATCAACGAGGAACGCGATGTTCCCTGCCCCTCGCGGCAGGGTGCTTCCGCCAAGGGCCACTCGCTCGTTCATCAGGGTCGTTGTTGCCACCCGCCAGCCTTCGCCGACCGCACCGAGCAGGTTCTCGTGCGGGATGCGGACATCGGTGAAGAACACCTCGTTGAACTCGGCATCGCCGGTGATCTGGTAGAGCGGCCGGATCTCCACGCCCGGTGATTCCATGTCGAGGATGAAGTACGACAAACCCTTGTGCTTCGGTACGTCCGGGTCGGTGCGCACCAGGAGCATCCCGTAGCGCGACACGTGGGCGCCACTCGTCCAGACCTTCTGCCCGTTGACGATCCATTCATCGCCGTCGCGAACAGCCCGGCTCATCAGACCCGCCACATCGGAGCCATGAGTGGGCTCGCTGAACATCTGGCACCAGATGTCCTCGCCGGTGAAGATTCGCTTCAGGTGCTTGGCGTGGTGGTCGTCGCTGCCGTAGGTCAGCACCGTGGGCAGACCCATGCCGATGCCGATGACATTCACCCCGAGCGGATGGAAGCTGCGACCGGCGGCGCGGATCGTACGTTCGACAACGGACTGAAGCCCGGGGGCAAGGCCGAGACCGCCCTTTCCTTGCGGGTACTGCACGAACGCGAGGCCGGCATCCCAGAGTGCGGAACGAAAATCGACGTCGGCACCCTCGCTTCCGACGGCTTCGAGAACCGCCTGCGTACGCGCTTCGACATTGGCTTCGGTGAGAGTGCTCATCCCCACTTCGTAGCAAGGATCGGGAGCCATCGTCACATGCGGACGTCGCGGCTGCGCCCCGTCTCTCCCACGAGAAGCACGATCCAGGCCAAGGCAACGAAGACAGTCACGGCCAGCGCGATGGCGGCGGCCGACAGTCCGGCCGCATCGGCGAACCAGCCGACGAGCATCGGGCCGATGATCCGACCGAGGTTCTGTATCGAGGCGAGGGCCGACAGGAACTGGCCAGGACTGTCGACCGGGGCGAGGTCAGACCCGAGCGTGAGCATCGACCCCGATCCGATCCCATTCCCGACTCCCATGATCACGCCGGCGATGAGCACCATGGTGACCGACTCCGCGGCGGCCAGAACAACCATGCCGACTCCGATCAGGCTGAATGCAGGCACGATCGTTGCCAGCCGACCGAAGCGGTCCATGACGATTCCGGCCACGGGAAACAGGAGCAGATCCGCTCCGGTCCCGACCGCAACCAGGAAACCGATCGCCGACGCAGACATGTCCAGCGAATCACCGATGAGGGGGATGATGATCGTTCGGCCCTGTCGCACCGCCATGATCAATGCGGGCCCGAGCCCGCCAACGAGCAGGGTTCGGCGATGCCGCACCAGAGCCGGCCAAAGCGCCCCATCGGGCTTCGCCCTGTCGTCGGCATCGTCGGCGACAGGGTTCTCCGGTTGGCTCAGGATTGCGGGCACCAGACCTGACAGGGTGGCTGCCCCGCTGATCGCGAACGTCCACGAGTAGCCGATCTGATCGACAAGGACGCCACCGAGAATCGGGCCGATCAGCATCGAGAACCGGGCCGATCCGCCCATGAGCGCCATGGAACGGCCCCGCATGTCGGTGTCGACCGTGCGGGTGATGAACGTCTGTCGGCTGAGCCGAAGCCCGATCTGACCGACGCCATGGGCGACACGCATCGCCGTCAATCCGATCACCGCGGTGGTCAGACCAAGGGAGGCGGTAGCCAACGCCATTGCCGTCAGCGAGATCAGCAGCACTCGATACTCCCCGAGCCGGCCGAGCATGGCGCCGACCGGCAGTCCGCCCAGCATGGCGCCGAGGCCGCCACCGGCGAGGACCACTGACGCGACCGAATACGAGAGTCCCGAGTCGGTCAGGTACACGGGAAGAATCGGCAACACCATGGCGATGCCGAGGCCACCGGTCATCCACGGGAGATAGACGGGGACGAAGAGGCCCCACAACGTTTGTGTGGTTGCCGAGCGGGGGCGCATCAGAAGACGAAGCTCAGAACTTCACCGGCACTGATCGGGGTCCACGGACCTGTCCACCCGCCCAGGTGACGGCCGACGGATCAGCGAGTTCGAACTCAGGGATCGCCGCCAGCCATTCCTCGAGCGCGACGCGCATCTCCATGCGGGCCAGGTTGGAACCCGCACAGCGATGGATACCGACACCGAAGGCGAGGTGACGATTGCGGGCTCGATCGATGATGAACGAATCGGAGTCTTCGAAGTGGTCGGGGTCGCGGTTCGCACCGGGGAAGTTCATGAGAACACGATCGCCCTCCGACATCGGACATCCGGCCAACTCTGTGTCGGTCACTGCCGTGCGGCCCATGGTGACTGGCGAATAGAAGCGCAACACCTCTTCGATGAACGAGTCGAGCAACTCGGGTTCGGCGACCACGCGCCGGCGGTCGTGCGGGTTGGAGGCGAGGTGGTAGAGCGATGAGCCGATGGCGCTCCACGTGGTGTCGACACCGGCGACCAGCAGCAGCGCGGCCTCGCCCAGGATCACATCCTCGGGCACGGGCTCGCCTTCGACCTCGACGGTGACGAGATGACTGAGAATGTCATCACCAGGATTGAGACGCCGGTCGGCGACCTGGCCCTGCATGTACTCGATCAACTCACCGATGGCAGCGGCACGTCCGTCCACATCGAAGGCGAACTCGAGGATCGCCCGCACCCAACCGACGAACATGTCGCTGTCTTCTTCGGGGATACCCATGAGAGCCCCGATCACGCGGACGGGGAGCTGCTGCGCATAGTCCACCGCGGCATCGCCGTGTCCCTTCGAGGTGATCTCCGCCATCAGCCGACGACACAGATCGCGGGTGCCGGGCTCGTACGACAAGACGGACTTCGGCGACATGGAGGCGAGCATGAGGCGGCGGGTCCAGCCGTGCATCGGCGGGTCGACGCTGATCGGCGGCGCCCCCGCACTCAGGATTCCACTGTCCTTCAGATTGGCGACCTTCAGGACGCTCACACCTTGCCCCGAGACGAACGTGTCGATGTCGCGGGCGGCGGCCACCACGTCGTCATAGCGAACCGGCAGCCACGAGCCGCCGTACTCCGTCGAGTGAGCGATCGGGCATTCCTCGCGGAACCGGGCCCACGTCTCGGCCGGGTTGGCGACGTAGTCCTCGCCGAACAGGTCGTAGTCGTTTCGGTCGGCCGCAACGGCTGTCATATGCACTCCCCGGGGGTTCGAGTCCTAGCGGACTGTACTCGCCCGCGCGGATTCGACCAGATCCACGATTTCACCCATCATCGGCGCCAGCTCGAACGATGACGGTGTATAGACGGCAGCCACACCCGACTCGGCGAGCGACGTCCGGTCCTCGTCCGAAATGATGCCGCCGACCACGACCGGAGCCGAGATCCCGGCCGCCTCGAGGGCACGCATCACATCGGGCACGAGCTCCAGATGTGAGCCCGACAGGATCGACAGGCCGATGACATCGGGATCCTCGTCCGACGCGACCTTGGCGATGACCTCAGGAGTGTGGCGAATACCTTGATAGATGACTTCCATACCGGCATCCCGCGCCGCGATGGCGATCTGCTCGGCGCCGTTGCTGTGGCCATCAAGACCCGGCTTGGCCACCAGAAAACGGGGTGGGCCGCCGGCGAGACGCTTGCAGCGGTCGGCCACCGCCCGGAGATCGGCCGACGCCAACCCGCTCGACGCGCCGACACCGGTCGGGGCCTGGTATTCGCCGAAGACGCCGCGCAGCACTTCTGCCCACTCCCCCGTCGTGCCGCCCGCTCGGGCGAGAGCCCGCGAGGCGGGAATCACATTCTCGTCGGTGAGCGCGGCCCGGCGGAGGCCGTCGAGCGCGGCGGCAACCGCCTCGTTGTCACGGCCGACCCGCCAGGTCGCGAGATCGGCGACGACTTCGTCATGGACGCCGGCGTCCACTCGAAGCACCGCGTCGACCCCACCGAATGGTGATTTCGCGGTCTCGGTGAAGGCGTTCTGCCCGACCACGGTCATCTCGCCACTCTCGATCAACCGGATGCGTTTGGTGTGCGACTCGACCAACCGGCGTTTCAATTCGGGGATCGCTTCGAACACACCGCCCATGTTGATGACCTCATCGAGCTCGGCCCGGGCGGCCTCGACCAGCTCCGAGGTCCGACCTTCGATCACATGGGAGCCATCGAAGATGTCCTCATACTCGAGCAGGTCGGTCTCGTGGGCGAGAACCTGCTGGATCCGCAACGACCACTGCTGATCCCACGGCTGGGGCAGACCGAGCGCCTCGTTCCAGGCGGGCAGTTGCAGGGAACGGGCACGGGCCCGCTTCGAGAGGGTGACGCCGAGCGCTTCGAGCACGATGCGTTGCACGTTGTTCTCCGGCTGTGGCTCGGTGAGCCCGAGTGAGTTGACCTGGACGCCATACCGGAACCGGCGAGCGTTGGGATCAGTGATGCCATAGCGATCGACACAGATGTGGTCCCACATCGTGGTGAACGCCCGCACCTTGCACATCTCTTCCACGAAGCGGATCCCCGCATTCACAAAGAACGAGATCGATGCCACTGCGGCAACGAACTCGTCGTCGCTCAACTGGCCGGACTGCTTCACTTCGTCGAGAACGCCGATCGCCGTCGCCAGCGCGTAGGCGATCTCCTGAACCGGTGTCGCTCCTGCTTCCTGCAAGTGGTAGCTGCAGACGTTCATCGGGTTCCAGTTGGGAACCTCTTTGGCGCAGTACGTCACCATGTCGACGGTCAGCCGACGGCTCGCTTCCGGTGGATAGATGTAGGTCCCGCGCGACAGGAACTCCTTGACCAGATCGTTCTGCGTGGTGCCGCGCAGATCGTGGGCGTGAACGCCGCCGGCTGCCGCGTGCTCGAGGTACAGGGAGAACAGCCACGGCGCAGTGGCGTTGATCGTCATCGATGTGTTCATCTCGACTACCGGTATGCCGTCGAGCAGTTCTCCCATGTGCCCCAAGTGAGCAACCGGCACCCCGACCTTGCCCACCTCGCCGCGAGCGAGTGGATGATCCGCGTCGTAACCCGTCTGCGTCGGGAGGTCGAAGGCGATCGACAGGCCGGTCTGGCCCTTGGCCAGGTTCGTCCGGTACAGCTCGTTCGACGCCTTGGCCGTCGAGTGACCGGAGTAGGTACGCATCAGCCACGGACGGTCTCGTTCGCGGGGATGGCCGAAACCGTCAGTCATGGTCGCACCGTCGCGGTTACGCGGTGGCTCAGCCCTGGCTACGGGCCTTCGGGTCGAGGGCGTCGCGCAGACCGTCGCCGATGAAGTTCACGCTCATCACGGTGGCCGAAAGCAACAGGCCGGGCCCGGCAACGAGCCAGATGTTGAGAGTGATTCGGTTCCGCCCGTCGTTCAGCAGCCGACCCCAGGTCGGAAGCTCGATCGGGAAGCCCAGGCCGAGGAACGACACGGCGGACTCGGTGAGAATTGCCAGCGCGATGCCGATTGACGCCGCCACGATGACAGGGCTCAGAACGTTGGGAACGATGTGTTTCGCGATGATCCTCATCGGTCGCGTCCCGACGCTTCGGCTGGCAAGGATGAACTCCTGCTCCTTGAGCGAGAGCACCTCACCGCGCACGATTCGAGCGGTCGACATCCAACTCGTGCCACCGATGATCAGGACCATCAAGACGAAGATGCCAAGGCCATCGCCGAGAGAGTCCTGGACGGGCTTCTTGAACAAGACGATGACCACCAGGAGGATCGGCAGCAGCGGCAGCGACAAGAACAGGTCGGTGAGGCGCATCAGGAGACCGTCGAGCCAACGGAAGAATCCAGCGAGCACACCGACGAGAACGCCGAGCAGGATCGATACGGCCATGGCGACGAAGCCCACGGCCAATGAGATTCGTCCGCCGAGAAGCGCACGGGCGAAGGAGTCGCGGCCGAGGTTGTCGGTGCCCCAGATGTGAGGCCAGCCGGCGCCGCGGTTGGCATTGGTGACGACGGGCGTTTTGGTGTCGAAGGGCAGGAGCATCGGTCCGAACACACAACCGAATGTGATCAGGACCAGGAGGACTACGCCGACCATCGCACCCTTGTGACGGCGGAACTGGCGCCATACATCGCCCCGAAGCGATCGGAATTCACCGAGGTCGTTCGCCGCCTCCATGCCGGTATCCACACCGGGCTCAGTCGGCTCGGAAGTTTCGTCAGTCATAGCGGATCCGTGGGTCGAGGAAGCCGTAGAGCACATCGGCGATGATGTTGAACATCACCGTGAGCAAGGCGAAAATGAAGACGAGCGACTGCACCATCGGCAGATCGTTCTGGCCGATCGACAGCAGCAACAGCTGTCCGAGGCCGTTGATGCGGAAGATGTTTTCGGTGATGATTGCGCCGCCGAAGATGCCCGGGACGGAGAGGGCGAGCAGCGTGACGATGGGGATCAGGGAGTTGCGCACGACGTGGCGGGTCATGACGGTGCTCTCGCCGAGCCCCTTTGAGCGAGCGGTGCGCACGTAGCCCTCGTTCAGGTTCTCGAGCACCGACGCTCGAGCGAAGCGGCCGAAGGTGGCGGCGTTGAACAAGGTGAGCACACCCACGGGCATCGCCAACTGTTTGAACTGGAACCAGATACTGCTCCAGCTCGTGATCGAGACGTCGTGGGTCGTTGTATAGAACGTGGGTAGCCAGCCGAGCTTCACCGAGAAGAGCCAGATGAAGAGGGGGCCGATGACGAAGACCGGCACGGAGTAGCCCAGCATCGTGACGAAGGTGCCGACATTGTCGAACCAGCTGTACTGACGGTAGGCCTGGATGGTGCCGATCGGGACAGCCAGCATCACACCGAAGACCAGGCCGAGGCCAAGGACCCACAGGGTCTGGGGGAGACGCTGGTAGATGGTCTCCATTGCCGGCGATCTCGACTGCCAGGAGATGATGCGCTCGGGGTTGTCGCAATCGCCGGTGAGACAGATGTCGGTGGCGGAGTGGATGAGGTCGACCGGCTCATTGATCATCATGAGCTGGACCCAGTTCCACCAGCGAACGAAGAACGGGTCGTTGAAGCCGAGGGAGTCGCGAATGTTGTCGCGAACCTCCGCGGGGATGGTCAGCGGAAGCTGACTTGTGGGATCGCCAGGGGCCAGGTCAAGCAACCCGAACACGATGAGGCTGATAGCGAGCAATGTCGGGATCGCGACCAGCAATCTCCGAACGACATACCTGAGCATCTGCTTCTGACTCCCCCACTGGCTTGCCTACAGCGTGTGAGGTGGTGGGGGCCGAAGCCCCCACCACCTCATCACTGCGATGAGCTAGAACCGCTTAGCCGCGGTGCCAGTCTTCAATGTTGTAGTACTCGCTGTCCCAGGCGTTGAGATCGCCGGTGCCGAGGATGTCTGAACCCCAGGCGGAGGCGCTTGCGCGGTGGATCAGCGGGATGAGGGCCGACGTCGAAACGATGTCGTTCATCTCGATGATGATCTCGGTGTAGCGAGGATCGTCGAGCGACGTCACCTTGGCCTCTTCGTTCAGCGCGTCATACGCAGCGCTGTTGAGACGAGGCATGTTGTCGGTGCCCCAGGCGTTCTCCGATGTCGGGATCTGCTCCGAGGTCCAGCCGGCCATGTACGCAGCGGCGTACGGGCTCGACGAACCATTCGTGAACATCTCCATCGGGTAGAAGAACTTCCAGATGCAGTCATCGCTGGCACAGGTGCCGTCGAAGAACAAGCTGGCATCGGAGTTGATCATGTTGGCCTTCACGCCGATCTGGCTCCAGTAGTTCGCAATGAGCTCCTGGTTGCTCTGGCGCACACCGTTGGTCGACGTGATGTAGTCGAATTCCAGCGGACCGAAGCCATCAGCCTCACGCACGCCATCACCATCGGTGTCCATGTAGCCGAGGCCATCGAGCAGGGCGTTGGCGCCGTCGATGTCCTGGGTGAGGCACCAGTCGTTGTTGGTGCTGTTCTCAGCACCGACCGGCCAGATGTTGCACGTCGGGTTGCCCGTGGGGCCATAGCCGACAGCGACGAGCTCGTCACGGTTGATGGAGATCGACAGGGCCCGGTGGAGATCGGGGTTGTCCACGAACAGCGGGTGCGGCTCGCCCTCAGACGGGGTGTCGTCGTAGGGGTCGGTCTGGTTCAGGTTGATGTGCTCGACGTTGGCCGTAAAGCCCGAGGCGAGGCGACCGTTGCCGGCAGCTTCCATCGGGGCAAGGATTTCCGGCGCAACCTGGAGGTTCCAGGCGTAGTCGGCTTCGTCGACCTCGAGGACCGAACGTGCGGCCGACTCGGCGTCGCCGCCACCCTTGATCTCGACGGTGCCGAAGAACGGCTTGCCGTCGGCGATGCCGCGGTAGTGCTCGTTCATCACATACGTGACGGCGTCCTCCGGGCGGAGATCGGTGATCACATACGGACCGGTACCGACCGGCGAGAAGTTCTGCTCAGAACACGAGACAGCAGCCGCACCGATGCACTCGGCCATCTGGGCCTCCTGCAGGATCGGGCTGGTGTACGAGACGCCGAACTTGTACGGGTAGGGCTGCGGCTCGTTGAAGGTGACGGTGACCGTGTAGTCATCATCGGCAACGACCGAAGCGATCTCGAGGATCGCGTCGGACGCACAGCCTGTGGCTTCGTCGGCGCAGTAGTTGTAGGTGAACAGAACGTCGGCTGAGGTGAACGGGGTGCCGTCGGACCACAGAACGTCGTCGCGCAGGGTCCACGTGATCGAGGAGCCATCGGCGGCGAAGCCACCGTTGCCCGCGGTCGGGATCTCAGCGGCGAGTGCCGGGATCAGGGCGCCATCGGGACCGATCTCGGCGAGCGGCTCAACCACGAGCGAGCCGGCGAGGAGGTCCTTGGTGCCACTCGACAGGTAGGGGTTGGCCTGCGAAGGAGCCTGCCACTGCAGCATGAGGATGTTGCCACCCTCACCGGCGACGGATCCTTCCGGGGCGTCGCTGTCGTCGACAGGCTCTGCATCATCGGTTGTGTCATCGGTCGAGCTGTCATCGGTCGAGTCGTCAGTTGAGTCATCGGTCGAATCGTCGGTGGTGGTATCAGCACCGCCGTCGCTCGAGTCATCGTCCGATCCGCAGGCTGCGGCGAATACCGCAAATACTGCGAGCAGGACGAAGAGTTTTTTCCAACTCATAGTTCCCTCCAGTGGGTTCTTTCATTTTCGGTACTCCCAACTTGGGAGACCCGATCTATCAGCCTATGGGAGCACCTAGCCCCTGGCCAGTCCAGCATTACTGCGCGGTAGTGTTCACGCAAAGTGACACGCTACCCAGTGATCAGGCGATATCTCGCGCCACTCGGGCGTACGCTGCGCACACTCGGGTTGTGCGACCGGGCACCGCGTGTGGAACGAACACCCCGACGGCGGGTTCGCCGGACTCGGGATGTCGCCCTGGAGAATGATCCGCTCGCGGAATGACTCCGACACCGGGTTCGGCAATGGCACCGCGGAATGCAGCGCCTGGGAGTAGGGGTGCTGCGGGTCGTCGTACAGCTCATCGACGGGGCCGAGTTCGACCATCTTGCCGAGATACATGACGGCTACACGATCAGCGAGATGCCTCACCATGGAGAGGTCATGAGAGATGAACAGGTAGGTGAGGTTGAGTTCGTCCTGAAGCTTCTCGAGGAGGTTGACAACCTGCGCCTGGATCGACACGTCGAGCGCCGCGATCGGCTCGTCGCAGACGACGAAGTCGGGATTGAGGGCGATGGCTCTCGCGATACCGATGCGCTGACGCTGACCGCCGGAGAACTCATGCGGGTACCGGTTGGCGTGGGCGGGCGACAAACCGACGAGCCGAAGGAGTTCCTCGATCCAGGCGTGGCGCTCGGCCTTCGGCCCGAAGTTGTGCTCGAACAGGGGTTCATCGATGATCGAGGCCACCGTCATTCGAGGGTTGAGCGATGCATGCGGATCCTGGAAGACCATCTGCATGTGGGGGCGGACCTTGCGTAGGGCGTTGCCGCGCATCGACGTGAGTTCTCGGCCCTGGAACTCCACCGTGCCCTCAGTGGCCGCCTCGAGCTGAAGGATCACTCGGCCGGTGGTGGACTTGCCGCAGCCGCTTTCTCCGACCAGGCCAAGCGTGTCACCGCGGTAGATGTCGAAGGAGATTCCGTCGACCGCTCGAACCTCACCGACACGATGACGGATGATGCCCTTCATGATCGGGAAGTGCTTCTTGAGGTCTCGGACTCGCAGGAGCACCTCGCGATCGCCGGGGGAAGCAGCGGCGTCGGTGGCCTGCGTGAGTGCGTCAGCGCTCATAACGTTCCTTCCCCTCTGCGATGTTCCACCAGCACTTGACCAGATGTTCGTTGACCGGATCGCCGATTTCGGTCAGCGTCGGGTTGTCAGTCAAGCAGCGATCAAACGCGTACTTGCAGCGGGGGGCGAACGAGCAACCGACGGGTTCGGCCGTCAAGCTGGGGGGCTGCCCGGGAATGCTTGTGAGCTCGAGGCCCTTCTGGTCGAGCCGGGGGACCGACTCCAGAAGGCCTTGCGTGTATGGATGGGAGGGATGGGCGTAGAGGTGGTTGACCGGCGCTTGCTCAACGATCTCCCCGCCGTACATGACGATGACGCGATCAGCGAGACCCGCCACCACACCGAGATCGTGGGTGATCCAGATGACGGCGGTGCCGAGCTTTTCGCGCAGCTCCCGAACTGTTTCGATGATCTGGGCCTGGATGGTGACGTCGAGGGCGGTGGTGGGCTCATCAGCGATGATCACCTGTGGTTCGCAGGCAAGCGCCATGGCGATCATCACTCGTTGGCGCATACCGCCGGACAGTTCGTGAGGGTATGCCTTCATTCGCTGCGCCGCGTCGGGGATTCCCACGAGATCGAGGAGTTCGGTGCCGCGCTCGATGGCTTCCCGCTTGGAAGCGTTCCGGTGAAGGATCAGCGGCTCACTGAGCTGCTTGCCGATGGTCAGCACCGGGTTCAAGGAGGTCATCGGGTCCTGGAAGATGAAACCGATCTTGCCGCCGCGTACCTTGCGCAGCGCCTCGCGACCGAGATGGAGAAGGTCCGCACCTTCGAACATCGCCTCCCCACCCACGATGTCGCCGGGCGGCATCGGGATCAGCTTGAGTAGCGACATCATCGTCACGCTCTTGCCCGAACCGCTCTCGCCGACCACGCCGAGGAATTCCCCGGCGCGCAGCTCAAAGCTCACACCATTGACCGCGTGGACCACACCATCCTGGGTGTTGAACCGGGTGGTGAGATCAGAAACCTCGAGAACGCTCTCGCTGATCAAGTTGCCTCCGAGTGTCGAGCCGAGCGGCGCGTAGGCGTCACAGGATGGCAGAAGTTTCACGCAGTTGCGAGGGCAACTTCACATCACCATCATATTCGACGGGATCCATCGGCGTCCGACGCCACAGCCAGAGGTCCAATTCCAGGGCCTATGCCCGAACCGTGACATGCGGATCCGCCTCGGAGATGACGGGGGAAATCTCGTCGATGGCGGCGCTGGTCGGGTCTCGGCACAGGCGTCTCGAGGTCGTGACTGTTGCCCAGCGCGGCAACCCGACCAGTGAATTCATCGATATGAGTAAACCAATCCACGTTCGATCCTTACCCACCCCGTTATCGTCGAGCCGATGTCGTCAGCTGCACCGCTCATCCAAGCCACCGGGTTGAAGAAGCGCTTCGGGGACTTCGTGGCGGTCGACGGGATCGACTTCGAAGTCGCACCGGGAGAATCGTTCGGCTTCCTCGGACCCAACGGCGCGGGCAAGACGTCGACCATGCGGATGATCGGATGCGTGTCGCCGGTGACCGCGGGGTCGTTGAGAATCTTCGGTCTGGATCCCGACGAGGACGGCCGCACCATTCGAAGCCGCATGGGCGTGGTGCCCCAGCTCGACCAACTCGACAACGAACTCACCGTCCTCGAGAACCTCGTCATCTACGCCCGTTACTTCGATATCAGCAAGGCCGAGGCACGCACCCGAGCGGGCGAACTCCTCGACTTTGTGCAACTCACCGAGAAGGCATCGTCCACGGTCGAACCGTTGTCGGGCGGCCAGAAGCGTCGGGTCAGCATCGCCCGGTCGCTGATCAGCGAACCCGAGCTTCTCATCCTCGATGAGCCCACGACGGGGCTCGACCCCCAGGCCCGCCACGTCCTGTGGGATCGGCTCTACCAACTGAAGGAGCAGGGCCGCACGCTCGTGCTCACCACGCACTACATGGACGAGGCCGAACAGTTGTGCGATCGACTCGTGGTGATGGACGCGGGCAAGATCGTGGCCGAAGGGGCACCCCGCGATCTGATCACCACGTACTCGACCAGGGAGGTCCTGGAGATGCGTTTCGGTCGGGGCCGCAACGCCGAGTTCATCGCCGATGCGGAATCTGTGAGTGAGCGGGTCGAGGTCCTGCCCGACCGATTGCTCGTCTACACCGACGACGGCGAAGCCGCGCTTGTCGCCCTGCACGCTCGCGATGTCGTCCCCGACAGCGCACTCGTTCGGCGCAGCAGTCTCGAAGACGTGTTCCTCCGCCTGACCGGCCGGACCCTGGTGGATTAGTGGGGAGTCACCGATGAGCACACCCGCCGCCGTTCGCGTCGCCTACCGAGACTGGCTGCTCTATCGCCAGGTATGGCGGTCGAATGCCGTCGGCGCGTTCGTGCAGCCACTGCTCTACCTGTTGGGCGTGGGTCTCGGGATCGGCACCCTGGTCGACGACAATGCCGGGTCGACGGTGATCCTCGAAGGCACGTCGTACTTCGCGTTCTACGCGACCGCGCTCATCGCCACCACCCCGATGTTCAATACGAGCGGCGAGGCCCTGTGGTCGACGATGGACGGCTTCACCTGGGGCAACGCCTATCGCGCGATGGTGGCCACCCCCCTCGATCCCCGAGACGTGGCAGCCGGCTTCGTCATCCGGTTCGGCGCCCGCGCTGCAATCGCATCGACCGGCGTGGCCGTCGTGCTCGCCCTGTTCGACGACACCCGATCGCTCGGGCTGATCCCGGCGGTGTTCGTCGGCGTGCTTTGTGGTCTCGCCTTCGCCATGCCGATCGCGGCGTGGACCTCGAGCCGCGCCCAGGCCGACAGCTTTCCGGCAATTCTTCGCTTCGGCATCATCCCGATGTTCTTGTTCGGTGGCGCCTTCTATCCCATCACACAATTGCCGGATGCCCTCGAGGTCGTGGCTTGGGCCACTCCCCTCTTCCACGCCATCGAATTGACCCGGGGTGCAGTGCTCGGCGGGCTGAGCACCGATCTCGCCGTCGTGCACCTCGCCGTGCTCACCGCCTACATCGCGGTCGGTTGGATTGCCTGCGTGAGGACGATTCGTCGGAGGCTGTGGCCATGACCCGAATCGTGCCGGGAGTCCTGTTCGACGTCCGCCGGCCCCACCGCCTGGTCGAACGTTCGGTGATGGTGAGCCGCCGCTCATGGATGGTGGTCTTCAGTGGGTTCTTCGAGCCGCTCTTCTACCTCTTCTCCATCCGCATCGGCCTCGGGAGTCTCGTGGGCGATCTGACCATCAACGGCCAGACGGTGCCCTATGACGAGTTCGTGGCCCCGGGCCTGCTCGCCGCCGCGGCGATGAACGGCGCCATCTTCGAATCGACGATGAATGTCTTCCACAAATGGAAGGCGGCCAAGCTCTACGACTCGCTGCTGGCGACGCCACTTTCGGCTGCCGACATCGCCCTCGGCGAAATCACCTGGTCGGTCATCCGCGGACTTCTGTACTCCGGCGCCTTCCTTGTCACCATGTGGGCCCTCGGCATGGTGAATTCGCCGTGGATCGTGATGGCATTGCCGGCCAGCGCCCTGATCGGCTTTGTCTTCGCCGCCGTGGGCATGGCGTGCACCACCTACATGCGCACCTGGGCCGACTTCGAATACGTGCCGGCGCTGACGCTGCCGCTCTTCTTGTTCTCGACCACCTTCTACCCGCTCGCCACCTACGGCGACTGGGGTTGGGCAGTGCGCCTCAGCCCGCTCTATCACGGCGTCGCCCTCGTGCGAGCGTCCAATCTCGGCGAATGGTCGATCAACCTGGTCGGCCACGCCGCAGTCCTCATCGGGCTTGCGGTAGTCGGCCTCACCGTCACTGCCCGCCGCATCGAGAAGCTCCTGCTCACCTGACCCAAACCTGAGCGCGACGCTGACCCGCGCTGCTTCGGCTGGAGGCGGGTTCAGCGAGAGGCTGTCGGTTGGCTGCTGCGGTTTCGTTTCCGCCCAGGCCGGGCGACGCGATGCGGCCTACCCGGCGGTGGCCCGGCCCGGGGTCTGAGTTTGGTGACGCCATCGACGGTCACCAACTCGAGGTCGTGGTCGTGCAACAGGTGGTGATGGTGGCTGCACAACAGGACCAGGTTGGTGATGTCGGTCGGTCCACCGAGCTCCCAGAACTCGACATGATGGGCTTCACAACGTGACGGATCCGCGCCACACACCACACAACCTTGGTCACGCAGGATCAGGGCTTTCCATTGCGCCGCGGTGGCGGTGCGAATCTCGCGCCCCATCCACAACGGCTGACCCTCGGTGTCGACTATCACCGGTGTCAGTGATGCATCGCACAGCATCCGCCACAACACCTTCGGCGGAATCGGCCCCGACCCGATCAACTCTCCACGAGCCTGCGCCGCCGGACCATGCAACAAGTCCTCGAGCTGTATCGTGAACAGGCCCTGATACTTCGGATGCGGTGCCTTGACCGACTTGTGGCCCGGCATCCGCCCACCTCCACGCTTCACCAATCCGAGCAACGCGTCCCACCGACGCTGATCACCCGTCCGAGACGCCGACACATCGGCGCCTCGGCCGCCGTCATCGCGCCACAGACGACCGGCTTCTTCCTCGATCAGATCCCACAGCTCGCTGCCTTCGTCGCTATCGGTCGTGCCCGAGATCCCGAACGACCCATCATCCTTGGAGACGAACTTCCGCAGGTGTCGATTGCGCCGATGCCGGCTGCGTTGGTCGCCGTCATCATCAGGCCGGTGCTTCTCGGCCCAGTCGCGAGCCCGCTTGGCGAACAGGTCAGCCGGGGACTTTTCGGCATCATCGGCCAACGCGTAATCAGCCTTGCCCGCATCGCCGACCGCTTCCGCGGCATCGGCCGCGGCATCGGCGTGCTCCTCGGAGATGTCGCCGTCGGCCAGCTTCTGTTTGGTCTTGGGCATCGACGACAGCTTCTTCGCCGTCTTCGCCGACCGCTTGGCCTTGCGCACTGACGACTTCCCTCGCGTGCGAGCCACCGTCGAGGAATCCACACCGCCGTCACCGAGTCCATCGATCGATGCCATGACAGCCAACTTGCGCGCCACCACAACAGACTCCAATGACGACAACTCCTCGACCAGAAACTCGAGACCCGACCGCGACAGACCCTCTGTGACCACCAGCCCCAACTCGGTCCTCGCCGTCTCGAACATACAAACACCCTACACGAACAGATGTTCGTGTTCAAGCGGAATCGACGGGAATCTCTCGCCTCACTAGGTTTCAGGCATGACTGTCGATCCCGCACTCCTGAGCCTCGCCGAATACCGATGCATCGGTCCGACCCGAGGTGGCCGTGTCGTCGCTGTGGCCGGTGACCCCACCGATCGCAATGTCTTCTACTTCGGCGCGGTTGCGGGAGGTGTGTGGCGAACCGACGATGGCGGTCTCTACTGGGAGTGCATCACCGAGGGTCAGCTCAACACCGGGTCGATCGGCGCGCTTCAGGTCGCCCCCTCCGACAGAAACGTCATCTACGCGGGCACCGGCGAGTCCACGATCCGCATCGATGTGAGCCACGGCGACGGCGTCTACAAGAGCACTGACGCCGGCAAGAACTGGATGCACATGGGCCTGACGGAGACACGCCACATCGGCGAGATCCAGATCCACCCGGAGAACCCCGACCTCGTCTACGTCGCGGCGCTCGGTCATGCGGCACAGGACAACCCCGACCGCGGCGTGTATCGCTCCGCCGATGGCGGTGAGACGTGGGAACTCATCCTTCATGTGGGCGACAACGCCGGCGCCATCGACATCTCGATGGACCCCAACAATCCGCGCATCATCTTCGCCACCACCTGGGAGGCTCGCCGAAATTTCTGGTCGATGAACAGCGGCGGCCCCGGCTGTGGCATCTGGCGCTCGCTCGACGGAGGCGACACCTGGGAGAACATCAGCACGAACGCCGGCCTCCCCGATGGCACCCTCGGCAAGATCGGTGTCGCCGTATCACCAGCACAACACGGCCGCCTGTGGGCCATCGTCGAGGCCGAAGGCCGAAAGCGCGGCCTCTACCGATCCGACGATCACGGCGACACGTGGACGAAGACCTCGTCCAAGCCCGAACTCGCGTGGCGCCCTTGGTACTACATGCACGTCTACGCCCACCCCACCGACCCAAACACGGTGTGGGTGCTCGACATGAAGGCGTGGAAGTCAATCGACGGTGGCAGCGAGTTCATCGAATTCGACATGCCCCACGGCGACACCCACGACCTGTGGATCGACCCCAACGACCCCGACCGCATGATCGGTGCCGACGACGGTGGCGCCTTCGTGTCGATGACGGGCGGCTACTCGTGGTCGTCGATCTACAACCAGCTGACGGCGCAGTTCTACCACCTGGATGTCGACGACCAGTTCCCCTACAACGTCTACGGATCCCAGCAGGACAACTCCAGCATTTGCGTTCCCAGCCGCACCGGTAAGGGGGCCATCAACTGGGCCGACTGCTACGCACCGGGCACCGCCGAGAGCGGCTATGTCGCGGTGAAGCCGGGCGATCCCGACATCGTCTATGTCGGTGCCATCGGCAGCTCGCCGGGTGGCGGCGATGCACTCCAGCGCTACGACCACACCACGGGTCAGATCCAGCTCGTCAGCGTGTGGCCCGAGGCGTATCACGACGGCAACACCGCCGAGGTTCGCTTCCAGTGGACCTACCCGATCATGTTCTCGCCCCAGGACCCCAACACGCTCTACGCCGCGGGCAACAAGCTCTTTCGATCGCGCGACGAGGGCCACAGCTGGGACGAGATCAGCCCTGATCTCACCCGCGCCGATCCCGCGACGATGGGTGTGTCGGGCCCGCTCACCATGGACACGGCCGGCGCCGAGATGTATGCCACGATCTTCTCGCTCATGCTCTCGGCCCATCAGCCCGGCACGATCATGACCGGTTCGGACGACGGGCTCGTTCACGTGTCCAAGAACGACGGCGGCGATTGGACCGATGTCACGCCTGAGGGCCTCCCCGCCAACTCACAGGTCACCATGATCGCCGAGTCGCCGCACACGGCGGGCACCGTCTACATGACTGTGGCGCGCCACAAGGAAGGCGACTACGCGGCCTACGTCTACAAGACCACCGACTTCGGTGAGTCGTGGAGCCGAATCGATGCGGGCATTCCCGACAACGACTTCTGTCGTGTTGTGCGCGAGGACCCGGGTCGCAAGGGCCTGCTCTATCTCGGCACCGAGCTCGGCCTGTGGGTGTCGTTCGACGACGGCACCAACTGGCAGCGACTCCAGAACAACCTTCCGGTCACCCCGGTGTACGACCTCATGCTCAAGCACGGCGACCTGATCGTGGCCACCCATGGCCGGTCGTTCTGGATCCTCGATGACGTCACCCAGGTCCACCAGGCAGCCGATGCGGCTGACACCGGCACCAACCATCTCTACCGACCCAACGACACTGTTCGAGTGCCGCCACACTTGTTCGCGGCTTTCTGGGGCAGCCTCGGCGGGAAGAATTATCACGTCACCATCGGCCAGAACGCCACCTTCATGCTCGAGGAGCAGGAGACAGGGCACAAGGTCAAGCGCATGCTCGACGCCGGCGATGACATCCGCGAAGGCGCGCGGATCACCTACTTCCTCAGCGAAGCGCCGAGTGACCCGATCACGCTCACCATCCTCGATGCAAATGGCAACGAGGTCGACTCGTTCAGCTCCGACATTCCCGAGGACAAGAAGGACCGCGACGGCTTCTATCTGACCGCCGACGAGGGCATGAACCTGTTCCAGTGGTCCATGGCCTACCCGTCGGGCTCGAAAATGGTCGACACCGACTTTCATGGTCGCCCGAGTGGACCCCTGGCCATGCCCGGCACATACACGGTGAGGCTCGACGTCGGCGATTGGTCGGACACGCAGTCGTTCGACCTGGTCAAGGACCCGAGAGTCACCACGAGTGACGAGGACCTCCAAGAACAGTTCGATCTCATGATCCAGATCAGGGATCGCCTCTCCGACATCACCGATGGCGTCAACACCTGTCGCTCGCTCAAGAAGCAGCTCGGGGATTGGGCTGACCGACTCGACGAGATCGACGGCGGCGCCGACGGTGCCACGGCGGCCCGGGCACTGATCGAGGCCATCACCTCCATTGAGGAGGAGCTCGTCCAGCCGGAGTTCACCTCGCCGGGTGACACCCTCAACTATCGCGAGAAGCTCTTCGAGAAGCTGAACAATCTGCCACCGGTTGTGTCGAGCGCCGACGCGCGGCCGACAAGGCAATCGCACGAGGTGTTCGAGAAGTTGTCGGGACAGGCGGAGGGGCCGCTCGGCGATCTCGCTCGCCTGGTCGCCGAGGATCTCGGCGCGCTCAACGCTGCGCTCGCAGACCTCGGCCTTGGCGCCGTCTACGCCTGAGCCACTTCATGGAGGCTCTTGCCCTGATCGGGGTTCTCGCGCTCGTCTATGTGTCGTTCACCATCTCCGCGTCCGCCGGGCTCGGCGGTTCGTTGGTGATGGTGCCGACGCTGGTGCTGTTCGTCGGATCGAAAGAAGGCGTGGCGCTGGCCGCGCTCTTCCTCGCCAGCAACAACGTGATGAAGATCATCGCCTATCGACGCACGCTCCCGTTCCGGGCGGCGGCGTGGATCGTGGCGCTGATCGTGCTCGGGGCCGCGCTGGGTTCGACACTGCTCGTGCGCGCCCCGACCTACGCCGTCACGATCGGCGTGATCGCAATGTTCGCCATGTCCGTGATCGCCGAGCGCTTCGATGTCACGGCCGTCCGCACCGGCTTCGCTCCGCTGCTCTCTTTCGCATCAGGAGCATCGAGCGGCTTCTCCGGCACATCCGGGCCCCTCAAGGGTGTCGCCATCCGCAACCTCGATCTCGACCGTCGCCACTTCGTCGGTGCGGCCTCACTGGCATCCTTCGCCGGCGACGCCACCAAGACGGCGATCTTCGCCGAGGCCGAACTCCTCGGTCGATCGTCCGTACTGCTGGCGCTGGCGGCAGTGCCGCTCATGGCGCTCGGCACGTGGACCGGCTCGACACTCAACGAGCGCGCCGGAGAACAGACATTCGCCATTCTCTTCTGGACGGTGATGACCGGCTACAGCGTCCGGCTCGGAATCCTGCTGGCCTGATCAGGGCGCTCAGAACTTCCAGGGATAGTCGTTGCCGCGGCCGCCGTACGTCGTGTCATTGGCGAGTAGACGTTCACGGATTGCGGGAGTGGCCGCTGCATCCACACACGTCTGCGCCATCGCGATGGCGCCGTGCAGCACCGAGGTGTCCGCCTCGTCGGTGCGGCAGTGCTGCGCGAACTCCGGCTGGTGGTTCACTGCCGGCGCACAGTCGAGGCCGAGACTCGGATGAATCGTCGGCATGAGGAGCGACACGTTCGCCATGTCGGTCGAGGCCGCACCCTTCGTCGATCGAGGATTGAACTCGCGGCCGAGATCCTCACCGTTCTGGCGATAGAGAAGCGCGAGCTCCTCGTCGTGGCGGAACTCGCTGTACGGGTGCCGCTCGGAATCGGTGGTGAGAGCCGCCCCGGTGGCGAGGGCTCCCGCCTCGAAACACTTGTCGATGCGCGATCGGAGCGAGCCCAGATCACCCAACGTCGGTGCGCGTACGACATACCTCGCCGCTGAGTGCGACGGCACGATGTTCGGCGCATCGCCACCGTCGATGACAATTCCGTGCACCTGATCACCGGGACGAAGATGCTGACGGAGGACGCCGATGCTCACCTGGGCGATGGTGACCGCGTCGGCGGCATTGATCCCCTCCTGCGGTGCCAGCGACGAGTGTGCCGACTTGCCGTGGAAGTGGTAGTCGCAGCCCATCGACGCGAGCGTCGGGAAGACGTCGCTCTCCATCGGCGAGGGGTGCACCATCATCGCCAGGTGGAGGCCGTCGAACGCACCGTCCTCGAGCATGATGATCTTGCCGCCGCCGCCTTCTTCGGCCGGCGTGCCGAGCACACGGATGGTGATGCCGGCCTCGTCGGCGATTCGAGCCAAGCCGATGCCTGCGCCAACGCCGGCCGCAGCGATCATGTTGTGACCACACGCATGACCCACGCCCGGCAGCGCATCCATCTCTGAACAGATCCCGACCGTCAACGGGCCAGACCCGTACTCGGCGATGAAGGCCGTCTCGAGGCCGGACACGTCGGTGGTGATCCTGAAGCCCGCATCGCTCAGAGCATCGATGCAGACCGACGCCGCGTGTTCCTCCTCGAACGCCAACTCTGGGTTGTCCCAGAGATCGTGCGAGAGCTTCGTGAGCACATCCGAGGCAGCGTTGACATCGGCGCTGACCGATGCCTTCATCGAGTCGAGGGCAATCATGATCCTGACCTTTCGGCGGCGTACAGGTCTCGTAAGAGTGCTATCTCCGCCGCGTGATGAACAAATTCGTTGCTGGCATGCATCGCCATGTCGGCGGTCGAGTGCTGCGCCCAGAACTCCCAATCCTCGCCGAGCGGGACCCACCAATCACGGGCGGCGACCACTCTTCGGTAGCCCGCCCACTTCTCTTGCAGGATGCCGACGGCTTCATCGGGATCCAGTGTCCACGTGGCAGGAGCGTCGCCATCGTCACCGCTGAACCGACGGGTGTAGTCGTCGAGGCAATCGATGGCGATATGCCACAGTCGCCAAGCGATTGTGGTCACCGGGGCCGGGTCGATCTCACGCACACCCGCGCCGTCCACGGTTGGAACACCTCCGGCATCGGGCCGTACCGACCACATGTCGGCGACCGGCTCCCACAGGTACTCCTCGCGGGTCAGGCCTTCAAGGCGGCTGAGAAGTCGGCCCATCATGAAATCCATCGAGTCGAGGATGACATCGGACACTTCGGTCGTTGGCCGAACTGGTTGGGTCACTGGATTGCCTCCATGATTGGCGCGAATCCCTCGGGGTCCCGCACGACGTAGTGTGTGATTCCGAGTTGTTCATGCAGCCGCTCGATCTTGTCGACGATCTGCTCGACCGACCCGCAGAGCACGAACGGTGTCTCCGCGATCACTTCCGGATCGAGCTTGAGTCGCTCGACGAGTTGCTCGCTGGTCGGCGCGTCACCACCGATGCCGGTGACCTGAACCAGTGCCGATCGTTCGATCTCACCATTCCGATCCCCGGCCGCGTCGCGAAGCAAGCGGCTGCGTTCGACGAGATCAGCCATCGCGAACCCGCCCGCGCGGGGCGAGCCATCCTCGCCATGGGTCAGGCCGGTGAACTGGAAGATGTCGGCGAATTGCCCGGCGAGCCTCACAACCCGACGCCCATGACCCCCGATGAGGAACGTCACCCGATCTTGCTGCGGCTCGATGCCCAGATCGTCCATGTCGATTGATTCGTGCTCGCCCTCGAACGTGAGGGCGCCGTCGTCGAGAAGCCCGCGCAGGATGTGGAGCATCTCGCCGAATCGAGTGACCCGTGGCCCAGGTGGCCGAATCGGCATGCCGATCGAGTCGTGTTCGGCGATCGCGTAGCCCGTGCCCAGGCCCAGAATCAGCCGACCACCGGTGAGTCGATCGACCGTAGCCACGTGCCGAGCGAGCAATCCCGGGTTGTAGAGCTCGGCATTGAGGACCAGCGGACCCAGGCGGAGTCCTTCGGTGGCTTCCGCCGCAACGATCAGCGGGCTGAACGGTTCGACCACGAACATGCCACCGCTGCGAGCATCCGACCCCGGTCGCCCGATGTGATCGGACGTGTAGAACTCGTCGTAGCCGAGCGCCTCGATCGTTTGCACTTCTTGGCGCAACGCCACGGGGTCGGCCAGCGAGCCGCCCTGGATCGCAAATCGATAGCGCGGCATGCTGCCTAGGACCAGCCCTTCACTTCAGGCATGACCGCCTCGGCGAAGAGACGCATGCTCGCCTTGGCGGCCTCGAAGTCGATGCCACCGAACCGGAAGCACGTGGCCAGTTCGAACGGACCGATGACGTCGTACCGTCGGCGGAAACTGGCGAGTAGTTGATCGGGAGTGCCGTAGGCGTTGGCCGCCAGGAATCCTTCGATGTACCTGCCGAACCCGTGCTCCCGCAGCCAAGCAGCCTGTTTGCCGTAGCCCTGGTAGCCCTCGATTCCCTGGAGATGGTCGCCGTCGAGCTCGTAGTGGTCGAGAAGGCTCGCCAGATAGCTGGCCAGCGCCTCCTCGGCGACCTCCTTGGCCACGGTCGGATCCTGGTGGCAGTACGTGAAGTCGGCGGTGAGAGGCTCCGGAGCGGGTCGTCCGTGAGCCGCCCGGAACTGCTCGCGGTAGCTCTCGATGGAGATGAGCCGCTTCGGCCAGTTGGACTCCGCAAACATGATCATGCGCGCGCCGGCGGCGGCGCATGCCGCCACCGAGTCGGTCGAGTTCGCCACTGCGTAGGTGCGGTCGACGAACGACTTGAACGGACGGGGGCGGATCTCCTTTCGGACCTGCGGATACAACGGCCCCGGCCCCTCGATGAACCCCGTCTCGATGGCCTCGACGATCATCAGCGAGGCCTCGTCGAAGCGAGCCCGGGACTCGCCCATGGCGATTGCGGCGAAGCCTTCGAACTCGTGGCGAGACAGTCCACGGCCCATCCCGAGTCTCGCCCGACCATCGGAAAGGTGGTCGAGCATCACGATCTTCTCCGCAACGCGAACCGGATCGTTCCACGGGAGGATCACCGCCGCGGTGCCGAGATCGATTCGTTCGGTGCATCCGGCGATGTAGGCAAGGAACTCGATGTTGTCGGGGCAAAAGGAATAGTCGCGGAAGTGGTGCTCGGTCGGCCAGATGCAATCGAACCCGAGCTCTTCCGCCATCAGGGCGAGCTCGGTCTCCTGCTTGTAGACGTCGACGTCGGAAATATCGTCCCAGCCGTACGACGAGAAGATGAGTTGAAGGCCGACGTCCACGGCCTAGCCCGCCACGCCGCTGCGTCGCGCAATGATCTCGTCGAGCTCCGAGAACGTGATCTCGCCGTTGAACAGTGATGCGAGAAGTCGGCCGAACGGGTGCCGGGGCCAACGCTCATCGTCGACGAGTTGGACCTCGCTCCTGATGGAACCATCGTCCGTGAACTCGTAGGTGCGGTAGCCGGGCGGCAGCCACGTCTGCGGGTCGAGGGAGAAGTTGTTCTTGAGCGACGGGGACACGAAGACAGGTCGACCCATGATCTCGTAGTCATCGGGAATGTGGGTGTGGCCGGCGCCGAAGCCTCGAATCCTGTGGTGCGTTCCCAGGAGTGCGTGCCATTCGGCTGCGTACGCATCGTCGCGGCACATGGGCACCGGTGGCTCAGGCGGGTGATGGATCCACACGAACACGTGCTCCGAAGTGGTCGTCTCGCACATCTGGTCGACCCACGCCGCCTCTCGCTGACCGAGCGTGCCGTGCGTGTGCAGCCGTAGCTCACCCGGTGGGTCGACCCGTAGACCCGACTCGTGGTCGAGCATCGTGCCGGCGCTGGAATCGACGAACAGGAAGGCCCACGAGCCGGCCTCGACAACTCGTGAGGTGCTGACACCGGGCCGGGCCATCGCGGACGAGAAGACAGCGTCGAAGTCGTGGTTGCCCGGACAGACGTTGACCGGAACCTGGAATCGCGAGAACGCGTCGGCCGCCTTGCGGTATTCCGGGGCACGGCCGTGGTCGGCTACGTCACCGGTGACCACGACCATGTCGAGATCGCCGTGCTCGCCGATGTGGTCGAATACCGCGTCGAACGCCTCGCTGGTGTTGTAGGCCGCACCACCTTCGGGATCCGCACCGTCCTCGAGGAAGTGTGTGTCGGACAACTGAGTGATGCGGATGGTGCCAGTCATGCCCGACAGTGTCGCATCTCTACGCCGTTGTCGTCTCTTTCGTTTATGGTCGGCTGATATGACAGCTACTGCTCCGGATCTGGCAACTCTGCAGGAGATCGAGCAGCGGGTCTTGTGGCTCGCCACGCGCATCATCGATCACGCCAACCGGCGCGGCGACACCGATATCAAGGTCGGCGGGCATCAGGCCTCGTGCGCCTCCATGGCCACGATCATGACTGCCCTGTGGTTCGGCCATATCGGCGGCAACGACAAGGTCGCCGTGAAGCCACATGCGTCGCCGGTGTACCACGCCATCAAGTACCTCACCGGCGAGCTCGATCGCTCCTACCTCACAACCCTTCGGCAACGTGGCGGGCTTCAGGCCTACCCATCACGCACGAAGGACCCTGACGTCTCCGACTTCTCGACCGGCTCCGTCGGGCTCGGAGCGGTGGCGCCGCTGTTCTCGGCGCTGACCCGTCGCTATGCCGACTCGCACTTCGGAGACCATGATCCGGCACGGTTCATCGCGCTCGTCGGCGACGCCGAACTCGATGAGGGCAACGTGTGGGAGGCCATTGCCGACCCCGCCACCACCGAGCTCGGGAACTTCACGATGGTTGTCGACCTCAACCGGCAGAGCCTCGATCGGGTGATCCCCGACATCGCGGCCATCCGGCTGAAGAGCTTTTTCGCCGATGCCGGCTGGCACGTCGCGGAGGCGAAGTACGGCGCCACTCTCGAAACAGCGTTCGCCGAACCGGGAGGCGAAGCCCTCGAGGCGCATATCGACGGGCTCTCCAACGAGGCGTACCAGGAACTGTTCACCCTCCGGCCCGCTGATCTTCGCCACAAGTTTCTCGCCACTGCCGACCAGGCGGTGCACAAGATCGCGGCAGAACTCGACGACGAGTCGCTCGCCCGTCTGGTGAGCGACTTGGGCGGCCACGATCTTGCGCTTCTGCTCGAGACGTTCCGCGAGTGCGACATGCGCACGGATCAACCATCGGTCGTTTTCGCCTACACCGTCAAGGGGCACGGACTCCCCATGGCCGGCGATCCGATGAATCACGCCGCGATGTTGAGCCCCGAGCAGATCGACCGGTTCCGCCTCGCGGCCGGCCTCGACGAGCGCACGGAGTGGGATCGCTTCGACCCCGACAGCCCGGCGGGCCGGCTCTGCCGCTCGGTGGGAGGCGACCTCAACAACGCGCCGGAAACACCGCGACCGATCCTGCCGGTGCCGCGGTCGTCTCGAAAGCCCGTCACCAATGGGGCGCAGTCGACGCAGGAGGCCTTCGGTCGGGTTCTCGCCAGTCTCGCCGAGTTCGAGGGAGTCGGTGACCGGATCGTCACCGCTGCTCCCGACGTCTCGGTCTCGACCAACCTCGGCGGATGGATCAACAAGCGGGGCGTCTACTCCCACACCGAGCGCGACGACCATGGAGGCGCGGGACAGCTCCTGAAGTGGGCGCCGGGGCCCACTGGCCAGCACATCGAACTCGGTATCAGCGAGATGAATCTCTTCATGCTGCTCGGCCAGCTGGGCCTCAGTCACGAGCACCACGGGCAGCATCTGCTCCCGGTGGGAACGGTGTATGACCCCTTCGTGCTTCGAGGGCTCGATGCGCTGATCTACGGCGTCTACAACAACGCCAGGTTCGTGGTGGCCGGGACTCCGGCAGGAGTCACCCTTGCTCCGGAAGGCGGTGCTCACCAGTCGACGATCACCGCCTCGGTTGGGGCCGAACTGCCCAACATCAACTACTCCGAGCCGGCCTACGCCACCGAGGTGGACTGGCTTCTTTGCGACGCTCTCGACCAGCTGTCACAGCCGGACGGTACAAGTGGCTATCTCCGCCTCTCGACCCGGCCGATCGACCAGGCGCCGTTCGCCGCCGTGCTCGACTCGATGGGCGAGGACCGGCTGCGTGACTTCGTGCTCGCCGGTGGCTATCGCCTTGTGGATGCTGCTCCGGACGGTCGTCCTGGCGTCACAATCGCGACAACGGGCGCGATGGCGCCCGAGGCTCTCGCCGCCGCGGCCGAGCTCGAGGCTGAGGGCGTTCAGGCCACCGTGGTCCACCTCACCAGTCCGAACCGCGTCTACCAGACGTGGCGTGCCGGGTTCGCTCAATCCACCGCATCCGCGCGCGTGGTTCGCGCCCCAAGCCATCTGCACCGTCTCGTCCCCGCCGACGAACGGCGCCGCCCGATTGTCAGCGTTCATGATGCTGCGAGCCACAGTCTGGCCTGGCTCGGTTCAGCGCTCGGTACCCGCCAGTACGCCCTCGGGGTCGACCGGTTCGGCGAGTCCGGAACCATCGCTGATCTCCACGAAATCACCGGTATCGATGCCGGCAGCATCGTGAACGCTGCCCTCATTGCGACCGGCGAAGTCGAGACCTACACCGACGAGTAGGTCTCCTCTTCATCGGCCGCACCGGTGAGCCGAGGCAGCAGGAACCCGAGGCGCATCAGCCCCAGTCCGACCACCAGGAACAGGCCGGCGCGCCAGAGCGTGTCGACTTCCTGCATGTCGACCACCAGCAACTTCGCCACGGTCAAGCCGAGGACGGCGAGCCCGACCGTCCCCAGATCGGGAACCTTGCGCACTGCTCCGGCGACCAGGATCGCCGTGCCCACAATCGCCCAGGAGACCGACACGGCGGCTTGCCCCTCGGGCAGGTGAACGAGTACCGATCCGAGCCACAGGAGAAACAGACCAAGGAGCACCAGCGCGCCAGCCTGCTGAACCTGTCGCTGGCGGGTGAGCCAGAGGGCGACACCAATCGCCACGATCACGGCGAGTCGAGCGATGTCCGGGCCGATCGCGGTGTCGTCACTCCACGCCGCCACACCGTCCACCAGCACGAAGAATGCTGCGGCAACAAGGAGCACCGCCGCATTGATGAGCACCCGGACGCTTCCACCCAGTTCCTTACTCAGTACAACAAGCCCCGCACCCTGCACGGCGACCGCCACGAACGCAGCCTCGGCCGAGAGCAATACCGCGAGACCGATCGTGAGGCTCACGCTCGCCCCGAGCAGAAGGGAGACGAAGTGTGGAGAGCGGATGTGCTTTCGGAGCCCGAACGCGGCCACTGCAATGCCGGCCGCCGAGGCGAGCCCAGTCGAACCGATGGCGGACTCAGTGTCGAGTTCGAACGTTGCACCCACCACCATGAAGGCCCACGGCGCCACAACAGCTGAGAGTTGCACCTCGAGCTGCTGCCACAGCGAGTGGAGCCCGCCGAGGCTGGGCACCCAGAGCAACGAGATCGCGATGGCCCCGGCGATGGCGAGTGTCCACACCTGCTCCCCTCCGGTATCGGCCACCGCGGCCAGCCAGACCGAGCCTCCGAGGCCGATGCCATGGGCCAGAAGCCGGAGCCCGAACCACTCACGGTCAAGCGCAGAACCGATCGCGACCGCCACCGCGGCGGCGAGGAGGGCGGCGGTGGCAGCAAAGGGGGGCTCGGCTTCGCCGATCACCAACCACGCGATCACGCCACCGCTCAGTGCGACGAGCGCGACCCATTGCGAGGGCACCGTCCGAGCGAGAACAAAGCCGCCGACGCCGACCACAGCGGTGGCGATGAACGCAGTATCAGTGCTCAGCTGGTCGATGAACAGATCGGATGCGGCGGTCGTGAACAGTGCGGCTACGCCACCCGAACAGAGGGCGTGAGCCCAGGGCAGCCGAACGGGACGCAGATGCAGCCCCGCCCCGATGAGAGCGAGCGACAGCGCGACGGCCCCTGCGAGCTGGAGTTCGGGGCCGATCCATCCACGGCTGATGGCAGTGCTGACCGCGAAGCCGACCGCGAGCACGACGAGCGTGACCCCACCCCACTTCAACACCGTTTCGCTGTCGAGGTTCAGGTCGCGACGTTCTCGCTCTGGGAGTGGCCCTGTGGCCGGCATCCCAACCGGTTTGATGCCGGGCGCCGGAGGTGGCGGAGGCGGCTGTTCCAGCACCGGCAACCTCGGCGTCCCTGCCCGCTTCTCCAACTCCGCCTCCAGGCGCGCCACTCGGGACTCGAGGGCATCAATCCGGGGATCAGAGGCATCCATGGGTCCATCCTGACAGAGCGAGGTACGAGGGGGACCAGGGTCCAAGGTTCCTAAGAACGGCTGGTGACTTCGATCCTGACGCCGTTGGGATCTCGAAAGAAGACCTGAAGGAGACCGATCGCCGATTCATCCGAGAGCCGGTGTTCGATCTCGCGCTCGCTGAGCCGCGCCACGACCCCGTCGAAATCATTGGTGGAGAACGCCACATGATCGAGCGGGCCGCTTTGCTCACCAGGATCGAGCTCCTTCTCGACGAGATGAACCAATGCCCTCGATCCGGCGAACAGCCACGCGCCGGGGACGCCGAAGTCCGGTCGGTCATCCGGGCGGTTCTCGAAGCCGAGAATCTCCTCGAAGAACGCCACGGTCTCATCGAGCCGGCTCGTCGAGATGTTGAAGTGATCGAGATCTTCCACCAGTGCCATGGCCGTGACTATAGAGCCGGCTGTCAGTTGAATACGCCGAGCAATTTCGCGGCCAGTGCGATGGATGCCAGCACCATCACCACGCGGATCAGCTTCTCGCCACCACGCACGGCAACATGCGCACCGAGCCACCCGCCGAGCGTGAACCCGGCGGCAAGGACAAGCGCAGGGATCCAGTCCACCTTGCCTTGGACAATGAAGACCGGCAGGGCCACCAGCGTCATCGTGAGGATGACGATCACCTTGATGCTGTTGGCGAGGACCAGGTCGAATCCGGCCCGGGTCAGCGCCGCGAGCAGCACCAGGCCGACTCCGGCCTGAACCGCTCCCCCGTAGATCCCGATGCCGAAGAAGACGGCGATTGTGACCGGTCGGCTCCACGTCTCGGCATCCGTGCGGAATTTCGGTTTGCGGATCGACAGGATGATCAGCGGGATCATGAGCAACCCGAACACGGTCTCGAAGGCTTCGTCGGTGAGCCGACTGATGGCGATTGAGCCCGTCAGCGACCCGAGTACCACGGGAATCAGGATGGGGATCGCCGATGCGAAACCGTCCACGCCGAGGCGCCGGAACGACGTTGCGGCCGCAGCGTTCGACGTGACGACGCCGATCCGATTCGACCCGTTGGCACTGTTCCCGGGAACCCCGGCGAGAACGAGCAACGGCACCGTCAACGTCGACCCACCGCCGGCGACCGCATTGATACCGCCGGCGAACGTGCCACCGACCACGAGCAGGACTGCCTCCCACCAGGTCATGACGTCAAAGCGCTAGCGAAGAGAGTCTCCTGGAGCACGGCCGCCGACCCTAGCTGGACCCGTCACAGTCCATGCTTGCCGGCGTATCCACTCGCCGGCGGCGAGCTCCATCCGTCGAGCGTCTCGGGGGCAGGCTCGAAGATCTCTACGTGCAGCGGATAGCAGGGTGTGCTGTCGTCGGAATGGCTGCTCCCGCAATCGCCTCCCGGACACGCCGAGAGGGCGCCGAGGAGATCGACCTCGGCGAAGAACTCGATGAAATCGCCGGGTCGAACCGGGCTGGCCTTCATGAAGTACTGGTGCGTGTCGTGGGTGAAGCCGGTGCACATGAAGACGTTGAGCACGTCGTGGATGTGGAGCTCCGCTTGCTCGGGTGGCATTCCCGTATGGGCCACCAGCGCCCGCGTCAGATTCGAATGGCAGCAGTGCTGGTAGTCAGCCCCCGTGAGCAGATGGTTGGTGTAGGGATCACACCGGGTGCCGATGACGTCGTGCACGCCGCCACCGTCTTCATCCCAGCCATACCAGTCCAGGGTGTCGTGGGTGATCGTCGCCAGCGGGCGTAGTCCCGGCAGCGAACTCCACAGTCGATCGCCTGTCGACACATGGGTGGCATGGAGCTGGCGCGTCTTGCCACTGAAGAAGCGTTCGCTCAGGTCGTGAGCATTCCACAGGTTCAGATCGCCCACCTGGGGTCCGTCGACTCCGGTGATACGGAAGAACTGTCCGGCGCGGACCTCGAAGCATCGGGCGTCGCGGGGTGGGACCATCACCTCGTCGACGCGGGTCATTGACCTTCGAGCCCGCTCGTGAACCGCGGCATTGTTCGACGGCAACTGATCGACCTGATAACAGACCAAGGGTTTGGCCGCCCGGCGTTCGGCGGCATCGGCTGGAGCTCGAGTCATGGGCCGACGGTAGCCCGAGCAGGAGGTAGCGTCGCCGCCATGAAATTCTCCGTATGGCCCGCACCTGAACGTTCCACCGACGAGACCCTTGATCTCGCCCGAGCCGCCGACGCCCTCGGCTACTACGGGTTCTGGTACGCCGACCATTACATGCCGAACACCGGCAGTGAAGAGCTCGCACCTGGCGACACCCACGAGGTGTGGTCGATCCTTCCCGCCGTTGCGGCGGTGACCGAATCGATCCGCATCGGCCCACTCGTGTCGCCCACCTCGGTCCATCACCCGGCCGTCCTCGCCAACCGAGCGGCCACGCTCGACCACGTCTCGCATGGACGCATGGTCCTCGGGCTCGGCGCCGGCTGGCAGATCAACGAACACAAGGCCTACGGCATCGAACTCGAAGCGCCGAAGCAGCGCGTCGATCGCTTCGAAGAAGCGATCCAGATCATCCGATTGCTCCTCGACGAAGACCACACGACCTTCGAGGGCTCGATCTACTCGCTCGTCAATGCTCCCTCCGATCCGAGCCCGGTGCAGGACCAGCTACCGATCCTCGTGGGCACCGGTGGCCCGCGTATGTGTCGCATCACTGCCCGATATGCGCAGGAGTGGAACACGTGGGGCGCGCCCGAGATGGCGGCCGGTGCGGTCGACACGTTCAACACCGCCTGCGAGAAGGTCGGCGTCGATCCCGCTTCGAAGCACACATCCGTCCAGGCGCTTTTCATCCTCACCGAGAACCAGGAAAAGATCGACGGCGCGCTTGCCGGGCCGATGGGCTCGCGAACCGTCGCCGGCTCCGTGGATCGGATCGTCGAAGCGGTCGGCGAGTACGCCGCACTCGGGTTCGACGAAGTCATCGTCCCTGACTTCGCCCTCGGAAAGACGGCTGAGCAGCGATTCGAGGCCTACGAGCGAATCGCCGCCGAGGTCGTTCCCAGCTGCAGCTGAGCGTGGAGTTCTCGGCCAACCTCGGGTTCCTCTGGGCCGACCGTCCGTTGCCCGACGCGATCCGCGCCGCCAAGGCGGCCGGCTTCGACGCGGTCGAGTGCCACTCGCCGTACGACACACCACCAGCCGCGGTGACTGCTGCTCTCGAGGAGACCGGCCTCGCCATGCTGGGCATCAACACCCGTCGCGGCGCCGCTGATCCCCGAGCCGCGGTCGACGAGGCCATCGAATACGCCGTGGCAATCGGAGCCGACGCGGTGCATGTCCTGGCTGGTCGTGCCGACGATCCACGAGCTCACGAAGTGTTTGTCGCCACCCTCACCTATGCCGCGGGGACGGCGGCCGACCACGGCATCACGATCCTGATCGAACCGCTGAATCGACACGATGCTCCCGGCTACTTCCTCAACACGACCGATCAGGGCTGCGGCATCATCGCGGAGGTGAACGCCACCAACCTGAAGCTCATGTTCGACTGCTACCACGTCGGTCGAACCGAAGGAGACGTCATCGCCCGGTTGCGCGCCGCTGCGCCCGACATCGGCCACATCCAATTCGCCTCGGTCCCGGACCGAGGCACCCCTGATCACGGCGACGTCGACTATCGCGAGGTGTTTGCCGAGATCGAGCGACTCGGGTGGGGTCGCCCCCTCGGCGCCGAGTACCGCCCCGGCGGCGACACGAACCAGTCACTCGAATGGATGGCGCACTTCCGATGACCGACGCCGTGCTCAGTTCTCACCGGCGAGAGACTCATCTGGTCACTGTGGATCTGGCAAGCCGATCCTTACGCTGAGTCGATGCCTGACAAGAGTCGCTGGATCGAGATCACCGAAGACAACCCCGATCACTCGGCCTGGTACATCCAGCGGTTCAAGGACATGGCAGCCGAAGGGCACGATCTCGACGGCGAAGCGCGCTTCGTCGACGCCATGTTGAGCCGCGGCAGCCGAATCCTCGACGCGGGATGCGGGCCTGGCCGCGTCGCTGCTCGACTGACCGCATTGGGCCACGAAGTCGTCGGAGCCGATGTCGATCCGGCGCTCATCGCGGAGGCGGCTGCCGTCCACCCCGAGACGACATGGTTCGTCGCCGATCTCGCTTCACTCGATCTACCGGCCGAGGGAGTGGCCGAGGGTTTCGACGTGATCGTGTCAGCTGGCAACGTCATGACGTTTCTGGCGCCGAGCACCCGTAGCGACGTGCTCCGCAACCTCAGAACCCATCTGCGTGACGAAGGTCGCGTGGTGATCGGCTTCGGTGCCGGACGGGACTACGACTTCGCGGACTTCTTCGCCGATGCCGAGTCGGCCGGCCTCGAGTCCCTCATCACACTCTCGAGCTGGGACCTCCGCCCATTCACCCCCGAGTCCGACTTCATCGTGGCGGTGCTCGGCGCCGCGGCCGCGTAACGCGATGCTCATCTTCGTCGACTACGAACACCCCAACGGTTGGAGCCGAAGCTACGGCGAGCGTGTTCAGGCCGCTCGAACCTGGATCACGTATCGCCTCGAGGACCTGTCGGGCTTGCCGTGCCATCTCGTCCGCTACGACCGGATCAGCCAGCCGCTTCTCGATCAACTCGACGCCCAGGCCATCTTCATCAGCGGCAACTCGATCGACCCTGCCGCCTACGCTCCGGCTGATCTCGAACCGATCCACACCATTCTGCGAGAGACGCCCGTCCCCGTCTTCGGCTTCTGTGGCGGGTTCCAGCTCGTGGCCCAAGCTCTGGGTGCCGAGGTCGTTGCACTCGATCCGCCGCCGGGCGTCACCGAGAACGAGTCCCTCATCACCATGGATGACGGCTCCCGGTTCGAATTCGGATATCACCCGGTCAATCTCTCGTCGTCGTCTGCGAATCACCCGCTGCTCGCCGGAATCAGCGACCAGGCGGTGTTTCGGCACGCCCATGGTCTGCACGTGCCGTCCGCGCCGGAGGGATTCGAAGTGCTCGCCTCGACCGCGGTGACACCGATTCAGATGGCAGTGCACACGGAACGGAAGCTCGTCGGCACCCAATTCCATCCCGAGTACTGGACAGATGAGCACTCCGCCGGGCAGCAGATGATCGCGAACTTCCTCACCTGGGCGGGCGTGGCGATCGCCTAGGAGATCTTGGGGGCCTCGACGCCCACGAACTGCTCGCGCAGGTCGCGCTTCAGCACCTTGCCGGTGGCGTTTCGAGGCAGAAGGTCGACGATGGCGATGTCGCTCGGCACCTTGAACCTGGCCAATCGGCCGGCACAGTGCTCCTGGACTGCCGTTCGCTCGATCGAATCACCGGGCTTGAGCGCCAGCACGGCCAGCCCGACCTCACCCCACCGGTCGTCGGGGATACCGATGACCGCGGCCTCGGCGATCTCGGGCAGCTGGTACAGCACGTTCTCGACCTCGGCGGGGTAGACGTTCTCACCACCGGAGATGTACATGTCCTTCCATCGATCGACGATGTACATGAATCCTTCCTCGTCCATGCGAGCAGCGTCGCCGGTCTTGAGCCAGCGGCCTTCGAAGGCGTCGGCGGTGGCGTCCGGTCGGTTCCAGTAGCCGGGCGTGATGTTCGGGCCCGCGACCCACAGCTCGCCGACTTCTTCGGCTGCACAATCGTCGCCGGCCTCGTTCACGATCCTGGCTTCGGTGTGCAGAAGCGGCTTGCCGGTGGAACCGATCTTGCGAAGCGAATCACCGGGGTCGAGGAAGATGCACGCGGGGCTGGTCTCGGTCATCCCGAACCCCTGCGTCAGCGGAACCCCCTTGTCGGTCCATGCCTCCATGATCGAGAGTGCGCACGGCGCGCCGCCCACTCCGGCAGCGCGCAGCCGCGAGAGGTCGGTCTCGGCAAAGTCGGGGTGTTGCATCATGAACTGATACGGCGCGGGCACGGCAAAAAAGTGGGTGATGCCCTGCGCCGGGTCGCCGAGCACCCGCAGCGCTTCACCCGGATCGAATCCCTTGAGCAGGACGACGGTTCCGCCGGCGTGGAGCACTGGGTTGCTGTAGCAGTTGAGCCCACCTGTGTGGAACAGGGGCAGGACGTTGAGATGCACGGTGTCGAAACCGAGTCCGGCAGGGATGCCGAGGTTGACGCAGTTCCAGAAGTTCATGCCGTGGGTGATCATCGCCCCCTTCGGCAACCCGGTTGTGCCCGACGTGTACATGATCGTGACGACGTCGTCGTGGGTCAGTTCGGCACGGCCTCCGTCCTGACCGTCGAACTCAGAGATCTTCTGCTCGTAGTCGCTCTCCGCATTTCCGCCCTCGATCTCGAGGAGCGCAGCGATGGAGCACAACTGCTGAAGCTCGCCGCCCGCATGGGCGAACTCCACGTCGTGGACCAACAGTTTCGGCGAACTGTCGTTGAGGATGTACTCCAACTCGGGCACCGTCAGGCGCCAGTTGAGCAGCACCGAGATTGCGCCGAGGCGCCCGCATGCGAACTGAACGTCGAAGAACTCGACGCCGTTGTGAGCCAATACCGCCACTCGGTCACCTCGTACGATCCCGAGTGACGCCATGTACGCGGCCATCGCATCGATCCGGCGGTCGAGCTCCGCATAGGTGAAGGTGTTGCCGCTGCCGAGATCACGGACGGCCTGGTTGTCAGGCCGATGGTCGGCGTGGTGAGAGATCCAGTCGTAGGCCGGAACAGGACCATGGCCGGCGGGGCGAGAGTTGGTTGTCGACACGGCGTCTCCTTGAGAGTCGAAGTGAAGTTAGCAACGATGGCGAGCGGGTACCTAAGGTCTCTGTATGAGCGAGAACGTGAAGAGGGGGATCGCTCACCGGTCCCATGTCAGCTATATCGACAAGAGTCGGGAGTACTACGCCGCCCACGGCTACGGAGCCCCGTATCGCTGGGCCCACAACGACGAGACACCCTTCACCCCGTTGTCGAAGCCTCTAGGGCAGACCCGGGTCGGCATCGTCACCACGACGTTCCCGTACTTCGACGATCGCCCCCATGTGTGGGCAGGCGGAAGGGTCAAGGCGCCCTACGCGCTGCCGGTCGCCGACCTCCCTGATCGAATGTTCACCGAGGACCTGTCATGGGACAAGGACGCGACTCACACAGACGATCTCGGCTCGTTCCTCCCGATCGCCCAACTCATGGCGGCAGCCGAGACCGGGCGAATCGGCTCCGTCTCTCCGCGAATCTATGGCGTTCCCACCGACTACAGCCAGCGCCGCACCCGCGAGGTCGACGCGCCGGCCGTGCTCGAGATGGCGCGCGGGGACGGCGTCGACGCCGTCATTCTCATCCCCCTTTGACCGGTCTGTCACCAGTCGGTCGGACTGGTCGCCCGCCATCTCGAAGCCAACGGAATCGCTACGATTGTCGTCGGCTCCGCCCGTGACATCGTGGAAGAGGCCGGCGTTCCCCGGTTCCTTTTCGTCGATTTCCCGCTCGGCAACCCCATGGGGAAGCCCGGCGACCTCGGCATGCAGCAGGAACTCTGTTCGCTCGCGCTCGATGTCCTCGAGCGGGCCCACGCTCCGCGCTCGACCGTCCAGGCCCCTTACGGCTGGGGCAGCGACGAGTGGCGCGCCAACTACATGGTCGTGGATGACACGAACCGAGTCGAACTCGCGGCCGCCGGGGCGACACGAAGGGCAGAACAGCAGGCAGCAAAGACCGACGGGCGCGCTCGAGCCGACTAGTCGGACGGGCCAAGGGGACACCATGTATCCAGGCAAGTGGGGCGCGCTACGCCCGAACGAGGCCGCTGTCGTGATGGCCGAGTCCGGTGCGGTCATCACCCACGCGGAGCTCGATGCCGGCTCCAACCGACTCGCTCACCTCCTCCGCGAGACCGGCTTACGGCGCGGTGACGGCATCGCCGTTCTGCTCGAGAACCACCGGCACTACTACGAGGTCGTATGGGCTGCAATGCGGTCAGGCCTGTACGTCACCCCGATCAACTGGCACCTGACCATCGACGAAGCCGCATACATCGTCGAAGACTGTGGTGCCCGTGTGTTGATCAGCAGCGCCGGGGTGGCCGAACACTCCGTGCCGATCAACGCACCGCTGATCAGGCGCCGGTTGATGATGGACGGAGTCACCGACGACGCGATGTCCAGCGGCTGGGAGGACTACGACACTCTTGTGGCCGGCCAGCCGGCCACACCTCTCGACGACGAGTCCGAAGGCTCGATCATGTTCTACTCGTCGGGCACAACCGGTCGGCCGAAGGGAGTGCTCCGGGAGCTCGCCGCGGTGCCGACCTGGAAGATGCCGCCGGGCGAGTCGCTCATCGAGAAGCGCAATGTCTGGGGGTTCGATGAGGAGACGGTCTACCTCTCCCCTGCCCCGCTCTATCACGCTGCGCCCCTGGCCTACGGCCTGCGGATTCAGATGTTCGGCGGCACGGTGGTCGTGCTCGATCGTTTTCAACCGACGACGGCGCTCGCGGCAATCGAACGCTTCCAGATCACCCACAGCCAGTGGGTGCCGACCATGTTCATCCGTCTACTCCACCTCCCCCAGGACGTGAAGTCGGCATACGACCTCTCTTCACACAGAGTCGCCATCCACGCGGCGGCTCCATGCCCGCCGGCCGTCAAACACGAGATGATGGACTGGTGGGGGCCGATCCTCTACGAGTACTACGCCGGGAGTGAAGGCTTTGGCCGCACCGCAATCGGGCCCGAGGAGTGGCTGGCGCATCCGGGCTCGGTGGGGAGAGCGGACCCGGCTGTCATCTTCATTCTCGATGAGGACAACAACGAGCTCCCGCCGGGCGAGTCCGGGCTGATCCACTTCAATCCGATCACCACGTTCGAGTACAAGGGTGACGCGGAGAAGACGGCCGGGGCGATGTCACCGCAGGGCTACGCCACATACGGCGACGTGGGCCATGTCGATGAAGACGGTTACCTCTTCCTCACCGACCGCAAGTCGTTCATGATCATTTCCGGCGGGATCAACATCTATCCCCGCGAGACCGAGGACGTGCTCATCGCCCACCCCGCGATTCTCGATGCCGCAGTGTTCGGAATCCCGCACCCGGATCTCGGCGAAGAAGTCAAGGCGGCGGTCGAGCTGCAACCCGGCTTCGAACCATCGGATGACCTCGCCGCTGACATCATCTCGTTCAGCCGGGACCGGCTGTCGAGCTTCAAGTGCCCCCGGTCGGTGGACTTCTCGGATGCGCTTCCCCGCCTTCCAACCGGAAAGCTCCGTAAGGCGGACCTACGCGCGCCGTACTGGAACTGACGTCAACTCTGGCTCGTCTGCGTCTCGCGCCATGAGCCGGAGTCGGATCGGGGCTCCTTGGGTAGTCCGAGCATCCGCTCGCCGAGGATGCTCTTTTGCACTTCCGTGCTGCCGGCGTAGATCGTGCCGGCGCGAGCGACAAAGAAGCTGTTTATCCAATTGGCAACCGTGTTTGGTGTCCCCGGGGCTGACGCACCGATGCCAGTGCGCGTGTCTTCGCCGTAGTCGACCTGACCAGCGGGACCAACCAGACGGAGCGCGGCTTCGGTGATCTCACGATGGTGCTGGCTCCACCACAACTTGGTCACCGAGGACTCCGGCCCCGGAGGAGCACCGGTGAGGAGCTTGGTGAGCGTCTGATAGCCCAGGAACCGCATGACCTCGACGTTGGTGTGGAACCTGGCGATCTCCTGGCGCACGATGGGGTCGTCGAGCTTCCCGCGCTCACGGGCGAGCTCGATGAAGTTGTCGAGCTCCTCGCGGAACGGCTGCCACAGCACGGTGCCGCGTACGCCTCGCTCGAAGCCGAGGAGGGTGTTGGCCACCGCCCACCCGCCGTTCGTCTCACCCAGCACACTCTCCACCGGCGAACGGGCGTCTTCGAAGAACACCTCGTTCACGTGGGCGTGGCCGCCCATGTCGAGGATCGGTCGAACCTCGACGCCGGGCTGGTCCATCGACACGAGAAGGAAGGAAATGCCCTTGTGCTTCGGCACATCCGGATCGGTGCGGCACAACGCAAAGATCATGTTGGCGGTCGTGGCCTCCGACGTCCATGTCTTCTGACCATTGATGACCCATTCGTCGCCGTCGCGCACCGCCCGGAGTCCGAGGTTGGCGAGGTCTGAACCGGCATTCGGCTCGCTGTAGCCCTGGCACCAGACATCCGTGCCATCGAGGATCCGGGGGAGATAGTGCTTCTTTTGCTCATCGGTTCCCCAGTGCACGATCGTGTTGCCGACCATGCTGATGCTGAAACCATCATTGGCGCCCATCGACGGCACACCCCGCTTGATGAACTCCTCGTTGAGCACGACGTGTTCGAGATGCGTGAGACCGGAGCCGTCGTACTCGACCGGCCAGTGCGGGGCGAGAAGTCTGGCATCGGCCAATGTTGCTCGCCATTGCGCCACGAAGGCCTGGCGATCATCGGGTGCCAACGCACCCACACCGATCCAGTTCGCCGGTAGGTGTTCGTCGAGGAACGCCCGCACTTTCTCCCGGAACGTGTCGGCTTCCGGCGGGTAGGTCAGGTCCATGGCTGCACTCTCCATCCGCCAACGGCGGGTGTCAAACCACCCCCGGCCGGAGCAGAACACACCTCATATCCGCCGCGTTCTCTGCCGATGGATTGAGCAATGGCCGAGAACCAGCTACGTCACCACCGCGACGACGCGACCGATGCCGCACACCGCGAGCTGTTTTCCAGTCATCGCAGTCTTGTCGGCAATCTGGTTGCGGTCGGAGACATCGCGGTCGCCGTCGGCGTACCAATCGTCCTCTGGAGCCATACAAGTCATGCGCTCCTCATCGCGTGGGGCGTGGTGATCGCGATCACCTCGTACAGCTGGGAACTCATCTCCCGAATGTTCCCCGAGACCAGCCGCGACAACGAGAAGCTTCGAAATCGTTGGGGCTGGGTGTCGACCACGGTTTGGGCCTCGCTCCCATGGTTGGTGATGGGGTCGGTCGGCAACGGCACTGTTGCGTGGGTCCTGGTCTTTGTCGTGGTCTTCGCAATCGGCACCGACCTCCTCTACCTGACCCAGAGCGACGCCCCTTCTCTCGACTACATGGTTCTGACATATGGCGGCAGCTACCTGCTTGCCTTCGGCAACGAGCTCCAACTGGTCCCGATGGGAGCGGTCGTCGTTGCCGGCGCCAGCTTCGTGGCAGCCTCATCGGCCTGGTCGAAGGTGTCCGATGAACTCATCGAGAAACGCATCGAAAGCGACACCCGAACCAGGATCGATGCACTCACCGGACTGTCGACCAGAGTGGCTGCCGCCGAGGCCGTCGACAAGTTGGTCGGAGAAGGTGTCGAGACCATCTATTGCGCCTTCATCGACATCGACGACTTCAAGCACCTGAACGACAACCACGGCTACTCGGTGGGAGACGCCGCCCTCCAGGCCGTGGGTCAACTCCTGCGCGAGAAGATGCCCTCCGGTTGGACCGTCGCTCGCTTCGGCGGCGACGAATTCGTGGCCATCGGACCCGAAGCGTTCGACTTCGACCACCTCATCGAGGCGTCGATCCATCTCCCCGAGCACGCGGACCTCGAGATCGCGCAATCGTTGAGCGTTGGCCTCACCTCTCTACCCGCCGGCGGGCCAAACGTGGAGAGTGATCTGTTCCGCGAGGCTGCTGCGGCGCTCCGGTTCGCAAAGCGGCTCGGCAAGCATCAGGTAATGGTGATGTCCGACGAGCTCCGCGCGCTCGAGGATTCCAAGGTGAAACTCGGCGGCCGCGCCGGCGCCGCTCTCGAGGCCGGCGAGATCGTTCCGTGGGCGCAGACGGTGGTCGATCTCGAAACCAACGAGACCGTTGGCTTGGAACTCCTGGCCCGCTGGGAGCAGGCCGACGGCAGCCTGATCATGCCGGGGACGTTCATTCCCGTGATCGAAGATCAGGGTCGCGGGCCGACCCTCGGCCTTGTCATGATCACGAATGCCATCGAGGCACTCGCCAGCCCTCAGCTGCGAAACCGTCAGACTTTCATCGCGGTGAATGTCTCAGCCCGCCACCTCTACCATCGGCGGTTGCCCGCCGAGATTCTTGCCCTCCTCGGGCGCCACAATGTGGCTCCGGAGCGTCTCGTCCTCGAAATCACGGAATCTCAGCACCTTCCGTCCTCCCCGATCTGGCAGGAGACGGCTCATCAGCTCCGCACGCTCGGGATCGGCTTGGCAATGGACGATTTCGGAACGGGCTACTCGTCGATGGAGCAGCTGTTGGAGGTTCCATTCACTCACGTGAAGGTCGATCGCGTGATCACGCAGGCGCTTGACCGACCCGGCACGGCCGAACTCGCTTCTGCGATCGCGGCCATGGCCGGTGGATCGGGCATGGTCACGGTCGTCGAAGGCATCGAGACCGTCGAGCAACTCACCGCAATGCGAGCTGCGGGCTACCGATTCGGACAAGGATTCCTGTTCCACCGACCCGAACCACTCGCCGATGTCATGAACGCACTGTCCTCGAAAGCAGTGTTTTCGCCCGCCAGCGCGGTGCTGGGGCACAGCTAGGCGAACCGACCGCCACGGACGAGCCGCGAGCGGTGGAGGTAGACGGCCGTCTCGAAGGCGAGGTAGGTGTCGAGCGTCGGCTGATCGACGAAGGGAAGGATCTGGCTGAGGTAGCAGCCGGCGATCCCGTTCTCTCGGTCGATCCAGAAGTAGGAGTTGGCCAACCCCGCCCACATGAGGGTCCCCGCAGGGCGCCCGGTCGAGACCGGTTCCTCGTTGATCTGGAACGAGAGGCCCCAGCTCTTCGGGCTGCCGGGGAAGAACTCGGCGTCGTTGCTGCGCGTCGGAGCTTGAGTCGGCAACGGGCGGACCCGGAGGTCGCCGATGTGATTCTCGGCCATGGCGGCCACGGTGTCGGGCGCCAGAACTCGGACACCGTCCAGCTCGCCATCGTTGAGGATCATCCGAAGGAACCGGGCATAGTCAGGCATCGTGCCGAGGAGACCTGCGCCGCCGGGCTCGAACTCAGGCGAGTCGGGCTGGGATCGCTCGATCGGAACCAGCCCGCCAGCCGGTGTGCGGGCATGCACGGCCGCGGCTCGCTCGTCCATCAGCGTCGTCGAGCCGAACGCGGTGTCCAACATTCCTAGCGGGCCGGTGAGGTTCTCCGCGAAGTACTCGCCGAGCGTCATGCCCGACACCTGCTCGATCATCAGACCGGCCCAGTCGAGGCCGATCCCGTATTCCCATCGGGCTTCGGGCTCAGCCATCAGCGGAACGCACAGCGCAGCCCTCTGACAGGTACCGGGGGCCGGGGTGCCGGTCACTGCGAGGTATCTGGCCATGTCAGCGTTCCAGAGGTCGTAGACGAAGCCAGACGTGTGCGTGAGCAGGTTCCGGAGGGTGACAGTGGCTCGGGCCGGCCGGAGAATCGGAGCTCCGGTCCCGTCGAAACCCTCGAGGACCTCGGGGTTGGCGAGGTTCTCACAGACCTCCCCTGCGGGAGCGTCGAGATCGAGCTGCCCACGCTCGACCAGCTGCATCGCCGCGGCAGCAGTGATCGGTTTCGTCATCGAGAAGATGGCGCCGACCGTGTCGACTGTCATCTCGACACCGTCGCCGAGAGACCGCTCGCCGAAACCTCCCTCGTAGAGCACGCCATCTCGATCGACCACCACTGCGGTCACCCCCGGGACAGCACCAGATTCGACCGCATCGCGCAGAATCTCGTCGAGATCGGCGTTGGTCACGCCGAGTCGCCCTCGGTTCGCAGCGTCGCTATCTCTCGTCGCGCCGACACTGCCGCCGGGGCGCCACAGTACGCGGCCAACTGGAAGACGAGCTCGTCGATCTCCGCGTCGACGACACCGGCGTTGACCGAGGCTCGGGCGTGCAGTCTGAACTCGTCCATCCGCCCGGTGGCAGCAGTCATCGCCAGCACCAGCAAGCTTCGATCGCGGGTCGACAGGGGACCTTCTCGGGTCCAGACGCCCCACGCCATCTCCGTCAGATAGTCCTGGAACTCCTTCACCCTTCCTTCGAGCTCCGCCGTCATCCGGTCGACGTATTCGTCACCGAGCACCTCCCGGCGCTTGGCGTAGGCAGCTTCGAGTCGGTTCGGCTGATTCATTGGTTGTCCTTCGAGTGAGATCGATTGGCGTGAACGTGAGGCGACGCTACAGCGGCGACCGGAACCGATCCCGTAGCCTCGCCCAACACATGCCGGCAACATCGCTCACTCACCTGCTCGCTGACATCAGGGGCTGCACTGTTTGTGCGGAGCATCTCGCCGCAGGTCCCCGCCCGATCGTTCAGGCCGGCGAACCAGCGCGAATCGTGATCATCGGCCAGGCCCCGGGCCGACGGGTCCACGAGTCGGGGATCCCGTGGGACGATCCGAGCGGACGAACGCTGCGGCGTTGGCTCGATCTCTCCGACGAGCAGTTCTACGACCCCGACATCGTCGCCCTCGTTCCCATGGGGTTCTGCTACCCCGGGTCAGCGGCATCCGGCGACAAACCGCCGCGGCCGGAGTGCGCACCCCTTTGGCACCACGCGCTACTCAGCCACCTGCCAGCGAACCGTCTGGAGGTCATCATCGGCATCTACGCGCAGAAGCGTTACATCGCAGAACGCAAGAAGACCCTCACCGACACGGTGGCCAACTGGTCGAGCTATCTTCCGAAGCAGGTCGTGCTTCCCCACCCGTCCCCTCGCAACCAGCACTGGCTCACGAAGAACCCGTGGTTCGAGACGGAAACACTGCCCGCTGTCCAGGCACGGATTTCGCAGTTCCTCGGCCGCTAGAGGTTCTGGCAGAGGCGGCGAGCGTCATAGATGGCAGCGGCGATGTCACGGCTGCTCACCGCATCCCCGACCCGGAACACCGAGGGCCGCTGGGGACTGGCATCGACGAGCGAGGGTTGAGCCAGGCCATCGGCGAAGGCGTCCAGATCAGTCACGCCGTCGTTGACGGAAGCGGTTCGCAAGGCCCGATACAGATCATCATTCGGCACCACACCGTGCTCGACGACCACCGAATCCACGACTCGCATCGATTCGAGTCGCGTGTACTCGTTGCGAAGCACGGCGGCTCTGCGGCCGTCCTCACCTGTTTCGACACGCACGAGACGGTGATCGGGCGTCATGGTGACACCAGCGCGGTAGAGCATCTCGAGATAGGCGGGGCCGGTCGTGGCCGCGAGATCGAAGGCAACATGGCGATCGGGCGTCACGATCTCGATGGAGTCGACGCGATCAGCCAGGTATTCGGCAACCGACGGCGCTCGTTCGGCGCCGTGGTCGTCATAGATGAGAACAGTGCCTGTCGGCCTGCTGAGTCCCGACAGCACATCAACCGATGTGGCGACCAGATCCTCTCCGGCATCAAGGAAGCTGGTGTCGGGCCAGCCGCCGGTCGCCACGATGACGACCTCCGGGGCTTCGCCGAGCACGTCGGACGCCTCGGCGGCCGAGTTGAGCCGCAGGTCGACGCCGAGCTGATGCAGCTCCTGTTCGAGCCAACCCGTGATGCCGAGCAACTCGGCCTGACGCTCGCTCGCCCTCGCCGCCACCGCCACCTGGCCCCCGACACGATCCTGCGCTTCGAAGACCGTGACTCGATGGCCGCGCTCGGCTGACACCCGCGCCGCTTCGAGTCCCGCGGGACCCGCGCCGATAACCACGACTCGGCGGGGCTTGGGACCGAGCGTGATCAGCTGCGGCACGTGTTCCTCACGGCCGGTCGCGGGGTTCTGGATGCACACCGAATCGAGACCGAGGTGGAGTCGGTTGATGCAGAAGGACGCACCAACACATACCCGGATGCGTTCGGGCTCGGCTCGTTCGAGCTTGGCGACGATATGGGGATCGGCGACGTGGGCCCGGGTCATTCCGACGAGATCGATGGCCCCCGACGCGAGCGCATGACGGGCTGAAGCCACGTCGGGGATGCGACATGCATGCAGCACCGGGAGATCCACGTGCTCCTTCAGTTGTCGGCCGAGAGCGAGGTGCGGCACCAGCGGAGTGCCGGACGGTGGGATCGCCTTCGACAGACCCTCTTCGGTTGCCAGCGATGAACTGGTGATGTTGACGAAGTCGAGCAGCCCGGTCGCGGCGAGTCGCCCGATCATCTCGAGGCTCTCATCGCGGGTGAGGCCGCCGATCTGACGCTCGTCACCGATCGGCCGGATACCCACCGAGAGGCTCTCCCCCACCTCGGCTCTGATTGCTTCGAGCACCTCGATCACGAACCGCAGGCGATTGTCGATCGAACCGCCGTACTCATCCGTGCGGCGGTTGGAGAGCGGACTCCAGAACTGATCGATGAGGTGGCTCGTGGCACAGAGTTCGATGCCGTCGAGGCCGGCCTGGTTTGCCCGACGCGCGGCCGAGGCGAAGTCAGCGACCACCCGCGCGATGTCGGCTGCGTCCATCTCCTTTGGCCAGCCCCGATGCATGGGTTCTCTGATCGGGGAGGGCGCGATCGTGGGCAGCCAGTCGCCGTCGTTGGAGACGTTGCGCCGACCCATGTGGGTGAGCTGACACATGATTGCGGTGCCGTGGCCATGGACCACATCGACCATGGCGGCCAATGGTTCGACGAGCCGATCCGTCGAGAAATCGAGCTGCCCCCAGAGCGAAGCCGAGTCGCGCGAGACGTTGCTCGACCCACCGATCATGGTGAGACCGATTCCGCCCTTGGCCTTCTCCTCGTGGTACGCCACGTACCGGCCGCTCGGCGTGCCGTCGGTGTTGTACCCGGGGGCGTGACTGCTGGAGAAGATCCGGTTGCGAAGCGTCAGCGAACCCAGCGAGTAGGGCTGGAGAAGTGGGTCAGATCTCGGGGCCGACGACATCCGCAAACCCTAACCGTGGTCCGTCGCCCCGAATTCCTCGTCCCACGCCGCGAGGAACTTCTGGAACCGCTGGTGGACGTACGGGAGGAACCTGATCTTCTGGATCGGCTCGAGCGACAGGGGCAGGGCTGCCATGGCATACATGTAGTCCGACAGCATGAGTGAACGACGGGTCTCGGCGACGAGCCTGGTCAGTTCCGTCTCTCGCTCGTCGGCACTGGCGAACTCAGCGTTGTCCAGGTAGAAGCCGATGAACGATCGAAGGTCGTGGTCACTGAACCGAGGCTCCGCGATTCGGAAGTGCGGCGGCTCATCGACGCCATGTTCCATCACCGTTTCGGCGAAGAGGTTGGCGAAGTCGAACGCGGCGTGGCCGAGACAAGAGAACTCGAAGTCGAGCAGCTTGATCGAGTTGTCATCGAGCAGGAACACGTTGCCGTGGTAGGTGTCGTTGTGGCAGAACACCCAAGGACCCTCGGGCAGGCATCGGAGAACCTTCGCGGTGGTCTCCGGGCTCCACATCGTCTCGAGGTCATCACACAGCGGTTGCTCACCGACCGGGAAGGCCGACCGGTTTTCGACCACCACTGACCGAGCGAGGCCGGCCCACTTCTCGGTCAGGAGTTCGAAGAAGGGACGATCAGGCAAGTTCTCGGGCTGTAGCCGGTGGAAGCGGTAGAGCTCGTTCGCCACCGCTCGCTGAATCTCGGGATCGAACACATCGTCGGCAGTGAGGGTGCGCCCGCGGTAGAACGCCTCGATCCGACAGGTGTCGTCGTAGTGGAGGCAATGGGCCGCAATCTCTGCGTCACCGAGAAGCAGGAACACGGCGCGCTCGGTCTCGAAGTCGAGGATCGCGTTTTCCTTGCCGTCGAGGTGTCGGTAGAGGACTGCTGACGGCTCGACGGGCCGCCGACACCGCACCCCCATCGTGAACGACGAGAAGCCCTTCGGATCATCGAAGTCGAAATCGTCGGTGGTGAGGTCGTGCCAGCCAGGAATGGCCTCCTGGCAGCGTCGCAGCACGTCTCGGTGGAGATCGTCGCGTGCCGTCAACGTCCAACCGCCCTTGTCAGCCGGCCCCAGGCGCCAGGTTCCGGGACGCAAACGACATCGTATCGGCAAGGCCGGCCATGAGGCACTTGTCCCGGGCCACAACAGCTAGCCGGCCGCGGAAGGAGAACGATCGAAGTTGGTCGTGCCGTCACGCTCGATCTGGGTGTCGAGGGCCACTTCCCACGTCAGGTAGTCATTCATCGCCTGTTCCACAGTCTTGCCGTCGCGCCGGTTGGGATCGAGAGGCGTCTTCCAATAGTCGTCGGGCTCATCGGCCAGCAGCTCAGGCTTTGCGACGAGACCCATTCCCGCATCAACCCACGCCGCGTTGCCACCTTCGAGAACGCGGACACCTGATCTCGAGCGGGCCCAGTCGTCGGCGGCGGCCAGGGTGGCGAGAACGCCATCTGGCGACGTGAGAACGATCGACTCGGTCGAGGGGATCTGGTGAAGCGACTGCTCGAGTCGGGCGCGGGTCGAGAACCACGCACCGGCGATGTGGCCCTTGCGATAGGTCGGGGTCGGGCTGAGGTCGATGACCACGCATGACTCTTCAGCCTGCAACGCGACGAGCTCCTCAGCCGACATGTACGAGGCGAGCGCGGAGGCATCGGCCAAGCCGAGGACACGCGGAGCCGGTGACCCCTGCTCGGTCTCGATCGCGTTGCCCAGCCTGAAGACAACGACATTCCCATGACCCATTTGGCGCAGCCACGCGGCCGTCATCGTCGATCGCACCCCATCTTCGTCGATCAGCACGATGCGTGCGTTTCGAGTGGCGATCCAGCTGTCGGTGCTCTGGACGAGTTGCCCGCCCGCGGCGTGAAAGGATCCGGGTAGGTGCCCGGCGTCGAATTCTTCGATTGTGCGGACGTCGAGCAGGTAGAGCGTGTGGTCCTCGCGACGGGCAGTCCAATCGGCGAGCGTGGCGGCATCGATCGTTGTGACACCCGTGCGGATGGCAACCTCGGCCGCGGCGTCTTGCGCCTGTAGGAGAGTCGCAGCTGACGGCGCCGGCGCATGCTGGGTCTCGCCGGTGAGCGGCTCGTGCCCGGCGAGCTTCCAGCCCATGATCCCGTTGCGGAGCGCCACAACCCGATTCGGGATACCCGCGTCGATCAGCGACTGTGCGCCGATGATGCTGCGCGTGCGGCCCGCGCAGTTCACGACGACGATCGTCTCGGGATCCGGCGCCATTTCACCCACCCGGTAGACGAGCTCGGCGCCGGGGCAGCACACGCCCTGAGGAATGCTGAAGTGGCGAAACTCGGGGATCGGTCGAGAGTCGAGGACGACGAGATCCTCGCCCCGTTCGAACATGGCGGCGAGTTCATCGGCCGATACCGAGGGGGTGTCGCTTTCGTGTTCGACGAATTCACCGAAGGCTTTGCTCGGCACGTTCACGCCGGCAAAGAGCTCGTACCCCGCTCCCTGCCAACCACCTATCCCTCCCTCGAGCTCCGCGACATCGGTGTATCCGAGATCGCGAAGCCGGGTAACCGCGCGAGCTGCCAGGCCCTCTCCATCGTCACAACAAACCAATGGGGTCCTGCGCCGGGGAACCAGCGCGTCGATGCGCAGCTCGAGCTGGCTCAGCGGCAAGCACAGCGCCCACAGGAGATGACCCTCGTCAAAGGGCTGGATCTCGCGAACGTCGATGATTGCGAGCTCGTCGTCACCGACGAGGGCGGCGTGAACCTGTGCGGGGGTAACCGAGTTGGCACTCACCTCAGAACACTCGACGGCTGACGTCGATCGGCAGGAGGCCGGGCGGGAGGTTTCGCACCGTGCCTTCCTCGACGTTGAAGAACACTCGTTCCGTCTGCTGATCGAAGCACTTGCCGTACAGATGGATGTGACGAGTCGAACCGTCGGAGACACTCATGATGCTGTGGATGTCGTCGGGTCCGAACGCGATGCTGTCGCCTTCGCTCAGCACCACTCGCCCCGTCTCGCGGATCTCGGCCTTGCCAGGGATCGAACCGTCGTCGACGCGCTCCCAGAGAACGTTCTCCTCATCGCCCTCGAATCCAACGATGACGGCCCAGGTGGTGTGGTCGTGCGGCGGCGCGCCGTTGCCGGGCTGCGTACATGAGAGGTACATGGCATAGCCGTGATCGTCGTCCTCGTTGAGGAGATAGAGCGCCGATCGCACATCGTCGCCCGGAGGCGGGAAACGCTCCTTGTCGAAGAGGTCCTTGTGCTCGGCCAACCCCGAAGCGAGCTCACCGATCTCGTCGAGGGATGCTCGGGTGATCCCCTGCTCCGTCTCAATCGAGCGGACATTGCCGAGAAAGTCCTCGACCGTGCTTTCAAGTGTGCGAGCGTTCATCAGGGTTACCTTTCGACGTCCGAACCCTATGGGCGCGGCCGGCGAAATTCCGTCAGAACGTCGCCGAGGAACTCGATGCTGGCCCTGGTGATGGGGTCGACGCAAAGCTGTACGTGAGCCGCGCCCGCCGTTTCCCATTCACGCAGCTGATCGGCAAGTTCACCGGCCGAGCCAACAAGGGGCTCAACCGCCAGGTCGCCGTCGTAGTCGCCCATCTGACGTCCGGCCCCGCCCTCGAGGCGCACAAGCACGGCGGCTGTCGCCTCGACCGCATCCAACGGGCGGCCGATGGCGCCGAGCAGACTGTCGACTCGCGCTTTCTCCGTTGCGAAACCCGCCGCACTGTTGCCGTAGTGGCTCCACCACATGTTCCAGGAGTCCACGTAGGGCAGGGCAATGCCGAGCATGCGTTCGCCGATCGACCCGATCATCAGGGGAGGGCCGCCAGGGCGCGGGGAGCGCGGATGCAGCACACAGTGATCGACGTCGTAGTAGTCGCCGTGGAAGTCGATCGCGCCGTCGCTCAGCAGAGCCCGGATGATGGTGAACGCCTCGGCGAACCGGCTCACCCGTCGGTCGTAGGGGAAGCCGAACGCTTCGTACTCGCGACGATTCCAGCCGGCGCCCAGACCAACGATCAGTCGCCCTGCGGAGATCGCGTCGACCGTTGCCGCCTGTTTGGCGAGCATGGCCGGTGCGTGGAAGCTGGTCGAGGCGACCAGGGGCCCGAGTTCGATCGTCGTGGTGCTCGCTGCTATCGCGGCGAGCGTGGTCCATGCCTCCCACGGGCCACGTGCGCCAACAGGCAGATCATAGATGAGGTGGTCGCCGCACCAAACGGAGTCGAAACCGACGGTCTCCGCCGCCTGTGCCATCTCGATCAGCTCCGGGAACGGCACCTCCCACTCAACCTCAGGGAGTTGCACCCCGATCTTCATCCGCGTTTTCGAGTTCTCTGCCATCGACCCACGCTAGATCAGTGACCCGAGATGGTCTCGATCACGATCGGGAGTGCGTCGATCGACGCCGGGCCGATGCCTACGCAGCCCTCCAGCTCACGCTCAGCACGGTCGAAGCGAGCCTCGTCGTCGGCATGCAGCGCCAGCACCGGTTGTCCGCCTTCAACCTCGTCGCCAGGACGAACGAGGGTGACCACACCAGCGGTGGCGCTGACGGGGTCCTCCTTACGAGCTCGGCCCGCGCCGAGGAGCCAGGCGGCCACTCCGACGCGTCGGGCGTCCACCCGCTGCACGACGCCCGGTTCCACCGCATGGACATGGCGGACATGGCGCGCCACGGGGAGTCCGGCTGAGAGGTCACCGCCCTGTGCCGTGACCATCGCCTCGAAAGACTCCAGAGCAGCTCCCGACGCGAGCACGGCGGCCACGTCGACATCGATCCCGGCGAGCCGAGCCATGTCTCCGGCCAGCGCCAGCGAGAGATCAACCACGTCGGGTGGACCGCCGCCGCTCAAAACATCGATGGCTTCGGTGACCTCGAGCGCATTGCCGGCAGTCATGCCGAGGACGTTGTCCATGCGGGTCACCAATGCCGACGTGGCCACGCCGTGCGCCTCGCCGATGCGAACCATGGCGCGGGCAAGTGCGTCGGCCGACTCCAGGTCGGGCATGAACGCTCCGCTTCCCACCTTCACATCGAGGGTCAGGGCTTGGGTTCCCTCGGCAATCTTCTTCGACATGATCGAGCTGGCAATCAGCGGAATCGACTCGACTGTGCCGGTGACGTCTCGCAGCGCATAGAGCTTCCGGTCCGCCGGCGCGAGCGATGCCGACGCGCCCGCGATCACACCGCCAATGGATCCGAGCTGTCGTCTCATCTGATCGAGCGACATCTCGGCTCGCCAGCCGGGAATCGACTCCATCTTGTCGAGCGTGCCCCCGGTGTGGCCGAGACCGCGGCCGGAGAGCTGTGGCACTGCGGCACCACAGGCCGCGAGCAGGGGAACGACGATCAGCGAGACCTTGTCGCCCACCCCGCCGGTCGAGTGCTTGTCGACGGTCGGACGATCGATCGAGGAGAGATCGAGTCGGTCGCCGGAATCGATCATGGCGCCGGTCCAGTGCGCGAGTTCGTCGGGCTCCATGCCGTTGAGAAAGATGGCCATGATGAGCGCGGCCGCCTGCTCGTCAGCGATCTCGTCCGAGGCCGAGTAGGTCGAGATGAACCAATCGATCTGCTCGTCGCTGAGTCGACCACCATCCCGCTTGGTGACGATGACGTCGTGGGCCCTCATGCCTGGTCCTCCGAACGAGACGGCAGCGAAGCGGCATCGAAGGCTCCCGGGAGGAGCTCGCTCAAGGCCACCGGCACGGGCAGAGCATCGATCAGCATCGATGGTCCGCCGTGCTCGAGGAGGAGCTGACGGCAACGGCCACAGGGCGTGAGGCAGTTCCCATCGCCGTCCACGGCGGCCACCGCAACCAGGGAATCCTCGCCTGCCTGCCGCAATGCGGAAACCAGTCCGCACTCAGCGCAGAGCGTCAATCCGTAGGAGACGTTCTCGACGTTGCAGCCGGTGAAAACGGTGCCGGAGGACGACAGGCCCGCGGCACCTACGTGCAAACCGCTGTATGGCGCATAGGCCATGGCTGCCGCGTTGCGAGCGGCGATACGAAGCGCCGACCAGTCAAGTCGTTGCACAACAGACTCCTCTTCTCACCGTGGGCCGAACATCCTCGCATGAAAGCAGCGAAGTAGGTTCAACGCATCGTGTTCCTCATCTTCCTGGCCGCGATGGCCGCCGGATTCACTGTGATGGTTCTGGCCGCTCGCCGCGCCGTCGACTCCGCGGTCGAACTCGTCGCCGGCACGCGAGTGCCGCCGTTTCTGATCGGCATGACGGTGTTGGCGATCGGCACCGATCTCCCGGAGATCGCAAATTCGATCGTCGCGTCGTGGACAGGTCATGGCGATGTGAACGTCGGCGACTCCGTCGGATCGGCGGCCACGCAGATCACTCTCGTCCTCGGACTGCTTCCGTTGTTCGTCGGAACGATTCTCGTCACCGCCCGGGGTCTGGCCGCCACCGGCTGGCTCGCCGTCTGCGGTCTTGGCGGCGTTGCCTTCGTGACCAACGACGACTGGTTTTCCCGCTCCGATGCGCTTCTACTGATCGGTCTTTGGGTGGCCGGTTCGTGGATCACGTACCGGCTGATCCGTCATCCGCATCAGCTCACACTCCCGGAGGAACGTTCTCCCCGGGGTCGCCTCGTCCTGCGCACCATCTTGGCCCTCAGCATGGTTGGGGCAGCATCGATGATCGCTCTCTGGGGACTCATCGGACTGGCCGAAGAATGGAACGCCCCGGAGTTCGCCATGAGCTTTTTCCTCGCCGCGCTCGGCACATCGCTCCCCGAGCTCATCTTCGCCATCACTGCTGTTCGCCGCGGCGAAGTCGACCTTGCCGTTGGCGACCTCTTCGGCTCGTCGTTCGCCGATGCCACCTTGTCGGTCGCCGCCGGGCCGGTGCTCTTCCCTGTTGCGGTCACTGCAGACGAGGTTGTTCCCGCCACCCTCGCCGCGCTCGTCGCCATCGCCGGCGTCACAATTCTGATCACGCGGATCTCCGAGCACGATTGGCGATCCGGCTTGATCCTGGTCGCCGGGTACGGAGCGTTCTTCCTGGTCCTTCTCTAGTGCTTCCGGGTGCGTAGGCTCGTCGGGTGAGCCGACCCGCCGTTCCCATTCTCGATCTCGGTGGAGCAGCCGCGCCGCCATCGGCCGAGACCGTGGATGCCGTCGCGGCAGCGGCGGAGGACTTCGGATTCTTCCAGGTCGTCAACCACGGCCTTTCGTCGGCTCAGCTGGCCACGGTCTGGGACGCCACCCACTCCTTCTTTGCCCAGACGATGGACGAGAAGCGGCAGATCCTGCGAACCAAGGAGAATTCGCGCGGCTACTACGACCGCGAACTCACCAAGAATGCCCGCGATCTCAAGGAGGTGTTGGACATCGCTCATGTCCCCCACCCCGAGTTGGCCGATGATCACCCCACGAACTTCCACACTGTCGATGGCGTGAACCAATGGCCGGATCTCGAAGGCTTCCGGACCACGTTCGTCGAGTACCTCCAGGCGTGCGAGCGACTATCCCATTGGCTGCTGCAAGCGTTCTGCCGGGGGCTGGGCGAGCACGCCGATCACTTGGCATCGAGTTTCGGCGATGAGCACACGAGCTTTGTCCGGCTCAACTACTACCCACTGCACGATCCGCTCGACAAGACCGAAGCCGCGGCCGTCACCGCCCTCGGCGACATGGCACTTCACCATCACAGCGATGCGGGTGCGCTCACGCTCCTCATTCAAGATGATGTCGGCGGGCTGCAGGTCGAGCACAACGACACATGGATCGATGTCGAGCCGATCGAGGGTGCGATCGTCATCAACACCGGCGACATGATGCAGGTCTGGTCGAACGACCGCTACCAGGCTGCGCTGCACCGGGTGGTCCCTCGAACCGACCGTGTTCGCTACTCGTTGCCGTACTTCTTCAACCCGAGCTACTCGACAGACTACTTCCCGCTGCCAGGTTCAATCGGCGTGGGCGACAGCCCTCGCTATGGCTTGATCAACTGGGGAGACTTTCGCCAGGCCCGCGCCGACGGCGACTTTGCCGACTACGGCGCTGAGGTACAGATCTCCGACTTCTACATCTCGAGGCCGCCGACGTCGGTCGATTGCGGGATGTAGCCGGCGCGTCGATGGGTATGCGCGATCGGCCTCAATCGCGTTGGATCTCGACGCCGCGCCAGAAGGCGACCCGGTCGTTTACCAAGCGCCGGGCGAGGGGCCACGGGTGCTCGTAGCCGAACGCAGCGTCCTTGCCGATCACTGATTCACCGGCGACGTCCCAGTAGGTGGCCTTGCCCTTCCAGAAGCAGCGGCTCGTGGTGGCGCTCTCGTTGAGGGCGCCGTCCTTCACGCTGTCCCGCGGAAAATACGACATCCCTTCGACAACACGAACGTCATCGCTTTCCGCCAATACGACACCATCGAACACTGCACGGATCATGGGGTGAGAACCCTCCGAACCAGCGAAGGCTTCCCCATTTTGGCACGAAGCGGAACGTGAGAGGGCCACGGCGGGTTACCGACGTTGATGACCCGCACCACTCCGCCTCACTCGACGCCTCTCCGGGGGCGATCGGTCCTCAATGATCCGTCGCTGAACAAAGGCACGGCCTTCACGCTCACGGAGCGAGCTCTGCTTGGCCTCGATGGCCTGCTTCCGGCACGCGTCGAGTCCATTGGCGAACAATGCGAGCGGGTTCGCGAGAAGTTCGACCGCCTCCACGACGATCTCGAGAGACACATCTATCTGCGGGCGCTTCACGACACGAACACCGTGCTGTTCTACGCCTTCGTCGAAACTCACCTCGCCGAGATGCTGCCCTTGCTCTACACGCCGACCGTGGGCCAGGCGTGCCAGGAGTTCAGCCATGTCTATCGACGACCGCACGGCCTCTTCCTGAGTTGGCCCGATCGAGATCGGATCCATGCGCAATTTGATGCCATCGACGACGACATCGATGTTGTGGTCGTCACCGACGGCGAGCGCATCCTGGGGCTCGGCGACCTCGGCATCGGCGGCATGGGGATTCCCATCGGCAAGCTCTCGCTCTACACGGCAGCCGGCGGCGTCGACCCGGGCCGAACGCTCCCGATTTTCCTCGACGTGGGCACAAACAACGAGACCCTGCTGAATGATCCGCTCTACCTGGGCTGGCGACACGAGCGGGTAACCGGCGAGGACTACGACGAATTCATCGAACAATTCGTGACCGCGCTGGGGCGCCGCTTCCCAGGGGTGCTGCTGCAATGGGAGGACTTCGCCGGGCACCATGCCACCCCACTCCTCCATCGCTACCGCGACCGCATTCTGAGCTTCAATGACGACATCCAAGGCACTGCCGCTGTCGCTCTGGCGGCAATCCACGCCGCCGTGCACGCAACAGGTTCCAAACTTGCGGACCAAACCATCTGCATCGTGGGTGCCGGCTCGGCCGGAAGCGGTATCGCCGCGATGTTGAGCGACGCTCTCGAGGCGGACGGCGTCGTCGACCCCGGGTCTCGCCTCTTCCTGACCGATTCAGAAGGACTGCTTCACGATCGGCGCACCGATCTCCGCGATTTCCAGAAACCATTCGCCCAGCGCTGGGAACGCGTCGCTCCGTGGGCGAGTCCTTCGGGCTGCAAACCTCTGTCCGTCGTCGTCGAGCACGCTCGACCAACAGTGCTGGTGGGAGTGTCAGGCCAGCCGGGGCTCTTCACCGAGCAGATCATCCGGTCCATGGCATCGACGACCACGCACCCCGTCATCCTTCCGCTCTCCAACCCCACCGACCACGCTGAAGCACTCCCGAGCGACCTCGTCGAGTGGACGGCGGGCGCCGCGCTGATCGCCACCGGTAGCCCTTTCGATGACATCGAATTCGACGGCGTCACCCATCACATCTCCCAGGCCAACAACGTCTACGTCTTCCCCGGCATCGGGCTCGGCACACTCGTGTGCCGTGCCACCAAGGTCACCGACTCGATGCTCCTCGCGGCTGCTCAAGCAGTAGCCGATCAGAGTCCGTGCACTCCACGGACTCCCAACGCGGGGGTTCTCCCCCGACTTGATGATCTCCACTCCGTCAGTCGTCGCATCGCCGCCGCGGTCGCTCAGGCCGCAGTGGCCGACGGTGTAGCACCAGCGCTCGACGAGGACGAGATCAATCGTCGTATCGATGCAACCTGGTGGGCTCCTACCTACGCACCAGTCCAGCCGTTACCAGCGCCGCCAACATCGTGACGACCAACCATGAGATCAACGGCGACGCTCCAGCCGCGCAGTACCTCCCACCCGAGGCCGTACTCATCGAGATGGCCGACGCGGGCGCCAAACGAGCACTTTCGCTGTCGACTTGGCAAGTCCTCGTCCTCAGCACGATCGCAGGAGGGTTCATCACGATTGGTGCGCTCTTCAGCACCCTCATCGCCACCGGCACCGACAATGAGGGCGTCAAACGCCTGCTCGAAGGATTCGGCTTTTCGACCGGCTTCTTCCTCGTTGTTCTCAGCGGCGCCCTTCTGTTCACGGAAGTCAATGTCGAGATGCCCGCCACACTTCTCAGCCGGAACTCGGCGACGATCCGCTCCTCGATCCTTCGCCTGTGGGTACTCGCGGCCGCTGGGAACCTGCTCGGCGCGTTCATCATCGGACAAGTCGTCAACTACACGCAGAGCTATGGCGCAGAATACGAAGACCTCCTCGGCGAGATCGCTGATTCCAAGATGCGGTATCAGCGCATCGGGGGAGCCGATGGCTTCTTCCGAGCCGTGGTATCCGGCATGCTCGGCAACTGGCTCGTCGGCATGGCGGCATTCCTTGCCACGATGGGCCGCACCGTCATCGGGAAATACATCCCCGTGCTGGTCACTGTGATGGCATTCGTTGCAACCGGGTTTCTCCACAGTCCGGCCAACATGGCCTATTTCTCGCTGCTCCATCCCCTCGGCCGCGGACCCGGCTGGGGCGACGCACTCTCCTGGGGGATCGCGCCAGCCGCGATCGGCAACATCCTCGGAGCGTTCTTGCTCGTCGCTTTGCCCTTCTGGTTCGTCAACTCTCGACGGCTGGCCAACCCGTGACAAGGACTCCGACAGCCATCCTTGCGTTCGTCGGCGCGCTCGGCGGTCTCGCCGTGGGTCCCACAGTGACTCTTCGCCCCGACTCGGTCGATCTCCCAATCTCGCCACAGGACGTGCTCGCCCACTTTCGAAAACGATTCGCAGATGCCGACAATGACATCGTCGCCGACGAAGGCCACCGACTCGTCCGCAGGTTCGCGGGCCGCGCCGGGCCGTTTCCGTATCGCACGATCGAGCTCGTCACCTACGAGACCGATGCCGTCACCTTCGAGCATCTCGCCGGACCGTTCGCAGTCTGCGAGGAACGGTTCCAACTCGACTCGATCGAATCCGGCACGCAGCTGACTCACACCGGCCAGTTCAGGCTTCGGGGCGGCCTCTGGACTGCGCCACTTGCGCTCACCGGGGTGCGTCGAGCGTTCGAGGACCACGTGCACGAGCATCTCGAAGCGCTCAGATCCTCTCTGTCCGCCGCAGGTACGACATAGCGGCCCAGCCGGGCAGGATCGGAAGCCAGAATGTCACCAGCCGGTAGAGGAACACCGCAGGGATGGCGATCGTTGCTTCCTCGACTGTGCTGAACGCGGCGATGAGCGCGGCCTCCGCGGCCCCGATACCACCGGGGGTCGGCGCGGCGTTGGCCACCGCGCTCGCGGTGAGAAAGAGCAGCGCCACGATGGGAAACGATGCCGTCGATCCGAATGCCTCGAGACTCGCGACCATGGCGCCCAGGTAGGCCAGGGTGATCACGCCCGATCCGCCCAACAACAGCACCAACCGGGAGGGACTCCTCCCGATCGCCCGGATGGAAACCCAGCCGGCCTGGAGCTGCGGGACGACATGTGTCGTCAGCAAACGACGGGTGACCGGGAGAGCTGACGACCCGAGGATGACGACAACCAGAACTGCCACTGCCACCGCAATCGTCGCCGGCGACACGATGGCCAGCGTGGCGTCGTCGTCTCCACTTGCGAGTAGCAAGAACACCAGGGTCAGCGAGACGTGCATCACCAAGCCGGCGATCGCATTCAGGCCGACCGCTGTCACACTGACGGCAACCGGAACGCCCTGGCGTTGGAAATAGCGAATGTTCGTCGCCACGCCGCCAATCTTGGCCGGTGTGACACGGTTGGCGAACGACGACGCTATCTGAGCTGCGAGCGCAGGGCCGAACCGAAGGCGGATTGGGATGGCACCCAACAATGCGGCCGTTGCGGCGACATAGGTCAGCAACGACAACCCGACCGCGGTGGCCGCCCATGGTGCGGACGCCGTGCGCGCTTGCTCCCAGAGACTGTCGATGTCGGCAAGTTGGGGGATGAGGAACCAGGCGCTCAGCCCGATGGTGGCCAGCAGGAACAGGGTCTTGCCATCGACTCGTTCGAGCTTGACCGGGTCTTCCTCCGGCACACCGCAGCCGTGGATCAGCAGGGAACGGATCGGAGCAAGTCCTTTCTCGCCGCCGACTGCCTGCCGTGTCGCGGAGCTCAGCGCATTCGGCTGAAGCCAGGGCATCGCCCGGGTGAGTTCGGCGAGACCGGTGGCAACGTGGGCGGCACCAACGGCGCGCTCAGGGCCCACGACTGCGGCCGTGGAGGCCAGTAGCTCGGCGACATCCGTGCCGAGTAGTTGATCGGATGCAGCCAGCTCCGAGAAGCCGAAGTCGATCAGCCATGGGATCCCAGAATCGTCGATGAAGATGTTGGCCAGACGCAGATCTCGGTGTGCGATTCGCTTCTTGTGCAGCCGGCTCACCATGGACCAAATGGCGACCAGGGCATCATCGTCGAGCTCGTCGAAGCCGTCGGCTGAGCCGCCATCAATCGCCTCATAGGCGAGCACCATTCCGTCGACGCCCGCATCGGCGACCCCGACGATCCGCGGGGTTCGAATGCCGAGGGCCGCGGCCTGAAGCGAGACGAGCGCTTCATGCTCAACGGCCCGTTGAAGGCTCACGAAAGGGCGATGGTCTCCGGTCTTGCGGAGTCGGATCCAACGGTACGCGCGGAAGAGAAGGTCTGCGCTGCGTTCGTCGCGCCCAAGCGCTTTGACAAAGACCTGACTGCCCTCCTCTGTCGTTCCGACCCAGGGAGCAGACGCGCGGGCGTCGACATCGAGTCGCCCGAGGTGCTGTAGGTCGAGGCCGACCGATCGCAGTGCCGCTGCTATCTCCTGCTCGTCGGGAGCAAGGTCGTGGCGGCCAAATACGAGCAACATCACCGATGCCACCAGCATCCCGCTTCCGAGATCGGCGACGAGGCCGAGTGCCGGCAAGCCCGATGACCAGATCGAGATCGCCGCGTAGAGCGCGAGAAGCCCGCCGAGCCGACGAGTGGTCCCACGCGGTAGAAAGGAACCTGACACCACCAGCATCGCGACCGCTCCAGCGAGAAGAGGGTCACCGGGCCGTTCTTCACCGGCGAATGGGAGAGCGAAGTCTCCATCCTCGGCTTGGAACACTGCGCGAACTGACACGTCGACAAGGTCAAAGATCAGCTCTCCGACCCCGAGGCTGAGGAGCGACGCTCCCACGAATCCCGAGGCGAGCATGCCGAAGCGACGAAATCGAGTCGTGGCCAGCGCCCACGCAAGTGCACCACCAACCGCGACAGCAACTCCCACGGCGAGGATTGCTGCGGGCAAATCATGCGCCCAGTCAGGGAGTGGTTCGATGGCGGAAGCGCCGTCCTCACTCAGACCGAGAAGGGTCGAGTCGAAGATGTTCGCAACGGCGAGGCCACCCGTGACAAGGATCCCTCCGACCACAAGGCGCAGGACGTCGACAGGGGATCGGACGTGGGCGCGATGCATCAGCGCTCGCAATCGCAGGCGGGATCGACGTGTCGGTTCAGGAATGCGAACCACAAGACAACCGCGAACGCGGTGCCCATCGCTGCCCCGGCGACCACGTCGAGGGCATTGTGCTCGCCGTAGTAGAGACGGGCGATCGCCACGATGGTCGCCCACGCCAACGCAACCGGGCGCCAGCGTCGCGGCAAGAACGCTGAGACGAGAATTGCGACAGCAAAGGCAGTGGTGGCGTGGCCCGATGGAAAGCTCAGGCCTTCGAATGCCGGGCCTCGCACGTTCACGTCTGGCCCCACCGACACAAACGGCCGCTCCCGTTCGACCAACTGTTTGACCAGACCCTTCTCGATTCCGAGCTTTAGCGGCAGAACCAGAACAAAGGGCACCAGGTGTCGCCAGTTCCGCGTGAACCACACGATGATCAGTCCGGCAATGACCGGCGAGGCCAGTACACCGACCTGCTGTAGCGCCCACATCGGAGGCTCGAGCCAATCCGGCCAGCCGTTGATGAACTCGAGAATCTCGACTTCCCAGCCCGGTACGCGCCCACCCCAGGCCACGGCCGATGTCACGATCAGAGTCAGCACCGCAGAAGCGACGACAATCGCCGATGCCCGACGTGAGAGTGCGTGGCAGAGCACGAACGGTCGGCGATCATCTGGTCCCATAGGGCACTCAACGTCCCGAACCCTGGATGCCCTCCAACTGTGTTCCCTTTGCGTCAGTTGGGCAGCTCGAACGCTTCCGGTCCCGCGAGCTGCACAGCGGCAACCAACCGGGTGAGATCGGCGGGGGCGATGATCCCGACCAGGCGGGTGCTGTCGAAGACGAGAGTGCGACGGCGAGCGTCGCCGGCCATGAGCTCCATCACGTCAGCGACCGACGCGGCAACATCGATCGTGGCAACCTCGGCGAGCGGCGTAGCCACCGATCCGACGGTCGTTTGCGCCCAGCGCTCGCGATCGACGGATCGGATCGCCTGGAGATTGACCAGACCGACCACGTGACCCTCGACCGCCACCACCGGGTACGTCGTATGACGCCCGCCGAGAACGGAGTGCGAAACGAACGAATCCAGCGTCGCGGTCTCGACCACCGACTCGGGATCGGCCGTCATGACCTGGGCGACACAAAGCTTGCTCAGCGGGTCGAGGATCGTGACCTGATCCAGCTCCGCCCGTCCGGCCTCTCGCACGAACCAGCCGATGAGGATCAACCAAACCCCGCCCACTGCAGCACCGGAGAGCGCTTCGAGCGCTCCCAAGCCGATCATGATCGCACCCATCGTTCTCCCCAGGGAGACCGCTCGCCGAGTCGCATCGTCCTGGTCCTGTGTCCGCGCCCACCACCATGCTTGGTACATCCTCCCGCCATCCATGGGAAAGGCGGGGAGCAGGTTGAACACCGCGAGGGCCAGATTGATCACGCCGTACCACGCGATGGCGGCTGCGGTGAGCCCGTCGAACAGCGGCTCTACCGCGAGCGCCGCCACCCCGATCGCTGCGCTCACTGCCGGACCGGCGATCGCGATCCGGCCTGCACTGCGTGCGGTCTTCGGTTGCGACTCGAGCCGAGCGACGCCGCCGAACATCCAGAGGGTGATGCTCGAGACACCGACCCCTTCGCGTGCCGCGACGATCGAATGGCCGAGTTCGTGGGCGACGAGTCCGGCCAGGAGGGCCACGGCCAGGAGCGCAGCCACACTCCAGTAGGCGCCATCGCCGTATCCCTCGGCCACCTCCGGCAGCATGTTGACGGCGAGCGACCACGTCACCAGCGCCACGATGACCACCACGCTCCCGCTGAGCCGGATCTCGATCCCTCGAATGTGCACAAGCGTGAGACCAGTGTCCATGGTCTGATCATCACCGACGGCGCTGCCCACCGATAGGGCACGACGTCCTCGACTCAGGCGTGTTTGCCCGGCGTCACCAGTCGTTTCTCCCCCGTGGTCGGGACGGCATAGCGGCGAGCAACCTCGGGGTCGAGCATCTCCTCGAGCGAGATCGTCTCGGCGTAGTGACTGGCGAAGGTGGTGGTGATCTCGGCGGTGACGCGCTCACGCAAGCGCACGATGCCCTCGAGGCCGATCCGGCCCAGGAACGGAGTGAGGAGCCAGCCACCCACTCCCCATGACATGCCGTACGTGCGGGTCAACGGCGTGGGGGAACGGTCGAGCCCGCCGTAGATGTAGACCTGCTTGTGAGTGTCGGACCCGTAGCGGCTGAAGCCTGCGCCCCGTGAAGCGGCCGCCTCCATGCACCCGAGAATCGTATCGACCTGCTGCCCGCCGCCGATCGCGTCGAACGCGATCGTGGCTCCGGTGGCCGCGAGCGCGTCGGTCAGATCGTCGCGCGACGAGTCGGCCGACCAATCGACGACCCACTCCGCACCCTGTGACCGCAACAGTTCGGCCTGCTCCTCTCGACGCACGATGTTGACCAGCGCGATGCCGTCATCAAGGCAGATCCGCTGGAGCATCTGACCGAGGTTCGACGCTGCCGCCGTGTGGACGAGCGCGGTGTGACCTTCCATGCGCATCGTCTCGGTCATTCCCAACGCGGTGAGCGGGTTGACGAAACAGGACGCCGCCTGCTCGGCGGTGACCGACTCCGGCATCTCAACGCACATCGCGGTGGAGACCCTGGAATGGGTCGCGTACATGGCCCCGCTCAGGGCGGCCACGCGTTTGCCCATCAATGCCTGAGCGGCGCCAGATGCACCGGCGGCGACCACGATGCCGGAGCCCTCGTTGCCTGCCGGCATCGCCTGTCCGAGGCGGGCAGCATTGGCCGCAACGGCCCCACCGCCGAGTTGGCCGACGAGAGCATCGCCATGGCTGCTCAACGATTCCGGCTTTGCGCCGGCCAGCAACATTCCGAGGTCCGACGGGTTGATCGGCGACGCCTCCACCGCCACCACCACCTCGTCCGGTCCGGCTTCGGGAATGGGTTCCTCGATGAGGGTGAGTCGCACCACCCCATCGTCGGTCACGGTCGATCGAAGCATGGTCGAGTTGTTGCTCATCCCATCTTCTTACTCCCGATCGGTTCGAGCCATCCGGTTACTGGGTCCATCCGGGTTTCGTTCCTGGGAAGCGCGGCGCTCACTCCGACAACGTGTCCGGGTCGTCCGGATCGTCAGGATCGTCGGTTGGTGGCGGGCCCCCGATATCGACCTGCACGAACGGATCTCGTGGAATGAGAGGCGGTTCCCACTCATCGGCGACAACGCGCTCGGTACCGGAACCAACCAGGGGATCGAACGTCTCGAAGAACTCCTCGGGCTGATCGTCCGTCGACCCTGCGAGATAGGACCGGCCGACGGTGACGCCCGCGAGCATGAGCGAGACCACCAGAAGGAAAAGGAGCTTCCGGGACGGCATGCCGGTCTTGGTGGCGGTCATCAGGACTCCTCCTCGGTGTCGTCGGCCAAGAACTCGTCGTCCTCGTCGAACCCGAAGTCACTCACGCTGATGAGATTCTCAGTTGTGAAGATCCGTACCTCGAGATCGAGGATCACAATGGACGAGTCCGCCTCGTCGGATCGCATCTCGATGGAGTCGACCAGCACGAGTCGATCATCGGCGACAAGCGCATCGACGAAGGCAACCAATCCCGGGTAGGCGCCGGTCGCACCGATGCTGATCGAGATCGATGACGTCCCCGTCGGTAGCGGGGCGACGCTTTCCGGGTCGGTGTCGGACGAGACCCCAAGCGGCGCGATCTGATCGAGTACGACTTCGGAAGTCACGGCGGCACGGTGCGTCGCCCGGACGAATCCGGCGACGTTCTTGTCCATCGGTACGGCCGCCTCCGCGGTGTCGATCTCGGCTGTGAAGCCGGGGAGCTCCGCTTCAAGCGAACGAGCATCGCTCAGCTCGGCCGAAAGCAACGTCAGTTCGGACTCGGCATCCAGCAGCCGGAGGTCAGCGGCTGCTGATTGAGATGGCAACCATCCGAGCGCGAACCACACGCCAAGGGCCAAAAGAGAGGGACCAGCGAGCTGTCCAAGGGTGCGAGCCTTCATTCCGGTTCCCCATCTTGAAGTGTCGGATCGATGAGGACTGCGTCGACCGTGAAGACGGCGCCGACACGCTCGGTCGAGTCGTAGGGGCCGATCGCGGACTGGGCGAGCCAGATGCCATCGATCAGCGGGACCGTCGCCGCGGCCTCCATCCAACGGCCGACGCCATCGAGATCGGCAGCGACGCCTGTGAGGGTCAGCACCGCGGGTGGTTGCGCGCCGGCGTAGCCGGTTGGTGTCTCTCCCGGGGCGGTCCGTTGCACGCGGGCCGAAACGATGAAGGTGTCGGCCGGCATGGCTTCGGCCAGCTGACGGATCACGGAGCTCATCGGGTAACGGTCCTCGAGGAGCACCTCGACGCGGTCGCTCTGAAGGCGGGCGAGAATCTCGGTCTCTCTGTGATCATCGAACGATTCGAGCTCGAGTCGGAGATCGCTGACGCGACGCTCCGCGCCCTGGACGATTTCGATCTCTGCGTCAGCCTCGCCGCGCCGATCGATCGCGTCCGCGTAGAGAAAGGGCGCCAGGGCCAGCGCGGCAGATACTCCCGCGGCGACCCGGAGTGCCCGAGCTCGTCGCTCGCGGTGCACTGTCGGGACGAGATCGAAACGCCGCTCTGAGGAGGGCCCGGTGGCAGCGAAGGCGACGGCGAAGGCGTCGTCGTAGTCGCTGTTGCTCCTGCCCTCGACCGGCCACTGCGCACGCTCGTGGCGGAGTACGTCTGCTTCGGGGAAGGAGTCCGCCAGAGCCTCGGCAAGGCCGCCGGCGTTCGATTGTTCGCCGCACAGAACTATGCGAGTGATCTGACGGTCGTCGATCTCGCTGCGGAAGTAGTGCGCCGTGCGCCGGATGCCTTCCATCACCGTGGCCACACCGGACGAATTCGTCGCGGTACCGGCCACCGGCGCAGCGCCCGAACCAGCGAGCCTGTCCAGCTCGACTTGGAGTTCATCGGCGAGCGAGGATTCACTGCCGACACCGGCGGTGATGACGCGAGAGAGCAGGAGACCCGCATTGTCGTGCAGCATCACGTTGGTGGTCGATTGCGACACTCCGACGATGAGGCCCACCGACTGATCAGGCAGGTCATCGCCGGCGTTGATCGCCGTGACCAGCGCCGACTGCGTCAAACCGAGTTCGGTCTTTCGGAGGCCGGCGTCACCGATCGCGGCGTGAATGTCGACAAGCGTCTGCTGTTTGACGGCGAGGGTGAGGGCTTGGATCGATTCGCCGGAGGGCGTTGGCGTTCGTCCGAGTTCCTGCACCGAAATCAGTGCCTCCGGCAACGGATAGCTCAGCAGATCGCCGATTTCGAACGCAGCCGCCTGGCGCAGCTCTGCGGGAGCCAGCGCCGGCAGGTCGGCCCGCCGAACCACGGTCGCTCGAGCGTCGAGGCCAACGGCAACATGTTTGGTCGAGAATCCGGACTCCGACCAGAGTTTCCCGAGGTGATCGGAGAACGCGGCGGAATCGGCAATCTCGCCCTGGTCGACGACGCCTGCCGGTAGGGCGATGGCGCCAACCCGGACAACCTCGGCCTCCCGATGCCCAGGGCGGCGCCGGCGTCGGAGTTCGACGCCGCGCAGCACGCGGTCGTCGAGCGCGATCCCCACGACGCGCGCGGTCATGTGAACTTCCAGTCCAATGCTTTCAACTGGCCCGAACGGTGTGCAGTCACCCGTATCCATCGGGATCAGCCGTCGCCGATTGAGTATCGGGTCACAACTTCTCATTCCGGCGGCCTCACGCGCCGATGGAATGACAATGGACTCCTCAGGGATGCATCGCGCGTGCGCGACAGACGATCGAGGCACCACGGTGGTCGAGATGATCGTCGCGTCGATGCTTCTGGGTGTCGGCATCCTGGCGGTGCTGGTCTCCCTGAACACGGCGACCCACACGACCGCGACGGCCGATCACCGCAACTCCGCGGTCGGCGTGGCCACGACCGAGATCGAGACGGTGCGATCATGGCCATACGAGGCCGTCGGAATCAGCCCCGCGAGTCGTGGTTTCCGTCCGCGGTTCGAATCGAGAAGCACAGTGACCGCGGGCACTGTTCGCGTCGAGGCGCTCAGCGACACGACCATCGGCGGGATCGACTACTCGATCAGGCGCGATGTCACGTGGGAATCGATCACCGTCAACGCGGCCCGTATCGATGAGGGGTACAAGGTCGTGACCGTCGTCGTCACCTGGACCGACCGCGTCGGCACCCACACGGTTCGCCAGGACACGGGTCTCTACCGACCGGACGACGATGTCTGAGCTGCGCACCGACCGGGGAACTTCGATGACCGAGATGGTGGTGGTCATGGCGATCACCGCGCTTCTCGCGCTCCCACTGATCGCCATCCTCGGCACCACGACCCGGGTCGAGCAGTCTCAGGCGAGCGGCTCCGATGCCCGCGCCGATCTCGATTGGGCATTGACGCTCCTCGCGGCCGACATCAAGTCGGGTACCCCCACCGAACGACCACGGGTCGGGTCTCGCATGTCCTCGACCCTGCCGCTGTCCATCATCGATGAACGTGGCGTCGAGGAGCTGATCCACTGGCGAGTCGGGCCATCCGGTCTCGAACGGATCACCTACAACCCGGCCACGCTGCGCGAGCGGGACCGATCACTCGTCGTCGCAGCCGTTGGAGAGGGCTCGGAATCGGCATTCACCTACCTCGATGCAAGCGGCTCAGCCCTTGACCCCACCACGACTCCGGCAGGGATCGTGACCGACTGCACCACGCTCATCAGGATCACCCTCACGGCACCGGCGTCGGATCGGATCCTCACCGCGACGCGAAATGTGGCGATCCGTGCTCGAGCCCCGGGGGGGAACGGATGCTGATTTCCCCCGCCGACGAACGCGGCAACGTGATGCTGACCATGCCGATCCTCATGATCGTCGTGCTTCTCGCGTCAGCAGTGTTCGCCCGATCCCACCTGGCCCTGGACCGGAGCAAGAACACCACGAACGACGCAAGTGCGATGGCCGCGGCCGAACTCGCGGTCCACGAGGCCTTTGCCCGCATCGATGCCGGCGAATCGCTGGCCTTCAGCGGGTCGGGTTCCATCGATGGGACAGACTTCCAGTATTCGGCGACCCCGCAAAGTGCTGCATCCTGGGACATCCACGCCCAAGCGGCGAGGGCAGACATTCAGCGGGCCTTCACCGCCGTCATCGCCCGCGAGCCCCAGCATGCCCACAGCCTCTTCGTCGTCGACGAGTCGACGATCGAACGCAACACCGGTCGAATCTTCGGACGAGTTGGGACAAACGGCGCGATGACGGTGATCGGTGCATCGCCGGGAAGCACCCAGGAGCTCTACCGCCCGGCCGGTTCATGTAGCGGATGCGCAGACTCCATCACTCTCGACGGCCCGCGGACCGTCGCGCCGGTTGTTGCACCGACCGTCCCCAGTCGGGCATGTCCCACCGACGGGACATTCGCGGGGGTCGTCGACGGCCGATCGGGAACGCCGTTCGTTTGCGGCGATTCCGCTGTCGATGTCGAATTCGTGGGCGATGTCACGATCGTCAACCCACCCCTCGTCGTGCACATTTCCGAGGATGTGCCGCTGATTCTGGATACGGCTCGTATCAATCGCCCTGGCGCCGCGGCGGACTTCCAACTCTTCATCGCCGGCACCCGAACCGACTCGGTGAATTGGTTCGATGCCACCGGCGCCCAGCTCAATGCGCTGCTTTACGCCCCCGGCCGCATGCTCACCACCACCGCGCTCGACCTCGTGGGATCTCTCACCGTGGACTCGCTGACGGTGCCGCGCCGCGGCCGCGTTGACATCACCGCTGACACATCAGTCGAGGGGCTCGGCAACTCGGCGTGGCGCATCGTGGACCTGCGGCGCACGACTCCGACGTAGCCGAACCCGCTGGCGGGGCCGTCAGCTCACGACCCGGAAGAGTTCCTCAACCGTGGTGAGACCCATCTTCACCTTGCGGAGCCCATCGGATCGTAGGGTGATCATGCCGGAATCGACCGCCACCCGCTCGACCTCCTCGGCCCGGGCATGGGCCAGGACCAGGGCGGAGATCTCCTCGGTCATGGGCAGGACCTCGTGGACGGCGAACCGACCGCGATAGCCGGTGTGGGAGCACGAATCGCACCCAACCGCCCGATAGCCCTCGAATGCGCCCTCGTCGCGGAGGTCAGGGGACAAGAGGGAGTACGCCCGATCGTCGAGGCCGAGCTGATCCAGGCGGACCTCCCGCGGCTCCCGGCACTTTTCACAGAGGCGACGGGCGAGTCGCTGGGCGAGAACCGCCGAGACCGACGACGCCACGAGGAACGGCTCCACACCCATCTCCACCAGACGCATCGGTGCTGCGGAGCTGTTGTTCGTGTGCAGGGTCGAGAGGACGAGATGACCGGTCAGCGATGCCTCGATGGCGATGGTCGCAGTCTCACCGTCGCGAATCTCGCCCACGAGCATGATGTCGGGGTCAGCACGAAGGAAGGATCGCAGGGCCCGGGCAAACGTCATCCCGGCCTTTGTGTTGACCTGTACCTGCTTGATGCCGTCCATTCGGGATTCGACCGGATCTTCGATCGTGATGATGTTTCGCGTCGGGTCGCGTAGCTCTTCGAGCGTGGCGTAGAGGGTGGTGGACTTGCCTGATCCGGTGGGTCCGGTGACCAGAATCGCGCCCCACGGCCGTTCGTAGGCCGCTCGGAATCGTTCGAGTTGCTCGGGGAGGAACCCGATCGTCCCGATTCCACCGCCCCTTGCCGTGCTCTGCAGGATTCGGAGAACTGCTGCTTCGCCGTGCACGGTCGGGATGGTCGCCACCCGTACATCGAATTCCTGCCCGTTGACCCTGGCTGTCAGGCGTCCGTCCTGGGGAAGCCGCCGCTCCGCAATGTCGATGTCGGCCATCACTTTGATCCGGCTGATGATTCCCGCCCGCAGCGAGCTGGGAGGCGCCATCGCTTCGTGGAGCACGCCGTCGACGCGGAAGCGGATTCGTAGGTCATCGGAGCTCGGTTCGATGTGGATGTCGGAGGCGTTCTCCTGGACCGCTTTGGCAAGCAGCAGGTCGATGAACTGGACGATCGGCGCCTCAGCGCTGTTGTCCGGCTGGATGGCGGCGTCGGCGATCTCGGCGTACTGACGGTTCTCGCCCACTGCCGCCTGGATCGTTTCGCGCACACGGGAATCGCTGTGACCCATACGGTCGATCGCATTGAGGATCTGTGCCGCCTCGGCCATCACCGGTTTGACCTGTCGTCCGACAAGGGCACGGATGTCGTCCAGGGCCAGAACATCGACCGGGTTGGCCATCGCAACGACGATCTGCTGGTCCTCGCGCCAGACGGGCATGGCTCGATGGCGGGCGGCGAGCTGCTGGGGGATCAGTTGGGCGAGATCGATGTCGATCGTGTGGTCATCGAGATCGACGAACGGCAGATCGAATTGCGTCGCCAATGCCCGGACCAGATCCCGAGGACGGACAATTCCCTCATCGAGGAGTACATCACCCAATCGTTTCCCGCTCGCCCGCTGCGTTTCGAGCGCGGCCGTGATCTGGGCCTCGGTGACGATGTCGAGTTCGACGAGGATCTCGCCGATACGGCGGCGGGTAGCGACCGCGAGTTCTGCCATTGGCAGCCATCGGCCGGGCGGCCGTCCACTTGAGGCGCTCGGCATTGGGAACGCTCAACTCCGCCGCAGCCCGACCGATCGGCAGAGCGTGGACCACAAAACCGGCGAGGACTGGCAGACACTCGATGATGACGGTCGCGCCTTTCTGGCCGACGCCCTCTCAGGAACCGCTGGACCCAGTGATGATCGCCTCTGGGAGCTGCTCGATGCGGCCCTCGCCGCCGAGGCGTCTGATCTCCACGTCTCCGTGGACACGGTGCCTCACATACGTGTCCGGGGAGAACTCCGGCCGCTGGCCGGGACATCGCCTCTCACCGCCGCTGATCTCGCGACGATGCTCAATGCGCCGCTCACGGTCGACCAGCGTCACACCCTTGCGGCGAGCGGCGACCTCGATACCGCGCTCGACTTCGGCGGAGGCACCAAAGAGCCGCGGCGCTTCCGGGCCAGCATCTTCCGCCAGTCGGGCAGCCTCGCCGCCGCAATCCGACTCGTTCCCAATGTCATCCCCGCGCTCACCGACCTCGGGTTGCCCGATGTGGTCCGCCGTTTCACCGCCCTCACGAGTGGACTGGTGCTGGTTACCGGTCCGACCGGCAGCGGGAAATCGACCACCTTGGCGAGCATGATCCAGGAGATCAACCTCTCGACGGCTTCGCACATCGTGACCATCGAGGATCCCGTCGAATACCGCTACCACCCCGGACTCTCGGTCATCCAACAGCGCGAGGTCGGCGGCGACACGGCCAGCTATGTGACCGCACTGCGCTCGGCTCTGCGGCAGGATCCCGACGTGATCCTGATCGGGGAGCTGCGCGATCTGGAGACAATCCGAGTGGCCCTCACTGCTGCTGAAACCGGCCATGTCGTCTTCGCAACCCTGCACAGCAGCGACGCCACCAGCGCGATCAACCGGATCGTCGATGTGTTCCCCGGAGATCAGCAGGCTCAGATCCGCTCACAGTTGGCATTGTCTCTCGAAGGCTCGATCAGCCAACGCCTCGTGCCCTCGATCAACGGCAAGCTGGTACCCGCGACCGAGGTGATGTTGGCAACCTCCGCCGTCCGCAATCTCATTCGAACCGACAAGGTGCACCAGTTGCCGTCCGTGCTCGAGACGAGTTCTGCAGACGGCATGCACACGTTCGATCAATCGATTGCCGACCTGGTTCGTGGCGGTCGCGTGGAGGCAACCATCGCACGCAGCATGGCCGCCGATGCCGCCAATCTCGAAACACTCATCCGCTCATGACCACCATCACCCGGCCCACTCCCGAGGCCACCTACCGGTACAAGGCGCTCGACGACGACGGCACCGTTCACAAGAGCGAGATGGTGTGCCGATCCGAGGCCGAGGCGGTCAGCAGGCTGCGTCGGCTTGGTCTTCGGCCCGTGTCGATCACCGAATCGCGGTCATCCGCGCTCGGCCGCGACTACTCGATGCCTGGATTCGGTCCTCGTGTCAAGGATGGCGAGCTGGCAATCATGGCCCGTCAGTTGGCCACGATGGTCAACGCCGGTGTGCCCCTTCTGCGCACCATCGACGTGATCGCCACTCAGGCGGGCGGTTCGCTGCTCGGGTCCACGCTCGAGCAGGTCCGCTTCGACGTGGAGAGCGGTGAATCCCTGAGTGACGCGATCGCACGCCATCCCAAGATCTTCGACTACCTGTTCGTCTCGATGGTCCGTGCTGGTGAGACCGCCGGTGCCCTCGACAGCGTCCTCCTCCAGTTGGCGGCGACACTCGAGCGATCGGTTGCCACTCGACAGAAGATCCGATCGGCGCTCGCCTACCCGATGGCGGTCTCGGTGATGGTGTTCGTCGTCATCATGGTGATGCTGATCTTCGTAGTGCCAACGTTCGCCGGGATCTACAACGACCTGGGCGGCACGCTGCCCTTGCCGACCCGGGTGCTGGTCGATGTCTCTGCCGCCACGACGGCGAACCTTCCGCTCCTGGTCATCGGAGCTGTGGCCGTCACAATCGGTGTGCGCAAATGGAAGAAGACCGAGGCGGGTCGCTATCGGTGGGACTGGCTGATGCTCCGTATTCCTCTCGTGGGAAGCCTGCTTCTCAAGAGCAGCGTGGCGCGGTTCGGCCGAACAATGGCGGTTCTCACGAAGTCGGGTGTTCCAGTGCTGGAGACACTGCGTATCTCGTCAGGCACCGTGGGCAACGCGGTGTTCACCCGATCACTGCTCGAGACACGCGAGGCGGTGCGCAACGGTGAACCGATCGCCCACAACCTGGCGAAGGAGTCGATCTTCCCCGCAATGGTCATCCAGCTGATCGCTGTCGGCGAGGAGACAGGCGCTCTCGAGGAGATGTTCGACATCGTCGGACGCACGCTCGAAGAGGAAGTCGAAGCCGCAGTCTCGGGCTTTGCGGCCCTCATAGAACCTCTGATGATGGCCTTCATCGGCGTCGTGGTCGGCGCCATGGTGGTTGCCTTGTATCTACCCATGTTCAGGGTGATCGACCTAGTCCAATAGTGACCATCGGCATCTTGCCCCGCCACTGTTCCCTGCCGATGGAGAGGCATACAACACGCAAGTCGGCCGGAATGGTGCCGTCGAGGAGCAGATCAAAATGAACAGAGAGATCAAGGACCAGGGGTCATCGAAGAAGGACGGCGGTTTCACACTCATCGAAGTGATGGTCGTCGTCCTGATCATCGGCGTTCTCCTGGCGATCGGTGTCCCCACATTCCTCGGAGCCCGTGAACGGGCCCAGGATCGCTCAGCGCAGTCGAGCGCTCGAGTCGCCCAGTCAGCCGCACTCATCGTCTACACCGACGATGCGGACTTCCGGGATGCCAACGTCTCGGCCCTGCGAGCGAGCGAGCCCGGCTTCACCTGGCTCTCGGCCAACGCTGCGTCGACCGACGACAAGCGCATCAGCATCGCGGCCCGGTCCAACGGCACCGAATGGGGCGCCGCGGCGATGTCCGACTCGGGCACCTGCTTCTACATCCGGCTCCGGGAGAACGGTTCGACCCTGTACGGCAGCTCGTCATCGGCGTCGTGCACCGGCAATTCGGCTTTGAGCCGAGCCCGCAGCTCTGAGTGGTGATGTAAGTCCCCCCAACTCAAGACTCCCTTGAACGAACGTGGCATCCAACCGGGTGCCACGTTCGTCGCGTATTTCCTACGGCGCCTTGCGCGGGCCGTTGGCCTCGATGTATGCCAGGACCTCTTCCAGAGTGCGATGGGATCCCGGTTGCAGGATGACACGGTCGACCCCCATCGCCTCGTAGCGATCCAGTTCCTCAACTGATGGAGTCCGGCGCGGCGTGATCGAGATCTCGAGCCGCCCCAGCTCTGCCGGCCGTTCGTTTTGTCGATCGGCTTGTCGGAGTTCGGCGATATCGGAGGACGCAGTGTCGGGGTCGCGCATGAAGCCGTACCAGCCGTGGGCCAACTCGACAGCACGGCGCTTGGCCCGACGGCTATGGCCGCCAACGACCGTGTGGATCGACGGCTGCACCGGCTTGGGGTTCGCCGAGACGGAATTGAACTGGGTGAACTCTCCCTCGAAGCTGACTGCGTCGCCGCACCACAGCGTGCGCATGGCGGCAAGGTATTCATCGGCTCGTTCACCGCGGCGATCCATCGGGGTCGAGCAGGCGGTCATCTCCGGTTCGAGGTAGCCGACCCCGAGGCCGAACATGAGCCGTCCCCCTGACAGATGGTCGACCGACGCGAGGCTCTTCGCCAGAACAGCCGGTTGTCGCTGCGGGAGGATGATGATGCCCGACCCCAGCCTGATGGTCGACGTCACCGCCGCGAGGTAGGCGAGCGTCGCCGCGGTGTCGACCATCGGTGTCTCGGGGGCCGCCGGTGAGGGGGGTTCTTGTGGATCGGGGAGGACGATGTGCTCGCCGGTCCAGACCGACTCGAACCCGACCGCCTCAGCGGCCGAAGCGATCTCCGCCATTCCTTCGGGCGTTGCCGCCGACCCCATGTTGATGCCGAACAATCCGAGATCCATGGCGCCACGCTACGACGAACCCAGCTTCCGGTCAGATGCCGGGCATCAAGCCCTATCAGGCGTCGCGAAGGCAGTGACCACGTAGCCCCGGATCTTGCTGTCGAGATCGACCGCTCCGAATCGATCTCGGACCGCCGCAGCCGCCACCTCGGTGGCCTCCTGAAGCCGCGCCGGGTCCCGAGCTTCGATCTCGTTGCGCATCGTCGTCTCGTCGTAGTAGCCATGCGGCGTCCGCGAGAGGAACGCCGGCGGGTCCTCCGGCCACATGCCGGCCACGGCCGAAGTCACCGCGTCGGCGAACTCGTTTTCCTCGATTCGGTCCCAGACGTTGAAGATGAAGACGCCGCCCGGCCGCAACACTCGTGCCACCTCGGCGTAGGCGGCCGCGCGGTCAGGAAAGAACATCACCCCGAATTGACACACCACTGCATCGAACGAGTTGGCCTCGAACGGGAGGCCCATCACGTCGGCGGCCTGCCACGTCACCGCCCGCGCGGTCCCCACGGATCGGGCGTGATCGATCATCGGCTGGTTCAGATCGGTCGCGGTGAGCGCCACCGAGGAAGGCAGGCCAGCGGCCATGGCCCGGGTGACGACCCCGCTCCCTGCTGCCACCTCCAACACCGAGGACACGCCGAGCGCAGCCAGTCGAGCGACGAGATCATCGGCGTACGGTTCAAAGATCAGCGGTACGAGTAGGCGGTCGTACAGTTCGGGCACCGAGCCCGCGAACACCAGGTCCGATGCTTGCTGACTGTCCACGCCGCGCTCCACTCCGTTCGGATCAACGATGATCCCACACCAGCGGTCACACAATCGGCCAGACGATCTCCGTACGCCATTCGTCGGGCGGAGCAGAGGCAGGGTCGGTGAGGTAGCACTCCCACATGGACCCGGCCGGCATGACGCCCTCTGCCTTCATCCAGCCCATGATTTCGTTGTATGTCTGCTCGAGCGTGTCGTACGGACCCACGTGAACGCCGGTGACCACCCGACCCCCGGGCAGTTCCAACGACACGACGTCGCCGTCGGCGGGTAGGGGCTGCGCAACGGGAAACCCGGCACACAAGTCGACCGTTTCACCAGGCGCTGACGGGTAGTAGCCGAACGGCGCACCGACCGGCTCACACCCGCTTCGTTGGAGCATCGCCATCACTTCGCCGAAGGCACGACCAAAGAACTCCGGGAGCGATTCGACCGACACCTGCCCGTGAACAACCATCGCTGCCTGCGGCTTCAATTCCGTTATCGCGAACTCAACCATCATCGGACTCCTCATCGCTCAGCCTCTGTCTGAATCGTGAAACAACCCATGGCGTCGATCCAGGGCAGAAAGTCCGCTTGAATGGAGCCATGGACTCCATTCCCTCGCCGCTTCCGCCCCCGCCGAGTTGGCGCGGGGTGAGCCATCTCGCGCTCGTGACCCCAGACATGGATGAGACAGTCCGGTTCTACGCGGGTGTGCTGGGCATGCCGCTCGTCACCACGCTCATGGCGGGTCCGATGCGGCACTACTTCTTCGAGATCAGCCCGGGTAACACCGTTGCGTTCTTCGAAATCGAGGGTGCTGAGACCTTCGCCAGCGGCGCAGGATCACCGGCGCCCCACCCGGTGCAGATGGATCACCTCTCGTTCAATGTGCCCGACGATCACGCGCTCGAGCTCCTGCGGCAACGCCTTCTCGCCGCGGGCAGCGAGGTGACCGAGATCGTCGATCACGACATCATGAAGTCGGTCTATTTCACCGACAACAACGGCATCGCGCTCGAAGCGTCGTATTGGGTTGTCGACGGCACCGGTCGCGATCTCGACGCCGCCGACGAACGCCTTTTCCAGGACCCCGATCCGGTTCCTGCGGTCGCAGAACTCGTCGCCGGAAACCTGACCTCGGTCCCGCAGACCAAACTCATCTGACGAAGGAGACACCCATGAGCACTGTTCTGGTCACCGGCGCATCCGGCTACATCGCCAAGCACATCGTCCGCGAATTGCTCGAGAAGGGTCATACGGTCCGCGCCAGCACGAGGTCCGAGAAGCGGCGCGCCGAGATCGATTCGCTGTTCCCCGAGGCGAATATCGACCACGTCACCCTCGACCTCACGAGCGATGACGGTTGGACCGAAGCGCTCGCTGGTGTCGACGTCTTGATGCACACCGCTTCGCCGTTTCCCGGCGACCAGCCCAAAGACCCCCAGGAGTTGATCCGCCCCGCGGTCGACGGCACGATGCGCGCGCTGAAGGCCGCGCAGAACGCCGGCGTGCATCGGGTGATTCTCACCTCGAGTGTCGCCGCGGTCTACAAGGGCACCGACGTGCCCAACGGCAAGAAACTCAACGAGTCTGACTGGACCGACCCGGAGGGGCCCAAGACCAGTGCCTACGACGCATCGAAGACGTTGGCCGAACGGGCGGCGTGGGACTTCGTCGCCGAGCACCCGGACATGCAGCTCACCACTATCAACCCGGGTGCGGTGGTCGGCCCTGCCCTCGACATGAACTACGGGACCTCACTCGAGTACGTCGAACGATTCCTCTCCGGTGCCGATCCGATGGTGCCGAACATCACGTTCAGTTTCGTCGACGTGCGAGATGTGGCGCTCATGCATGTGATCGCCATGGACCATCCGGAAGCCCCAGGCGAGCGCTTCATCGCATCCGCGGGGAACGTCAGCATGGTGGATCTCGCCAGAACGTTGGCCGCCGAGTACCCCGACCGAAAGATCTCGACGCGCAAGGCGCCCGACGTTCTGATCCGAATCATGGCCAAGTTCGTGCCGATGCTGCGAACTGTCGCCGACAGCCTTGGCAGGGACAACCCGATCGACGGGACGAAGGCCTCGAGCACGTTCGGTTTCACCTACATCACACCGAAGGAAGCCGCAATCGCCTCAGCCGACTACCTCATCGCCAACGGCAAGTAGAGCAGTCGACCTGGTCGCACTGTGCTACCGCACTGATGGATGATCGTGCAGCGACTCGTCGAGTCCGGCGCCCATCAGGTCGATGAAGTTGTCGCGATAGAAGCGGCGCTGATCGGCGTCGGAGATCCCCTCGAGGGCAGTACCGAACCGCTTCAGCGGATTGCGGCCACCTTCCACGTGGGGGAAGTCCGACGAGAAGAGGCAGACCTCGGGCCCGGTGTTCTCGATGATCCACCCGGTGGGCTCGTGGGGGTACGGCGTCACCCGGAACTGGCGACGGACGATCTCGCTCGGCGAGGCCGAGAGCCTCTTGAGTCGCTCCTCCCCCTTCATGAACGCGGCCGCGCCGGAGTCCATGAAGCGCATCCAACTCGGGACCCAACTGGCCCCGAGCTCGATCGCGCCGAACTTCAGGTTCTCATGGCGATCGAGCACGCCGTCGATGATGAGCACCGACATCGTCTGCCAGAGCGAAAGCGGGATCGTCATGAAGCTGGTCGAGGTGAAATTCTCCGCACCACCGTGGAAGTCGAGCACCTGCGGACCACCGGTGTTGTGGTAGTCGAAGTTCATCTTCTCTTCGCCGCCAACGTGAAACAGGATCGGTATCCCGGCCTCCTCGGCCAGCGACCACAACGGTTCGAACCCGACATGGCTGGGGCTGTGACCCGGAGGACAACGCGACGGAATGACGAGGGCCTTGCAACCGAGGCCGAGTGCTTCTTTGGCGATTCGCGGGGACTCGTCGAAGTCGACCAACGGGACATATCCGGTGGCGAGCAGCCGATGATCGACGTCACAGAAGTCGGCCATCATCCGGTTGTGCGCCCGGGCTGCTTCACACGCGAGCGCGTTCGTCGTGCCTGTTTCGAGCCCGTAGTTGTCGAGGGCATCGGTGGTGAACACCAGCTGACTGGTGAAGCCGAGAAGGTCCAGCATCTTCGGACGGTCCTCTTTGCGGAATGCTCCGAGGGCATCGTGGCCGCGGCGCGCCATGATCGCTTTCTCGGCACCGGCCCGAAACTCAGCGTCGTCGTGCTTGGCCGTTGTCTCTCGGACCCACGTCTCGTCCCGATGTCTCATGTAGGGCTTGAACTCGTCGAGATGCTTCTCCGCGAAGAACTCGCCGATCGTGTTCGGGAGCTCCATCACATGCGAATCCGCGTCGTGAATGGTTCTGTTCTCCACATAGGCCATGGTGAGCCTCGCTCAGAACTGGATGACGCTGCGAGCGACCGCGCCGGTCTTCATCTCCTCGAAACCGGCATTGATATCTTCGAGGCCGATGTGCTTCGACACCATCTCGTCGAGACGCAACCGTCCGTCGAGGTACATGTCGACGAAGCGGGGCATGTCGGTGCGGAACTGATTCGAGCCCATGTTGGACCCGGTCAACGTCTTCTCGCTGAGGAGTTCCGGACCATGGATCTCGACGGTGACGCCGACGGGAATCATGCCGATGACCGTGGCCTGACCGCCGTTGCCGAGCATCTTGAATGCCTGTTCGGCCGTCGCTTTCGCGCCGACCGCCTCGAAGGCGTGATGGACGCCTCCACCGGTGAGTTCCTTGACTGCCTGGATCGCGTCGTCCGATGACGCATTGATGGCGTGTGTCGCGCCGAGGTCCTTGGCGAGGTCGAGCTTCGAGTCGAGCATGTCCACCGCGATGATCCGGTTCGCGCCGGCGATGCGCGCGCCTTGGATCGCCGACAGGCCGATGCCACCGCAACCGATCACGGCAACGGTCTCGCCGGGGCGAACCTCCGCGGTACGGAACACGGCGCCGAGGCCGGTGGTGACACCACAGCCGATGAGTGCAGCTCGATCGAGCGGCATGGCCTTGTCGATCTTCACCAGGGCATGTTCGTGGACGAGCATCTGCTCGGCGAACGACGACAGGTGGAGGAACTGGTTGACGATCTCGCCGTCGGGGCGGTGAAGTCGTGGCGGCTCGTGCTTGCCTCGCACCAACTCGGCGTTCTTGAGATCGCACCGCGACATATGACCGCTGAGGCACTGCTCGCAGTGGCCACAGAACGCCGACAGACAGGTGATCACGTGGTCACCGGGCTCGACGTAGCTGACCATCGAGCCGACGGCTTCGACGACGCCTGCCGACTCGTGGCCCAGGATCGCGGGGCACGGGTACGGGTACTTGCCCTCCATGAAATGCAGATCACTGTGGCAAAGGCCGGCGGACGCGGTTCTGACCAGAACTTCGCGCGGCCCAGGCGTGCCGATTTCGACATCCTGAATCTCGAGTTCTCCCGGAATGCTCTCGAGCACTGCAGCCTTCATGCGACTTCTCCTTCGTCGGCGACCTGCCCATCATGGCTCAAGTCACCAGATCGGCGCCCAATCAACCTCGTTCCTCAGACCGGTCTGACCTACGGCCCTGGTCCGAACTCAGCCGAGTTCATACGCTGACTTCAGACCACCCACGGGAGCCAACATGCCGGCCGACACCAAGAAGCTGAGCGAGAACGCCGTTATCGAAAACCTTCGAGGCACTCGAGACGCCCTTTCGGTCAGTCGAGCCTTCGGGGACGCATATACGGTCGGCGACGTCACGATCATCCCGGTGGCCCGGGTAGCGGGCGGCGGCGGAGGTGGCGGAGGCGAGGGCACCGATCACGACGATGAAGGCGGTAGTGGTAGCGGATTCGGCACCGGCTTCGGAATCAGTGCTCAACCCGTCGGCGTATACGAAGTTCGCGATGGAGACGTCTGCTGGAAGCCGGCCGTCGATGTCAACCGTCTCGCCAAGGGCGGACAAGTATTGGCAGGGATCGTCACCATCTGTGCCACCATCGTCTTGCTCCGACGTCAGCGGTGACATCACCACGACCAGGGGCTCGCGCCCCTGCGGAACTGCGCCGCGAGGTCTCGCTGCCGATGCTCGTGCTGTACGGGCTCGGCACGACGATCGGCGCGGGAATCTACGCCCTGACCGGGGAGGTTGCCGGCGAAGCCGGCATGAGAGCGCCGTTGGCCTTTCTGGTGTCCGCGCTCCTGGCGGGAGTCACGGGAATCGGGTTCGCCGAACTAGCCGGCCGACTTCCGCGGGCAGCCGGCGAAGCAGTCTTCGTCAGCCATGCTTTCGGGCGGAGGTCGTTGACCGGGGTCGTCGGAGTTGCGGTCCTTCTGGCCGGGGTGGTCGCCGCGGCGACGGTCACGAACGCTTTCGGGGGCTACGTCGCCGAACTGATCGACGCCCCCCAGTGGCTGTTGGTCGCGGGACTCATCGTGATCCTGAGCGCGGTGGCGGTGAGCGGAGCGAAGGAGTCGGTGATGACCGCCGGGGCCTTCACGATCATCGAGATCTTCGGCCTCGGTCTTGTTCTGTGGGCCGGCCGGGACAGCTTCGGAGACCTGGTGTCACACGGTGGCGACCTGCTCGGACCACCGACAACGACTGCTGGATGGTCCGGCGTCCTTGGTGGCGCCTTCCTTGCCTTCTTCGCGTTCTTGGGATTCGAGGACATGGACTCCATCGCCGAGGAGACCGAGGACGCGCCGGTGACGCTTCCGCGAGCCATCGTCATCACGCTGGCGGTGACGACGGTCTTGTACATGACCGTGGCGGCGGTGGCGGTTCTCGAGGTCTCGCCACATCTGCTGAGCGAGTCCGATGCCCCGCTCGCTCTCATCTACGAGCAGGCGGGCGGCAACGCCGACGTTCTCGCACTCATCGCGGCCCTCGCCATGATCAACGGGGCGCTCGTGCAGCTGATGATGATTCCTCGCGTGACGTACGGACTCAGCAACCTCGGGCTGCTCCCGGCTTCTGCCGGCGCAATCTCACCACGAACGAACACTCCCGTGCGCGCCACCGTCGTCGCTGCGATCGTCATCGCCGCTCTGGCCTTGAGCGTTGACGTCGAATGGCTCGCTCGCATCACGTCCGCAGTGACCCTGGGAGTCTTCATCATCGTCAACGCGGCGTTGATCGACATCAAGCGCCAGGACGGCCCGACTGCGACGTTCCAAGTGCCGGCCTGGGTGCCGGTCGTCGGCATCATTGCGTCGACCGGGATGTTCCTGGCCGAAGTCGCCCGACTTCTCGACCTGGTGTGACCGCGACGATGTGTCCCTCCGGTGCGCCATGCTGAAGCGATGGAACCTGTCTGGGAGCTACCCCTCTCTCGTGCTGGTATGGACTTCGTCCTTCGGAGCGGCGAGACCGTACGGGTCAGGCCTGTCCGAGCTGACGACGTTGCTGCGCTACAGGCGGGCTTCCAACGCCTGTCTCAGGAGTCCAGATACTTCCGCTTCTTTGCGGCGCGACCCGAGCTGAACGACCAGATGGCGACTGCGCTGACAGATCTGGACCACCAGAATCACTATGCCTGGGGCGTCTTCGATCCGAGCGAGCCATCAGAGGTCGGCGACACTTCCGGGCTGGGGATCGCATCAGCTCGACTGGTCCGGGACACCGACCCGACCACAGCCGAGGCGGCGCTCGCAGTCGTCGACGCATACCACGGCCGCGGTATCGGCCGATTCCTGATCGAGCTACTCGTCCACACCGCAGCAGACATCGGAGTCGACACGCTCCGGTTCGAGATCCTCCGGGCGAATCGGCCGATGCTGCGCCTCATCTCAGCCACCAGTGCCAGCGCGCATCGAATCGACGGCGACGCATTGGTCGTCGAGTATCGCCTCGACGTCCCGGCCGCATCGGCGCTGGATGTTCCCCTGGGCGCGCTCTACGAACTGTTGTGTGCTCTCGGCAACAAGACGCCGGGTCTCGGCTGACGATTGGTGGAGAGCATCCCGCGCCTGTCAGGCGCCTTCAGGCGGGTTGAGGTCGAGAGCCAGTCGGCGACCAACTCAGTACAGGAACATCGGCTTCCCGCCGACGTGGCGCACCTTCGGCCGGTATTGGCTGATGTCGTAGAGTTCGTCCACGTCGACACGCTTGACGCCATCGCCGGTGACCGAGATCGGCACGTTGGTGTAGGTGCCTGAGCGCAGCGCGACCATGCGGCCCGACGAACCCTCCAGAGCCAGATCGGCGGCCATCACGGCGTAGTTGGTGGCGACCATGAGATCGAGGCTGTCCGGACGCCCGGAGCGCATCAGGTACGCAACCTCCTGGAGGATGATCCCGTGACCGGTCTTCTCCGCGAGAAGGTCACCGGTGGTCCTCCCGATTCCGCCCAGCTTCCGGTGGCCGTACGCGTCTGCATCCCCGCTGAGATGGAGTTCGCCACCGTCGATGGTCGCGCCTTCCGAGATCGTGATCATGGCGTAGTTCGACGGGTTGTCGGCCTTGTCCTTTTGCACCATCTCGCCGAGCAGATCGATGTCGAACGGGATCTCGGAGATGAGAGCCCGGTCGGCGCCGGCCAGGTACGCCGTGACGAGCGAGGTCTCGCCCGAGTAGCGCCCGAACAACTCGACGACTGCAATGCGTTCGTGGGAGCCGGTGCTCGTGCGCAGGTTGTGGATGAACTCGACGCCGCGACTCACCGCGGTGGAGAAGCCGATGCAGTAGTCCGTGCCATGCACATCGTTGTCCATGGTTTTCGGAATCGCGATGACCGGCACGCCCTCGGTGTGCATCCGCAGCCCGTATGACAACGTGTCGTCACCACCGATCGGCAACAGCGCATCGATCCCCAGAACATCCAACACCCGCATGACGTGTGGCGTCAGGTCGTGCGGGCGATCGCCGGACACCTGACCTCGGAGGAAGTCGGGCACTTCGGCATCCGCGACCCGTCCCGGGTTGGTCCGAGACGTGTGCAGGAACGTGCCGCCACTGCGGTCGATGGTACGCACGACACCCGGATCGAGCGCGAGCGTGTTCGCATCGAGCGTCGCCGGGTCATCGGGGTTGCAGTGCAGCAGGCCACCCCATCCGCGACGAATACCCACGACCTCACCGCCCGAGTCGGCGATGCGGTTGACGGCCGCTTTGATACACGGATTGAGCCCGGGGACGTCTCCACCACCGGTCAGAATCGCGACTCTCATGACATCTCCAGACGATGCAGTACTCGGGGAAGCCTAAGGGGCCGCGCCGGGTAGATGGTGGGCGTCTGGAAGGCGATCTGGGGCTACCGCACGGGAAACGCGGCGCGGAGAGCCAAGGGCGCCCGGAACGGCTCCCACCGGCCGGGATCCTGCCGAACGCGGTCGACGACGGCGAAGATCACTGCAGGGTCGAAGCCGAGCAACAGATGTGGGGGGCGCACTTCAACGTTTTCGTGCCGTGGCACCCGGTCATCGACCAGCGAGTTCTGCCACGCAACGACGCTGTCGTTACGCGAGTAGATCGACGTCGTGGGGACTTCGAGAGACGGACGAATCTCACCCTGACCGAGTGGACTGCCGAGGGTGGAGACCGACCGAACGTGCTCGGGGAAACGGGCTGCCAGACGATGGGCGTAGAGCCCACCCATACTCCACCCCACCAACGCGATGGGCTCGCCGGCCCGGCCGACAAGGTCGAGGAACCGCGCCTGGAGGGCCTCGACGACCTCAGGAGTGGGCCCCACGTTGCGTCCGAGATTCCAGCGATGCACCCGACACCGTTGCGCCGAGAGTGCGCTGCGAATGGCGATCGTCGATGTATCGGACGCGGCTAGCCCGGGCAGCACCAGCACGCTCGGCCCGACGGTGGTTCTCACACCGTCACCGGTCGAACGGCGGTGTTCGTGAATGCTCCTGAACGGAGGATGCTGCGAGCCTCCGGCAGCGTGGCCCCGGCCAGCGCGAACACGACCATCCAGACGATGCCCGGCACCACCAGGAGCAGGCGTACGTCGACGATGTCGGCGAGTCGCCCAAAGCCGAGGTTCATGAATGCCATGTGTCCGGCCGCGATCATGATGTAGAAGGACATCACTCGACCACGCAGTTCGTCGGGCACGACCTTCTGCACGAACGTAGCCGACATCGTCATGTAGCTGGCCTGGGTGAGCCCGGCCAGCGCGGCACCCAGCAGCACCGCCCATCTGGTCGATGCCATGCCGAGCACGAGCATCGCCGCGCCTGAACCCAGCCCCACCACGAGGAACACGGCCCCCCGCAGTGAATCTCGTCGGAGCTGTGACACGCCCAACGTGCCGATCAACGCACCGGCGCCGAGCCCGATCAGGATCGAGCTGTAGAGGCCCGACGAGCCCCCGACCTTCTCGGCGAGCGTCGGCATCATGGCGTCGAACGCCATCGTGAAGCTGCAGTGAACACCGACCAGACCAATGATCGTCAGCAGCCTGCGGTCGGCACGGACGTGGCGTCCCGCGAGGGCGAGGTCTCGACCAATTCGCACGATCGCGGCAGGGATGCCGGCGTCATCACCGGAGCGATCGACGGGCTCCATGCGATACCGCATCCGAAACAGCTCCACCAGCCCGAAAGACAACAGCACTGTCGAAAGGACGAACACCGATTCGGTGCCGTAGCGAGCGAGGAAGGCCGCACCGAACAGCGGGCCGATGACGCGAGACCCGTGCTGGGCGATCCCGCCCAGCGCGATCGCGTTCAACAGGTCTTCGTCGGGCACCACGTTCGCGATGAGCGCCTGCCGCGCCGGAACCGTGGCCGCCTGCGCCGATCCGGTCAGGAACGCAAGAACTCCCACATGCCAGACCTGAACCACATCGGCGATGGTGATCGCCGCCAATGTCGCCGCGCCGAGGATGCCGAACGCAGTGCCGTAGATGAGCACGAGCCTGCGATCGAGCCGATCGGCCAGAGCACCCACCACAGGTCCGACAACGATGAACGGGAAGAAGCTGGCGAACGTGACCCAGCCAACCGCCGTGGCCGATCCGCCGGTGAGATCGTGTACCAGCCAACCGCGAGCCAGCACCTGCGCCCATCGGGATGCGGTGCTGAAAAACCCGTTCGTGAACAGCCGTCGAAAGTCAAAGGACGCGAGTGCCGGAAAACGTGTGATCTCGCACCCTACGCGAGGGCAGCGTGTCCACCCATTCCCGACTCAGCTGTCCGGCGGGACCCGAGAGTCGCCTCGCACGGCTATCGGCCGAGCGCGGTAGTCGAGGGGGTGAGCGATCCGACTCTCCCGGGTTTCGTGGGCGAGCGCTCGATACCAGTCCGGCAGCACGTCGGCACCGCACTCGAGCGCCAACTGATCGATGTAGTCGAACTGCTCCTCGCCGATGTTCCGGAACTGGTACGGCTCGCGGCCGGTAGCCAGACAGTGACGCTCCCAGTCGAAAAGCCACACCCGCCGTTGGTCTCTGCTCGGGAGTTCGATATGGCCGGACAGCAGCGCACCGAACCACTTGGCCTGCATTTCGAACAACGGAAACGGGATGATCCGCTGCGGGATACCGATCAGCGCCATCGTCGGGTGCGCGATGGGGAGCAGGTGCCGATACAGCCCGGGCGCATCCTCCCCCGACACGACCTGGCCATCGACGATCGACAAGTCGTAGTGAAACCCGGTGCAGAGGACCACGGCATCGAGGTCGATCGATTCTCCGGCCGCGACCATGCCGTCCCGGGAGAGGAGGTCCGGCATCGGCACGGTGGCCAGGTTGTCCACCCCGGGAAAGGGGCGGACAGCCGTGAAGTCCCGGCCACACCAGAAGACCTCCCTGGCAACGGACGCGATCTCGACCGCCAGATCGAACCCGGATGATCCGGTACCGACGACAGCGACCCGCCGGCCTTCGAACGGCTGGGGTTGTCGATAGTCCCGGCTGTGCGTCACCAGGCCTTCGAATTCGGCGACACCCTCGATCTTCGGCCAGCGGGGATTCGAGAAGTGGCCGTTGCACACAGCCACCGCATCGAACCGACGGGTCTCCGTTTCACCGTTCCGACGGACCGTGACGGCCCAGCCGTCTGCGCGGGGCGCAACTCGCTCCACCGCCGTGTCGAACTCGATCAGGGATCCGAGCTGGCGGGCCTGTGCGAATCGCTGCAGGTATTCCAGCACGTGCTGGTGCGACGGGAACCGGAGCCCGTCGTCATCGCCACCTCCACGAGAATCGAACGGGTAGCTGCGAAACGCCATCAGGTCACGAGGCAGGTTGGTCCGCAACGAGGCATACATCGTGCGGCCGGGGCCCTCGTCGTAGACCCAGACGCCGCCGACATGTGATGACCGTTCGAACACACTGACCCGATGGCCGGCAGCACGGAGTTCCGCGGCCGTCACCAGGCCGGCCGCGCCCGCTCCGATCACCGCCACACCGCTCATGGCTAGAGAGTCTGGACCATTACAGTCGAACCTGACAGCGAAGGAGGTGGCGGTGCACACCTACAACACGGCAACCGACGAACTGGCACGGGCGGTCATCGACTATGCGCTCAGCCGCATTCGGATGGACCCGCCGCCCCTCGATCGCGCTCGATCGGCCGAGGAGCTCGCCCGGATCGCGGGGCCAACCATCACCGAGGACGGTCTCGGTGGGATGGAAGCACTTCGGGTGTTCGGTGATGTCCTCGCCCCGGCCACGATCTCGATCGACCATCCTCGTTTCCTCGCGTTCATCCCCGCGGCTCCGACCGAAGCGGCGATCCTTGCCGACCTGATCACCGGCGCCAGTTCGATCTTCGCTGGCAGCTGGCTCGAGGGAGCCGGCGCCGTGCACGCCGAGAACGAAGCTCTACGCGTGCTGGCCGACGAGATCGGCATGCCGGAGTCGGCGCACGGGGTCTTTGTCAGTGGCGGAACCGCAGGGAACCTCTCGGCGCTCGTCGCTGCTCGCACCACTGCGAAGAACCGCAGGGGCCGGCCCGCAAGCGGGTGGAGGATCGCCGCGTCCGAGGAAGCCCACTCATCGGTGCAGTCAGCCGCGAACGTGATGGATGTCGATCTCGTCGACATCCCGAGCGGCGCCGACCGGCGGCTCACCGGCGATGGCCTGCGGGCCGCACTCGACCAGATGAGCCGCGCCGATCGCGAAGGGTTGTTCGCGGTGGTGGCCACAGCGGGTAGCACCAACCTCGGCATCGTCGACGACATCGACGGAATCGCTACGGTGTGCGCGGAGAACGATCTCTGGCTCCATGTCGACGGCGCCTACGGAGGCGCGGCGGCCATCGTGCCCGAGGCTCGCCACCTGTTCAACGGCTGTGATCGGGCCGACAGTTTCATCGTCGACCCCCACAAGTGGCTCTTCGCCCCGTTCGATTGCTGCGCTCTGCTGTACCGCAACCCCGAGCTCGCCGCGGCGGCACACACCCAACACGCCGGCTACCTCGATGTGCTGGCAGATGAACGAAACCCGAGCGACCTCGCCCACCATCTCTCCCGCCGGGCGCGCGGCCTGCCGTTCTGGTTTTCACTGGCCGCGTACGGCATGGGCGCCTATCGCGATGCGGTCGCGGTCGGGCTCGACCTCGCCGCACAGACCCGGGCGATGATCGCCGAGAAGCCCGAGCTCGAGCTGATCGAGCCGAGCGGCCTGTCGATCGTGGTCTTCCGCCGGAAGGGGTGGAGTGCTGCCGCCTACGACGAGTGGTCGGAGCGCCTTCTGCGCCGCGGGCTGGCGTTCGTCACCCCCACCAAGGTCGACGGCGAAACCGCCCTGCGGTTCTGTTTCATCAACCCCCGCACCACCATGGACGACGTCGAACTCATCTTGGGGACGCTGGAGTAGCCAACCAGGGTCCGCCCATCCCACGCACTGCCACCTATCAGGTGGCGTCGCTCTCAGCTCGAGCGAAACTCCGAATAGCGGCAAGCGCTGCTTCCGGATCATCAGGAGTGATGCCGATCCGAAGCATCCTGCCGACATCAAGCTCGATGCCGTGCCGACAACGGCGACGGCGGGGATCGGCCGTGAACCAGGTCCGCGGCCGAGTCACCCCGATCCCGACGAGTTGGTAGCGGAGGATGCCGAGCTCGATGAGATCGGCTCCGAGGACGTCGGCGAGCGCGATCTCACGGGTCCTTGGGAAGGAGCGGACCTGAATCCGTTCATTGTCGATGACGATTCGACGATCCTGATAGGTGGGCGACATTGTTGACCCTTCGATGTTTTCGTGGTGACGCTATTCTCGCCGCCGGTCGGGTGAGTTCACCTCACCCGGCCTGGAAGAGGCCTGGGTGAATGTCTCAGAGCAGCCCGAATTCTCTGGCCGCGGCGACCGCTCCGTCCCGGGAGGAGACGCCGAGCTTGCGATAGATCTGTCGGTTGTAGGTCTTGACCGTATTGAACGAGACGTAGAGGGCGTCACCGAGCTCACGTTGGCTCAGTGTTCCCGGGAGGAGGCGAAGCAATCGCATCTCGCGATCGGTCAACGCTTCGATCGGTGCGCTCAACCGGGCTGATCGCGCACGAACAGGAAGCCGGAGCTGTCGTTCGGTGACGACGAGCCGGGCTTCGAGAATCCCCGGATCCGGGAGTGTGACGATGTCCGCGGTCACCGGTTGCAGCGATTCAGATGCAGCCGGATCTCCCAGTCCGTGCCGCGCTTCAGCCACGACCATGCCCGCGAGGCACCCGATCGGGAGATCGTTGCGCCGCTGTGCCAAGTCCGTGGCACGGAGTGCGTCTTCGACAGCACCGGATCCGTCACCGACCAGGATTCGAAGTCGGGCCCGAGCGAGATGGCAGACGGCGGCGTATCCGAAACTCTCGAGTCCTGCCTCGCGCGCAGTGTCGAACGCAGCCTGGATCAGCGGTTCCGCCGTATGCGTGTCGAAGCTGTCGAGTGCGATCAGTGCGAGGTATGCGTCGGCGAGCAGAACGGCGTACGGATCGTGCATCTCCTGGGAGAGCGACCGTGCCGACTCGAAGGCAGCCATATCGGGCTCGCCCAACCAATACCCGACGGCGGCTTCCACGTATCCAAGCGCGACCTCGGTTCGCCGAGACATCCCGCCTTTCCGAGCGAGTTCCGCAGCGGAGACCGACGCGTGGAACGATCCGCCCAGCAGATAGGCGTAGCTCCGTAGGACGTCGAGCTCCCCCGGCCGTCCGAGACCGAAGCGCGACTCCCACGGCTTGCCGTTGAGGACGCGCTGAGCGGCTCCACACTGACGCTCGACCTCGTCGACATCGCCGTCGATGATTCCAAGCCATGCCCGCATCCCTGCGAGGTCAGCCATCTGGTCAGGGTCGTCGGTAGCCGGGAGCTGAGAACACCAGCGCGCCACGGTGCTGTGATGCCCAGCGTCGATCAGGCTGATGCCCGAGCTGCCGACGAGCTGGAAGGCCAGATCGGCCGCCCCGGCGGACAGGGCGTGGTCGACGGCGAGAAGATGCTCACCCCGCGCCGCGTGGATCTCGGCGACTCTCGTGTGAGCAACCCGGAGCGCAGTCGGGTCGATCCGGTCGACCTCGAGCTGGAGCCAATCGCTGAAGAGCTGATGGTAGCGAAACGTCCGGCCCGCTTGATCGATCGGAATGAGGAAGAGGTTGACGCGACTCAGTCGGTCGAGGGCCGCGGCTGAGTCCGACCGGCCGAGAAGCTCGTCGCAGAGGCCGGGCTCGAGCTCGGAAAGCACCGCAGTACCGAGAAGGAAACGGCGATCCTCGTCAGAGAGCCCAGCAAGCACCTCGGAGGACAAGTAGTCGCTGATGAGGTGATCATCCCCGGCAAACGACTCGACGAAAGCGCGGGGATCAACAGCGGCGCGCAGCGAGAGGCCGGCCAGGTACAGCCCCGCTGCCCAGCCCTCGGTGAGATTCACGAGCTGTCGAACGAGGTCTGGGTCGAGGGCATACCCGATCGCATCCGAGATGACATCGCCCGCCAGGGCCACATCCATCCTGAGATCGTCCAGCCGGATCTCGTTGAGGGAACCGCTGACCCGTCGCCGCGGCAGATGCAGCGACGGTTCCGTTCGTGTCACGATCAGCACGGAGACCTTGGGCGGAGCCAGGTCGACCAGAGCCTCTACGGACTCGATGACGGCCGGGCTGGTGATGAGGTGAAAGTCCTCGAGCACAACTCGCAGCTCGACGCCGTCGAGCTGGGCGACAAGGGGCTCCACGATTTCAGAGAGCACGGGGAGCGCCGGCGCCCTCAGAGCGGTGGCCAGTGGGGCCGGATCCAGCCCTGCGGCGCGACCGACGGCCGCCAAGATGTGAGCCCAACAGCGGGTCGGATCGTTGTCGGCGCGGTCCAGACCGACATACGCAACCGGCGAGTGTTGACCATCGATCCACTGGGCCACGAGCTGGGACTTCCCCCACCCGGTCGGCGCAACGATCACTGAGAGTGCACCGTCCCTCCGGGCATCGAGCGCTGCCACGAGTTGGGGTCGCGCAACTGCGTCGGGGCGCGACGTCGGGGGCTGAAGCTTCGAGGCCAATACGACCGGCCCGGTCATCGCCGTTCCATCCGATTCCACCTTAGGTCGGACAGTGAGGGCCAACCGAGTGCTGACTCGTACGTGGAAGCCAGTCCACCCACCCAGGAACCCGGCGGGGTGGTGCCGCCCCACCCACCCATGTTCGATCGTGGCGACACGGCGATGAAAGGCCACCCACGTGCCCCGACGGCTCTCGATTCAACTCAATGGCGATCTTGCTGATGCGACCGCAGAAGCGCTCGGCTGCTGGGTCGTGCGCGAACAAGGCGTGTGGCTGACCACTGACTACGTGGATCAGCCGCAGCTGACCGGGCTCCTCGTGCGCCTCGGTGACCTTCACATCGCTTTCGAAACCGTCGCCATCGAGGACGAACCCGACGTCGCCGCCATCCAACTTTCCGAACACCCGCAGGGGGAAATGCAATGAAGACCCAAAGTACCTTCCGATGGATCGGCGACCACCTCGGCCGAGTTCTTGCCACCGTCGCCATCATCACCGTCGCCGCGGTGCCATTCGCATCGATGCGAATCGACGCCGAAGAGCCGAACTTCGACCCGACGGGCGAGCTCTACGACATCCAGGCTCTCTCGGACGCGACCTTCGTGTCCGACAGCTCTGTCGTCACCGTTCCCGTGGTGGTCGAGGCCCGAGACGGCGGCGACGCTCTCTCGCGGGACGTCCTCATCGAGTGGAAGACCAACAGCGACAAGGTCCGGTCCGACCCGGCGTTCGCCGAACACCTCGCCACCGAGTTCGCTTTCGATCTCGATGTCGAGGTGTCAGGCATCTACTCGGTCGCCGACGCGGTCGATGCAGAGTTGCCGGACGGACTCGTGAACGCAACCGAGGCCGAAGTGAAACAGGCGCTTCTCGACGTTCTCGGCGACGGTGCGGTGGGCCCACCGCTTCGCACAACCCTTGCCCTCGGCGCGGCTGCCACGACGCAGCCGGTTGCGGGAGAGGCGCTTGCGGTGTGGGAATCGCCGGCCTTCATGGCTCGGGTCCTGGTGAACGACGCAAGCTTCGACGGTGTCGTGAACGACTTCAGCAACCTCGACGAAGACGCTCAGGAGTTCATGCGCGACGTTCAGTCTGCACTCAAGGGCGACGAGGCGAGCTACACCGCGTGGGGGGTCGGCTTCGATGGATCGCTGACGTTCGATGAGCAGCTGACCAACGCATCGCCGTTCATTCTGTTTGCGATCGTCGGTGTGTTGTTGCTGGTCGGCGCCCTGCTGCGCTCGTACTGGGCGGCTGCGGTCGTCGCCGTCGGACTTGGCGTGACAATGCTCTGGTACGGCGCACTTCTCGAAATGCTCGGGTTCAAGGGCGGGATGCTGCTGGGGTTCGTTGCCCCGATCGCCACGATCAGCTTCGGCGTCGACTTCTTTGTACACGCCAGTGGACGAGCCAGAGAGGAACAGCTCGCCGGCGCTACGCGTCGAGCGGCATACACGCGAGGGCTCGGGGCAGTATTCCCCGCGCTGCTGCTCGCCGTGGTCTCATCGATTGCTGCCTTCATCTCCAACAGCGTCGCAGGTATCGAGGCCATCGTGCAGTTCGGCCTCGGGTCGGCCCTCGCCCTGTTCCTGGCGTTCGCGGTCTTGGGCATCGTCGCTCCGAAAGCCCTACTTGCTGTGGAGGACGGACTCGGTGACCCGCCGCTCGACAGAGGACGGATGATTCTCCACAAGTTGGGCTTCACCGTCATGGCCATCGCCGCCGGGACCATGGTCACGATGAGCATCGTCATGCCGCCCGCAGGCGGTGTCCTGTTGATCGTGTTCCTCGGACTGTTCCTCGCGATCCCTTACCGGGTCACGCAAGGCAGCTATGGAAAGGCTGCCGCGGACGGGCGCCCCACCGGGGTGGAGATCAAGGGTGCCGGCCATGGATTCAAGGCTGCCGGCGACGTGGTCCACTTCCTGGCCCGCTGGCGGGTCTTCACCCTGCCGGTGACAGTTGCTCTCGCCGTGCTGGGCGTGGTCGGATTCACCCAGGTGGAGTCGGAATTCTCGTTCAGTGACTTCTTCAACTCCGACAGCGGGTTCATCCAGGGCATGGATGCGCAGGAACGCAACTTCGGCGCCGGTGGAGGTACCGAGGACGGCTACATCTACATCGAGGGTGATCTGACTCAGCCATCGGTACTGCTCGCTATCGGGCAGGCCGAAGCCGATGTGGCCGCGGCAGACGCGGCGGACGACAGCGGCTTCCTGTCCCGAAACGTCGATGGAGCACTCGAAACCGGTGACAGCGCAGTCACGATCGTGCGAACCGCTACCGGCTCAGCCGCGGCGATCGACGCAATCGCCTCCGTAACCGGCGTGACGATCACCGACACCGACGGCGACGGACTCGCCGACACCCCTCAGCAGATTCGTGCGATCTACGACGTCGCGTTCGCCCACGGGATTCTCAATGCCTCTGGTGATCTCGCGTTCCAGGCCGAGGCGATTCCCGAGATCATCCGGGCCAAAGGCGACGGGAGCCACGCAACTCGGCTCTTGGTGGGGATAGCCAGTCTCACCGACGACGAGATCATCACCGATGCACGGTCCGCCCTCGAGGCCGCTGCCGCCGGTCTGGAAAGCGGACCAGCAGGAAGCGACCTCGAGCGAATCGCAGTGTCCGGAGAGACCATCACCAGCAAGGACAGCCTCGACGCGTTTACCAGCGCCATGGTCGTGGCCCTCCCGGTCGCGCTTTTGCTCTGTGCCCTGATCGCCTCCGTGTTCATGCGGTCGATCAGGTACGGGGTGGCGTCAGTTGTGCCAATCCTGCTGGTGGTCGGCTGGGTCTACGGGTTCATGTACATCGCCGACTACAAGATCAACGTCGTCACCGCCACCATCGCGGCAATTGCGGTCGGCGTCGGTATCGACTTTTCCACGCATTTCACGATGCGGTTCCGAGAGGAGTTCGAAGACGAGCCCAGTCGGTTCCCGGCCCTTCGGCGGGCCGGCGAAGGTACGGGCGGTGCCTTGGCGATCTCGGCGCTGTCATCGATCATCGGGTTCTCGGTCATGGCCCTCGCCCCGATGCCGATCTTCGCGGTCTTCGGAACCCTCACCGCCGTGATGATCGTGTTCTCCCTTCTCGTGTCGCTCATGGTCCTGCCGAGCCTCTTGCTCGTCGTCACCCGGTCCCGGACCGGAGACGAACGCGAGTCGCTGCTCGACCTCGTCGGGTTGGGTAGCGAGTACGACCCTCACAGCCGGAGCACGGCGACACGTTCCGCCGCTGAGGCGCACGTGTGAATCAGCGTCGCCGCCCCTCGGGAGAACCGCCCCCCCTCCCCCGGGAGCTGGACACCGCCGCCCTTCTCTGGGCCGCGGTGTTCGGCTTCTGGGTGATTGTGTGGGCGTGGTTCTTCGTCTTCGGCGGCGATGAACTGGGCGTCTGGATCACCAAGCGAGACCTGGAGGCCATGGGTCCGATCGTGGGACATCGGGCCGGCTGGCTCGATCCGGCCATGCGAGCACTCAACCTGTTCACGCTCGACTGGGCCGTCCCGCTCTTCGGCTGGACAACGATCGTCGCCGGTGTCGTCACCCGTAGATTCCGGCATCTGGTCATCCACCTGGCGGTGCTGTGCGTGATCGCCACGCTGTGGGCGATCGTGGCCGCCGAGATCCAACGGCCCCGACCGATCAACGTCGAAATCATCGGTGCGTGGGAGAGCTACGCCCATCCGTCACGGCCGATCGCGCTGATCACGCCGATGCTGATCGCCCTCGCCCTCATGGTGGCTCCGGCCGGACCACTCCGACACCGCGCCTACGCGGCAACGGGCGCGCTACTCGCCCTCGTCGGATTCGCGCAGATCTATGTCGGTGTCGAACACCCCACCGACGTCGCAGTCAGCGTCGCCATGGGCGTGGCGGTCACGCTGCTCGCGTTTCGGGTCTTTGCTCCCGAACGGGTCTTCCCCATCGCCTACACCGGCGCCCGCCATGCCCACCTCGACATCACCGGTGCCCGCGGCACCGCCATCAGCGCCGCCTTGGACCGCCAGCTGGGGCTCGAGGCCGCGACCATCACCTATGTCGGGCTCGACGGGTCGTCCGGATCCACCCCACTGAAGATCACGCTTCGAAATGGGAACCACGTCTTCGCAAAGCTCTACGCCACCAGCCATCTCCGGTCCGATCGGTGGTACAAGCTCGGCCGCACCTTGATGTACGGACGTCTGGAGGACGAGCACCGGTTCACATCGGTCCGGCGGCTCGTCGGCCATGAAGATCACATGCTGCGGACATTTCGCGACGTTGGCCTGGCCGTGCCCGAACCGAAGGGCATCGTCGAGATCACGCCGGATCGTGAGTATCTGGTGGTCATGGCACTGCTGGACGACGCGACCGAACTCGGCGAGGTCGCGGTGACCGCCGAGACGATCGACAGCGCTCTGCTGATGATCAGGCGCATGTGGGACAACGGATTGGCGCACCGCGACATCAAGCCCGCAAACGTCATGCTCAATTCCAGAGACCAGCTGTGGCTCATCGACGTCGCCTTCGCGGCCATCCGCCCAACCCCGTGGCGCCAAGCCGTCGATCTCGCCAACATGATGCTTGTCTTGGCTCTCCAATCGTCCGCGCCGCTCGTCCATCAGCGGGCACGTCTCGTCTTCACCGACGACGAGCTGGCCGAGGCGTTCGCCGCATCGACCGGCGTGACTCTGCCCTCCGGATTGCGACGAGAGCTCAAGACCCGCGGCGACGAACTCGTCGCCGACTTCCGCGCCCTCGTTCCTGCTCGAGACTCCGTGAGTATCCAGCGGTGGTCCTGGCGACGGATCGGGCTCACCCTGGCGATGATTGCCGGTGGGATCGCTGCCACGCTCGCAACCGTCGACGGGTTCCAAGAGCTCGGGTACTTCGGATGAGCGCCCGACGGGCCATCCTCGCCGCCATCCTGGCGGCGCTCATCACCACGGCCTGCGCCACGGGCGATGCATACCCGGATGGCCTCTCCTGCGGACGTCGCTCACCGGCGCTCTTGATGACCCAAGCCATACCCACCTCCGACGCGGTGCCCTGCCTCGACGACCTCCCAGACGGCTTCACCCAGAGCGACGCGACGATCCGAGCCGGTCACGTCAGCGTCACCCTGCTCTCGGACCGGCATGGCACGGCCGCCACCCTCATATTCGAGGATGCGTGCAGGTCCGGCGCCGACGCAGTCACTTTGAGGGAAGGCGGATGCGTTTCGTGGGACTTCGCCGCCGATATCGACGACCAGGTTCGCCAAGAACTCGAGGCACTCGTGTTGTGGACCACACGCGCCGAGATCCAGGCTGACGTACGTGCGGGTTTCATCGAGGACGCCGAGCTATGACCCCCACTGTCGCCGTAGCCACCGTTGTCGCCGTCGCGTCCGCTCGTCCGGGCCGTTCCCGGAAGGTCGGACCGTGGGAGGAGCAGCTGTTTCGGTCATGGAATCAACTCCCGGATCAACTGCACCCCGTTGCCTGGCCGGTGATGCAGCTCGGATCGCTTGCCGGCGCAGTTGCTGTCGGAGTGATCGATCGGCGTCAGACCGGGCGAACGACAACTCTCGGCACCGGAGTCGCCCTCTGGGCTGGTGTAAAGGGAGTAAAGCGGCTGGTCGGAGGTCGAGGTCGACCGCCAGACCTGCTCGACGATGTGACCGTCCGAGGACAACCACAGCAAGGACGGGGCTGGCCCTCGGGTCACTCGGCTGTCTCCCTCGGCGTTGCCCTCGTTGCCGACGTGCCTCCACCTCTGCGGCGGGTGCTGGTCGCGGGTGCGGCCGTCACCGGCGCTTCGAGGATGTATGTCGGCGCACACCTGCCCGCCGACATTGCCGGCGGCTGGGCGATCGCCGTGGTGGCGGCTTCTCGAGTATCTCGAGGGCGAAGACGACGCCTCGTCCATCGTGAGCGCTGCGGCCGGGAACGACACGCCACCCACCGGAGAAGGATGGTGGTCGGGACCTAGGCCCCTCCCGCCGAACCCCTCCGACGAGGGACCCTGGAACCTGAAGGCATCACCGCCTTCGGGAGGAACACAATGCGAGGCGCTGACACGACGTCGTGGGTCACTGTTGATGGGAACGAGGCGGCTGCCCGCGTCGCCCATCAGGCGAGCGAGGTGATCGCGATCTACCCGATCACGCCGGCGTCGGCAATGGGCGAGCTGGCGGACGCCTGGTCTCAGCAGGGAAGGACGAACGCGTGGGGCGCGGTGCCCGACGTGATCGAGATGCAGAGCGAGGGCGGAGCCGCAGGCGCCGTTCACGGTGCGTTGCAGGCCGGAGCACTGACGACAACGTTCACGGCCTCGCAGGGCCTGTTGTTGATGATCCCGAACCTGTACAAGATCGCGGGCGAGCTCACGCCAGCGGTTGTCCATGTGGCGGCGCGTTCGCTCGCCACGCACGCTCTGAGCATCTTCGGCGACCACAGCGATGTGATGGCTGTCCGCCAGACCGGGATGGCCATGTTGGCATCGTCGTCGGTGCAGGAGGCCCAGGACCTGGCGCTGGTCGCCCACGCGTCGACGCTGCGGACCAGGGTCCCATTCCTGCACTTCTTCGACGGATTCCGCACCTCCCACGAGGTGTCGAAGATCGAGAGCGTCTCTGACGACACGATTCGCGAGATGATCGACGACAGCCTGGTCGAGCAACACCGGACCCGCGGCTTGAACCCGAATCATCCGGTGCTTCGACGCACCGCCCAGAACCCGGATGTCTTCTTCCAGGCCCGCGAGGCCGCCAACCCATTTCACCTGGCCACGCCGAACGCGGTGCAGACGGAAATGGATCGCCTCGCTGACCTGACGGGCCGGGCGTATCACCTGTTCGACTACTGGGGGGCACCTGACGCTGAACGGGTCATCGTCATGATGGGCTCCGGGGTCGGCGCGGCCATCGAAGCCGTCGAGCGCGAGGCCGCGGCAGGGGCCAAGGTCGGGGTTGTGGCCGTACGGCTCTACCGGCCATTCGATTCCGAGGCATTCGTCGCCGCGCTTCCCGCGTCCGTCCGTTCGATCGCGGTGTTGGATCGCACCAAGGAGCCCGGTTCGGTCGGTGAACCCCTCTACAGCGACGTCGTGACCGCGTTGTTCGAGCGGCACCAGAAGTCGATGCCCAGTGTGATCGGTGGTCGCTACGGCCTCTCATCGAAGGAGTTCACGCCGGCGATGGCGCTGTCGATCCTCGACGAACTCGACGGGGCGACTCCGCGGCCCCATTTCACCGTCGGCATCATCGACGACGTCACCCACCTCAGCCTCGACGTCGATGAGTCTCGTTGGAGCGAACCCGACAACGTCAACCGAGCGGTCTTCTACGGCCTCGGCAGCGACGGCACCGTGGGGGCGAACAAGAACTCGGTGAAGATCATCGGTGAATCCACAACGCAGTTTGCTCAGGGCTACTTCGTCTACGACTCCAAGAAGTCCGGGTCGATGACCGTGTCACACCTTCGGTTCGGGCCGGAGCCGATCCGCTCCACCTATCTGATCGGTGAGGCCGACTTCGTCGCCTGTCATCACACGAGTCTCCTTGACCAGGTCGATGTTCTGAGGATCGCCCGCCGAGGGGCGACCTTCCTGCTCAACACCCACCACGGTCCCGAAACGGTGTGGCGCAGCCTGCCCATCGAAACCCAACGCCAGATCATCGACAAGGACCTGGCCCTCTGGATCGTGGACGGCGGGCGCGTCGCCACGGAGGCGGGGTTGGGCGGCCACGTCAACACCGTGCTGCAGACCTGCTTCTTTTTCCTGGCAGGAGTCCTGCCCCCCGATGAAGCCGTGGCTGCTGTCAAGGACGCCATCTCCAGGAGCTACCAGAAGCGAGGCCAACTCGTGCTCGACCGCAACTTCGCGGCGGTCGACCAGGCCGTGGCGGCTCTGGTCCGGGTCGAAACTCCTGCCGAGATGGTCGGGACGAGACGCCTTCGGCGACCCGTGCCGGAGGAGGCTCCCGATTTCGTGCAACGGGTCACCGCCATGATGATGGACGGGAAGGGCGATCTTCTCCCCGTCAGTGCCATGCCCGTCGACGGCTCGTTCCCGATGGGAACCGCACAGTGGGAGAAACGAAGCCTCGCCATCGACATCCCGATCTGGGATCCCGACATCTGCATCGACTGCGGCCGTTGCACCCTGGTGTGCCCCCACGCCGCCATCCGCATGAAGGTGTTGCCGGCGGAGACCCTCACCGACGCGCCCGAAGGATTCCGCGACAAGGACTGGACCGGCGACCGGCACAGCACGCCCGATCAACGCCTCGTCATCCAGGTTGCCCCCGATGACTGCACCGGCTGCGGGGTCTGCGTCAGCATCTGCCCGGCAAAGAGCAAAGAGGTCGTCAAGCATCGGGCGATCAACATGGAGGCCAAGGCCGATCACTTGGACGCGGAGCGCATCAACTTCGCCCATTTCCTCGACCTCCCCGAAGCCGATCGGAGTTCTCTCGACCTCCTCACGATCAAGGGGACTCAGCAGGCCCAACCTCTCTTCGAGTTCTCCGGCGCGTGCCTCGGCTGCGGCGAGACCCCCTACCTGAAGCTGCTCACCCAACAATTCGGTGATCGGATCACCGTGGCCAATGCCACCGGCTGTTCGTCGATCTATGGCGCCAATCTACCCACCACTCCGTGGGCCACGAACGCCGACGGCCGCGGTCCCGCATGGGCCAACTCGCTGTTCGAGGACAATGCCGAGTTCGGGCTCGGGATGCGGCTCGCGCTCGACCATCACGAGGCCGAAGCTCGCCGGCTACTCGCCTCGCTGGCCTCCGAGGTGGGACCGGTGGCGGCCGACATCCTCGAAGCCGACCAGAGCCACGAGCGCGGCATCGCCGACCAACGCGAACGGGTCGCGGCTCTGCGGGCTCGTCTCGATCAGCTGGCCGATCCCGAGACGACACCGCTGGCGTCGCGCCTTCGCTCACTCAGCGACTATCTCGTCGACACCGGCGTATGGATCGTGGGCGGTGACGGCTGGGCGTACGACATCGGCTTCGGCGGCCTCGATCACGTGCTCGCATCGGGGCGCAATGTGAACATCCTGGTGCTCGACACCGAGGTCTACTCCAACACAGGCGGCCAGACGTCCAAAGCCACGCCACGCGCCGCGATCGCCAAGTTCTCCGCCGGGGGCAAGACCACCGCCAAGAAGGACCTCGGCATGATCGCCATGGCCTACGGCGGCGTGTATGTGGCTCAGGTGGCGATGGGCGCGAACATGACCCAGGTCATCAAGGCGTTCGCCGAAGCCGAGGCCCATCCGGGGCCGTCGCTGATAATCGCCTACAGCCCCTGCATCGCCCACGGTTTCGACCTGACCCACATGATGGAACACCAGAAGATGGCGGTGGAAAGCGGCTATTGGCCGATGTACCGCTACGACCCGGGACGCGAGGCTGCCGGCGAACACGCCCTGCACCTCGACAGCCGCCCGCCCAAGGTCGCGTTCCGCGACTTCGCCATGACCGAAGGCCGTTTCGCCATGCTCGCCCGGTCCAACCCCCAGGTCGCCGAGCGGCTCTTCACCGAGGCCCAGCAAGACATCGACGACCGTTGGCATCTCTACCAACAGATGGTCGATGTCGAGCACACCGCAACGTTCGGACAGGTAGAAGAATGACCCCAACCACCGACCTCCGTACTCACTACATGGGCCTCGATCTCGCCAATCCCATCGTGGCGTCGTCCTCACCACTCACGGGTCAGATCGACACGCTCGTCGCGCTGCAGGAGGCCGGAGCCGCGGCCATCGTGTTGCCTTCGTTGTTCGAGGAGCAGATCGAGCACGACGCGATGGGACTCCATCGCGGACTCGATACCGGCGCCGATCAGCACGGGGAGGTGTTCGGCGGCTATTTTCCGGAGCTCGACTCCTACAACACCGGGCCCGATCGCTACCTCCGCACCCTGATCGCGGCCAAGAACGAGCTGACGATCCCGGTGATCGCCAGCCTCAACGGCACATCGACCGGAGGGTGGACCCACTACGCCAAGCTTCTCGAAGATGAAGGTGCCGACGCGCTGGAGTTGAACATCTACCTCATCGCGGCCGATGCGAACGCGTCGGCCGCCGACGTCGAAGACCAATATCTCCAGCTTGTCGCGGCCGTGAGAAGCACGGTCGAGATCCCTCTCGCGGTGAAGATCGGCCCCTTCTTCAGCTCGCCCGCCAACATGGCGCGACGGTTGGTCGACGCCGGGGCCGACGGGCTCGTGCTGTTCAATCGCTTCTACCAACCAGATATCGACCTCGACCAGCTGTCGACCACGCCCAATCTCGTCTTGAGCTCACCGAACGAGATGCGCTTGGTTCTTCGATGGGTCGCCATCCTGCACGGCCAGCTGGAAGCATCGCTCGCCGCCACCACCGGCATCCACGATGCTGAGGCTGCCATCAAACTCATCCTGGCCGGCGCGGACGTGACAATGATGACCTCCGCCCTGCTGATGCACGGTCCCGAGCATGTGACGACGGTGCTGGACGGACTCTCCCACTGGTTTACGGAGCGGGAATACCGCTCGTTGACCCAGGCCCGAGGCAGCCTCAGCCAGAAATCGTCACCCGATCCATCCTCGTTCGAGCGCACCAACTACATGGCGAATCTGGCCTCGTACTCGCCGCACTAGAGGAGTCTTTGGCTGCTTGGAATTACATCGGTGGGCGTTCTTGATTACATGATTACACATGACTAAGGTGTTTGCTATCCACCGATCAGGACGACTCATATGCGCACCAAGTCCGCCTCAATCCCGCAGCCCACAGCCGAAGAGCTGCTCGCCTGGTTCACCGACGCCCTTCCCGACGGTTGGTTCTCGAGTGGGCCTCATCTGCGCCACGACGCCGATGAGATCCTCGTCACGGGCGACCTCGGCGAGCCGGGAGCCGGTCTCGACCCCGAGCAGCAGATCGTCGCGTTTCGCGAAGCGACGCGCGATCAACGTATGGAGATCGCCGATCGCGCTCAGACCCAGTTTTGCCGTGTCGTCAGCTGGGGCGTCGAGTGCGGCGACGCCCAAGTGCTGTTCACGACACTCAATGCACCCGCGATGACGCGGCTTCGGCTCGACGAGCGGGCCGTGCTCGACTCGCTGATCGAAGGTGGCATCGCCCGATCATGCAGCGAAGCGCTCGCCTGGTGCGTGCGCCTGGTCGGTCAGCACGAAAGCGACTGGATAGCCGAGCTCGCCGAAGCGCTCGAAGAAGTCAGGCGCGTCAGGGACGCCGGCCCGAGCGCCTGAACGCTGCGACGTCCTCAGCCGATCCCGACGCCAGACCTGGACATTCCCCGCAGACAGTGCATCCAAAGCAGCCGGCAGGTACGTAAGGGTTAGGTACGTACGACCCCGCGGGGAGACTCCATGGATACGGCGCTCATCAAACTGCGGCGGCTCAACCTCGCCGCCGCTGTCCTGCACCTCGCGTCGTTAGTCGGGATCTTGTTGCTCTCGAACGACGTATCGCTCCCGGTTCGAGCGACCTACCTCACTGACGCGCCGTCGAGAGATTCGTTCTCTGATCCGGTCAATCTGTTCGATCTGAACATCAGCTACATGGTGGCCGCGTTCCTGGCCCTGTCAGCCGGCTTCCATTTTCTGGTGATCTCGCCCAGGTTCTTCACGCGCTACGCCGCCGGTCTACAGCGGAATCACAACACGTTCAGATGGGTGGAGTACTCCATCTCGTCGTCGCTGATGATCGTGGTGATCCTGCAGCTCAATGGCACCGCGGACTACATCGCGCTCACGGGCATCTTCGCCGTGAACGTGTGCATGATCCTGTTCGGCTGGCTGCAGGAGAGATACACCACTCCCGGCGACGGCGACTGGATGCCGTTCATCTTCGGATGCTTCGCCGGAGCCATCCCTTGGCTCGTCGTCCTCATGAGCTTGATCTCACCCAAGGGCCCCGCGGAGGCGACCACGCCGGGGTTCGTCTACGGCATCGTCGTGTCGCTGTTCCTGCTGTTCAACTGCTTCGCGATCGTGCAATGGAAGCAGTACCGGGCCAAAGGCAAGTGGGCCGACTATCTCTACGGCGAACGCCGCTACATCGTGCTCAGCCTGGTCGCGAAGTCGGCCCTGGCCTGGCAGGTCTTCGCCGGAACCCTCGCCGCATAGGCCACTCAGTCCATGACAAGTCATTGCTTGCCGTCGAGGAGTTCTCGCGCCGCGTCCAGGTGCCCGGCGTGACACGCCGTCTCCACCAGCATATGAACAACGACCGAGCGCACGGTCGGGAACTCGATGCCCCATTCCGCCCAATCGGGGTCGACCTGTCGGGGCGGGTCGTCCAGGGAGACCGATAACAGGATCGTATTGGAGCGTTCGATCTCTCCTCGATACATCGCGATCACCTCATCAGCGGACTCCGCTGAGCCAACGGCAAAGTCGGCCCCTGGTTCGCTTGGGAAGAAGTCGAGGGACTCGCCACCGACGATGGAACGGAACCAGTAGTGCTCGTCGGCCAGGGCGAGGTGCTTGATCATGCCTACGCAGGACCAGCCCGACGGCAGCACCGCCTGCCGCAATTGAACATCGGTCAAACCGTCGATGGCACCGAGGACGTGGGCGCGTTGTGCGTCGAGGCGGGCGAGCAGCAGGTCGCGTTCTGTGGTCACGGCGTCGTTGCTCCGTTCAGGTGCCACGCGGACGCTGGCTCGAGAGACAGTTCACGAAGCGTTGTCCCACCAGTCGAGCACTCGCATCGCTCGGAGCGTGATCCAGCGGCTCGGGGCTCCAACGTCGGCTTCGATGTCGAAATGCACACGGCCCGGATAGACGCAATCGAGCAGCCAACGGCCGTCTGACTGTTGCTTTGATCGCACCACTTCGACCGCTTCGCGCATCCGAGGGTCCGGGTCACCGCCGGCACGACGGAAGTAGTCGAGCGCCCGCAGCACGTCGTAGTGCCAGTAGTACGGAAACGCGAACTCGAGATAGCCGTGGTTGACGATCTCGCCCGTGCTCTGGCGACGGAACAGGCTGCGCTCGAGCAGATACTCCTCACCTCGACGCCGCGCTGCGCTCACCTCGGCCGCGGTACTGAATGTCCGTTCGAACTCGGCCAGACCTTCGAGCACGTTGATCGTGGTGTCGAACGACGACCGCACCGACCCATTCTCGGCCTCACAGTTCCAGCCGCCGTCGCCAAGACCCTCGTCGAGGATCCGGTCGATCACGGCTGAGACATCCACACCGAAATAGGCCCCGGTCTCGATGGTGCGCCCATTGATGCACGGCTCGACCTCGCCATCGAAGAAGTGCTGCCCGTCGTGTTCCCAACGACAGTTCTGCGCCACGAGTGCGACGGCACGACGCGCCGACTCCGACGTCGGATCGAGCCCCAACAGCTGCAGGGTCTGCAACGTGTGCATCGTCGGCGTCCAGGGTTGCCCCGGCTCACCACCCTGGTAGTCGGCGGGGAAGCAGGCGCCACCGCCTCACAGTCCATCGGGTCCCGCGGCGGCGAGCAGCCGGGCACCCCAGCCCTCGTGTTCGACACAGGCGCGCTCGGCGGCAACGTCGTCGGCCGGTGCACTCACAAGGTCGTTCAGCGCCTGCCAACGGATGGAAGGATCTCCGTCCAGCAACCAGTCGATCACGCTCACGCCCGAAGCGTAGCCGTCGGTCATGTCGACTTCGTAGAGGACCGAACCGTTCAGCGCGGTCCGGCTGGGATTGGGCTGGAATCTGATATCGGTTGTCACCCGCGAACGGGTGGAGTGCGTCTGTTGGGGTAATGATCAAGATCCGTGTCTCCAACAACCGCATAGTGGCTGCGATCGCGGCCGTCTCTTTGGTGGCCAGCGCCTGCGCGTCGGGGCCCGACGAAGCCACCGCGGACACCGCCATGCCAGAAGAAGTGACACCGGATGCCTCGGCACGCCGGCCGGTCATTGTCGACTACAGCCCGACCTTGTCGGATGTCCCGGCGATGATGTACATCGCCTCGCACCCTGACGTCGATCTCGTGGCAGTGACCCTGGCCGGAACGGGAGAGTCCGACTGCGGTCCCGGGGTACGAAACACCCTCGCACTGCTCGCCATCGTGGGGCAGTCCGACGTACCGGTCGCCTGCGGTCGAGAGGCACCTCTGGTCGGTGACCGCGACTGGCCCGAGCCGTGGCGCGAGTCGGCCAACAACATCGTCGGTGTCGTGCTCCCGAGCGTGACCGTGCCATCACCACCCCGCGGCGCAATCGACGTCTTGGGCGACGTGCTCGAGCAGGCCGACGAGCCGGTGGTCATCGTCACGTTGGGACCGCTCACGAACATCGGCGCGCTCGTCAGCGAGCGTCCTGACCTCGTCGAGCGCATCGCACGCGTCGTGACGATGGGCGGAGCCGTAGATGTGGGCGGCAACGTCGACACCGCACCGACGGCCGAGTGGAATCTCTACATCGACCCTGAGTCGGTGCGCCTCGTCATCGGCTCGGGAGTGCCGACCCTGCTCGTGCCCCTCGACGCCACAGCCTCCGTCCCCGGTGGTCGCCAAATCCCGATCCAGCTCGAGCGAGCATCCGATCTGGAGCCCGGCGGGGAGGCGGTACGCCAACTCTTCGCAGCCAATCTCGGCGCGATCACATCGCCAGGCTGGTTCTTCTGGGACGAACTCGCGGCCGTGGCTGCCATCGACGAATCCGTCGTCACCATCGAGGAGATGACCATCTCGGTCGACGACGCCGGCGCCACGCTCGCGGACCCCGATGGCGCACCAATACGGGTCGCCGTCGCTGCAGATCCAGCAGCGTTCGCTCAGAGCTTTGTCGATGTCTTGTCGGGTGGCCGTGCCATCACCCCCGCGGCGCTCAGCCCGGCCGAGGCCGACTACATCGATGCCGTCTCGACTCACGGCGCCACGCTCGAAGCGTCCATGGAACGCGCTTTCATCACTCTCGCCGGGTTCGACGACGACAACGATTCACTCACTGTCGGTGACCTCGGCGACACACCGGCGGTCGCAGTTGACGGGCTCTTCGAAGCCATGGAGGTATTCGTCGCCTCGCTGAGCCAACTCGACCCGCCAGCCCTGTTCGCCGCATCGCACGAACAAGTGATCGCGAGTTTCACTGCGGCGGTGGCGACGCGAGCCGACGGCGTTGCGGCGATTCGGGCGGCTCTCGCCGACGACCCGGACGCGCCCGCGGGCGAATTCTTCTCCAATCTCGAAACCGCACTCGACCCGTTCGGCACCCTTCAGAGCCTCGGAGAAGCAGCGTCAGCATGCACCGATATCGAAATCGAGGCCGAATTACGCGGCACGATCGTCGCGACCGGCTGCGCCGAAATCGCCAGCTGACGCGGGGCGTGCCGACCTCGCGTTCACCCTGGCCCGTTGGGTTCAACTTGCAGCAGCCTGCCAAGAGCGTTCCCAGTGATCGAGCGACGTGATCAGATCGTGAATGGTGTGCTGGTTTTCGGGAGGGTGTCGGAGAGGCTTGTCATCCCACTTCCTGCTGACTCGTCAGGGTCATGGGCCCTCCACGAAGCGGCCGTCGATGCGGCGAGGCACACCCCACGGGTTCGAATCTCGAAGCGGTGGCGGCAACAGCTCGTCACAGGGCAACAACGGCGTCACCCTCGACGGCGTCGTGATCGCCGCATCGGCGCCGGTCGACGCGATTCTCGGCGCGTACACGATCGCGGCATTCGACGATTGCGGTGCCCACTTCAACCCGTTCGAGGGATATCACATGCACGGTGCCGTCGGCTGCTCGGAGGTCGTTGACTCCTCGGCAGATGATCCGGCGATGTTCGGCTACGCGATGGACGGCTACCCGCTCCACAGTCCGTTCGAGGACGATGCCGCGCTCGAGACCGCCGGTCTCGACGAGTGCAACGGACACACGACTGACGAGGCCGGCTACCACTACCACGCCAACAGCGCCGACCAGAACCAGGTTGTCGAATGCCTGGTCGGCCAGACCGTCGCCGGTGGAGATGCTGCCGGTGGACGTCCCGCTGGCGGTGAGCGACCCGACGGGACGCCACCCGGCGAAGAGACAGAGGGCTGCGCGACTTTCGGGGTCACCGGGTGCTTGGTACCGGCTCAGAGCTCGTTCTCGGAGTCAATGGCCTGGTGAACTGGAGTGTTGGGTGCATCTCGGAGACCGAGCTTCTTTCGCAGCGCGACCAGTTCATCGAGATCATCACCCTCGATCGAGAGGGTGCGGATTGTGTCGTTCGTCTCGGTGATCGTGACGTCGGTGACTTCGGCTCGGAGGTTGCCGACGCGGTAGCGACGGCGGTGCTTGGTCACGAACACGGTCCGTACGCCTGACTCAGGATCGAGCTTGCTGACAGCTTTGACGAGGTCCTTGGGTTTCCCGGGCCGTAGCCGGTCCAACTGCAGCTCATCGAACAGGGTGTCAAATGGCGACGGCGCGGTATCGGACGATCGGTGCGTTGCCGATGCCCAACGCTCGAAGCCCTCGTCCTCGGCGACGAGCTGTTTGATCTTCAAGGCGTCGTTTCGGACCTTCGCGTTCCACGACGGGTCGGCCACCAGGAGATAGCAGTCCTCGATGCGCTCACGTGTCGTCGATGAGGCGAGCTGTGCCAGCAGCTTGCGGGCCTTGCGATGCTGGCCCCACACTCGATACTCGTAGCGGGCTTTCACCGATTCGCCAGAGTTCTTGGATTTGTTCGCCATTGTCAGGTGCCTGGATCTGAGTATCGCTCGGCCCTTGGTGAGGGTACGCCGGGGTCGTCCATTGTCGCGGCCGACTCGCCGCGGTTCAGCCTACGGCGCCGTAGGTCGGCCACGTCGGGCCACCGCAGGCTCGTGTGGAGGGAGGTGCGTCAGGCTCGCTGTTGGGCTTGGGGCGTCCGGTGGAGTTCGACGTAGAAGTGCATTGGTCCGGTGATGATGACCTTGTGTGGTCGTTGTGGTGGGATGACGAACGAGTCGCCGTGCGCGACCCGGTGCGGCTTGCCCGGTCGGTCTTCGAATTCGAGGTCGAGCGCTCCTTGGGTGACGACGGGTCGGCCCCAGTCCCCGGGCTCCACTTGATTGGGGTTGCGTAGTGATGCGGGGTGTCAGCGGAGTTGTCGCTCATCGGCCGTGGCCTCGTTCGATCTCTGAGGACACGATGGCGTCGAAGTCCGCTTGGCTGATGTGGCTGGGCGTGTAGGTCTCGCCGCGGGTTTCGAGTTGGTTGATGAAAGCCCGGAGGTGGTTGCGAGAGCCTTTCTCGAGGTTGGAGAACACGAGGGCGATGGCGGGGTCGTTGCTGGCTCGGGCTTGGAGGTCGGCGATGTCGAGGTCTTCGATGAGGGCTCCGACGAGGAGTGCTTCGGTGATTGATTCGCTACCTCGGGCGACGAGGTCGTTGTAGAGGGCTTGGAGGTCGGCGTCGTCGAAGACGCCGACTGGTTGGTCGAGCGCGGGGTCGTGGATGTCGAAGCGGTCGAGAAGGGTTGCCACCGAGTCGGTGTGGGTTTGTTCGGCGGCTGAGATGTTGTCGAAGATCCGGAGTTCCCAGACGTCATAGAGCTCCTCGTAGACGTCGAGGGCAAGTTTCTCTTCTTCGCGCATGAAGATCAGTGCGTCGCGATCGGCGTCAGAGAGTGTGGTGGTGGGCAGCTCGGCCAACTCATCGGCGAGGAGTCCGTTGTCAACTGAGGTGGTGCCTTCGTCGTCGGTCGAAGTTACCGAAGTGCCGTCGGTTGCCTGTTCGCTGGCGCCTTGTTCGGTCGGGTCCGACGTTGCGGTGTCGTCGTCGCTGCAGGCCGATGCGACCACGGCAACGGCGACAATGGCGGCGAGCAGGAGTCGGAGCCGCCGCAACGGGCTCTGTTTGGGAGGGGTGGTTGGGGGTGCCACGTCTGGGGTCCTTGTCTTAGGGGGGGTTAGTCAGTGATGTCGCGTCGTGCGAACACGAGCGAGGTGAGGGTGTAGGCGGTGGCGGCGTAGAGAGCGGATAGCGCCAATGCGACGGTGAAGCTGACGGCGGTGGTGCCGCCTTCGGCGAGCGCGTTGAGCAGCCCGGCGGGGAGCCACTCAGCGGTGGATGGCCACAGCGATTGGAGGATGAGGTGTTCGCCGATGAGGAAGTAGCCGATGCCGGCGGCGATGGAGATGGCGGCTGATCGTGAGACCATGGCTACGAGGGCGCCGAAGAGTCCCCACACGATGGTTGCGGCGGCCAGGTTGGCCCAGGTGGCGGCGCCTTCGGTGAATCCGTCGGCGGTGGCCCACGCTGCGGTGTCGATGCCTTGGGGTCCGCTGAGCGCTGTCGCCACGATCCCGCCGACAATGGAAGCGGCGGTGACGGTGGCGATGAGGAAGGCGGCGAGCCCGAGGGTCTTTCCGGCGAGTAGGCGTCGGCGTCGAGGGTCGACGGCAAGTAGGGCGCGGATGGTGCCGGTGGAGAACTCGGCCGCGATGTTGGAGGCGAACAGGGCCAGGGCGATGATGCCGAGGAAGCTGCCGGCGGCTTCGAATCCGGCCAGGTAGCCGCCCGGTTCGGCCAGTTGAGCGAGGGTGAGGCCTTCGGCGGCGCCGGGGCCGCGGGCGTCTGGGTTGTCGGCGTTGGCGATGGACACGACGGTCATCAGTGCGGTGACGCCGATGGCTGCTCCCGCGTAGCCGACGATGGCGGTGGGGCGGCGGAGTTTCACGAGCTCTGAGCGCAGCGGAGTTGATCATGGTGTTGCCTCAGGGTCGGTCGGGGAGGTCATTTCCAGGAAGGTGGTTTCGAGGTCCGGTTGGACTGCCCGGAGTTCGCGCAGGACGATGTCGGCGTCGATGGCGAGGCGGCTCAGTTGTGATACCCAGTCGGCGTCGGCGTCTACCTCGATACGTGCGCCGCAGACCGTGGCCGGCCGGCCGGCTACTTGGGCGAGTTCGGCGAGTCGGCACGCGTCGGCGGGGTCGGCCGTCACGGCGGTGACGCTGCTGCGCTGGGCCGCCAAGAGCTCGTCGAGCGCACCAGAGAAGACAAGGCGGCCGGCTTGGATCATCACGAGGCGGTCGCTGGCCGCCTGTATCTCCGACAACAGGTGGCTGGATACCACGACCGCGGTTCCGGACTCGGCCAGTCGGCGAAACAGGGCCCGGACCTCCACGGTGCCGGCGGGGTCCAGACCGTTGGTCGGTTCGTCGAGCATCAGCAGTTTGGGTTGGGGCAACAGGGCAGCAGCGATGCCGAGCCGCTGTTTCATGCCCAGGGAGTAGTTCTCATAGCGGTCACCGGCTCGATCGGTCAGGTCGACGACGTCGAGGACCTCACCGATCCGGCTGGCCGGGAAGCCCCCGAGGCGGGCCAGAGCAAGGAGGTTCTTGTGTCCCGACAGCTTGGGGTACAGGGCGGGCGCTTCAACCAGGGCGCCGACCTGGTGGAGGTAGCGGCGGGGGTCGCTGATTGGATGGCCCAACACCCAGCCATTCCCGGCGCTGGGGCGGATCAGGCCCAGCAGCATCCGAAACGTCGTGCTCTTGCCCGAGCCGTTGGGGCCGACGAACCCGGTGACACCCCCGGCGGGGATCTCGAAGCTGAGCTCGTTCACGGCCCGGGTCGGGCCGAAGTCTTTGGTCAGGGCCTCGACGCGGACCACTGGGCCCGACGGATCTGGTCGTATCGCCAAGGGGCTGGGGGTCGTCGTGACGGTCATGTCTGGACCTCGAAGACGTCGGTGGCGGACTCGGGCGGGTCTTCGCCGACCGCGGCGGTGAGGGTCGCCGGCGGGTTGGTGTCGCGGTCGCCCTCGATGTCGAGGGTGGGGAGGAGGCGGTCGAGCCAGCGGGGGAGCCACCAGTTGGGGTCACCAACCAGGGCCATGGTGGAGGGGACCAGGACCATGCGCACGATGGTGGCGTCGACGGCGACGGCGGTGGCCAAGCCGACGCCCATCATCTTGACGACGGGATCGTCGGAGGCCACGAATCCGAGAAAGACGCTGATCATGATCAGAGCGGCAGCGGTGATGACTTTGGCGGTGGCGCCGAGGCCTTCGACGACGCTGTCGATGTTGGTGTGGCCCCGGTGGTATTCCTCGCGGATGCGGGAGAGGATGAAGACCTCGTAGTCCATCGAGAGCCCGAAGAGGATGGCGAACATCATCATGGGAACGAACGAGGCGATCGGGACAGCCTCGTCGAGGCCGATCAATGACCGGCCCCAGCCCCACTGGAACACGGCGACGACCACGCCGTAGGCGGCGCCGATCGACAAGAGGTTGAGCAGTGCCGCTTTGAGGGGGACGAGGATGGAGCGGAACACCGTCATCAACAGCAGGAACGACAGGGTCACGACGGCGGCGATGAACCAGGGCAGCCGGTCGGCGATCTTGTCGGACTGATCGATGAACCCGGCGGTGGGTCCGCCGACGAGGGCGGTGGCGTCGGTGCCCTCGGTCGCGTCGGGCAAGGTGGTGTCACGGAGCCGGTGCACGAGGTCGCTGGTGGCTTCGTCCTGGGGCGTGGTGGTGGGGATGGCGGTGATGATCGCGGTATCGCCAACGGCGTTGAGCTCGGCAGGCGAGACCGCGGCGATGCCGGGGTCGGCTGCCACAGCGGCCGAGATCACCTCGAGCACCGCCGGGTCAGCGGATTCGCCGAGGTCGATGGTCAACAGCAGGGGGCCGTTGAAGCCGTCGCCGAAGCCCTCGGCGAGAAGGTCATAGGCCTGTCGGTGGGTGGTGGAGGTGGGGTCGGTGCCGGCGTCGGCTTGGCCGAGGCGCATGTCGAGCACCGGGATCGACAGGGTCAACAACACCAGGGTGGCGGCGAGCCCGGAGCGCCAGGGGTGGTGGGCGACCCAGTGAGCCCACCGGACCCAGCCGCTGTGGCCTGTCTCTTCGACGGCGTCGCCTGAGGCAACCGCCACCGCGGCCCGCTCCGCCGGTTGGCGGTGGGTCTTGGCGAGCACGCGGGGCCCGGCGAAGCCAAGCAGGGCGGGGAGCAGCGTGATGGCGACGGCGACGGCGATGGCGACAACGAGCGAGGCCGAGTAGCCGAGCGCGGCGACGAAGGGGATCCCGGCCAACTGCAGGCCGAGGATGGCGACCACGACGGTCCCACCGGCGACCACGACAGCTTGTCCGGCGGTGGCGTTGGTGCGGCCGATCGATTCCTCGAGGGCCATCCCCGCTTCGAGGTGGTCTCGGTGGCGGCTGAGGATGAACAGGGCGTAGTCGATGCCGACGCCGAGGCCGATCATGGTGCCCAGTCGAGGGGCCACCGACGGGATGTCGATCAGTGAGCCCATCAAGCCGACCAGGGAGAGCCCGACCGCGAGACCCAGCACCGCGACGCCAAGCGGCAGGATCGCCGAGTAGACGGAGCGGAAGGTGACGAACAAGATGATCAGGGCGGCGATGATTCCGATCATCTCGGCCGGCCCGGTCGTGCGTTCCTTCAAGATGGTGGGGAGCTCTCCGCCGTATTCGACCTGAACGCCCGCTGCTTCGGCTGCGGGGGCGATGTCGAGTAGGGCGTCGAGGACGTCAGTGCCGAGCTCGGCAGCCGAGTCGTCGAACTGCACCGCCGCAAACGCGGTGGTCCCGTCGGCGGAGATCGAGCGCTCACTGGCCAGGGGTTCGGTGACGGCCACGACTTCGGGCAGGGCCCGGACCTCGGCGACGGTGGCGACGATCCCCGCCGAGGCGTCGTCGTCGGTGACCGAGCCGACGGTCGTGTGGAAGACGACCATGGCGGTGGCGCCCGATCGTTCCGGGAACCGTTCGTCCAGGAGGTCGATTGCTTCCTGGGATTCGACGCCGGGGACCTCGAAGTTGTCGACCGTTCCGGCATCGACCGTGCGGTTCATCAACACCGCAGCGGACGCCAGCACGATCCAGCCGGCCACCACCCAGCCGCGATGGCGAGCGGAGAACCTGCCTATCCGGTAGAGCCAGTTCGACATATCACCATCTCCTTGAGAAGAACTACGATCATAATATCGCAGTCACTGCAATATTGCATTACCTGCGTGTTTCTGTCAAGATGGCTGTCATGAACGAACCGCTCGGCTTGCGGGCCCGCAAGAAACTGCAGACCCGACAACGCATCGAGACCGCTGCATTCGAGCTCTTCGAGCGCGACGGCTTCGACGGAACCACCACCGAGGCCATCGCCGCCGGCGCCGACATCGCCCCGAGGACGTTCTTCTACTACTTCCCCACCAAAGAAGACGTCGTCCTCGCCGACTACGCCGACCGCCTCAACCGGATCGTCGAACAACTCCGCGAACGACCCCACACCGAACACCCATGGGCCGCGCTACGAGCATCGTTCCTCGTCGTCGCCGCCGACTACGACACCGAACGCGAGCAACTGACACGCCGCTTTCGAATCATGGCCACCACCCCCTCGGTCTACGCCCGCAACCTCCAACTCCAAGCCGGCTGGGAAGACGCCCTCGCCGCCGCCCTGGCCGAGCGCATGGGCTGTGACCCCGAAAACCTCGGCCCCCGACTACTCGCATCCTCCGCCCTCAGCGCCATGCGATCCTCACAACGCCGCTGGATCGCCACCGGCCAACAAACCCCGCTCCCCGCACTCGTGCAACACTGCTTCGACCAACTCGACACCGGCCTCGCCGACATCGACCCGTAGGCACTCCGCCCGGCCCGCCGCGCCACCAGGCCCACCAACCAGAACGCGGATCGTCCGTTGACCTTCGGGTTGATGACCCGGTGAGCCGATGGGTCTCGGTGGCAGACATCACCGCAGCGAACGGGGGAAGTGGCACCACTGCGGGCCCGCCCGCAGCGACGCTCAACGCGTTCTCGCCCAGCTCACTGAGATACCGCCGAACTCCTCCACGCCGCGAACCGGTGGACACCTGCCGACCCGACCCTCGCAAACTCAACGATCCCGAGATCGTGTCAAGTCCCGGTACCCGTGTTCCGGGTTGGCTCCGGTAGCTGTGTTCCGGTCGGCGTGGGGGTTTCAGGCGGCGTTGGATCGTGATGGTCGGCCTCCGGCGTTGGCGAATGCGCCGTGTTCTCGTGAGCGGTCGTGTTT
>JAJCXZ010000048.1 GCA_029263175.1 Acidimicrobiales bacterium | reverse complement strand
ATGGTGCCGTCGCCGTTGTCGGTAGTCGTTCCGGAGGCAGGGGTGGTGGTGGCGGTGGCGGTCGTGGGGTCGAGGTTGCCGTCGGGGTCGGAGTCATTGGCCGCGACATCGATCACCGCCGGTAGGTCGTCGCCGGTGGCGGCGCTGTCGCCGATCGCGGTGGGCGAATCCGCGACGGATGTGACGGTGATGTTGACGGTGGCGGTGTCGCACAGCGCGGTGGTGTCGCAGATGCGGTAGTCGAATGTGTCGGGCCCGAAGAAGTTCGTGTCGGGGGTGTAGGTGATGGTGCCGTCGCCGTTGTCGGTAGTCGTTCCGGAGGCGGGGGTGGAGGTTGCGGCGGCGCTGGTGAGGTCGAGGTTGCCGTCGGGGTCGGAGTCATTGGCGGCCACATTGATCTCGATGGCCGTGTCCTCGGGTGTTGCGGCCGGATCGTTCACGGCGACTGGAACGCGGGCGGCGGGCACCACGGTGATGCTGACGGTGGCGGTGTCGCAGATGGCGGTGGTGTCGCAGATCTCGTAACTGAAGGAGTCGGGCCCGAAGAAGCCGGTGTCGGGGGTGTAGGTGATGGTGCCGTCGCCGTTGTCGGTGGTGGCACCGGAGCTTGGGGTGGAGGTTGCGGCGGCGCTGGTGAGGTCGAGGTCCCCGTCGGGGTCGGAGTCATTGGCGGCCACATCGATCTCTATGGCCGCGTCCTGGGGTGTGCCCACCACATCGGCCACGGCCGTCGGGGGATCCGGCGTACCGGTGACGGTGACGGTGACGCGGGCCGTCGCGCAGTTGGAGGTGGTGTCGCAGATGCGGTAGTCGAACGTGTCGACGCCGAAGAAGTCGGTGTCGGGGGTGTAGGTGATGGTGCCGTCGCCATTGTCGGTGGTGGATCCTCCGGCAGGGGACGTGGTGGAGGTGGCGGTGGTGGCATCGAGGTTGCCGTCGGGATCGGAGTCATTGGCCGCCACATCGATCACGACGGCAACCTCCTCGGTGGTGCCGGCCGCGTCGTTCACCGCGACGGGCAGTTGCCCGATCGTCGGCCCGAAGTCGACGCTCATCTCGTACATCATTCCGTCGACGGGGGTGGGGTTGGCGCTGTTGTCGATGCCGCGATCGACGATGAACATGTTCCAGCCCGGGCCGACGGTGGCCGGGGCCAAGGTGATTCCTGCTGCCTTGACTGCGGAGGCACCAAGGATGCTGATGGTGCGGATCAACACTCCTGTCTTGGAGATCTCGTAGACGGAGTCAGACGAGTTGTCGAGCACCAGCAGGGTGTCGTCGAAGGTGTTGTGGGTGATGCCCTCCGGGTCTCCCGCGCCGAACCCGCCGACGTCGAAACTCCCGACAACGGTGTCTCCCACGCCGTTGAACAGCCCATCGGGGCCGGGGTGGATTTGGGTGATTTCGGCACCCACGCCGTCGACTACGAAGATGGTGCCAGTGACGCGGTCCCACGCCACCCCTTCGGGATCCCCGCCCAGGCTCAGGCTGGTCACCGTGTCGTCGGCCGTCCCGTAGAGGCCGTCCGTGCCGGGATCGACGTCGTGAACGGAGGAGCCACCCGTGTCGTCGCTGATGTAGATGTGGTGGGTGGTGGGGTTGTAACCCACGCCGGTCGGCTCGAGGGACCACGGCACGGTGTTGCCGGTCTGGCTGACGGACGCGCTGGTTGACATCTCCCACAGGTTCACGTCGAGGAAGAGTGGGGGTCCCTCCTCGTTGATCTCGGAATCGCTCATCAGCAGGTTGCCTCTGTGCTCGAGGTAGGCGATTCCGGCGGAGTCGGTACTCGGTGGGGTGAGACCAGACGTTGGCACGGTGGCCACGAGGTTGGCAGTGGCGGTCGTCGCCATCAGGCTCAGCGGCGACTCGAGGACCAACTCCACGACGTCGCCGGCAGGGTCAGTGACGCGCAGTGCCATGGAGCGGGACTCGGCGGTGGAGCCGTAGGCGAGGGACTGGACGCCGGAGAGGCCCGTGGCGGAGAGGTCCCACGAGTCGACCAGCTGCCCGGCGCCGTCGACGGCGACAACCCGCTGGAGATCCGGCGCGCCGATGTAGAACTGGCCTGCCTGGTCGTTGTGGGCGAGGCCGCTGACCGTGACCGCGGACAGATCCTCGAGCTCGATGACCGACCGTTCACCGTCGTCGTTGAATCGCACGAGCATCGGACCGTTGGCGTCGAGCACGTAGATCCCGGAACCGGCCCGATCGACGGTGAGGCCGACGGGCTCGGCGAGCCCGGGAGAGGGGTTGATGACACGCGGCTCTCCGCCGGCGATCGGGACGGCGACGAGGCCGTCGTCGGAGAGCGTGATGACGAACGCGCCGGAGTTGTCGATCGAATTGTTGAGCGGATCGACGACCTCGAGGGAGAGGTCGGCCTCCGGGGCGTCCGCGATCACCGGAATCGTGGCGGGCTCGGCCACCGGCTCCTGGTCGGCGATCGTGACGAGCGGCGGGTGGGGGTCGATGGGGACCTCGATGAGTGGCTCTACGCCCTCACCAGTGTTGGCCTCAACAGTGTTGGCCTCAACAGTGTCGGCCGGCGGGGCCTGGGACACTTGCGCACCGGCGACTTGATCTCGGCTCGGGGTTACGAGGTGCTCACCGACGGTGGCCAGATCCGTGCCGATCAAGGACACGGCAACGAGGCCGATCACCGCAAGTACCCGCCGAAGGCCATGAATTCTTTGCACCGTTTTCCCCATCCGCCGGATATCTCAATGAACTGACGCCCTCAGCCCGTATATCCGGTGCTCACTCACAGTGAGGATACCCCACACTCGCATCGAACACCATGCTGGAGATTGGTGCGATCGCGACCCTCCCGGCTAGATGACCGGTTGGCCGGCTTGGCGCCACAGGAAGGTGGCGATTTGGGCGCGGGTGGCGGGGTCGTCGGGGGAGAATGTGGTGGTGCTGGTGCCGGTGGTGATGCCGGTTTGGACCATCCAGGCGACGGCATTGGCGTAGTAGGCGCCGGGGCTGACGTCGGAGAACGGGGTGATCGGCCAAGCAGACGGGCGCCCCCCGGCGCGCCACAGGAAAGTGGCGTTTTGGGCGCGGGTGACAGGAGCTTCAGGGGAGAAGGTGATGGGACTTGTGCCTGTCGTGATTCCCTCGCACAGCATCCACCGCACCGCGGCGCTGTAGTAGCGGCCCGGGGCCACGTCGAAGAAGTTCGTACCCGTACTGGGGCAGAGGCCGGTGCCCGCCACCGGGTCCAGTTCGTAGGCCCCGAGGTCGGGACTGGGCCCCCGATCGCGGCCGAGGATGTCGTCACGAGGCGCGAACGCCCGATCGGCCCGATCGATCGCCCCGCTGGAGTCGCCGATCCGGGCGTAGCCCTCGACCAGGCGGATGAACTCGCCGCGTATCGACACGCGCCCACTGGCGAAACGGGTGCCGAGCCAGTGAGGGAGCACAATGGCTTCGTGGTCTGTCTCCAATTGGGGGTCCGCCAGCACCGGTGACGGATCGTGGAGGAGTGGGCTGACGAGATCACCATCCGGCACGATGAATCCGCCGTTCCAGTAGAGGTTCCTGGTGAGAGAGAGGCCCACGACCTCATCGGGTGAGCCGTTGGAGAACTCGTCCATCGTGCCGGTGGGGTCCGACCAGATGTTGTTGGCGAGATCGATGTCCTCGTTGATCGGGTTGCTCACCTTGACCTCGGCCTCGAAGCCGAAGCTTCCCGATGGCAGATCGCCCACGACGGTGTTGTTCGCGAACGTCACCCGCCTGGCTCCCGCCACCCCGAACGACGCGTCGACGCGGTCCGTCGAGTTGCCGATCAGCAGGTTGTTGAGGACATCGATCGTGTTGGCTTCAAAATACGGCTTGCCGTCGTTGCCGAGCTTCACCATCGTCTCTCGGCCACCCTGCCAGTTGAGAAACACGTTGCGACGAATGGTGATTCGTTCAGCGCCGATCTGCCCGTCGTCACTCTCGTTGCTGTCCTTCACGATGATGAAGTGCTTGGCCTTGTCGCCGACCGGTCTCCCGCTTGCCGCGAAGTCGTTGAAGAAGATGTTGTCCTGGATGACGATGTCGGTGACGCTGTTGACGTCCATGTGTTGTTCAGACGTGCCCTGATTGAAGAACAGGTTCCCTTCCACCACCGCGTTCCGCACCCCGTTGTGGATCTTCAGCAGGTCGTTTTCGAAGGAGTCGTGGATGATGCTGTTGCGGACGACGATGTTCTCCGCCCACTGCCCGTTGCCCTGGTCGATGATCACCACGTAGCCCGAGGATGAGGGGCCGGCGTGGCTGATCTCGAAGCCGTCCAGCACGATGTTTCGTGCCCCGTCGACGTCGATGACGGTGCCCGAGTGCTCGAAGACCGACTGGTACGGAGTCGCGGCGCGAAATGTCGTGATGGTCTGGAACCGACGCGTGATCTGCTGTGGCCCGCGGTAGAGACCCGGTTCGAACCAGACGGTGCAGCCGGCATCGGGCACCTGCTCGGCGGCGTGCTCGAGCGTGAGCCACGGGCTCGCCGCCGTACCTGCGTGGCCATCGCTTCCGGCCGGACCCACCCAGTACTCACACAGGACGCCCGGACCGGGCGCGGCTCCGGCGGCGGGGGCGAGGAGTGTCGCGGCCGCGACGAGGGCACAAATGAGTGCCGTCATTACCGACTTGCTGCGCTTGAGGGACAAGGACGGTGCCTGATCAGGTGAAGTATCGATAGAGGGTGTCGCCGGCCTGCTCGGTGACGTCGTCGGGGATGTCGTCGCCCGTGAAGAGCCGCGTGAGGTCGGGAAGCAGCGAACGCATCTGCTTCTCCCTGTCGGTCGGCGCGCTTGTTGGCATCTGCTGCAGCGACCTGATCACCTTCTCGTCCGATGCGTACTTTCGCTTGAACCGCACCAGCCCTTCTTGCTCCCAATCGCTTGTACCGAAGTCGAGGGTGCGTAGGGCTCGACTCGATGCGAGGCAGATGCCCTCCCAGATCAAGAGATCGTTCGGTCGGACGCCGAGCTGCCCCGCGTCGGACGCGTTGAACTTGTAATAGAACGTGTCGTTCCACTCGAGGAAGAGAACGCCACCCACCAACTCATCGCCGACTTCGGCCAGCAGCAGCCGGCCTGCTCCTGCGCTCAGCAGATGGTGCCAGATGTTCTCGAAGAAGCGCCACGGTTGCGCCAACAACCCGTACTTCACCTTGCGGACACGAAGGTGGAGCTCGAAGAAGGCCCGCACGTCATCGAGTGTCTCGGCCGCACGGACCGTCACTCCCGTCTTCTGGGCCTTGCGCACAGATCGTCGGGCGGACGGGTCGATCGCGGCCCAGATCTCGTCGGTGCTGCGTTGTAGGTCGACCGAGTGCCAGTAGGCCCAGCCGGTCTCGACCAGACGCGCATCGCAGCTCGGGAACTCGGAGTGCAGGCACTTGGTGTGGAACCGCTCACCCTCGGCGATGACATCTGCGGTGATCGCGATCCACTCGTCCCGGGTCGACACCAGCGGGTCGCAGAAGTCCGAGAAGGGCAGGCTCACGGTACGGCGATCCATGATGTCCACGATTTGGGCATAGACGATTCCGGCGACCGGGGTACCGGTGCCATCGACGAGGATGCGCGCCTCGATCGCCAGATCGTAGGTGTCGCGCAGCACCCGCAACCAACCCGCCGAATGGAAGATGTCGGCCCGGGTGCCGGTGGTGAGGAGCTCCCAGCGTTCGTCAGTGGTGGGGTCGATGGTCACCAACCGGGCATCGTGAGCGATGGTCGCGGATGCGACGGCGTTGTCTGCCGCACTCATGGAAGTACCTCGACAGGTGAGTCCGGGCGGTCGGCGGTGTATCCGTATCGGCGCCGTAGCGGCCAGGTGATGGTCTTCACCTTGCGGACCTCGCTCGGCGCCATGTGCTGGCGCCAGCGGTTGTCCGCTCGGAGCGTGACCGGGCCGTTGGCGAACCGCACCTCGTTGCCGAACACCGAGTGGATGACCCGATCGAGTACCGCGGTGTGCGAGTCGGTGAACGGTAACTCGGCACCGCCTTCCCCTGCCCACGCCACGATCTCGGCCACCGAGGATCGAGGATCGATGAGGAAGTCCTCGTAGCGCATCCGCATGACCTCGTCTCGGGGCCCGAGAAAGAGGTCGGTGCAGCCGTTGCGAGCCGCCCATTGAAGAGTCGAGTTGAGCGTCGACTTGCGAGGCATGAGGACCCCGGGCTGGAACTCTTTGTGCTGTGCCCACGAGTAGGCGACTGCCGGTGGGTCGCGAACGAAGTGGAGGAACCGCACATCAAGCCCCGGCACATGGCGAAGCAGGTAGCCGAACGAAGGGTTCTTCGTTGAATCGACGATCACCTTGCATCCGGTCACCTCGTTGATCGACCGGTAGATGTTGCCGAGCGTCTCGAGCAGTGGCGCGAGGCGCGCGAGGTCGCGGCGTCGCAGCACGGGCACCTTTGTGCGGGGAAGGTCCTTGAGGCGAAAGCTCTCGATGGCAGCGTCGAGTTCTTCGGCTCGTTCGGCGGTCATGTCTTCGCCGGCGCGCTCGAACACCTCGCGCCACATCGGGCACTCGCAGAAGGGTTGGCGACATCCGCAGAGCTGGTTCTTCAATACCCCCCGTTCCCAGAGTTCACGCAGCTCGCCCACGGCCTCGAACCCGTCGACCTGGCCGAGCAGGTTGTGCAGGATCGTGCTGCCGCTGCGACCCTGTCCGGCGATGAACAGCACTTTGATGTGGTTGTCATCAGATGGCATCTGGCAATCGTCCTTCATCTCGGTGAGCCGGTTCGAAGTCGCTTCACGAAGCGCTTGACCACCCGGCGGCTGCGTACGCGGGGATACAGCTCGGTGAACGCCCAACGCGCCGCACGGTTGTAGAGGTATTCGCGGGGCGCCGGCGCCACGACGACCTGGCCCCCGAAGCCGAGCTTGAACGACGTGACCGTCTGGTCGAAGCTGTCGGGGAGCGACTTCCCATCGAGCAGGAGATGAGCGGCTTCGGGGCTGATGCCCTCGAGGTCATAGCTCGCGTATCCGTTCTCCTTGGCCCACTGCATCGTCGACCACTGGATCGCCTCGTTGGGTCGGCGCGCGCCCTCGCTCCCCGACCACACGCTGAGTTTGTTGACGACGGTTCCTCCGAACGCGACCGCCAGCTGAGCCGAGATCGGACTGCCTTCGTGTTCCGCCACTGCCATGCGGAGGTGACCGCCGGGGCTGAGCGCCCGCCACATCTCGTCGAAGTACTCACGGGGGAAGGGTGTGAATCCTTGGCGTTTTGCTGTTTCGACGAGCATCTGATGGTAGAGGCCGAGGTCGTCGGCGGATCCCGAACGCACGAGGATGCCCTTACGGGCCGAAACGCGAATGTTGTAGCGGGTCTTGCGCTGCATGGCCGCGAGGATGGAGTCGATGTCGTCGGTCAGGTCGAGCATGATCGTGGCGCCGGGAGTCACGTAGACGCTGGCGGGCCGGTAGGTGCGCTCGTCGCCCTGGAATGGTTGTGCCGCACCGACAGGGGGCTGCACGGTGAGATGCCGAATCCGTTGTTCGCGTGCCACCGTCTCCACGCCGTTGAGCACCGCAGCAGCCGCGGTGCTCTCCGACGGGGCGGCGATCGGCCCGTTCGCGAGGTAGCCGACCCGTCCGAGCCGAGAGACCGGCCGCGAGAGGATCTGGGCGCCGGCAACGATCTGACCGTCACGCTCGGCGATCACCCGATCGGCACGGAACCCGACAGTGGCCTTGACGCGCGCCCACATGCTCGATTGCACGTGATGGCCGCCCGGCACTTGCTCGAGGAATTCATCCCAGTGCGGATCGTCGGGGGCCGCGTCGATGCGGATCTGGAGGCCGGCGGGCAGGTCGGTCATGAGTTCAGTCACGGCTCGACCCCTTGATCATCTCGACGTAGTCGGCCGCGGTGGAGTCCCAGTTGTAGCGAGAGTTGAAGCCGGCCGCCGAGTCGGCGAGTTGGTTGAGGCGGGGGAGCTCCTGGTAGAGCGAGCGTAGGCAGTCGGCGAGGCTGTCGACATCGCCCGCATCGAAGTAGGCCAGCATCGTGTCGTCGAAGTACTCCATCACGCCGGAAGTGCGGGCGGCCGCAACCGGTGTCCCCACCGCGACGTACTCCAGCAGCTTGGTCGGCAGCAGATCGTCGGTGAACACGTCGCGGCGATTGGGTACTACTCCGAGGTCGGCCTTGCGGAGAAAGGAGGGCAGGAGGGTCGCGTCGACCATCCCCTCGCTCACCTTGACCGTGTCCTGGAGGTCGAGGGTGTCGATCAGGGCCTCGACCTCGGCGCGGCCGTCGCAGTCGCCGACGAGATCGAGGTGGATTCCCGGGATCTCGCCGCCCACCGCATGCACGGCGCGGACCAGCAGATCGACCCCGTACCGATGGGTGATCGTGCCGTGGTAGAGCACTCTCCACGTGCCGTTGTAACTGCTGCGATCGCGCGGTGATGGCGCGAACATCCGCTGATCGGCCAGATTCATCACGATCGTCACCTTGGAGGCGGGGACGCCCCTCTCGATGAGCGTGCGCTCCCACCGTTTGCTGACGGTGATCACCTGATCGGCGAAGGCGCACGACAGCCGTTCCTGGAGCGCGACGACCCGCACGAGCGGATGCCCGAAGCCTCGTTTGGTCTTGGCGGCGAAGAACTCGGGCATGAGGTCGTGCAGATCGAGGATGACCTCGGCCCCGCTGAGTTTGGGGATGAGGGCGCAGAAGACCAGAAAGTCGGGGAGGTTGTGCACCTGGACGCTCTGATAGCGACGTCGGAGATGCCGCCGGGTGAGCACGGCGCCGGCCAGGACGAAGAAGACGAAATACTCGACCAGCTGCCATGCGAAACCGCGATCGCGGTGGCGCTTCACCGGGAGCCTCCGGACAGTGACGCCGTCGACCATTTCACGACGGGGTTCACCCTCGCCGCGCAGGCACAACACGTCGACATCGACGCCGGCGTCCACGAGGGCCAGCGCCTGGCGCTGAACGCGCGTCTCGCCCACCGGGTAGTGGGAGTGCACGACCATGCAGTGCCGGGTCATGATCGCACTGCCGGCGAATCCGTCGTCGAAACGGCGCCTGAGGCCGCGGGACCGTCGACGATCAGCGCGACGAGTCCGTCGCGCGCGGCGACCCACTCTGCGTCGACCTCGTCGCGCAGCTCGATGATGCCGCGCCGATGCTGGTCGATGTCTTTTCTCAGCCGGGCAACGCCGCGCTTGATTCCATCGGCGGTGTTGTCGACGTGCACGGTCCCCTTGCGGAAGTAGTCGACGAGAAGGGGCCAGTCGGAGGTGATGATCGGTGTGCCGGCAGACAGGGCCTCACATGCACCTCTCTGCATGGTGTGATCCCGTGTCGTGAGCGCCATCACGGCATCGCTGTGGCGAAGCAGAGCGCGGTAGTCGTCGACGGACAAGAAGCCGGTGAGCTCGACGTTGGGCGGGAGCGCGCTGGGAATGGTGGCGTTCTCGCGGTCGGTGTCGCCCGTGACTCGGAAGCTGACGTCGGGGAGCGACCGGGCGGCCACGACCACTTCCTCGAGAGGTTCATCAGGAGCGTAGGTGGCGACGACAACGATGTTGAACTCGGGACCGAGGGGGAACGAACCCGCGTCGAACCGGCTGGGGATGTCGCGGATCACCGAAGCGTGCGCGCCGGAGTCTCGAAGGGAGCCTGCGAAGTGCTCGTTGGTGACGATCGTGGTGGTGGCCCGCCGCGCCACCCAGCGGTAGAGCCATCTCGGCCGGCTCCAGTGGGCGGCGGTGAATGCATCACTGTGAGCATCGACGACGAACCGTGCCCTGCTGAAGAGGCAGGCCAAGGCGACGAGAACGGCGGCGAAGCTCGGCGGATTCTGGACGAAGATGACCGCGGGTCGATTCCTCAGGAGATAGACGAGGGTCTTGAAGGCCTGGTACGGGTACTTGATCGGAGCCGCGAGCGCGCCGCGCCGGCGGGTGGAGTAGATGTGCTCCACCGAGATACCGAGGGCGGTGGCCAGCAGGCGAGTGCGGTTGGTGTAGGCGGGTGGTCCCCAGACGATGAAGACAGAGTCGGCTGCGAGATCGCGCGGTAGTCCGGTGCTGGTCATGAGGCTGCGCCCGCCCCGACGAATCGGTCGTACAGGGCACCGATGTTGGTGTCGGCATCGAAGCGGGCCACCACTGCCGCGCGTCCACGGACACCCATCGTGTGGGCTGTCGGGCGGTCGGCCAGCAGCCGTTCGAGCGCTGCTGCGAGTGCTGTGACATCGCTGGGCGGCACCAAGAGACCGGTTTCCTCGTGCTCGACCGCCTCCGGGATCCCGGAGTTGGTGGTCGAGACGACCGGGAGCTCCATGGCCATGGCTTCCAGGATCACATTGGGAATGCCGTCGCGGTCGCCGTCTGCACCCACGATGCTCGGCAGGACGAACATCGACGCCCGACGGTAGGCGTCGATGACCTCGTTGTGGGGGAGCGCACCGCGCAGGAAGATGTGGTCAGCGAGCCCGAGCTCGTCGATCCGGTGCTCGAGTTCGGTCCGTTGGGGGCCCTCACCGATGATCTCGCAGCGGAAGGCCACACCGGCGTCGACGAGGGCGCGTGAGGCGTCGACGAGGTGCACGAAACCCTTCTTCTCGCGCAGCTGACCGACCGCAAGGATCGTCGGCGGCGCTGAGTCGTTGCCTTCGCCGGGCTCATAGCGATCGAGATCGAGCCCGTGATAGATGCGGGTGACCTTGCCGGCGGCCTCCTGGAACTCGCGGACGAGATGTGATTCGTTGTAGCCGGTGCAGGTCACGACGAAGTCGGCCCCGCCGATCTTGGCGTTCAGCAGGACGGGGGAGACGTAGATGTCGCTGGCGTGGGCGGTCACGCTGTAGGGCACGTCGAGGAGGCGGGCTGCCACGAGGGACACCACCGCGGCCCGGTCGATGAAATGGGCGTGGAGCCGGTCGGGGGTCTCACCACCGAGGAGCTGGCCGGCAACGTGCACGCCGAGGCCGAAGTGGCCGATCGTGCGGGCTCGATCCCGCATGGACTGGCCTTCGCCGGTGGCGAGGCGCAGGAGAGTCGACGCGTAGCGAACCGGCCGGCGGATGGCGAAGTGGGCATGGTGACGTACGACGGCACTGATTTTCACCGGTCGGATGTAGGTGGTGTCGGCGGCCAAACCGGCCTGGTCGGGCGACAGTTCGTGGGTGGGACGGCGCAGAGAGACCACTTCGACCGACGTGCCCCGGGCCCGGATGGCGCGGATCTCGCGGTCGATGAACGTCGTGGTCAGCAGGGGGTAGGTGCCGATGATGTAGGTCACACTTTGCGTGATCGGCTCAGCCGTTCTGCTGACGTCGAGGGGAAGGACGTTGGTCATTTGAGTTCCACCGCGAGTCGGCGCTCGGGAGGGGTCGCCCGCGTTCGTCCTGCTCGTTCTCGCACGGACCACGCGGCCATCCGTCCCAGCCCCAGTGGAGCGCGGCGGAGGGCGAACTCGACGCGGCTCGTCGCCGCGAAGTCGACAGGGTCGAGTTCGTAGCCGAGCCGTCGCATGGCGCGGCCCGCAGCGAGCTGGATGAAGGCGATCTCAGATGCCGACAGCAGGGTGCGGTAGCGGCCGATGGGCTTGGTGGAGATGGCCTTTGGCGCGAGGTCGGTGAACGAGCTGTTGCCGTGTTCGTGCTCCGGCGCGCCCGTCATCGCCATCATCGCGGGATCGAACTCCTCGCCGAGGAACGTGCAGACCGTGGAGGTGGTGGCGACCGGTTCGCGGGCGAGGTCCTCGAACCGGACAACGAGGTAGCGGCCGGGGTAGCGGGCCTCGTTGGCCCGGCCCGCCCTCACTGACTTCAGCCATCGACCCGTGGCCGAGCTGATGCCCTTCGACTCCTCGTCGTAGCGGTTGGAGATCGACACGTAGCGATCGCGGGGATCGCGGATGAGCTGAACGACGCGGGCTTCGGGATAGGCCGAGAAGATGTCGGAAGCGAAGTATTCGGAGTGCAGTGACTTGTCGCCCCAGCGGCTGCGGCCGAGCCGTGCCGCATGGTGACCGTGCATGAGGTCGAACAGGCGGGCGTAGGTCGGATCGCCGTGGTCGAACTCATCGCGGATCCGGGGCCAGTCGGGTTGGATCTGGTCGAGGCGGGTGTAGCGCTCGAGGGTGTGGATCGCGTTTTCGAGATTGGCAGGGTCGGCGAGGTCGCCGAACTTCTGGTTGAACCACCGCCAGATATTGGACCGGCGGACCATCGAGAGTGACGGGTGGGATGCGAGGAGCGCGAACATGAGGCTCGTTCCGCTGCGTTCCGCACCGCAGATGAACACTGGGCGGGGTTCGGTGGCGCTCATACCGGCTCCTTGACGATCCGGTAGTCGGGGAGCTCGCGGCCCCGCCGTTGCCGGATTGCCTCTCGAACTCGCCACGCGGCGATGGTGCCGCCGTTGATCGGATGCTCGCCGAGCACGAGACGTAGGCGGTCCCAGGTGGTGAGCGACACCGGATGGGCTTCGTACCCGTGCGCGATCATCTCGGTTCGCGCCGCGTTCTGGACATACGCGATCTGGCGTGGCGCGAGGACTGCTTCGTATTTGCGGATGGAGTCCGTGGTGATGCTGCCTGCAGCGCGGGGTCCGTAGGAGCTGTTCGAACCGGCGTCTCGGAATCGGCTCGCCCCACTCATCGTGAGCATCTGCTCGTCAAAGGGTTCACCGATGAAATCGCAGATCTCCCGAAGCTCGCCCTCGGGATCACGGACCAACGACTCGTAGCGCACGATCCGGTATCTGTCGGGATAGCGGGCGGCGTTGCGGCGAGCCAGTCGCGAAGACCACAGCCACCCGGCGGTCCCTACCGCCACGGCACCTCTGCGCCTGGTCCAACGCGACATCACCGAGGCCAGCCGGTCACGCGGGTCGCGCATCATGTGAAGGACGCGGGCATTGGGGTACTCCGCGAGCAGCCGGTCGGTGTGGCGTTCGATGTTGAGCGACTTGTCACCCCACCTCGGTTTCCCGCGGCGGTTGGCAACCTGTCGCTGCAGTTCGCCAAACAGGCGACCATAGGTTCGGGGGCCCGTCACGAAGTCGGCTCGGAGCTGCGCGAAGTCGAGTTCGAGTGGGGCCATTCGCTTGTAGACGCGCAGCTTCGCCATGCAGCGGTCGAGGTTCTCGTCGTTGTCGAGGTTGCCGAACTGGTCCGCGAAGTAGCGCCAGAAGTTGGTGCGGCGCGTCATCGAGATGTGCTCGTGAGACGCCAGCAACGCGTACATCAGGCTCGTGCCGGTGCGCTCGAGCCCGGCGATGAAGACAGGATCGTCATCCATGGGCACCTCCGCTCACGCGCACGATCGACGGGGCCTTCACCCGCCGCCACGCGGCAAGGGTCAGGCGATTGGTTGGCCAGTCGAGCAGTCGATAGCGAAGATCGGGCGCCACCAACTGGTCCGAGATCGCGTAGCCCTGGCGGATCATGGCCTGGCCGGCCGCGGTCTCCACGAAGCGCCTGGAGCCGGCCTCAGCGGTGCTGACGTCGCCCGTGATGGTGCTCGGGTTCGACTGAGCGCCCGTGTCCATCATGGTCGACTCGAACGTCTCGCCGAGGAACCCGCAGACTGCTCGGATGGAGGACTCCTCGTTGGCCTCGACGTCCTCGGCGCGAACGACGAGGTAGCGATCGCGGTAGCGCTCGCTGTTTCGCTCCGCGTGCTCGATCGACGTCAGCCAGCGGCCGGTCATCCAGCCGACTCGGCCCGGTGAGGTGCCCGAGGCGCGCAGCGCTCGAGGATCGCGAACCATGTGCACCATCTTGGCGTCGGGGTAGGCGCGAAAGATCGGGTCGGCGAAGGCCTCCACCATGCCGAGCTGATCGCACCACCGGGCCTTTCCCTTGGCTTCGGCGTTGTGGCGATGGATCAGAGCGAAGAGATTCTCGTAGGTGGCCGGACCATCGGCGAATTCGCGCCGGACCCGATCCGGATCGATTCCGAGACGCTGTACCCCTGGGCTGCGGAGAACGGACTCGACGTAGCGCATGCGCTCGTGGAGATCGCCCAGATCGCGACAACGGCCATAGTGGTCGCGCCACAGGTAGGTCTTTCGTGTCGCCTCGATTCGGGAATGCGAACCCACGATTGCGGCGAGACGGGTCTTGCCCGTGCCCGCGATTCCGCCGATGAAGATCGGCCCGGAGCGAGCGAGGCTCACAACGAAGTCGCGATCGCAACGGCGATGTCGTCGCCGGAAAACGTCTGATCGCGATAGGAACACGATGCGGTGATGATCTCGACGTCGCTGCCGTAGGCCTGATGCATGCGTCGGGCGGCCGCATCTTCCATGCCCGCGAGTCGTTGGGCGACCGTTTCCTCGTCGAGTCCGGGCAACAGGGCACTGAAGGTCCCGTCGGGGTCGCTGTGGAGCCACTCGTGCGGGCGGAGGGCACCTGACAGATCCACCATGAGCCGGTCGATGTCGAAACGATCAGGCGCGGCATTCTCATCGTCGTCGACCGTCTTGTCGCGCCACGGCGTCCGGATCCGGAGAACGCCGAAGGTCAACGGAGCACCGGTGTCATCGCTTCTTGCGATCTCCTCGAGGACACGGGCGCGGTGGTAGCTCGCGTCGCGCATGTCCGCAGAGGGCAGGTGGGGCCGAGTGGCTTTCATCCGATCGATCATGGTGGCTGCTGCCGCACCGATCAGAACGCCACCGACCGCCGCGAGAAGGGCGATGCCGAGCCGTAGCCCACCCGCCTCTGCTCGAACCGGCACGGACGGTGCATCGAGTTGGACGAGGTCGTAGACATCGTTCAACCCGGCCACGTATGCGACGGTGGCATCCCCGAGAGCGACGGCCAAGTCATAGGACACCTGTTGGTTTCCGCTGGTCGCGGAAATGGTGAGGATGTTGGACCCGGCGATGAGCGATGCGTTCACCGAGATGTCGGACCGATCGTCGGACACCGAGTCGATGGCGTCTCGGGCTTGGTTCAGGATCAGTTCACTCTCGCTGATCTGGGCGTAGGACTCACCGATCTTGGTTGCGTCGCTCAGATTTGCGACCGCCCGCACCTGATCTCCATCGTCGACGGCGCCGGCACGAACGACGTAGGTACCGGTCGAGACGAATGTGTCCTGGCCTCTGGTCGTGAAAAACAGCAGGATGAGGACCGACGCGATGGCTGTTGTGACCAAGAGCCACGCCCAGCGGCGAACGAGGTCGACCAGAGTGACCCGGGTCATGAAACCGTCGCTGATGTAGTGCTGAAATCCCGCACGGCATCGGCGACGACTGCGACATCGCTGCACGCCAAATTGGGATGCATCGGCAAGGAGAGGATCCGACCGGCGAGTTCTTCGCTGACGGGGAAATCGCCGGCCTGGTACCCGAGCGATCGGAATGCCGGCTGGAGATGGATGGCTACCGGGTAGTGAATTCCGGTCTGGATACCGCGCTCACCGAGGGCATGCGCAAGTGCATCGCGGTTCGCAGTCTCGATCACATAGAGGTGATACACCGGTTCTGCCCATTCGGCCACTGTCGGAAGCGCGACATCGAGCTCTGCAAGTGCATCGCGGTAGTACGATGCCGCTTCGCGACGAGCTTGGTTGTGGCCATCGAGGTGGCGGAGCTTGACGCCGAGTACGGCCGCCTGAATGGTGTCGAGCCGGCGGTTGAACCCGTCGCCCTCGTGTTGGTACTTCACAACCGAGCCGAGGTTGCGGAGGGCTCGAATCCGGTCTGCGACGTCGGGGTTGTCGGTGACGACGATGCCGGCATCGCCGAACGCGCCGAGGTTCTTGCTGGGGTAGAAGCTGAATGCTGCGGCATCGGACAGCGAGCCCGCTCGGGCGCCGCGATAGAGGCTGCCGTGCGCCTGGCAAGCGTCCTCGAAAACATGAAGACCATGGGCGTCGGCGAGCTCGCGGATCGGCGCCATGTCGGCGGGGTGGCCGTAGAGGTGAACGGGCAGGATCGCCTTCGTCGAAGCCGTGATCGCCGATTCGATCAGGTTCGGATCGATGTTGCGAAGCTCGGGGTCGGCGTCAACGAGGACCGGGGTCGCACCGACCACTTCGATCGGACGGACCGTCGAGTAGAACGTGTTGGCCACCGTGATGACCTCGTCACCGGGGCCTATTCCGAACGCCCGTAGGATGAGCTCGAGAGCCGAGAATCCCGAGTCGACACCAAGCGCATGGGCTGTTCCGCAATAGGACGCGAAGTCGCTCTCGAACCGGGCAGTCGCCTCACCGAGGATGAAATCGCCACGGTCGATCACGGCATTGACCGCGGCGCGGATCTCGTCGTTGATCGGCTGGTGCTCGGCGGACAGGTCGACGAAAGGTACGCCCTTGAGCTCCGAAGAGCTTCCCGCTTTCAGATCGGTCATGACTGCGTGAGCTGGATCAGATCCCGTGCGGGTCGTGCGTCGGCCGGGTCTGAATGATGTCCGTTCAAACCGATCTGGAGCTCACCGGTCACCGGGACCTGGTCGCCGGTGCTGCTGATTGCCTCCTGGAGGGCCTCGATGACGTTGACCACGAGAAGACCGTTGCGGCCGTCGGTGAGGGGTTGCTTCCCCTCACGAATGCAGTCGAGGAAGTGCTCGGCCTGGACCCGGAGCGGTTCCTTGAAGTCGATGAACGGTGACACGATGTCGCCGTAGCGGTAGTTGAACTGGAACTCGCCGAACGTCTCGGCCGACTGGAGGGCCTCGACGCCCTTGTCGTAGATCTTGAGCTTCTCGTTGGGCTCGACGTCGTCGTAGATCACCATCTTCTCGCTACCGACGACGGTGATCCGACGGGTCTTTGACGGATCGAGCCAGCTCACCCTCACGTGGGAGAGGATCTTCTCGGGGAACATCATGGTGAGGTAGGCGACGTCGTCGACGTCGGGCCGCAGGCTTGCCACCGACTGGCCGGCCACATGGGTAGGCAGGGCATCGAGCAAGTAGATGAGGATCGAGATGTCGTGGGGGGCGAGGTCCCAGACCACGTTGAGCGTCGGGTGGAAGAGGCCCAGACCGACTCGGACCGCATCGATGTAGCGAATCTCACCGAGAGCGCCGCTGGCCATCAACCGTTTCAGCTCGCGGACGGCCGGGTTGTAGACGAACGTATGTCCGACCATCAGGATCCGGTCGTGCCTGTCGGCAAGCTCGATCAGGGCCCTGGCATCGTCACTGTTTGTGGTGAGAGGCTTCTCGACAAGGACGTGCAGGCCGTTCTCGATGCAGTCCTTGGCGATCTCGAAGTGGGTCTCGGGAGGTGTGCTGATCGTTACCGCATCGAGGCCGAGGTCGAACAGCTCGCGGTAGTCGGTCGTCGTGGCCTCGATCTGGGGGTAACGGGTCGTGATCGCCGCGAGTCGCGCCGGGTCGAGGTCGGCAACCGCCCTCAGGTTGCTGCCGGGAATCTCCACGAGGTTGCGCACGAGGTTGGGGCCCCAGTATCCGCAGCCGATCGCTGCGACGTTCAGTGCTTCCATGTCAACCCGCTCCTCTTCCAGAAATTGCTGCCGGCGCGGTGCGCGCCATGATCTTCAGATCGAGCCAGATGGACTGCTGTGCGAGGTACTCGGTGTCGAGTTCGACCATCTCCTCGAAGTTGAGCGTGCTGCGGCCGCTGACCTGCCACGATCCGGTGAGCCCGGCCGGACCGGCCACCCGCTGGTAGTCGGTGGTGGCGTACTTGGCGATCTCGTACGCGAGCGGCGGTCGTGGGCCGACCAGGCTCATGTCGCCCTTGAGGATGTTCCAGAGCTGAGGCAGCTCATCGAGGCTGAGGCGCCGCAGGAGTCCGCCGATACGAGTGATCCGCTTGTCGTTGGTCATCTTGTAGCTGCCGTCGCTGCGGTGGGCGTCGAAGCGACGCATGGCCAACTCATCGCCTGCGATGTACGCCTCGAGGTAGGCCTGATGAACGGCGGAGTCGGTGCTGGTGTACATCGTGCGCAGCTTGTAGAAGCGAAACGGGCGCAGCTCCCACGCCACGGTTCCGTTGACTCGAACCGGTCGAGCGCCGAATCGTTGTTGCGTGAAGATGACCGGTCCGCGCGAGTCGAGCTTGACGAGCAGACCGAGGAGAGCGACGACGGGAACGACGACCGGCGCCGCCACCAACACCACGACGATGTCGATGAATCGTTTGGTTACGTAGTACGTCCGACGATTGCTGACATCGGGTCTGACGACGATGATCGTTTCTTCATCGGCTTCGTCGACCGCAGCGTCTGCCGCGTCAAATGTTGCCCGTGCCTGGTTGTTCGCCCTCGCATTGTTTCGCCCCACCGCCGTTTGGCTCCTCTTCCAGAAGTTGAGAACTGACGGTTGTCCAATCCCGTCGAACGGGCCCATTCGGACCCGTTGGAATCACAGTATCACCATGACCACTCAGCGTGGCAAGTTTTCTTGTGAAACCACGCATGGTATGTTTCGACCTCACCGAACATTTGAAGCAAGTCGCTATCTATGCGACGGCTTGCGGCAGGTCGAGAGAGCCTGAAGTAGGACCACTTACCGTGTTGACTCGAACGTTCAATGAGGTAACGTTGATCACGCTGAGCGCGATTAGAACAGCGGAGAAGAGGAACCGATGAGGGCAGTAGTGACCGGTGCGGCCGGCTTTGTGGGCAGCAATCTCTGTGATGCGTTGCTAGCCCGTGACTGGTCGGTCATTGGGATCGACCGGTTCTCAGACTACTACGCCGAGCCGATCAAGCGCGCCAATCTCGCCGACGCAATTGCGAACCCGAGTTTCGAGCTCCGCGAGGTTGATTTGTGCGCCGCCGGCCTCGAGCACGTCGTCGACGACGTCGACGTGATCTTCCACCAGGCCGCTCAGGCCGGCGTTCGTGCGTCGTGGGGATCGGACTTCGCGACGTACCAACACGACAACATCGCGGCAACCCAGATCCTCCTCGAAGCGGTGGCGAACTCGGTCCGACGACCCCGCGTCGTCTACGCGTCCTCGTCATCGGTCTACGGCAATGCTGAGCACTACCCGACCACCGAAGCCGATCTGCCCAAGCCGCACAGCCCCTACGGTGTCACGAAACTCGCCGCAGAACACCTGTGCCGGCTCTACGGCAGCAATCTCGGTGTGCACACGGTGTCCCTGCGCTACTTCACCGTCTACGGGCCCCGTCAGCGGCCTGACATGGCCTTCCATCGCCTGTCTGAGGCGGTTCTGGGCGGCCCCGCGTTCCCGCTCTTCGGTGATGGGTCGCAGATACGCGACTTCACATTCGTCTCTGACATCGTGGCCGCCAACATCGCCGCGGCCGCTGCTGATGTCGAACCGGGCAGCTGCTTCAACATCGCGGGCGGCGGCCACACCTCGATGCGAGAGGCGATCGATCTGGTCGGCTCGCTCGCCGGCAGTGAAGTTCCGATCCTGGCCAAGGACGCCCAGATCGGCGATGTCCATCGCACCGGGGGCAGCACCGAACTCGCCCAGTCCATGCTCGGCTGGCAGCCGGTCGTAGGGCTCGAAGAGGGTCTTCGCCAACAGCTCGCCCATCACCGGCTCGCCCGCTGTGCTCACGAGGAGCCGATGGGGTCGAGTGAGGTGGCCTGACCCGGCCTAGACGTGGTCTGCCGCGATGAGGGCGGTCATGATCGCGTCCGCGGCCTCTTCGGGCGTCTGGCGGCCGGCATCGATGGTCACGGCCGCGTTCTCGGGTGGTTCATAGTCGGTTCGGTGACGCTCGCCGAACACCGCGAGCAGCGACTTCATTGAACCTTTCAACCGCTTGGTGAAGGCTCGCTTGCTCCCGCGCTGAAGCCGGCGCTGCTCGGCGATGTCCTTGCTCAGATCAAAGTGGACTTCGAAGAAGCCGTGCGTCCCGACGATCTCTCGCGCTTCTCTGCGGACCGAGCTGCGGGCACTCACCGTGACGCAGATGGCGATGCCGCCGTGGCGTACCACTTCGGACGCGACAAATGCCTTGCGCAGGAGCTTCCCTTGGCTCCCCTGTTCTCCGGGAGTCTTCGCCAGGAGGGGCACGGTGTCGAGCACGGTGACCACCCGACCTCGGGCGGCGAGCATCGGGAGGAGGGCGGCCGTCACGGTCGACTTACCCGCTCCGCTCCGGCCGGTGAGCCAGATGCAGACGCCGGGCGCTGGGGCCGGGAAGTCGTGGTCTCGTGCATTGGGCATGTTCACGTCGCTGAGCTCGCCTTCGGTTCAGACCTCGGTCAGGCGGTGTCGCGAGGGACCGCGGCCCCGGGACTCACGCAGCGCCATTCTCGGGCGCCACAGTGTGGCGTAGATTGTCTGCCTTGGTACTACTCGGCACCAGAAGCGAAACGCTGCCGCACGCGACATCGCGTGATCGGTGCCCTCGTAGCCCCACCGTGCCATCCCGTTCCGCGTCAGGAGCTCGATGAAGCGGCGCTCCGGTCGGGAGATGTCGTCGTGAAAACGACCCACCGACGCAGTGGTGAGAGGGAGCGGCTCCGCCTCTCCGGGGAGTGCGTGCTCGCCGTCACGCGGGTCGAGATCGAGAAACTTGCTGATCCTGAGCAGTGTCGGCTCGGGATCGGTGACGAGATCCTCGTAGCGCACCACGAGGTATCGCCCGTCGAAGCGCTGCTCGTTGATCGAGGCCAGCCGCGCGGACCACCGCCCGAGCGCGGTCGCCGAACCGAGACCGCCGCCACCGAGCCCCCGATGGAGTTTGTGGGAGGCATATCGGTCTCGCGGGTCGCGCAACACATGGACGATCCGAGCTGCCGGGTACGACGACAGGATCAGCTCCGCATGGCGCTCCGCCCCCAGCGACTTGTCGCCCCAGCGCGAGCATCCCCGCCGTTCCATCAGCTGGACCTGGAGTAGTTCGAAGAGACGGGCGGGGGTGGCCGGGCCGGCGGCCATGTCGAGGTGTAGGCGGTCGACGTCTGGCTCGAGGACCCGCATTCGTGAATCGCGCATCATGGTGACGAGGGCGCGGTCGAGGCCCGCTCGGTCGGCGAGGTCGCCCAGCCGCCGGGCATAGTTCGACCAGAAGTCGGTCCTTCGTGTCATTGACACGTGGCGGTGGGATTCGAGCACCTCGCAGAGGAGGCCGATTCCCGATCGATCCACCCCGGCAAGGAAGATGGGCCCCCCGGATGAGGGTCCTCCGCTCGACATGGCGGCAAGGATACTCGGCCCTGTCTCGGCCTCCATCTCGTATGAACGGGTTGCACGCTACGTGTTTCCATGAACGCGATTAGTGGTGTACGATTGCGCTCCGGAGGCCCCGAGAACGGGCTGTCGGGCGAGTTCGCGCTGCTCCCGGATTCACTGTCCGGTGTGGCGACTTGGCGTGGAGTGGCGAGGAAGGCACTGTTGCTGAGGGAAAGGCACTGTTGCTGAAGGAGTTGTTGGCGTGACTGCAGATCGAGTCGGCTGGCTGCTTCGGCGATGGGCGCTTGTTGTCGCGCTCACTGCGATCGTCGCCGCCGTGGTGGCTTTTGCCTGGGCCAGCCGCGGTCAGGCGCTGTACGCGTCCGAGGGGACCTATGTGGTGGGCGCGCTGGCCGCCAACGAATCAGAACTCGTCCGGGCAACCGCGACGCTCACCGCGAGCGACGAGATCACCGCCACCTTCGCGGAGATCGCGGGCAGCGAACTCGTTGCCGACCAGGCCCGGAACGACCTGTCGGCTGCAGGCGGCCCCGCTACCGACGACAGTCTCGAGATCACCAGCGCCGTGGTGCCCGACACCAACATCTTGAAGATCGGAGCCCGGGCCGACGATCCTCAAGTCGCCCAGGCGATGGCCGCCGCGGTGGGCGAGGCCACCCAGGAATTCGTTCGCGAGATCGACGACTTGTTTGTCCTCACCGCCCTCGATGCTCCGGCCCTGCCGGACGCCTCGGCGGGGCGACCGGTCGGGTGGATCGTCCTGGGAGCAGCGATGTTGGGTCTGGTGGCATCTACCACGGTTGCCGTGGCGGTGGAGTCCCAGCACACCTTGAGTTCGCCTCGAGTACGGTTGCGCAACATCGTCGACGAGCGCTCGACCGCGTTCAATCGGCGGTACATGGTGCTTCGGTTCGACGAGGAGATCTCTCGGTGCCAGACCGCGGACGCCAAGTTCAGTCTGATCGTGATGCAGATCGAGATGCGACATCGACGACTGAGTGACGAGCCCCTGCCGGCCACATTCTCAGATGAAGAACTCCGGTTGATCGTCGGGGGGCTACGGCAGACCCTGATCGAGCCAGAAATGCTCGGGTATGTCGGGGAGAGCCGCTTTGTGGCGATCCTGCCCAATGTCGAACTCGAGCAAGCCCGCTCGGTAGTGGAAGCATGGAAGACAGTGACGGCGACCGCCTTCCAGCGGCACTCGCTGGTTCATGACGTGGAATTCACCGTGCGCGCGTGCGAGTACTCGCCCCAACCTCTCGGCGACCCGGAAGCTCGACTGTCGGGGGGCCGACGGTGACCTCCGTGCAAGCCGATGGTGAGCTGCTGTCCGTCGCCCGCGGGGCGAGCGTAGTGGCCGCCGGCCGCGTCTTCTCCTACGCGATCAGACTGGTGATGGCTGCCCTTCTCGCCCGCTGGCTGGGAGCCGATGACTATGGCCTCTACATCCTGGTCGTGAGCGTCGCCTTCGCAGCATCGGGTGTCGCTTCGCTCGGACTGCACACGGCGATGGAGCGCCACGTAGCGGTTCGGGTCAGACGCGGTGATCTGAGTGGCGTACGGGGCGGGCTCCAGGTCGGGTTCGTGGGCACCATGACCTCGGGGTTGCTTGTCGCCGCGGTGCTGGCTGTCTTCGCAGATCCCATTGCCCGCGATGTGTTCGACGAGCCCAGACTGGTGCCCCTGATCCACGTCTCGGCGGTGGCGGCGCCGGTGCTGGCGCTCCAGACGCTCCTGATCTCCTCGGTCCGCGGGTTCAAGCGTATGGATCAGGCCACAGTGGCCGAGGACATCGTCCAGCCCGTCATCCGATTCCTGCTGTTGTTGTCGTTGGCCGTGTTCGGGATGACGTCGTTTCGAGCCGGCGTCGCATTCGGCCTCTCGTATGGCGCGTCGATCGTGTTGTTGGTGTACTTCGTTCACCGCCGTCTCCCGCTTCACGTGGGGGTCAGAGATGCCCGGCGCGATGTGCGTGAGATCACCGCGTTCTCCTTTCCGTTCTGGTTCGCCGGAGTCCTGCGGGTGGTGCGTACCCGCCTTCAACCGCTCCTGCTGGGGGTGTTCGGCTCGACCGCCAATGTGGGTGTCTTCTCGGTCGTCACGAGCGCAAACGCTCTCGGTCGGGTTGCCAATGCCTCGATTCGTGATGCCCTTCGGCCCACCCTCGCCGAGCTCCACGATGCCGGTGACACCGAACAACTCGGACGCCTGTACGCAACGACCACCCGATGGACCATGGCCGCCAATCTCCCGGTGTTCCTCGTCATGGTGCTCGTGCCCGAGTCGCTTCTCGCCATCTTCGGCGCCGACTTCCAGGCCGGCGCGACGGCGCTGCGAATCGTCGCCTTTGCCGAACTCGCCAACGCGGCCACGGGTATGTGCGGCCCGGTGATCTCGATGTCGAGTCACAACAAGATGAAGATGGCCAACTCGGTCGTGTGGATGGTCACGGCAATCGCCGCGAACGTCGTGCTGATTCCGATCTGGGGGGTGATCGGCGCCGCCATTGCGGTGCTCATCTCGACCACCACGATCAATGTCGTTCGTGTGGTGGAGTTGTGGGTGTTGCTGCGCATCCTTCCCTGGGATCGACGGAGTTGGAAGCCGATTGTGGCGGCCGCAGTCACTTCCGGCCTGGGTCTCCTGGCCCTCGAACTGCTGCCCGACGTGCTCGGCATCGGACTCCTGCTGGCAGTGTCGACCGGGCTGGGTGCGGTCTTCCTCGCCCTGTTCGTCGCCTTCGGACTCGATCCCGACGACCGTCTCGTCGTCACCCGGGTCAGCGAGAAACTCCGCTCTGCGGGCCGAAAAGGGTCGACCAAGCCTGCTGCATCGAGGAAGAGCTGATGAACAGAACCCATCGTTTCACGAGTCGGAGTCGTCCATTGCCGGGATCGCTGTTCTCCGTGAGCCCCCTGGCCGCTCGTATACTTCCGGCCCGTGAGCTGAGCGGAGGGTGGGGAGCAGGCACGTGGAGCTGAAGCGATATCTCCAGCTCGTTCTGAGTCGGTGGAAGGTCATCGTCATCGCGACGGTGACCGCCACCCTGCTCAGCGCGGTATTCGTCTGGCAACAGGACTCGGTCTACGAGTCGAGCGGCACCTACGTCGTGCGACCGCGGGACCTCGAGACCGATGAGGTCGTCCGCGCCACCGACGCGCTCAACCGGGGAGCGGAGATCAACTCCACCTACGCGCGGATCGCCCGCAGCGACGCGGTGAACGATCGCGCCCGATCGGTGCTGAGGTCCGATGGGTTGTCCACATCGGGACTGTCGGTCACAGCCTCCGTGTTGCCTGGCACCAACATCATCCAGATCGGCGCGAGTGGCCCCGACCCGGACGTGGTTGCCGTGTTCGCCAACGCCATCGGGCAGGAGACCAGTGCCTACCTCGAGGAACTCGATGAGGTGTTCCTCCTCGTGCAACTCGATGCCCCGACCACCCCCAAGTCGGCCGAAGCGTCCAACGGCAGTCTCACCATGTTCCTCGCCATGGTGCTCGGTGCCGGCGTCGGGGTGACGATCGCATTCGCGGCGGACTATCTCGACGAAGAGCCGCTTCGGTCGACGATGAACATCACCGATGGAGTGACCGGTGCACACACCGAGGACTACTTCCGTTTCCGGCTCGTCCAGGAGATGAGTCGTTGCCACATCCCCTCGGATCGTCGCGAGCGGTCCAACAAGGCGGCAGGCACCGTCGCGCCTCGCTGGAAGCGCGACGACCCGTCGAAGCGTGATGTTTCCACCCGATCTGCGCCGCCAAGGAAGGAGACGAGCGACGCGCCGGCCGACACCCCGATCACCGGTTTCTTCTCGCTGGCGGTGATGACCATCAGGCTGGGCAGGGCCCTGACCAGTGGATCCCAGGCTGAGATTGGTCCGCTTGATCTCCGAGATGCCGCCCAGGCCCTGCTTCCCCAGCTTCGCGTGGAGGATGTGCTTGCGTATGTGGGCGACAATACTTTCGCCGTCATCCTTCCTGACGTGCGACGGAAGGAAGCGGAGAAGCTGATCCTGGAATGGAGCGAGGCTCTCCCCTCGATCCCGCGGCACGGTGGCGACGAATCCTCGCTCTTCGCCTCGGTTGACACCTGCGACTGTGATGCCGATGGCCTGGTCGGCGGCACCCAGAGCCTCAGGATCGCCCGTGGAGTCTGACCGGGGCGTGGGTCCCGTGTATGTCGGAGGCCTCGACCGCAGCGGGAAGACCACCCTCAGCGGCTACCTGAGTTCGCACCCCCGCATCTCGATTCCGGCCGTGGGATCCAACATGTGGACGTACTTCTACGGCCAATACGGTGACCTGTCGCGTGAAGAGAACTTCCAACGGTGCCTCAACGCCCTCCTCTGCTACAAGCACGTTCGGTTCCTCGAGCCGGACCGCGCCCGCATCGAACGGGAGTTCCACGCCGGACCGGCCAGCTATGCCCACCTGTTCAGCCTCTTCCTGAAGCACTTCGCCGAGGGGGAAGGCAAGGCCCGCTGGGGTGCGCAGACGGGCCTCATCGAGCGCTACGCCGATCATCTCTTCGATGCCTACGACGACTTGAGGATCGTCCACATGCTGCGTGATCCTCGGGACCGATATCTCGCGTCGCTCGAGCGCTGGCCCAACGGCAAGGGTCGCGCCGGTGGCGCCACTGCCCGCTGGAACTACTCCACCCGCCTCGCGGACCGCCACGTCGCCAACCATCCGCACCACTACCTCATCGTGCGGTTCGAGGACCTGGTCCACGACACGGAATGCACCCTGAGGGAAGTCTGTGGCTTCCTCGGGGAGGACTACCACCCCGCCATGCTGGAGATGGATGCTGCGCCTCGGCACCGCGGGCGACTCCGGGAGACTGCCGCCGTGGGAAACCCGGAGGAGTTGCTCTCGCCAGACCACATCGGCCGGTTCGCGGGCAAGGTGCCCGAGCGTGAGCTGGCCTTCATGGAGCTGCACGCCGGCCGACGAATGAGGGCCCACGGCTACGAGGCGACCCGGACCAGACTCGGCGTCGCGGGCCGTCTTCGCTTCGGTGCCCTCGACTGGCCCAATCAGGCTGCCCGGCTCGTCGCCTGGCGCGCCGTCGAGGAGTCGCAGCAGCGCTTCCCCAGGATTCTGGGACGCAAACCCGGCGCGCGGATGATCGTCGACGACCAATGAGCTCGATCCTCCACGACGATCCCCGCTCCCGACTCCGGCGACCAAAGTCGCTTCCGGTGCCGCCCTCGCTCCCGCTGTTCGTGGTTGCGGGGCTCGGGGGTTCGCTGGCGGCGTCTCTCGTGCAAGCCGGACTCTGGTATCTCGTCGTGGCCGCGCTTCTCATTCTGCCGTTGTTCGTGTTGTTGCACCGGGCTCCGCTCGCGACCGTCGCCATCTGGTTCGTGGTGGCCCCCTTCGTCCTCCAGACCGGCGGTGCCGTGCGGTACGGATTCTGGGCCGTGCACCGGTTGTTGCCGATCGTCGTGCTCGTCCTGGTCGCCGTTTCGAGACTGCTCGGTTTTCGAACCGGCCGCCTGCCACGGCTCGGTCGGGCCGAGCTGATGATGGCGGGGTACGTGGCGCTCACGCTCGTGTCGATCGGCTACACGTCCGACGCGCCCGGCGCGTCGATCATCGACTTCTACGACCGGGTCGGCGTGCCGATGCTGCTCTATCTCCTGGTCCGGGTCATGCAGCCCTCATCGGATGCGATCCAGCGGCTCGTTCCCGCCGCGGCCTTCGTGATTGTCACCCAGGGCATCATCGGAGCGCTCTCCTGGTCTGCGCCTGAAGTCCTGCCCCAGGACTGGCTGGGTCGGGCCGGAACCCGCACCACCGGTTCACTGGCCTCGCCGAGCGTTTTCGGCGTCACCATGCTCGCGGCCGGCTCACTCGCCCTCCACGCGGCCGCGTTCGAGACCCGTCGGGTGCGGCGGATTCTGCTCCGGGTCCTCTTCGCCCTGTCCGTGGTGTTGATGGTGGTCACCTTCACGCGGGCGGTGTGGGGCGCCGCGTTCGTAGGTGTGTTCGTCCTCCTCGTCGTCCATCGCCGGGAGATGCGTCCCGTGGCACTGGCGGGGATCCCGATCGTCATCGTGCTGTTGCTGACCGGCACCATCCAACGACAGGTCACCACGATCGAGAAGCGCTTCGGAACCGAGGACACCGCGCTCCAGCGACTCCCGCTCGCCGATGCCGCTCTCCAGATGGTGGAGGAGAAGCCGATCACCGGCTTCGGTTTCGGCAACTACGACAAGTTCGATCGGGAATACCAGCGCGAGGTGGCCGGCTTCCTGCCCGAAAAGGACCGCGCCTCGCACAATCTCTACCTCACCCTTCTCGCGGAGCAGGGAATCCTCGTCGCCGCGCTCTATATCGGCCCTGCGGTCTGGTGGTTCCTCAGATCGATCGCCGCGTACCCGAGGCTTTCCCGGTCGAGTTTCGCGAGCCGCACACTCCTCGTCATTTTGTGGACGGTGCTCGCCGGGCACGTGGTGGTCAACAACCTCTCGAACATGCGGGTGGTCTACGGGCTCGGCCAGTGGTGGCTGATACTGGGCCTCATCGCCGTGATCGTCTCGTCACCCGCTGAGATCGATGGAAACGGTGGCTCGGCGACGGGCGGCGATCACGGCCGCTCCCTCGCCATGGACGCAATCGAGGCTCGGACCGGTCGATCATCGTGAGCGAGCGTATGGATCGAGGATGGGTCTCCTTCCTCGACTCGAACCAATGGCGTCGCTTCACGCGGTCCGAGCTCGGCTCGCGTCTGTTTCGTGGCCGTCCGTTTCGCGCGGCCGACCTGGCACGACGCTCCGCCATGTCGAGATACCGCCAGATCCGGAATCCGGAGAGGTTCGCGGCAACCGACGTGCTCTGCGTGTTCATCGGCCACGTGAAGAGCGGAGGGAGCCTGCTCGGGGCGATGCTCGATGCCCATCCGGACGCTCTGGTATCCGATGAAGTCGGCGTGTTGAAGTATCTGGAGGCGGGCTTCAGCCGGGAGCAGACGTACCATCTCATCGAGAAGGGTTCGCGCCGCGAAGCCGTCAAGGGCAGGGTCACCGCCCGGCGTCTCGAGCCCTACTCGCTCGCGGTACCGGACATGTATCAGGGACGATCCGAGCACGTCCGGGTGGTCGGAGACACCAGGGCCGGCCCCACGACCCGCCGCCTCGGCGACGACCCGGCTCTACTCGATGACCTGGCGCGAATGGCCGCTCCCTCAGAAGTCAGGTTCATCCACGTCGTGCGTGATCCCCGCGATCCGATCGCGGCGATGATGCGGCGCGGCGAGCGGACCTTCGCCAACGCTCTGGCGGACTACGAGAGCCAGTGTCATCGGCTCGTGAAGATCCGGGAGCTGGTGTCGCCATCACGCGTGCTCACCGTCAACTACGAGACACTCGTCGGTGATCCGTCGGCGGGCGTGGCGTCCGCCTGTGACTTCCTGGGCCTGGCCCGCCACGACGACCATCTGGCGGCATGTGCACGCCTCGTCGATCCGCATCGTGACGCCGAGCGTTCGTGGGTCGACTGGCCCGACGGGTCAAGCGACGCACTCGCCGACCTCGTTGCTTCGGTGCCCTTCCTCGAGAGATACGGCCAACTGTGATCATCGAGCTGATCGGTGCTCCAGGGGCGGGCAAGACGACCCTGCTCGACGACATCTGTGTGGTGGTCGCCGAGCACGACCGGACGCCGCTCACCGTTGAGCAGGCGGCGCGGCCCATCGCGGCGCGAACAGCTCTGGGGCGCCTTGTCGTCAGTGTGGCGCCCCGGTCGATGCGCCAACGTGCCCTCTGGGGCGTTTTCCGGATATTGAGCGGGCTGTACACAGTGCGTTACATCGTTGCGAACCGTCAGCTCACCCGAATCGTCCTTCGGTCACAGCGTGGTCGGCCTCCAGAGTCCGACGCCGGCCACCGTCGAGTTCTCTACTGGTTCCTTCGCACCGTAGGGTCGTTCGCATTCCTCCGAACCCACCTCCGACCCGCCGAGGTGTTGATCCTCGATGAAGGGTTCGCCCACCGGGTGGTGCAGCTCTTCACCTCGAGCATCGAGAGCGCGGCGCAGAGCGACCTGGCGGCCTATGCGGCCGCGCTTCCGCGCCCCGACCTCATGATTCACATCCGTGCCGATCTGGGCACCTGCCAGCGCCGGGTGCGAAGCCGAGGCGTCTGGCAGCGGGTGTCACACCGCGCGGACGAGGAGATCGACCGGTTCGTCGCAAACGCCCACGACGCGGTGATCTCGATCCGCGACATTCTCCACGATCAGGGATGGTGTGTGCTCGACCACGACAACCACGATGATCTGCAGGACAGTCGCTCCGAGCTTCGCCAGACGCTGGCCGCGACGCTCGCCGGCCAGTTCGAGGACGAGTCGCGCTGATGGCGTACCCACCCGTCGTCGTGGCCAAGCCGAGTCGGCTGGTGGGTGCAGTGCGTGCCCGGCTCCATGCCCCCGGCATCCCGGCCGACATCGCTGATGCGGTGCTGGGCCGCTATGGCTCCCGGCTCGAACGTCGACCCTCGAATCTGTCCATGAGCTGGCGGAATCGCCTGGTCGTCGCCGAGACGTCGGCCGGCACGAAGGTGATCAAGCAGTATCGCGAAACGTCGAACCTCGACTCGATAGCCCACGAGCATTCGATCCTCTCTCACCTGGAGACCGCCGCTTTCCCCGCGGTGCGCCTCGATCGGGCCGACGGCGATGCGACCATCGTCGAAGTCGACGGCGCTCTCTTCGCCGTCTTCGACTACGAACCAGGGCGCAGCCTCACCGCCTGCTTTCTGTCGACCCGCACCCGGCGGCGCCTGCTCGGTGAGGCGGGCGCCACACTGGGACGGCTCCATTCGGCCCTGGACGGTTTCGTGGCGAGCGGTCGTCATCACCTCGGATGCGATCCTGGCACCGGCCGACGCGAGCGGGACCTGACCTGGCATCGCGAGACACTGGCGCGATTGGAGTCGGTGGAGAGCACCGACGGTGCGGAGCACGGCAACATCGAGTGGCTCCGTTCCAGAGCGGGCTACATCAGTGATTCCCTCACCCACCTCGACGATCTGCTCAGCCGTGTGGATCTGCCGATGTCGATCATCCATGGCGACTATGGCACCCATAATCTCCTCTTTCGACGCGACGGCACCGCGGTCGTGCACGACTTCGAGTTGAGCCGCTACGACTGGCGACTCCTCGATCTGGTGATCACCTTTGGGCGCGTCGCCCCACGGAACCAGGCCGCGTTTGTCTCGGGATACCGAACCACCCGGGTGCTGTCGCCCGTGGAGTTCGCGGTTCTCCCTGTCCTCTGGCGCTTTCACCTCCTGTCCGGTGCCATCCGTTCGTGGGAGCGTTTCTCCGAACTCGGAGGGGCCGAGCGACTCGTCACGGCACGCGGCCGTGTCGCTGCGGTGGAGGCCGGCCCCGATCACGCCCTGGCCCCAGGGTCATGACGGGCGCAGACGGCTCGCCCGACCGTATTCGGGTGGTCATGGTGGTTCGCCTCTTCCACCCGTGGGTGGGCGGCACCGAGCGCCAGGCGCTCGCCCTTGCCAAGAGCCTGATCGCGGCCGGAGTGGACGTGCGGATCGTGAGCGGGTGGTGGTTCCGGGGGACCCCTCGCCGCGAGACCATCGACGGCGTGCCCGTCTTCCGGAACCTCACCCTGTGGGAGTTCTTCGGTATCCGCGGTCTACGAACGCTCGGTGGATACCTCTACGTGGTCAGTCTGGCGTGGCACCTCTGGTGGACGCGACGGACCTACGACGTCGTTCATATCCACGGGATGAACTACCACAGCGCCGTGGCCGTCCGCGTCGCGCAGTGGTGCGGAACTCCGGCCATCACCAAGTTGGCCAACAGTGGGGCGGCGAGCGATGTCGACAAGATGAGGCTCGACCGCCAGCTCCGCGGTGCTCGATTCTTCCTCTCGACCGCCCTGCGCAGCGATCGGTTCATTGCTCTCAATCAGGCGGTGATCGACGATCTCGCCGCCGTCGGTGTGCCGCGTGAACGCATCATCGCCCTCCCGAATGGAGTGGTACTCGATGGGGTGACGCCCAAGCCGGACTATCGGATCGAGGGTCGTGCCCACGTCGTGTTCGTCGGTCGACTCCACGAGCAGAAGGAGCTCGAGGTCCTCATCGAGGCGGTCGCGATGTTGGAGCAGCGCACCCGCGGTCGCGTCCGCGTCACCCTTGTCGGTGAGGGCCCCCACCGAAGCACGCTCGAGTCGCTGGTCGACCGGCTCGGGTTGACCGAGATCGTCGCGCTGCCGGGAGAGACCGATGACGTCCGATCAGTGCTCGAGCAGGCCGACATGTTCGTGCTGCCATCGCGCGCCGAAGGCCTTTCGAACGCCCTGCTCGAGGCAATGGCGCACGGACTGCCCGCTGTCGCGTCAGACATCCCGGGCAACTCGGACCTGATCACCGACGGGAGGAACGGCTTGTTGTTCGCGCCAGGTGATCCCGGCGCTCTTGCCGACCGGTTGGAACTGCTCGTCGGTGACGAGTCAAAACGTGGTGATCTCGGCCGACAGGCACGCGAGTCGGTGGAGTCGCACTACGCCTTGGCGGAGATCACCGCTCGCTACATATCGCTGTACGAAGACCTGGTGAAAAGGGGGCACGATGAATGACACGACGCGCTCGGCTCCCCGGTCCGCGACAACGATGTGCCCTCTCGGGCTGATCGCCGGGATGCTCGGCGCCCTCGAGGAAGCCGGCGTCGTCTACTGCCACTGGAAGAGCAACGAGGCCATCGAAAAGTCCCTCGTGGCCGACAACGACCTCGATCTCCTGGTTTCTCGGCGGGATGCGCCTGCATTCTCGGCGGCGCTGCACGCGCTCGGATTCCGCGTCGCCCGACCGTCGCCGGACCGGATGATTCCGGGCATGGTCGACTACCTCGGTCTGGACGCCGAGACCGGTCGGATGGTGCATGTGCAAGCCCACTACCAGTTGGTGCTCGGCGATGACATGACCAAGAACTTCCGGATCCCGCTCGAGGAATCCTACCTCGAGTCTCGGGTCCTCGCCGGGCCGATCCCGGTGCCGAGTCACGACTTCGAACTTCTGATCTTCGTCCTTCGAATGGTGGTCAAGCACTGTCCGCTGGATGCCCAGGTTTCGCGAAAGGGCCGGCTCACTCCGTCGGAGCGTCGAGAGCTCGCCCATCTGGAGGCCGGTGCGGATCCCGCCATCGTGGAAGCGCTTCGCGCCGAGCACCTGCCGACCGTATCGGCCGAGCTGTTCGCCGAGTGTCGCCGAGCCATCGCCGATGATGCGGGTCGCCTGACCCGGGCTGTCGCGGGACGGCACCTGGTGAAGGCACTCGAGCCCTGGGCGCGATCGTCGCTGCGAACCGACCTCGGGCGCAAGCTCTGGAGACGGTGGCGGCGGCGACGAACCGACGGTGCCCCTCGTAGCCGCCGGGTTCTCGACAGCGGTGGCCTGCTCCTGGCCGTCGTCGGCGGGGATGGATCCGGCAAGTCATCAGCGGTGGCGGCTCTCGGGCAGACCTTTTCGCGACATTTCCCCACCCACGTCGTCCACATGGGCAAGCCGGTGCGGTCGTTTCGCACCCGCCTCGTTCGGGCGATCCTGCGCCGCCTACCCGGTACGAGAAACGACTCGCGTACCTCCCTGCCCGCCTGGACCGACTTCGAGACCACCGGATACCCCGGGTTCGCGTTTGTCGTGGCCCACACGCTCACCGCCCGCGATCGGTACCGCGCGTACCAGCGGGCCCGGCGAGCAGCCGCCCGAGGAACCGTGGTGGTGTGCGACCGCTTTCCGCTCGACTCCATCACGCTCATGGACGGGCCGCGCTGCGCCCATCTGCCCGGTCTCGAGCGGCGGCCGCTGGCGCGCCGGCTCGCTGCCGCTGAAGCGGCCTACTACCGCCGGATCCAACCACCCGACCGATTGCTGGTGCTTCGGGTCGACCCCACCCTCGCTGTTGCCCGGCGGTCCGAACAGGACGAGGACTTCGTGCGCCGGCGCGCCGAGGAAGTCTGGTCGGTCGACTGGGAAGCGCAGGAGGCCGAGGTCATCGATGCCTCGCAGCCTCATCCGGCCGTTCTCGCCGACGTCCATTCTGCTGCCTGGCGGGCCCTGTGAGCGGGTTGGGCCACGGGCGCGAGGGTGGCCACGCTCCGGTGCGATCGACCACTCTCCTTCGTATTCTGAACCCTTCAGGCGGCACCATGATCAGTTCCAAGGAGGCTCAGCGATGAGGATCGGTGTGTACGGGCTCGGCTATGTGGGCGCAGTGAGTGTCGCGGGCTTGGCCGAGTTGGGCCACGACGTCGTCGGCGTCGACATCAACCCCGCCAAGGTCGAAGCCATCCTGGCCGGCCGGTCCCCCGTGACCGAACCCGGCGTCGAGGAGCTGCTGGCCCGCCACGTGGGGTCGGGCCGAATCAGCGCCACCACCGACGGACTCGAGGTGGCGGCTTCCGTCGATCTCATGATGCTCGCGGTGGGAACACCCTCTACCTCCTCGGGGGGCGTCGACGGGCGCCATCTGCTCACCGCCACGCACCAGATCGCCGAAGGAATCAGGACCAACCCGCGACCGTTCGTGGCTGTGGTCAATCGCTCCACCTCATTGCCGGCCGTGCATGCCGAGCTGATGGCCGAGCTCGAGGCGACGTCGGGCCGAGCCCTCGGCGACGGGGTCGGCTACGCCTGCCATCCTGAGTTCCTTCGGGAGGCCACGGGGTTGAGCGACTTCTTCGATCCTCCCGTCGTCGTCTTCGGGACCGACAGCGCGGCCACAACAGCCCGCTGCCGCGAGCTTTACCCGGCCCTCGACGCAGACGTCATCGAGGTGGGCGTTGGCGAGGCCGCCATGGTGAAGTATGCGTCCAACTGCTGGCATGCCGCCAAGGTCACCTTCGCCAACGAAATCGGCGAGTTGTGCCACCGCCAAGGCATCGACTCGTCATCGGTGATGGACATCTTCTGTCTCGACGACAAGCTCAACATCTCGACGAAATACCTTCGGCCCGGCAGCCCCTTTGGTGGGTCGTGTCTCCCGAAGGATCTCCGCGCCGTGCTCGACGCGGCCCGCGAAATGGCCATCGTCGTGCCGATGCTGCAGGCAACATTGCTGTCGAACCACGACCAGATCGAAGCGTTGGCCGACCGGATCCTCAGCGATGGGCCGTCACGGGTCGCCGTGATCGGATTCGCGTTCAAGGAAGGAACCGACGACCTCCGCGAGGCGCCCATGGTTCCCGTGGTCGAGCGCCTGATCGGCAAAGGTGTCGACGTGGCGATCTACGACGCCACCCTCGCCGTGGATGAGCTCGTCGGCGCCAACGCGGCCTACGCACTGGCCACCGTGCCCCACCTCGCCGACCTCGTCAGCGACGACATCATTGCCGTGGTGAACGAAGCCGACGTGATCGTTGTGAGCCATCGGCTCGACGGCACGGTCGATTGGGCCGAGGTCGCCCTCCCGGCCGAGGCCTCCATCATCGACACGGTCGGCGTTGACACCCTCCGGGCCCACCCGGGCTACGACGGTCTGTTCTGGCCATCGACACCGGGAATCCACGCAGCCGGCGCTTGATCTCGCGTACCGGCCGGCGCCGCCATCGCAACGATGACGACGCCGGCCGCGTAAACGACTCGACTCCTAGCTCCCCAAGGAGTAGGGCCCGGTTATCCCCGGCACGAGGAGCTTGTCGTCGAGTTCGATCTCCGGATCGTCCGCATCCAGCCCGGTCGACATGAGGATCTGACCATTGGCACGGATGTGGAACGCATCGAGGGTGCCCTTGTCGATACCGACGTCGGAGGCGTCGAAGACCATGGCCCACGTGCCCGACGTGTTGTTGTAGCTCACGATGTCGGAGTCACTGACCGTTCCGAGGCCCGGAACGCTTGTCGGCGTCCAGAAGGCCAGGTAGTAGGTGGCGTCGAGCCCGATGCCCGGCACGTAGTGGAGTGCGCCGACGTTGTCGTTGTTGACAGGAATGCTGAAGCCGAGGGGGCCGAGGGCCAGGTCGATCGCGGCGGTTCCGCTGGTGTTGCTGCCGTAGGTGCCGGTGAACCGGTTGACGTCGATTCGGGTGCTGCCGGGCACACTGTTCAGGTACGGCGGCACCGATGGGCCCTGGCTCGACCACAACATCTCGGTGCCGTCGAAGGCCACGGCATACAGGTCGTCGCCGCTGGCGACGAGGCCGACGTCGCTGCCATCGAAATACAGGCTCCACGAACCACTGGTTGTCGTCCCATAGGTGACGTCGGCGAACCGGATCAGATCCTCGTCTCCAGCGGTGGAAATGCTGGGCACGTTCGCGTTGGAGTTGGTGGAGATGAACAGATCGCCGCTGGCGGCGTCCTCCCACAGGGCGTCGATGTCCTCGTGGTTGGTGTCGAAACCGTCGACGTCAGGGGGCAGCGCGCCGGTGCTCCCGAAGAGGCCCACGTCACTGCCGTCGAAGTGGAACGAGAACGATCCGCTCGTGTTGGAGCCGGTGTGGCCTCCGTCCGGCGTGAAGATGAAGATGTCGGCGTCGTCGACCAGGGTCGGGTGGTAGGCGTTGACGTCCACTGTCCCGGTGCCGGTCAGCGTGTTCGCGTCGGTGACCCTGAGGGTGACGGTCTGCAGCCCCGGTGCGTTGAAGGTGTGCGACCCGATACTCGTACCCACGACGAACGTGCCGTCGTTCTCGTAGTCCCATTCATACTGCACGATGGTGCCCGTCGTGATGGCATTGAACTGCACGACTGAGCCGACGAGCGCGGGGTTGGGCGTCGCAACGAGAGACGTGACTGCCGGTGAGCCCGGAATGGTGGTCGTCGTTGTGGTCGTCGTGGTTGTGGTGGTGGTTGTGGTGGTGGTTGTGGTGGTTGTGCCGTTCGAGGGCAGGCTCTCGCAGACCACGCCATCGCCGTCGGAGTCGAGGTTGGCGACGTCGCCGTAGAACGGCAGGTAGTAGTCGTGGTAGCGCTGCGCGTCTTCCTGATAGGTGAAGCTGGAGCAGTTCTTCACGTCACCGGGGCTCGGTGGGGTTCCACAGGCGGGGCTGTGGGCACTGATCTCGACGGCGGGTGAACCCTTGTAGCGGTAGAGGAAGGTGGCCAGTTGGGCGCGGGTCACCGTGTCGTCGGGCGAGAACTTGGTGGCCGACGTGCCCGTGGTGATACCGAGGGCCTTCATCCACGAGATCGCTTCCTGCTGCCAGCTTGCGGTGACGTCGTCGAACGGGTGGGGCGGGTTGCCGGTGGGCGACCCCGCCAGACGCCAGAGCAGGGCGGCCATCTGGCCCCGTGTCAAGACATCCTCTGGTGAGAACATGGTGGACGACGTGCCGGTGGTGATGTCTTCGGCGAACATCCAGGAGATCGGGTCCTGTTGCCACGCCTTGGACACGTCGTTGAAGGGATGGGGGCTGGCCGGGGTCGGCTCGCCCTCCATGCGCCACATGAACGCCGCCGCTTGGCCGCGGGTGACTGCGTCGTGGGGGGAGAAGCAGTTGGCGCTGGTGCCGGTGGTGATGTCGTCGTCGACCATCCACTGGACTGCCGCGGTGTAGAACTCCATAGGCGCGACGTCGCCGAAGTCGGCCACGCCGCCAGCCGGGTTGACGGAGAGTAGTGAGCTGATTAGGCCCGCCACCATGACCAGGATGACACTTCGCGCAGTTCTCATTTCGCCCTCATTGTTCGCCGTACTATCGAGAAGACACCACTATTACCCGAATTAGCTGCTGCATGCAACGCTGATTGTGGGCATAAGGTGACTCAGGGTGGTATTTCGGGAATAGCTCACGGTGGGATGACTCGGTGATTCCGATCACTCTATGTGGTCATTCTTCGTCTTCGACAAGCTACTGCCACGCGGGTCGACCGGGCAACACGCGGTCCAAGGAACGCTTGAATCCAGCGTCCAAGTGCCGATAGTCGGCCATGTCTTTTCGCCGCACGAACCCGATGGCCGCTGCTGTCCTCCTCGTGATGGTTCTGGCGGTCGTCGGCCTGGTCGTGATGGTGATACGGGTGGTCGATGAAGGCGAGCTGAAGACGGGGCGTCTGGTGGCCATCGACTCGATCGAGTTGGTGGAGGTGGGCGACGAGCTCGCGACGTCAGTGCTCAATCTTGTACCCGAGTTCCGAGATGAAGACACGATCGAGGACATCCGCGAGGATGTCGATGACGAGATCGAATCGGTCGAGACACTTCTCGGGCAGCTCGAGATCGACTCGGCGACCGCCTCGATCTACGAGGACGTGTTGACCGATCTTCAGAACCTGGTGGATGACGAGGTCGAGGCCCTCGACCCTGCGATCGCTCTCGAGATGTCCGGCGATCTGCGATTCGCAAACGGCGAGGTTCTCGCGTCGGTGTCGAGTTGGTTCTCCACTGAGTTGCTGACCGCCCGCTCGGCCGCTGCGACACATCAACGATCGATCCTCCGCAGCATGCTGGTCGAGCAGGACATCACTGCCTCAGCTGCTGAACTCTCGACTCGAGCCGCAGCCGCGGCAGAGGCAGTCAGCGCTGCCCACTTGGATCCCGAAGTCGAGATCGGCTGGGAGACGGACGCCGGCGCAGATGCCGAATCGCTCGATGAAGTCAGTGAGCTGCTCGTGACATTCACGGCCGCAGCCGAGAGCGAAGCGGTGTCCTCGACGGTCCGCTCGTCGCTGCTCGGGATGCTCGTCTTTGCGGCACTTTCCGCTCTCGTCACCGCATTGGGAGTGGTGATGTTGGTCGGCGGGCGACGTCGAGGATCCGCGACAATTCAGCGGTTGACCCACGCTGCCCATCACGATCCGTTGACAGGCCTGTGCAACAGGGCTCACCTGGAACGAGCTGCTCGCAAGATTCGTCCGAACCGCGAGCGCCAGATCGGTCTTCTTTTCGTCGACCTCGATGGGTTCAAACAAGTCAACGATCGCAGTGGGCACCATGCCGGCGACGAGGTGTTGAAGATCGTGGCGGCTCGGCTCCTTGCCGCGGTGCGCGGCGGCGACATCGTCGCTCGAATCGGCGGCGATGAGTTCGTCATTCTCCTGCCGAGCGTGCAAGACCCGAACGACATCGTGGCGGTGGGTCAACGAATCGTCGCCGGTGTCTGCGAGCCTTCGATCATCGACGGCGAGGCAGTCGTAGTCGGCGCGAGCGTCGGTGCCGCGGTCGCCCCTGCCCAGGCCTTTGACCTCAACAACATGTTGCGTGACGCTGATGCCGCGCTCTTTGCCGCGAAAGGGCAAGGAAAGGGTCGAGTGGTCACGACCCAGGCACTCTCAGAAGAACTGGTCGACATCGACTCCTGACCCGGCCGGTTGGTCACGAAAGAACCTCCGCCGAGGTTGTCGGCTGTCGTCGGCGATGCCAGGATTCGTCCACCGCGACAGAAATCTCTGAGGACCCAATGCAGACGCAAATGCTCATCGGTGGCAACTGGCTCGACGGCAGCGACGGCACCCGGATCGAGGTCCTCAACCCGGCCACCGGCGACGTGATCGCCGAAGTCGCCGCCGGCACTCCTGGCGACGCGACCGCGGCAGTCGATGCTGCCGATCTGGCGCAACGGGGCTGGGCCGCCACCGCTCCCAGAGTCCGTAGTGAAGTGCTTCGCAACTGCTGGCAGACCCTGATCGACCACACCGATGAACTTGCCGCTCTGATCACCGCTGAACATGGCAAGCCGACGGCCGATGCCAAGGGCGAGATCGCCTACGCCGCCGAGTTCTTCCGCTGGAACGCTGAAGAGGCAGTGCGGATCGATGGTGTCATCAAGACGGCGCCGAGCGGTGCCCACAAGATCCTCATTCATCACCCGCCGGTCGGCGTCGTCGTGATGGTCACACCGTGGAACTTCCCGGCCGCCATGATCACCCGCAAGGTCGCGCCGGCGCTTGCCGCCGGCAACGCTTGCGTCATCAAGCCGCCGAAGGAGACGCCTCTCACCGCGCTGCGTGTCGCCGAGCTTCTCGAAGGGGCCGGGGTGCCTGCTGGTCTCGTCAACGTCGTCCCCACCCAGTCCTCGGGTTCGTGGTTCGACGCCGCCACCGAGCACCGCGCCACGCGCATGGTCTCCTTCACCGGCTCCACCGAGGTCGGCCGGATTCTCCTGAAGCGATGCGCCGATCGTGTACTCAAGACTGGCATGGAACTCGGTGGCAATGCGCCATTCATCGTGTTCGACGATGCCGACATGGACCTGGCGGTCGAGGGCGCCATGACAGCGAAGATGCGTCACTCCGCCGAGGTCTGCACGGCCGCCAACCGCATGTTCGTCGAGGCCGGCGTGGCCGACGAGTTCACCGGGCGCCTGGCTGCGGCCATGGGCGCCATGAAGGTCGGTCCCGGCGACGAAGAGGGCGTCACCTGCGGCCCGATGATCAACGCCGGGGCGATCGAGACGATCGACGGCCTCGTTCGGGGCGCACTTGCCGCGGGTGCCACCGCCGCGGTCGGTGGCTCGCCGATCGATGGGCCCGGCTTCTTCTATGCCCCGACCGTTCTCGGCGACGTCACCATGGAGTCGCCGATCGCCCAGGAGGAGATCTTCGGCCCGGTTGCCCCTGTCATCACGTTCACCGACACCGACACAGTGATCGATTGGGCGAACGACACCGAGCTCGGTCTCGCCAGCTATGTGTTCTCGGGTGACGTGGCTCGGGCCATGTCGGTCGGCGAGCGCATCCACGCCGGCATGGTGGGAATCAACCGCGGGGCGATGTCGGATCCGGCGGCGCCGTTCGGTGGCATGAAGCAGAGCGGTCTCGGTCGTGAGGGCGCCCACGAGGGCATCTTCGAGTTCTGCGAAACGCAATACATCGCCGCCAACTGGTAGGCGAGCTTTGCGGCAAGGGCCGGACCTCGACAATTGAACTCGCAACCGAAACCGAGAGACGCATCATGAGCGAAATCACCCAACTCGGACACTTCATCAACGGCCAGGCCGTCGCCGGCAGTTCTGGCAACACTGGTGTGGTCAACACCCCGACCACCGGCCAGCAGACCGGCAGCATGGTGTTTGCCTCCGTTGAGGAGGTCGACATCGCCGATGCCCTCGGCGAGGTTGCTCGTGGCCTCGACAACATCGAATGCGCCTGGAATCTCGGCGACACGCACATGTATGGTCCCGAGGGAATCCGCTTCTACACAAAGGCCCAGGCCATCACCTCCCGCTGGCCCGACCCGGCCGGCTCGTCGGTTGACCTGGGTTTCCCCCGCAACGACTGAGAGCCCGTTCTATGGACACCGACCTCTTGCTGTTCGACTCGCCGACCGCGACCGTGGATCAGCTCCCCTCCCTGATCGGTTGGTCGTTGAAGCCGGAAGGGCTGTGCCGAGACGAGGTGTGTGTTCCTGTGCGGGATCGCGCCTCGTTGGGCCGCGAAACCGCCATAGATCTGGTTGCCGTCGCTGGTCTTCTCGACCGGCCAGCGGTATCCGACGAGTCGGGTATCACCGCGGTGGGTGCACCGCGCAGTCGCCGCCGCTCGGCACTGCAGAACCTCGTCGCCCCCGACTTCTCGCTCCCGACGATCAACGGCGACCTCATGGCGTTGTCGGATCACCGAAGCAAGAAACGATTGCTCGTCGCCTTCTCCAGCTGGTGAGGTTGCGCCCATGACCTGCCCGGGTGGCAGGCACTGCAGAATGAACTTCACGGCGAGGGTCACACCGACTTTCAGGTGATCGCTGTCGCGATCGATGAGAACACCGATGCCATTCGCGGCTTTGCCGACGGCATCTCGTTCCCCGTGCTGATGGATGCCGATCATCTCGTCACCGAGCTCTACGCGATCTCCAACGTGCCGACTGTGCTGATGATCAATGAGAACGATCGGATCGTGCACCCGAATTGGAGCGCAGCGGGCACCGATGCCTACCGCGACTTCACGGGCATCGATTCCGACCGGCAGCACGACCGCATCCGTGATTGGGTGCGCACCGGCGCCACCGAACTCTCCGACGATGAGATCCGTTCCGCCGTGGGTGATCTCAGCCCCGATGAGGAGCTCGCTCGCTTGCACTTCCGGATCGCCAACGAGCTCCGCCATCGAGGCGATGTCGACGGTGCGGCTCGCAACTATGACCGCGCCGGCGAGCTCGCACCGCATGACTGGACCATTCGCCGGGCCTCCTTGCCGCTTCAGGGCAGGGACCCATTCGGCGAGAACTTCATGGTGCTCTACACCGAGGCGAAGGCCGCGGGTCTGCCCTATCACGGAGTGCGGGGCTACTGACCAGCAGGGTTCTCGACCTCGACCGCACGCTCTGGGCAAGGCGGGTCAATGTCACTGTCAAGGTGGCGCTCTTCGCCTCGTTCGCCGTTGCACTCACCGTTCCTCTCGCTGTGCTCGAGGGCAAGGCAATGGGGTTTCGGGCTCCGCTCTTTCTCGCGTCGGCTGTCTTGGTGCCGATCATTGGCAAGCGCCGGCACTGGAGCCCCTACGCCCACGTTGGTGATGCCCTCCTGGCGGCGCCGTTTCTCCTCGACACACTCGGAAATCTGCTCGGGATCTACGACGAGTACCCGCAAACCGACGATGTGCTGCACGCGGTCAACTGGATCCTGCTCGTAGCGGCGTTCCATGCGTTCCGTTTCCGCAATGTCACCGATCGGCGCGACGCGGTGCTCCTCGGCTACGGCTTCGGTGCCGTCGCCATCGTGTGGTGGGAGCTCATGGAGTGGCTCGTCTCCGAGGATGGGGTCGGCGGCGCCGGAGCTTTGTCTCTGACCTACGGCGACACGATCGGGGATCTGTTGCTGTCATCGACCGGGGGCCTCATCGGCTCGCTCGTGGCGGTGCGTTGGTTGGGTCCGCGGCGGTAGTTCCGTAACCTCGCCCTCGACATGTTGCGACTCGAGACCACGGTTCCTCCTCTGATCTGGATGATGCTGGCGATGCTGGTCTCGTGGCTGATTTCGAGGCTGAGTCTCGACGAGTGGTGGATCGCCGGCAGCGGTAGCGACATCGTCGCAACAATCGCCGGCGTCGCAGGTATCGCGATCGCAGTGGCGGGAGTGGTCGCATTTCGGCAATCCTCCACCACGGTGAATCCCCACGACATCGAGAGCGCCTCCGCGTTGGTCTCGAATGGTCCCTATCGGTTCACCCGGAATCCGATGTATCTGGGTATGGCCCTGTTGATCGCGGCGTGGTCGCTCGGAGTCGGAACGCTCGTCGGACTCGTCGCTGGCGAAGTCTTGTTCGTGGCGGTGATGACTCGACTCCAGATTCAGCCTGAGGAAAGGATGCTGTCGGCGAAGTTCGGGGTTGTCTACGACCAGTACTGCACGCGGGCCCGGCGCTGGCTGTGAGCCCGGCCCTGCCGGCTTGAGATGCAGCACACCCTCGGAGCACGTGCTGCATCTTCGTTGGCGCGGAACGGCCGCCCTGTCGATGACAGAGCGGCCGTTTGAGGGTCACCCGCTGGTGAGGCGGGCGGTGATCGAGCTTGGGACCTAGAAGTCCTCGTCGAACGAGACGTCGCCTTCGACACCGACCTGATAGGCCGACACGGTGCGCTCGAAGAAGTTGGACAACTCCTGTACGTCTTGCAACTCCATGAAGCTGAACGGGTTGCTGGAGCCGTAGCGCTTGGGCAGGCCAAGCTGCTGGAGGCGCTGATCGGCCACGAACTGAAGGTAGATCCGGGTGTCGCCGGTGGACATGCCAGGCACGCCTTCGCCCAGGAGATCCTCGGCGAACTGGAACTCGGCTTCGACGGAATCCTCGATCATGGCGGTGACACGATGGCCGAAGTCCTCGTCGAACAGGTCGGGCTCTTCGGCCCGGACCGTTTCGATCACTTCGAAGGCGAAGTTCATGTGCATCGACTCATCGCGGAACACCCAGTTGGTGCCGGCCGCCAGGCCGTTGAGCAGACCCTTCGAGCGCAAAAAGTAAACGTAGGCGAAGGCGCCATAGAAAAACATGCCCTCGATGCAGGCGGCGAAACAGATCAGGTTCATGAGGAACCGCTTGCGGTCCTCCCTGGTCTGCAACGGCCCGCTGCCAACCGAACTCATCCACGTGAAGCAGAACTCGGCTTTCGCCTTGATGGAGGGAATGTTCTCGATGGCGGCGAATGCCTCGGCCCGCTCGTCCTGATCAGGGATGTAGTTGTCGAGCAGGTTCAAATAGAACTGGACGTGCAACGCTTCCTCGTAGAGCTGGCGCGACAGGTACATCCGGGCCTCAGGAGCGTTGATGTGCTCGTAGAGGTTGAGGACGAGGTTGTTGGCCACAATCGAGTCGCCGGTGGCGAAGAACGCCACCAGGCGGCTGATCATGTGCTTCTCGGCCGGCATGAGCTTGCGGTCGAGGTCGGTTAGGTCATCGGAGAAGTCGATCTCCTCGACGGTCCACGTGTTCTTGATGGCGTCCTTGTACATCTCGAAGAACTGCGGGTAACGCATCGGCCGCAGCGTCAGGTCGAAACCCGGATCAAGGATGTTGGTGCGGACAGAAGCCGGGGTGGCCGTATGCCCGAGCGTCTCCGGGTTGTATGTCGGCGCAAGGTTGAGGTCGTCGGCGAGTGCCATCAGTCGCACGCTTCGCAATGCTCAGGGTTTTCCAACGAGCAAGCCAGGGCCTCTTCGTCGGTGAATGTCGGCTTGGGTTGTCCGCCACCGCCGGGACCGTCAGGCGCAGGGCCTGAGGTGGTCGGGTCGTTGCTCGACGTGGTCTTGTTGATGCGGGTGGCCGGACGGCTGCGCAGGTAGTACGTGGTCTTCAGACCGGCCTTCCATGCGTACATGTACATCGACGAGAGCTTGCCGATGGTGGGCGACTCCATGAAGAGGTTGAGCGACTGGCTCTGATCGATGAAGGCGCCGCGATCGGCGGCCATCTCGATCAGGCATTTCATCGGAACTTCCCAGGCGGTGCGGTAGATGGCCTTGATGTCGTCGGGGATGCGATCGAGGTCCTGGATCGAACCCTCCGACTTCTTCACGTCGGCGATCATCTGTGCGTCCCACAGCCCCCGGCTCTGGAGTTCCTTCACCAGGTAGCGGTTGATCTGCATGAACTCACCCGACAGGGTCTCGCGCTTGAACAGGTTGGACACCTGCGGCTCGATGCACTCGTAGCAACCGGCGATCGAAGCGATCGTGGCGGTGGGAGCGATGGCGATCATGAGGGAGTTGCGCAGGCCGTGCTTCTCGATTCGCTCGCGCAGCGGAGCCCAACGCTCAGCGTCGCTCGGCTCCACCCCCCACAGGTCGAACTGGAGGTCGCCGGCCGCAGCACGGGTCTCCTTGAAGGCGGCGTGGGGACCGTTGGCCTCGGCCAGCTCGGTGGAGGCCCACAGGGCGTTGAAATAGATCTCCTCGGAGATACGACGGCTGACGTCGCGAGCGACGGGGGAGTCGAACGGAACGCCGAGCTTGAAGAAGACGTCCTGCAGACCCATCAGACCAAGGCCCACGGGACGCCAGCGGTCGTTGGAGACAGCCGCTTCGTCGGTGGGGTAGTAGTTGATGTCGATCACTCGGTCGAGGAAGGGCACCACATGCCGGACGACCTCACCGAGCTTGATGAAGTCGACGGCGGTGACACCTTCGGAGGTCTCGACGAACTCACCGAGGTTGACCGAGCCGAGGTTGCACACGGCGGTTTCGCTCTGGCTGGTGACCTCGAGGATCTCGGTGCACAGGTTGGAGAGGTGCACGACCCGATCGCGGTCGTTCTTGTTGTCGCCAGCGGCACCGGGGCCGGTCTGGTTGCACTTCGTGTTGGACGGATCCTTGAAGGTCATCCAACCATTGCCGGTCTCGGCCAGCGACTTCATCATGCGCTGGTAGAGCTGCCGGGCAGGGACCTGCTTCTCGTAGATCCCGTCGGCCTCGGCCTGCTCGTAGATGGCACGGAACTCGTCGCCGTAGGTGTCGATGAGTGCAGGGACCCTCTTCGGGTCGAAGAGGCTCCACTGCCAGTCCTTCTCGACGCGCTCCATGAACATGTCGGGGATCCAGTTGGCGAGGTTGATGTTGTGGGTGCGGCGGGCGTGATCGCCGGTGTTGTCTTTCAGCTCGAGGAACTGCTCGATGTCGGCGTGCCATGACTCGAGATAGACGCAGGCTGCACCCTTGCGGCGGCCACCCTGGTTGACGGCCGCAACAGAAGCATCGAGGGTCTTGAGCCACGGAACGATGCCGTTGGACAGGCCGTTGGTGCCGACGATCAGGCTGTTCTTCGAACGAATTCGGTGCCAGGCGACGCCGATGCCGCCGGCGAACTTCGAAAGACGGGCGATGTCGGTATAACGCTTGTAGATGCCCTCGAGGGAGTCCTCGGGGGAGTCGAGCAGGTAGCAGCTCGACATCTGTGGGTGGGTCGTGCCCGAGTTGAAGAGCGTCGGCGACGATGGCAGATAGGCCAACGACGACATGAGGTCGTAGAACTTGATGGCTTCCTCGGCGTTGGTGGAAAGGCCACAGGCAACACGGAGGAAGAAGTACTGGGGAGTCTCGATGACCTGGCGGGTCTCGGGGTGACGCAGCAGGTATCGGTCGTAGACGGTGCGCAGGCCGAAGAACTCGAAGTTCTTGTCGCGCTGGGAGTTGATGGCGGCGTTGAGCGTGGGTGCGTTGGCGTTGACGAACTCGAGGACTTCGTCACCGATCAGACCGATCTGGTGGCCGAGCGCCACCGACTCCGAGAACCACGGAGCGTTCTGATTGCGAACTTCCTTGTCGATGTAGGTCGACAGCATGCGAGCAGCGAGCTTGGAGTAGCTGGGCTCCTCCACGATGAGGCCCGCCGCGGTGCGGATCGACAGCTCGTCGAGCTCTTGTGTCGTTGCGCCATCAGCGAGCGCCGCAATGGTGCGGGTGGACACGACCATCGGGTCGACACCCATCAGCCCTTCGGTGGCACGGGCAACCGCGTTGACGATCTTGTTGACGTCGACCGGTTCGAGACTGCCGTTGCGCTTTCGCACCCGCATACTCGTCGCGGCTTCGACCGCGGTTGCCGTGTTGTCGACTGCTGTCAGTCGATCCTCAATGATCGCCATGTGGGGCGCCCCTCATCCGCGTCGAGCCCACCCGAAACATCCCGGCCAACCAGACCGGAACCCACGACAACAGCACTCGACTTCACCGTTGTCATTCGCCCTCCGAGAGGAGGGACTTGCAATTACAGCCGCGTAATTACATGGACGTCAAGGGGTCATCGAAACAATCCGGGAAATCCCCAGAAATACAAGGAAGTCGCAGCCAGATTCGCGCAGAGCGTGGTCGTGCTGACGCAGTCACGCACGGCGTCGAAACGCGACTTTCGCATTCATTGTAATTTGAACGCCGTCCTGTGGATAAGTCGCGAAGACGAGCACGAGGCGTTCGGCCCGCAGCACCGGGGGCCGGGGCGCTAGCGTTTGCGCATGGAGATACTTGATGTCGACCTGCTGGCATTCGAGAACGGATCAGCGTCCGAACGACGGGCTGTCGTCGACGGCGTGAGTCGGAGCCTCGTGACCGGTTTCGTCTACGTCGAGCACGACATGGAAATCGACATGATCGACGAGGTGTACAGCCAGCTCGAAGCGTTCTTCACCCTTCCGCAGGACAAGAAGGACACCTACATCGTTGCGGGCTCCCACGGGCAGACCGGATACACGGGCCTGCTGGTCGAGACCGCGGCGATCGCCGACGTCCCCGACTGGAAAGAGATGCTCAACTGGGGCATGCCGCTCGGTCAGGGGCACCCGCTGCGCGACAGGTATCCGCATCGCTACGGCCCGCCGGCTCTGCCCGAGGCCGACCTGCCCGGTGTTCATGATCTCCTGCTGCATTTCCACGAGCGGGTGGCGAACCTTCAGTCACGCGTGCTGCGGATCATCGCCGAAGGTCTTGGTGCTCACGAGACGTTCTTCGACGAGATGCTGGTCGACGGCGCCACCCTCACGCGGGCGATCCACTATCCGGCCATGGAACAGGCGCCGGGCGAACAACACGTCTGGGCCGGCGAACACGCGGACATCAACCTCATCACCGCGCTGCCCCGAGCCACCGCTGCGGGCCTTCAGGTCAAGACCGACGAGGGTTGGATCGCCGCTTCGCCACCGGAGAACCGGGCGATCATCAACACCGGCCTCATGCTCGAACGCCTCAGCAACGGTGTCATCTCATCGGGCATCCATCGAGTCGTATCCGGCGAGGGGCAACAGGGTGACCGCTACTCGGTCGTCCAATTCGCCCACCCGACGCCCTGGACCGTGTTGACGCCGATGGCATCAACGGTCACCCCGGAGAGTCCGCTGCGCTATTCCGCGATCGCGGCGAGTGATGCGCTCGACAAGGTGTTGTGGGACATCAACCTCACCGAAGGTGGAAGCCGCCTCGACGCAACGGACTGACGTATCGAGTCAGACCGTCGGTTCGCCTGCGTCGCGCCACAGGAACGTCACGGCCTGTGCTCGGTCGACCGGGTCGTGGGGCGAGAAGCGTGTCGGGCTGGTGCCGGTGGTGATCCCATCAGCCGCCATCCAACGCACGGCGTCAGAGTAGAATCGGCCGCCGGGGACATCATCGAACTGCTGCGCGGTGGCGCGAGCCGGTCGTCCACGGGACCGCCAGAGCAGAGTGGCGACCTCGCCACGAGTGAGCGAGCGACCAGGCGAGAACTCGGTCCGGCTGGTGCCGGTTGTGATTCCTTGCTCGACCATCCAGGCGACGGCATCGGCGTAGTAGGCGTTGGCCGGTACATCATGGAAGTCGGAACCGCGGCCGGGGCTTGGCGACCCTGCGGCGCGCCACATCACGGTCGCGAACTCGCCGCGTGTCATGTTGCGGCCCGGCTCGAACGTGGTTGGCGTCGACCCGGTGACCACGCCGGTGGCAGCAGCCCACCGCAAGGCGCCGGCGTAGAACTTCGAGCCATCGACATCGAGGAACCCGGCCACGCCGGTGCCGGCGGGCCCACCGACGAAGAGGTCGAGTTCATCGTGCGAGGAACCGAGCAGCGTTGCGCCGTCGGTCGCCAGCCAGCGCTGCGCGACGGTCGTGTAGAGGCTCCGGAAGTCGGTGTTGAACTTCAGGTCACCGCGGCGGGTGAGGTCGCTGAGCGATGGGTACGCCCCTTTGAGCCCGCCCTTCACCCGTTGTCCGATTGCCATCGCCATGCCGGCGGAACCGTGATCGGTGCCGAGCGAGTTGTTGCGCCGCACTCGCCGCCCGAACTCCGAGACCACGAGCACAGTGGTCTGGCCGTGGAGAGCCGGGAGCAGAGTGTCGAAGAATCCTCGAATGCCCAGATCGAGGGAGAGGAGCTTCTCTGCGTGACGATCAGCCTGGTCTGAGTGGGTGTCGAACCCGCCGAGCGTCGCCGAGATCACGCGGACGCCGAGGCCCAGGTTGAGCAGATCGGCGGCTCGTTCGAGATCCGCGGCGAACCGGTCCGAGCTTCGAAGGACACCTTCGGCATACAGCGGCCGCTGCTTGCCGGAGAACTCGGCGGCCACTCGCAGGGCATCGCCGTACTGGTTGCCCATGTCGTTGAGGGCGCCGTGGTTGTGGCGCCAGAGTGAGGTGTTGCCCGCTTGCTCCCGTGAGCCGCTCGGGAGAAGGTTTCCCGAGCTCCGACTGACGCCGATGACACGGGGTTCGATTCCCTTGATCTGCTTCGCGGTGCCACCGTCGACACTTGCCCCCAGGACATCATCGCCTTGAGTGTCGAGCCATCGGCCGAGCCAACCCGTCGACCGGTTCTCGCCCAGGGGGCGGCCGCTCATCCATGTGGTGGTCGACGAGAAGTGTGAGTGGTCGTTGTCCGGTTCGCCGACGCCCGGCAGCACGGCGACGTCACCTTGTTGCCAACGCTGTCGGACATAGCTGAGCGAGGGGTGCCACCAATGACCTCCGCCGGCGGAGAGTCCCTGACTCGGCTGCACGGCGAGACCTTGGCGCTGATCCTGGTAGGTCCCGTTGTCGAATGGACCGAACGTATTGAGGCTGTCGTTGCCGCCGCGAAGGAAGACAACGAGCAGCACTCCCTGATCGGCGTCCGGTGGCGCCGCGCCGGCAGCATCGGCAAGCACCGATAGTGGAAGTGTGGTGGCAAGCCCGGCAGCACCCGCGCTGCCGAGAAACCCGCGGCGGGTGACCCGGAGCGACGAAGGGAGCGGGGTGCCTGCGGGGAGGACGGCTGATCGGGTCATGCGAGATTCACCTCGGGGAGAAGGGCACCGACGCGGAAGGCCTCGCGTTCGAACCAACTGTCAGAACTGGTTTCCTCGGCGAGCGCGATGTGCCAGTTCTCCACCACAGTTCGTGTACTGGCGGATGCGTCGGGAACACCGAAGAAGTCGAGGACCCGGGTGGCGGCGTTCGATGGCGTCTGATCGGCGATCCCGTTGAAGGCTCCGGAGTCGCGGACACCTGAGGCGAAGTCCCTTGCCACTCTGGCGCGGGCCAGAAGTGATGCAGCCGACAGCCAGGCGCCGTTGTGTCCCCATCCGGCCACCGAAGGGGGAAGGAACAGTTGCTGGCCGAGGACACTGCAGCGCGAATCGAGCTGGGACTCGCTCAGCCGTAGACCGGTCCGCTTCTGGAGTTCGACGATCCACGCCAGTGGTTGTTTCACGGTGGCGAACCGTCGCTCCGGAGCCCAGAACTCGTCGCGCATGAAGATCGCCCGCACGACCTCGACGGCCGACATGTCGGACCCCATCATCACGTTGGCAAGATCGGTGATCAGGTCCTCGGTCCACCACGACGGATCTCCGAACTCGCGCCAGAGCTTCCAGGCGAGAAAGTCAGCGGTCCACGATCGACGGACACCGTTGACGAGTTCGTCGATCGTGTCGATCGCGTCCCACTTCTTCGTGATGCCGAACAGGGTCTTGTCGTGCTTGTCGTGACGATCGGCGTAGAAGGCGTAGACCGGGGGCTTGCTGCGGTCCTCGATGTTGTGGCCGGTCCAGGCACGCGCCACCGCGATGACCTCGTCCTCGGTGAATCGGCCGTTGCCGATCGTGTAGAGCTCGAGGAGTTCGCGAGCGAAGTTCTCCTGCTCGTCTCCAGCCACATTCGACGCGTTGTCGAGGTCGATCAGCATCGCCGGCCCGAAAGCGGTCTTCGTCAACAGGGCATGGAAACCACCGAGTCCGTACTGCCGGAAGAAGTAGTGCTGGTCCTTCATGTTGCGCGGATCGCGGACACGATCCGAGCTGCAGGCGAAGTGCGAGTGCCAGAAGTAGATCAATCGCTCCGAAATCGGTGCCGGCGACGAGGTCATCTGCTCGACCCACCAGTGGGCGAGACCTCGGCGCTCGGACCAGCTCGTGGTCACCGCGGGCACCTGGGTACCGTCGATCCGGTTGTTCAGGTTCATCACCCGGTCGACGGCGGCCGCCCGGGTCAACCCGGTGAGGGCCTGGACGTCGGCGTCGAGCGCGCCGTATCCAGCTCGTCGCATGAGGTGGCGCGCGTCATCTGCGGTCAGCGTCATGGTGAGTCATTCGGCCCAGACAGGCCGGGACTCAAGCAGGTTTTTTGGCCTGGGCCGAAACTGGGTCGAATGACCTAGAAATTCTGTTGCACACGAACATGTGTTCGTGTAAGGTCGAATCATGTTCGAGACGGCGAGAGGCGAGTTGGGGAAGGTGGTGACGGAGGGCCTGTCGCGTCCCGGCTTGGAGTTGCTGGTGGTCGAGCTGTCATCGCTCGAATCGGCGGTGGCGGCGCGTCGGCTGGATGCACTGTCGGCCATTGATCGCCTTGACGACGGAGGGTTGGACTCGTCTGGGGTGGCACGCACGAAGGCGAAGGCGTCGGCTCGTAAGGCGAAGCAGTCATCGAAGACGGCCAAGAAGTTGGCCTCGATGCCCAAAACCCGCAAGAAGCTCGCCGATGGCGACATTTCCGAAGAACACGCCGACGCCGCTGCGGATGCCGCCGCCACCGTGGGGGATGCAGAGAAGGCCGATGATGCGCTGTCCGGCGATGCTGACAAGCAGCCGGCCGACATGTTTGCAAAGCGGGCGCGGGAGTGGGCGGAGAAGAACCGGCTCGACGACGATGGCGATGAGCGGGCGCGGCAGCGCCGCAACCGTAACCTCCGCACGTTCACGAGCAAGGACGATGGGTCATTCGGAATGTCAGGCACCACCGATGCCGATGAAGGCAAGGAATTGTGGGGCCTGATCGAGCAAGAGGCCGACAAACTGTTTCGCGATGACGGTGGCCGAGGAACCGACGCGTCGGCGTCTCGCACCAGCGCGCAGCGCCGGTGGGATGCCCTGGTCGGCTTGGTCCAGCGCGGCGCAGGCCGCACACCCGGCGCCGGCGCCACCAAAGCGCCGCATCCGAAGTACCAGGGTCTGATTCAGATCCCGCTCGACCGGTTCTTGCACGGCCCGACTGCCGATGCCCGTGCGGAGCTGGTCGGGTCGGGTCCGATTCCGGATTCGGTGCTCGATCGCATGATGTGCGACATGGCCTTGGCGCCCATGATCGTGGATCGGCACGGAGCGCCGTTGTGGATGGGACGCGACGTCCGTACTGCCACCGCCGCACAATGGCGAGCCCTGATCGTGCGAGACAAAGGTTGTGTGGTGTGCGGGGCCGACCCGTCACGCTGTGAGGCGCATCACGTTGTGTTCTGGGAGCACCACGGCGACACCGACATAACGAACCTCGTGCTTTTGTGCAGTCACCATCACCACCTATTGCACGATCACGACCTCGAGCTCGTTCAGGAATATGGCGTTGCGACGCTTAAATTCCGGGACAGACCAACGCGTCACGACAGTCAGGTGTATCGAGCCACTGCCGATCCGCCCAAGGACGAGCTCGGCCTGTTCTCCTGACCACCAAAGGCAGCTATGCCCGAACCCGTCAGCCGACCACGGCTGCGCGGGTCGGCGTCGCGTCCGGGGTTCGGGAGGTCCGGCTCAGTCGAGGAGCGGTCGCAGGATCTCGCGGTTTGGTTCCAGCGTGATCCGCACTGTCGAGGTGACCTCGCCGGTCTCCGGGTCGCTGGTGACGGCAATCACGCCGGGGTAGCGGTCGAGCACGATCACCGGCTGGGTCCAGGTGTCACCGCTCACGGTCGCATCGCGGACCCGGATGAATCCGGGCTCGAAGAAGTCCTCTTCGCCCATCTGGTAGACGGTGCCGGCGAGGCCGACGCTGTAGACCTCCTGCGCGGCGTTCGCCGAGTTGGGCAGCAGGTCACACGTGTACTCGAGGTCCCAGTAGCGCAGGCCCTCATCGGCGCTGAAGGAGTCCTCGCTGCGGGTTCGGGTGCGGAAGCTGAGATCGGTGAGACGGGCCCCGGGGGCAACGGGCACCTCACTGAACAGCGCATCGAGGAGAGGGATCGGGATGAAGTTCGGCTGGGCGGTCATCGAGGCATCGATCCGGTATCCGCTCTCGTCGCCGAGCGGCGAGTCCTCGAAGGTGACGTCCATGTCACCCCAGATGCGGATGACGCCCGGTGTCGCATCGATCTCGCCGAGTCGATAGGTCGGTTCGTCGGTCTTGTAGGCGAAGTTGACGGACTGTGGCCCACCGGCCCCGCTGCTCGGGTCGCTGGTGACCTGAGCGACGCTGCGCCAGCCAAAGTCGG
>JAJCXZ010000047.1 GCA_029263175.1 Acidimicrobiales bacterium | reverse complement strand
ATCGTCGGGGTGGTTGGCGATGAGCCAGGACTGGAACGGTCCGTAGACCTCGGCGCCGTACGCCGCCTCGTCGCTGATGGTGTTGTTCACTTCGACGATGAGGCCATCTTCGATCACGATGAGGAACCGACCGGCGTAGGGCCCGACGCCGAGTGCTTCGGTCTGGTCGCTCACCGCTTGGTAGGTGCACGAGACCCGTCCCGGGTCACCGACCGAACATTCTGGTTCGCTCGCCGTCGCGAACCCGAGTGCTTGCTCGTACGCGGCCAGCAATGGGTAGTCGTCGCTGGTGGAGATGACAGCATCGAGGCCGTTCAGCGATGCGTCGGAGCTCACGAGCGAAGCCAAGGTGTCCCCGTCGTAGGCCCTTCGAGCCGCGAGGAACTCTTCCACGACCGCGAGGTCGGCTTCAGCCGCTGCGGCGTCTCCTTCACCGACCGGCGGAGCAGACGTGTCCGGTTGGGCGGTGGTCGGCGTCGGCACCGTCGGACTGTCGACGATGTCCGTCTCGTTCGAGTCGCCCGAGAAGACGGTGAGTAAGCCGACGACGACGAGCACCACGGCCGCGGCCGCGGCAAGCACTCGGATCCGCCGTGGTTGTTCAGGATTGGGGTCCGGCTTCAACATGGTGATCTCCAGTTCTGGTTGGTCCGCCTGTTCGGAGATCCGGTTCTGGATCGCCTCCCACGCGGTCGAAGATGGAGTCGCCTTGTCGGCGATATGCCGCAGGTCCCGATCGAGTCGGTCATTCCAGTCGCTCATTGCCCGAGCTCCCTTCGCAGAATGGCCAAACCTCGTCTGACGTGTGACCGAACCGTCGACGCCGGCATGTCCATGAGCTCGGCGATCTCCGACGCCCGGTACTGGCCGAAGTATCGCAGAACCACGGCAACCCGTTGGTCCTCGTCAAGCCGGTGGAGCACATCCCAGAGCTCGCACGCACTGTCCGGCAACTGCTCCGGGGGTACAGGGGCATGGCGTTGCATGACCCGGCGCCGCCGGAGGAGTGAACGACATCGGCTCACCACAGCGGTCCGGAGATAGGCACCTGGCTTCCGGAGCTCGTCCAATCGCCGATGCACATCGACGAAACTCTCCTGAACGACCTCTTCGGCCTCGGCGTTGTTGCCGACGAGTGTGTACGCGAGCCGAACCATGCCGATGTACTCGGCTCGGTAGAGCGCCTCAAGGGTCTGAGGCGCTCGTTGCCTCGTGGATACTCGTCGCATTGCCTCCATCACCGCCTACGGCGCCGAACCCCCCGGAAGTGTTGCACAGAGTTCAGATTTTTCTTCTTGCGCGGCCGCGACCTCCGATTGAGAAGGTGAACCCAGGATCGCCTGCCCGGACCGGTGACCGGATCTAGGTTGGGTCCGTGAGCGAGTACGAGAGCCGTCAGGCATGGGATCTGCCGTCGTGGCCGGGGATGCACGCTGACACGGAAACTCCTAGCGACAGCCAGACCTACCAACGAGATCACAACGCGACTTGACCGGCCCGAACGCGATAGACGTCCTCAGTCCCCGAGAACACAGGATGGAAGAGTTCTCGGCATGCACAAGTTGTGGCGGACGAGAGATTCTGTGAGGCGACATCGAACTGCACACCCCCGGCGCGCTCGAATGGGCACTACTGAGTGACAGGCTCCAACGACTCGCGATGCTCGACACTATGAGGGCGCTCGGGACCCGTGACCGCTGGTCGGAGTGAGCTGGACCGCCCGCCGCGCTGCCAACTCTTGCTCGATCTCTGAGATTCGTGCCCGCACCTTGTCGGCGCCCATGCCTTGCATGCCAGCGGTGGTGAGGTTGCCTCCGTGCTTTGCACCGATGGGGACGTCTCCGCCACCTCCGCGGCCCGAGGAACTGCTTGCCTGGGTGGCGCGATTCACAAGCTGGTCCTTCATCGCCTCGAGTTGCGTCGTGCGGGCAGCATGTTCTGCCATGAGCTCCGCGGTCGACCGGTGCTCGTCCTTGCGCTGATGAAAGGCTTCCGCCCGGGCTCGTAGTCCGTCGCGTTCCTTCTCCAGAGCAAAACGGGCCGCGAAGTCGTCGTCTTCGAGTTCGAGCAGCTCTTCGACGATTTCTGAGAGCCGCGCCACCACAGTCTCGAGCTCGTCCATGCTAGCGATGATAGTCGGCTGGTATAGGGGCGATCCGTCAGCCCCCTCGAGAGGACCGTGTCGCGCTAGCCGTGCTGTGGCACCCTTCGCACGGTGGAGTTCACAGGGAAGGCGCGCTGGCCCGGCGAGTGGACCTCCACCCGGATGACGCCATCGGGCGCGGCATCGGCGAACGACTAGATTCTGGCGATGGTTGAGCATCCGTCGGGGTTGGTGACGTTCTTGTTCACCGACGTCGTGGGTTCGACGCGCTTGTGGGCGACCCAGTCGGAGTCCATGTCTCGAGATCTCGAGCTTCACGATGAGCTCGTGCGGCGGATCGTCGCCGACCATCTCGGACACCTGTTCTTCGCGGCAGGCGATTCGTTCGGAGCCGCCTTTTCCTCGGCCAACGCTGCCACCAGCGTGGCGGTCGAGATCCAGCGGGGGTTGTCCTCGATCGACTGGAGCCTCGCAGATGGCGGACTGTCGGTGCGCATGGGTATTCACGCCGGCGAGGCGGTGGAGCGAGGGGGCGACTACTTCGGTCCCCCGGTGAACCTCACGAGCCGCCTCATGTCGGCGGCCCACGGTGGGCAGATCGTGGTGTCAGGTGCCGCGGCCCACCTCATGACCGACCACGAGCTCCTGGACCTGGGCGAAGTGAGACTCCGCGACATCGCCGAGCCCGTCGCCGCTGCTCAGGTGGTCGCACCTGGACTGGGCGGCGATCATCCTCCTCTCAACGCAGCCGGCGTGGGGGCCACGACACTACCGCAGTACCGCTCCTCCTTCGTGGGTCGCGAGGTCGAGGTGGAACGGGTTCGGTCGCTTCTGGCCACGCATCGGATCGTCACGATCACCGGGGTCGGCGGAGCCGGCAAGACACGGGTCGCGACGGAAGCGGCCGCTGGGGAGCAGGCTCACGTCGACGGTGCGTTCTTCGTCGACCTGGCGTCGGCGACGTCCGACGACGAGGTCGCCACGGCCTTCGCAGCGGGGATCGAGCTGAGCTTGACCGGCGCGGACGTGGAAGCGGAACTCGAGCGCTACCTCGAGAATCGTGGCGTCGTGTTGGTCGTGGACAACTGCGAGCACCTCCTCGACCCTGTTGCTGAGCTTGTCGACCGGCTCCTGTCCGCATGCGGCCGGCTCCGGGTGTTGGCCACCAGCCGCGAGGCGCTCGAGATCGAAGGCGAAGAGACCTACCGGCTCCCGTCGCTCACGGCCGAGGAAGCGGGGCTGCGTTTGTTCGTCGACAGAGCGACGGCAGCAGGCGGCGGCTTCGAGCTCACGAACGCCAACCACGATGTGGTCGTCGAGCTCTGTCGTCGCCTGGACGGCATGCCCCTCGCGATCGAACTGGCCGCGGCTCGGACTCGATCGGCCACGCCTGAAGAGTTGCTCGCTGGGCTCGAGGACCGATTCGCGCTGCTACGGGCAGGGCGTCGGCGCGGCGCCTTGCAGCGCCAGAAGACACTCGAGGCCACTATCGAGTGGTCATACGACCTACTCGACGCAGACGAGCAGAGATTCTTTCGACGGCTCGGGGTGTTCGTCGGGCCGTTCCTGGCCGAGCTAGTTCCGATCACTACAGAGACCACGCCACGCGAGGCCCGTGACCTACTCGATGCTCTGGTGTCCAAATCCCTGCTCGCGACCTCGGCGCTGATCGACGGCTCAACGACCTACCGGCTCCTGGAGTCACTGCGGGCGTTCGCCATCGACCGTCTCGCCACCGCCGGCGAAGTGGCTCAGACCGCGGACCACCACGCGGCGAGTGTGACGGAGCTGTTTGGAACCGTGGGCTGGATGTCGGACCACGAAGCCACGCCGAACTTCTTCCGGTATCCCCGCCAGGCGACGGAAGTGTTCGCCGCGTGTGACCATCTGCTCCTCGCGGGCCGGCGCGCCGAGGCGACGAGGCTGTTGGAGATGGGCTCGTTCTTGCTTGCCGGAAGGCCGAGCTTCATCGGGTGGAGCGACCGAGCACTCCAGATCGAACGGGATCACCGGCAACACCTCGATCGCGATCACCAGGCCATCGTCGCTGGGATGGTGGCCAACAAACAGATGATGGACGGTGAGTTCCTGGAAGCGTTCCAGAGCGCCGCTTCAGGATTGGAGGAGTTCGCCGGCGCCGGCCTCCCCGCTCTCCGGAGCCTCGGAACCGTGCAGGCGGTGCTCTTGTCCGTGACCGAACCGGACGCCGCCATCGAGTTCGTAGAGCGCACCATCACGCAGCTGGAAGCCGACGGGGCAAACCGCGCGTACGTGGACATGTGGCGCCATCATCTGATCAGCGCCCGCTGCCTGGCCCGCGACTACGACACTGCGTGGTCCAGCGTGCTCCAACTCAGCCCCTCGGTGAACCAAGGGGGCCTCTTCAGCCGCGTTCACGGTGGCTGGCTGGCAAGGCGCCTCGGCCATATCCTCCCTCCGCCGCCTGAAGACCCGGTCTACGACATCGTCCGAGCCTCGACCGTCTGGCACTTCTCAGAGGAGTTGGCCACCGCGATGGCCGACGAGCCCGACCCTGAGCGAACCGCCCGGCTCGTCGCGGCCATCGCCGACCGTCACGTCACGGGCCGACTGGCATTCGAGGAATCCGAGTATCTCATCGCGTTCGCCCATCTCGCACTCGAGACCGGCGATCACACACGGGCCGAAGAACTACTCGAAGGCATCCTGGTCCGCAGCCCGTGGCTCGGATGGCTACTCGCCGAAGCAGTCGGTGCCGTCGAGGGCTGGAGCGAAGCCGAGTGGCACGAGCGTCGGCTCGCCGACACCTTCGCCCGGATCCAACCCGACCGAATCGAACACATTCGCCCCCAAGGCGCCGAACTCCTCGGCCGCGAGCTCGAGCGATGGCTCTGAAAACCCGGCCACCACCGCTGCTCGTCGCAACCGGGCAGCGAACAACCAAGCCGACGAGCTCCGGGCGCAACCAGCCCAAGGATCCTCAGGCGACCCACGAAGTCATGTATCGATCCGGGTCATGGCGGGCCTGAGGCCCATCGAGGCACTCGACAATCACGCCGCTCGACCGCGCTTGAGGCCGCTCGCGATCTGCACGCTAGATCGGCTCGACGCCGGGCTTCTTTCGGCCGTCGCCGCGGGCGGCTACCTCAGGTCCACGCCGGCTGCTGAGATTGTCCCATCCGGGGTCTCGACGTGCATCAATGATGGGCGCGTCGCCAATTGCCTGCGAAAGCAGGACCCGCTTCCTATTGGTCGGGTATGGGTTCTCAGCCACGCATGAACTCTCGCGGCGGCGCGCCGAGTTCGGATCGGAACGCAGAGACGAACGAACTCGGCGTCGCGTAGCCCACAGCGAGAGCGGTTCGGGTCACGCTGTCGCCTCGGGCGAGCTTGGCAACCGCAGCGAGAATTCGAGCTCGTCGGCGCCATTGGCCCAGACTCATACCGGTTTCGGATTTGAAGCGCCTCTCGAGGGTGCGTCGACTCGCGTTGGCTTCCAGTACACAGTCGTCGAGACCGAGGGCTGGCTCGGACATGATCGATGCGGCAAGTTTCCTTGCCACGGGATCGAGCGGGAGTGGCAGATGGAGGCGCGCGTCGGACTCGCTGGCGAGTCGCTCCGCGATCAGCGTGACCGTCGCCTCGTCGGCTGGTCTGGCGAGGTTCACGGGTGCGATCGAAACAGCGTGCGACACGAGCTCACGTGTCAGAGGAGTCAGCGTGACGACACGGGGCTCGCTCCCGAAGGCTCGGAGCCCTTCGTCGAGGTAGAGGCACCTGATCGCAGTTCTCCTCGACGTCTCGATCCGCACGCGTGTCCCGTCAGGGACACACAGACCCCGATGCGCGGGGACGGTCCAAGCCCGGGACTCCGTGAGTGCAGTGAATAGTCCGGCATGAGCGAACACCAAATAGTCCCAACCTGGCTGTGTCGGTAGCGAAACACGTCCCGCAGGGTGAGTGATGGAATAGCTCCGCACCTTCGTGACCGAGTGGCGAGAATTCGACATAGCTAGCCGAAGTGTAGAAGGTCTCCGCTCATCGACTCTGCCAAGGTGGGGCACATGAGCTCACGACTGACCCACTTCGCGATCAACACCGACGATGTCGAATCCACCCAGATGTTCTACGGCAGTGTCTTCGGTTGGCACTTTCAGGAGTACGGGCCGCCCGGATTCGTGCAGATCATCGACGAAAGCGGAACAGCACCGATGGGCGCGATTCAGCAACGCCGGCAGCTACTCGAAGACGCCCCAACCCTTGGCTTCGAGTGCACCTTCGGCGTCGACGACGTCGGGTCCGCGCGCGAACGGATTCTCGCTGCCGGAGGCCGCATCCTGATGGAGAAGTACACCATCTCACAGGTCGGGCACCTCATCGCCTTCGAAGACCCCGGCGGAAACCCAGCCCTCGCGATGCAATACGACAGTTCCGCCGAATAGCCGATCCACCGGCGCACACCCAGGCAATCGTCGCGGCGCCCGGGAACGGCCCGTTGGATAGCACAGCAGTCCAACACTTGTTCGTGTCGGAGGGGGACTTTTTGACTCCCCTCCCCTGAGCGGCATCTGGCGACCGGCGAATCCGCTCCCGATCGCTCGATGCCGCTCCCGGGTGCCAGATGCCACTAGCAAACCGCTAGCAACACGCCACCCCTACTGTCATCGTGGCGCCACTGCGGCAACACCGTTCGCGACCGCAGCACGCGGTCTGGCACTGCCCTGCGAACTGCCCGCATCAATTCGGTCCGAGCCAGATCGCACGCGACAAGCTCTCGGCCCGGCTCACCCAGCCATTCTCGGAGCGCTGCGGTCTCCGGCTCGGCAACCATCACCGCAAGGAGACCAAGGGCGCCAGCTTCGCCGAGAGCCGCCCCAAGTGACCACGACCGAGTATCAGGCCGTCAATGGCTCCCCACCCTGTGCTCCGTCCTGCCGCCAGATCTTGCTCCTTGCAACCGTGCTCTACAAATCGTATACTAGATTGTATGACAACTCCGATACCGACTCGCTTCAGCGACGAAGAGCTTTCCCTCATCGACGATCTGGTCGACCAAGGCGTCGGAGACAGCCGGTCGGCGGTGATCCGCCAGGGCGTCCACCAACTTGCGGATCGTGTCCGTCGAGCGCGAGTCGGCGCCGACATCGCAGCGTCTTACCGCGCCTTCCCCCAAAGCCCAGAAGATGATGACCTCGCAATGGCCAACGCCACAGCTATGACCGAAGCTGAACCTTGGTAGCCCAAGCCGAGCTCTGGCTCATCGAGACCCCCAACCAGAAGCGACGTCCGGTGCTCATCGTTTCGCGCGATGAAGTCATCCCCGTACTCAACAACGTCATCGTCGCCCCCGTCACCAGCACCATCCGGGCCATCCCCACCTGCATCCCGGTGGGAGTCGACGAAGGAATCGATCACGACAGCGTCGCCACCTTCGACAACCTCGCTTCCGTGCCGAAATCCGTACTCACAAGACGACTCGGCCAGCTCGGCGTCGGCGGCCGTCAACAGATCTGCTCGGCGCTCGACGCCATGGCCAACTGCTGAACCCCGACTGCTTCCAACTGATCGCGAAGAAACGCATCAGGTCGGAGAACTCCGGCGTGTACCAACCCTTACTGATCGCGGTCGACCTACTCTTCGTGGTCATCCCCGCGATCGAGCACTACCGAGTCGAGGTCGTAGGTATTCGCTCGACCTCGAGTCAGGGCTGTGGCTGAGGTTGTTCATCGCAACATGCCGGGATGGACACCCAAGCCCATCGAGGCGTCTAGCACCGCACCATGTAGTGGTTGGGAAAGACCGGTTGCCAGAATGTGAACGATCGAGGCGATTTCCTCGGGAGAGATGAGCCTGCCTTTGGGGAGCCCGTCCTCGAATGCGTGCCGTTCGACGGCGGTCAACTCGGCGAGCGTGCTCGCGTCGAACATCGGCGTGTCGGTCGCTCCAGGACAGATGGCAAAGACGTCCACGTTGGAATGGACCGTTTCGGCCGCGAGTTGTTTCGTCATGAACGCGACAGCTGCTTTACTCATGCCGTCGGAAACACGAAAACCGGGGAAGACGTTGATACCGCCGCCGACCGAACTGATGTTGATGAGTTTCCGCGGTTCACGCTGATGTCCATGCTCGCTCTCCCTGGCCAGAAAGCCCTGGGACATCTTGAGGGTGCCGTCCGCGTTGATCGCCAGCATTAGGGTGTCCTGTGTTCTGAGGTCATCGGAGAACGCGGCCACGGTTGCAGATCCAACAGCCGCGTTGTTCACTAGAATGTCGATGCCGCCGTGGGCATGTTCAGCCGCCTCGAGGCAGGCATCGATCGATGCCGTGTCCCGGAGATCCAGCGGATGGGCGGTCACGCGATCCAGATCTGGAAAGACTTCGTCAACGGTCCCGGCCGTCTCCGTTCCTGGAAGGAAGGTTGTAGCGACATCGGCCCCGTAGGCATGAAGCCGCCTGACACAAGCTCGTCCGATGCCACCTGTCCCGCCGGTCACCAAGGCAGTCCGGCCTTCGAGCAGGAACGGGGCCAGCAAGCTGTTGGTCACCATGCCCACCCCGAGTCATTCCTCTGGAGATTGAGGACTGGGTGAACCGAAGACAACTTCGCCATCTGGCCAACGTTACTGAGCTTGGTTGCCGGACTGCTCAATACTGATCTCGTGCGACCGGCAGCCACGACGGAGTTTCGGGCACCCACACCCACCAAACTCACCGTCGGACTCGCCACGGAGATCCAAGCCGACCTCACCGAGCCAAACCAAACCTACGGCTACACCTGATGGGACTGCCGCGGGCAGTGGTGACAACTGATCTGGCTTGCCCAGAGGGCAGGTCTGGAAGGATGTCACCATGCCCAAGCCGTATCCGAAAGAGTTCCGCGATGGCGTCGTGCGGGTCGCTCACCAACGCGCCCAAAGCCAGGTGAGGCCACCGGCCATGTCCTTGCAGGTCGCATCGACGGAGTGTCAAGTTCCGGTATCTGCCCTGTCAAGTCCCGGTACCCGTGTTCCGGGTTGGCTCCGGTAGCTGTGTTCCGGTCGGCGTGGGGGTTTCAGGCGGCGTTGGATCGTGATGGTCGGCCTCCGGCGTTGGCGAATGCGCCGTGTTCTCGTGAGCGGTCGTGTTT
>JAJCXZ010000046.1 GCA_029263175.1 Acidimicrobiales bacterium | reverse complement strand
GAGATCGAGCCGTAGCTCATTGCGCCGGTTGAGAACCGCTTGATGATCGACTCCCGCGACTCGACCCTCTCGATTGGGATCGGTGGCCGATCGCCAAGACGGAACCGGAAGAGGCCGCGGAGCGTGCCCAGTCGTCTCGATTGGTCGTCGACGGCAGCGGTGTATTCCTTGAAGATGTCGTAGCGCCCGTCACGGGTGGCGTGCTGGAGCTTGAAGACGGTGTCCGGGTTGAACAGGTGGTACTCGCCTTCTCGCCTCCACTGGTACTCGCCGCCGACCTCGAGTGTGCGATGGGCCCGCTCTGCGGGATTGGTCGGGTGCGCCAGGGCGTGCCGGGCGGCGACCTCAGCCGCGATCACGTCGAGCCCGATACCACCCAGGCGACTGACCGTGCCGGTGAAGTACTCGTCGACCACGTCGGTGGCCAGCCCGACGGCCTCGAAGATCTGAGCGCCGGTGTATGACGCCACCGTGCTGATGCCCATCTTCGACATGACCTTCAGAATGCCGGTGCCGGCGGCGGCGATGTAGTTGCGATGGGCTTGGGCGGGAGCCATGGACGAGTCGAGTCCGTGGGCACCGCTCTCGATCATCTCGGTGAGGGTGGCGAACGCCAGGTAGGGGTTGATGGCGTTGGCGCCGTACCCGAGCAACAAACAGATGTGGTGAATCTCGCGCACATCGCCGGCGTGGACAACGAGACCCGCTCTTGTCCGCGTCTGGTTGCGTACGAGATGATGATGAACGGCGCTCGTGGCCAGCAACGACGGCACCGCAGCCGTCTCCTCGTTGCCGCCTCGGTCAGAGAGGATCAGGACAGTGGCACCGTTGGCGATCGCGGTGTCGGCCTCAGCGCGCATGCGCTCGAGGGCGTCGGCCATGGCCTCACCGCCGCCGCTGACCGGGTAGCGGGTCGATAACTCGGCGGCTACAAATCCGACCGGACCCTCCGTGCCGTTCAGTGCGGCGATTCGAGCGAATTCATCGTCAGTCACCACGGGATTGTCGAGATGAATCGTGCGGCACGCCTCGGGCGTGGGAGCAAAGAGATTCGCCTCGGGCCCGACCCTGGCGAAAAGCGAAGTGACCAGCCGCTCGCGGATCGCATCGAGTGGTGGGTTCGTCACCTGAGCAAAGAGCTGCTGGAAGTAGTCGCCGAGCAGGCGCGGACGAGCGGACAGCACCGCGATCGGCGTATCGGTACCCATCGACCCAGTGGCTTCCTTCGCGTCGCGGGCCATCGGCGTGAGAAGTAGCTTCTTCTCTTCGATGGTGTAGCCGTACTCCGCCTGGCGCTGCACGAGCGTGCCCTCGTCGGTGCTCGCGGCGCGACCGGCAGGAAGGTCAGCCAGGGTGACGAGGTTCTGGTCGATCCAGTCGCCATAGGGTCGGCGGCCGGAGATTCGAGCCTTCAACTCGTCATCGCGGATGATGCGGCCCTCGTCGGTATCGATCAGGAACATGCGACCCGGCTGAAGGCGGCCCTTCTCGACAATGGTCTCCTGCGGCAGATCGACCACGCCGACTTCGCTGGCCATCACGACAAGGCCATCGGCTGTGACCCAGTAGCGAGATGGGCGCAGGCCATTGCGGTCGAGCACCGCACCCATGACGGTGCCGTCGGTGAAGGCGATGGAGGCCGGCCCGTCCCAGGGCTCCATTCGAGTGGCGTTGTATTGATAGAACGCCTTGCGGCTGTCGTCCATCTCCTCGTGGTGCTCCCAGGGCTCCGGGATCATCATCAGGATGGCTTCCTCGAGCGGGTATCCGCCGAGCGTCAGCAGTTCGAGGGCTTCATCGAAACCGGCGGTGTCGCTGGCTCCGGGAGTGCAGATCGGGAACGCACGCTCCAGGCCGCGAAGGTGGGGGCTGTCGAGGAGCGCCTCTCGTGCGCGCATCCAGTTGCGGTTGCCCTGGATCGTGTTGATCTCGCCGTTGTGAGCGACAAATCGATACGGGTGCGCCAACGGCCACGACGGGAAGGTGTTCGTGGAGAAGCGGCTGTGCACGAGAGCAAGGGCGCTCTCCACCCGCTCATCCATGAGTTCGGGGTAGAACGCCGCCAACTGCGGCGTGGTGAGCATGCCCTTGTAGACGATCGTTCGGGCGCTGAGCGAAGGGAAGTAGACACCGTCGTGAGCTTCGGAGGCTCCGCCCATGGCCTCGTTGATTTCATCGGGCCCGGCGGGGAGACTGATCTCGTGCTCGATGCGCTTGCGGGCGACATAGGTCCGACGGTCGAGGCCGATGCCCGAGAGACCATCCCCGGACAGGAACACCTGGCGAAACGTAGGAATCGTCATGAGGGAAGCGGAACCCAGGATCGACTGGTCGATCTCAACGTCGCGCCATCCGATTACCTCGAGGCCCTCTGCTCGGAGGATCTCGTCGACCGCCGCCTGAGCGCGGGCTGCGGCACCGACGTCTTGTGGCAGGAAGGCGATGCCGGTCGCATAGGAGCCGGCCGGGGGAAGGTCGAAGGCCACCACGTCGCGGTAGAAGCGATCAGGAATTTGGATCAGGATCCCGGCGCCGTCACCAGTGTTGATGTCGGCGCCCTGCGCGCCACGATGCTCCATGGCGCACAACGCACCGATGCCCTTGGCGACGATCTCGTGGCTCGCCCGACCGTGAATGTCGCACACGAAGTTGACACCACAGCTGTCGTGTTCGTGGCGCGGGTGATAGAGCCCCTGGGGCCGGGGGAAGTCGCGAGATTCGGGGGAAACAGGCATCGGGACGTCTTTCTTCCTGCGAACGCGGCCCGGAAGGGCCAGATCGGAGGCGGGGACGTCGTTGGCCCGGCTTCCAGGAGGTGTCAGGTTATCCCGGTTCCCGCGGATCGGCGAGTTGTCCTCGGGGTGCGCCATGATGGGGCCATGAATCAGCCCGATCTCGCAGTCGCCAGCTCACTGCTCCCCCGCTTTGATGCGTCCCCGACGCCCTACCACGCCGTGCAGACAGTGATCGCCCAGCTCGAGGCCGCTGGATTCACTGATGCCTCGGAGTCTTCTGCGGCTGTGCCGGGCCGCCAGTTCTGGCATGATGGCGGCGCACTTGTCGCCTGGGCGACGTCTCCCGAGCATTGTGCGACCTCGGGCTATCGGATCGTCGGCGCCCACACCGACAGCCCGAACCTCCGGATCAAACCGAATCCCGACAACCGAAGCTCGGGTTGGAAGCAGCTCGGTGTCGAGATCTACGGCGGAGCGCTCCTCAACTCATGGCTTGATCGCGATCTCGGCCTGGCCGGACGAGTCGTGGTTCGTACGGCCGCTGGTCCGGCCGTCCGCCTCTTCCGAGATGATCGGCCGATCCTTCGAGTGCCCCAGCTGGCTATTCACCTCGATGACGAGATCAGCGACACGGGCCTCAAGCTCAACAAGCAGGGGCACATGGTGCCGGTGTGGGGTGGCATTGCCGGCGCCGTGGACTTTCGGAGCTACCTCGCCGCCACGCTCGAAGTGGCACTCGACGACATCTTGTCGTGGGACGCCATGCCCTTCGACCTGACCCCGGCCGCCATCGTCGGTCTGAACGAAGAGTTCATCGCCACCGCCCGCGTCGACAACCAACTGTCCTGCTTTCTCGCGGTCGACGCGCTCATCGCCGCCGCTGACACGCCTGGACCTCGAATCCCGATGATTGGACTCTTCGATCACGAAGAAGTGGGCAGCGGGAGCTCGACCGGCGCCGCGGCTCCCCTGCTCTCGTCGGTAATCGAACGCCTTCAGGTCCGGTTCGACACCACTCCTGAACAGGCGGCTCGGAGTCGACGCGACAGCCTGGTCGTTTCTGCAGACGGCGCTCACGCCACCCACCCGAACTACGCCGACCGCCACGAGCCCGAGCATCAGATCCACTTGAACGCCGGTCCCGTACTCAAGATCAACGCCAACCAGCGATATGCCACGAACGCACTCACCGCTGCAGCTTTTCAGCTGGCATGTGAGGCCGCGGGTGCTCCGATGCAGCGGTTCGTCACGCGAACCGACCTGCGATGCGGTTCAACGATCGGCCCGGCCACAGCGGCACTGATGGGCATCGCAGTGCTCGACGCGGGCTGCGCCCAACTCGCGATGCATTCGGCCCGCGAGATGTGCGGGGCGCTCGACCCCGCCTACTTCGGCGCCGTACTCCGAGAAGCGATGATCGGCTGATCAGGAGAACCGCTCGCGCAGTGCCCGAGCAGGTAGGGCGAACATCAGCATCATCGGGAAGATCTCGAGGCGGCCGATGATCATGAAGAGCGCGAGCACGAGTCGCGCGGGCTGCGAGAACGCTTCGGAGAACGAGGCAGTGGGACCCGCTTCGCCCAGTGCGGGGCCCATATTGCCGAGCGAACCGACGATCGCGCCGATCGACTCGAGCAGGCCGGCGCCCAATCCGGTGAGAATCACGATGCCGCTGAGGACCAGCAACAGGTAGAGCACGAAAAAGCCGGCCATGCGGCTGACGATGTCCTCGCTGACGGCATGGCTGCCGTGGCGGACGGGGATCACGGCACGGGGCTGTTGGGTGCGCCGCACCGACCGGATCGAGTGTCCCAACAACACTTGGAGCCGCATCACCTTGATGCCACCGGACGTCGATCCCGTACAGGCACCGACCACCATCAAGAACAGCAGGACCATCTGGGCCGCAGGGACCCAGAGCACGAAGTTGCCGTTGGATGCCTGGTTGGTCGCGTTGCCGAAGCCGGTGCTCGTGCCCAACGAGACGACGTTGAAGATGCCGGCCCGAAACGCGGCGCCGAAGGCGAGCCCGCCATCGACCCAGAGAAGGCCCACGACCAACGCGGTACAGACCGCCAGCATCAGGAGGTAGGTGCGCAACTCGGGATCATTGACATAGCCGGAGAATCGGCCTTGGAGGGCGCGCCAGTGGTGGGCGAAGTTCATGCCGCCGATGACCATGCCGATGATGATCACCGACTCGACCAGAACGCTGTTGTAGTGACCAATCGACTTGCCGTACGGCGAGAATCCGCCGGTAGAGGCGGTGCTCAACCCGTGGGCGAGACCGTCGTAGAGCGAAGGTCCGGGCACCGCAAACAATGCGATGCCAACGCCCACGGTCAGCACCGCATACGTGGCCCAGAGGCGCTTTGCCGTCTCTGCGATGCGGGGGGTGAGGCGATCAGACGATGGCCCTGGTGCCTCGGCGGTCATGAGGTCGAGCCCACCAACCCCGAGGAATGGGAGCACTGCAACCGCAAGTACCACGATGCCCATCCCGCCGTACCACTGCGTGGCCTGTCGATACATCAACAGCCCGCGGCCCGGTGACTCGAAGTCCACGAGGGCCGTCGAGCCCGTGCAGGAGTAGCCGCTGGCGGACTCGAAGATCGAGTTCACGATCTGTTCGGTCATCGGCGTGCCGCCGAGATCGAAGGTGCCGGCGAGGATGTAGGGCAGTGCCCCCACCAGCGTGATGACGATCCACGTCCACCCAACCGCGGCGAACACATCGCGGGCTCTCGCCGATCCGGGTCGAGTTGCCCACCAGAGGAAGGCCCCCAAGCCGAAGGTCAGGAAGCCGGAAACGACCAGCGGACCCGTGTCTCGGTTCGTGGACCCGGCCTCGATCAACGCGCTGAGCAACATGCCGACAGCGACGAACGCGAGGGCGATGCCCATGACATGCAGCGGCGTATTCGGCACACCGCCACGATCGTGATGGAGCTCGGTTGCCCGACGAATCTCGAGCGGTCGGAGGATCTTCATCGCCGCACCCGCAGCAGCCGCCGAGTCCATTTGACCAGATGGGTCTTGGCTTGGAGCACTCCGATGACCGCCGTCAGCAGCGGCAGAATGGTCAGTCGGCCGGCGAGCATGCCGGGAATCAGGAGGAGGCGAGCGGTTGACGAGAGGTTCGTGGCATCGCCGCTCGGTCCGGTGATGGGCGAGGGCCCAGCAGTCGACAAGGCCGAGATCGCCGTCCACAGGCTCGAAACCATGTCGATGCCGGTGGTGGCCAAAAGGAATGCGCCGATTGCGCAGAGGCCCAGGTGAGCAATCTGGTAGCCGGTGAGCCGCTCCAGTTCCTCGTCAGCGACCACTCGGCTCTCGATCTTCACCACGGTGACGATCTTCGGATCGAGCTGGCGCCGCAATTCCCGCTGGGCGTAGGCGACCAGTGCTCCAGCCCGCGCGATACGAAGCCCACCCCCAGCCGATGCCCCCATCGAGCCGGTTGCGACTGCGATCAAGAGTACGGCGAGCGCAGACGAGGGGAAGACGGTCCAGTCAGCCGACGCCAAGCCGGTGGTGCTGGCCGCGGACGCGGCCTGGAAGGCAGCGTGTCGTACCGTGATTCCGTCGACGGCCAACAAGATGGCGACGGTGGTCGAGGCGATCATGGCGAAGTACAACCACATCTCGGTGCTACGAAGAAAGCGTTTGCGCTGACCGCGAAGAACCCACCAGAACACGAAATAGCTCATGCCGGCCAACGTCATGAACACGGTGGCCACGATCTGGGTCGCGGCCCCGTACGAGATGAAGCTGTCGGCGCGGTTGGTGAAGCCGCCGGTCGAGACCGTGGTCAACGCGTGAACCACGCTGTCCTTGGCTCCCATCCCGGTGAGGGCATAGGCCAGGCCACACAAGATCGTGAGGCCGAGGTAGATGCCGCCCACCCGCCGTCGTCCGGTGGTCGGCCCCGGTGACAACCGGTCAAGGCGGCGGCCCTGGCCGACTGGCACGTGCACACTTCCGCGGAGTACACCCGGGAGCGCAACCACGGCCGCCAACAACCCGATCAACGCGCCCAGCCATTGTGTCGCACCCCGAAAGAGCTGCATGCCCGACGACAGCTGGGTGGGATCCAGGGCAGTGAGGGCCGTGGTGCTGAAGCCGGACGCGGATTCGAACAGGGCTGTGCCGACGTTGTCGGTCGCACTGCTGAGGAGATAGACGACCGTGCCAACGACAACCAACACCGCCCAAGTGGCCGCAAGCCCACCGACCACCCGGCTAGGCGTAGGTCGATGGCGGCGCTCGTATGTGCCTCTTCCGAGACTGCCGATCGCTACGGCAACCGCACCGGTCACGAGAAGGACGATCCCGTCGCCCAGATCCTCGAATACACCCACCAACCCGGCGAGCCCGGACAGGACTCCGAGCACCAGGAGCGAGTCGGTGATCGCGAGCCGGCCGAACGAGTCGGTGCGGCGCTTCGTTCCGAGCGAGACCACGCCGGTATCGGCGAGTCGGGTTCGGCTCACCCGAGTGCGCTGCGAACGTCGTCGACCGCCTTCGGCATGGCCACGACGACGACATGATCTCGACCGCGGAGCCGACTCCGGCCTCGGATGATCTGGGGCTTGCCGTCGCGAACTGCGGCCGCAATCAACGCGTCCTTCGGCAGGTTGAGGTCGCGGACGAGCTCACCATCAGCAGGGCTCCCCGACTGCACCTCGAGTTCGAGGACTTCCACATCGCCCTGGAGAAACGTGGCAACCGCCGCAACACCTCCGCGTACGAAACGGAGCACACCGTTCGCCGTGGCGGTGCGGGGCGACAGGGCCACATCGACACCGGCATCGGCGAGCAGGCCCAGCAGCGCAAGGCGGTGCACCGCGGCGATGGTTTCGCCCGCGCCGGAAGACTTGGCGTACAGGCAGGCCAGGATATTGGCGTCGTCTTCACCCGTGAGCGCGACGACCATCTCGAACCGGCCGATGTCCACCTCCTCGAGCAGGTCAGCGTCGGTGATCTCGCCTTCGAGGACGAGCACGTCGTCGAGGGCTTCGGCCAGCTCGCGGGCGCGGACGGGATCGCGTTCGACGATCACGACATGCACGCCGCGATCGGCCAGGCGGTGAGCCAGCAGCTCCGCGGTTCGTCCCCCACCGAGCAGAATCACACGGTTGGTTTCGCCGCGATCGAGACCGAGCAACTCGACGACCAAGCGACGCGCTCGGCGCTTGGCGACGACCCGAACATGGTCGTTCGCTTCGAGACGATGATCCTTGCGCGGAATGATGGTTTCGTCGCCGCGACCGATGGCCACGACCATGAAGTCCCAATCGGGCTCGAACTCCTCGCCGATCTCGCCGAGTGTGCGGCCGACCAGGGGTGCGTGCTCTGGCAAGACGGCGCCGATCACGACCACGTCACCGTTGGCCATCTGGGCGACCTCATCGGCGCCCGGGAAGTCGAGAAGGTCGAGCACCTCCTGGGCGGTCTCCGCGTCGGGATCGATGATCAGATCAGCGCCAGAGGCCTTGCGGACCTCCTCGGCGGCTTCACCGCGCAGCTCGGCGGCTTCAATTCGAACAATTGACCGGCTCACGCCGATCGACTTGGCGAGCATCGAGGCGATCAGGTTCACCTCATCGTTCGCAGTGACGGCGACGAGGAGGTCGGCACTCTCGATTCCTGCCCGCCGTAGCGTGTCGGGGTGTGTGCCGCTACCGCACACGGTCAACACATCGACGGCGTCGTCGATGCGACGCAGCTTCTCTCGATCAATGTCGATGATGCCGACATCATGGCCTTCGCGGCTCAGACGGTCGGCGACGTATGACCCGACCTCTCCGGCTCCGATCACGACAACGTGCACGGCTTCTTTCTACTCCCTGAATCAGCGGATTGGGGGGTCGAGCGCCCCGGCTCGAAACTCGACAATTTCGTCCTCGGTGACCACCGCGTCAAGAGGGATGTCCCATGACTCTGTCGGCACGCGGTCGACCTGCTGGAATGAGTGGGCGATGCCTATCACCACGGGTCGGAACTCCGGCGCCACCGCGCCCAGGGCCCGGTCGTAGTAGCCGCCACCCTGGCCGAGTCTCCGGCCGTGGTCGTCGAACGCCACCAGCGGAGCAAGCACCACATCGTGGCGCAGCATCGTGACCGGATCGCCACCGACGGGTTCTTCGATTCCGAACGATCCAAGCGTTGCGTCGAGTTTCGGATGCCAGGGGAGAAACTCCAGGTGTTCACCCACGACGCGAGGAACCGTCACGATGCTTCCGGCTTCGGCGAGCAGGATCAGCGAGGCATCGATGTCGATCTCACCTCGAACGGCCCGGTAGCCGGAAACCACGCCGGCCGCTCGCAGTACGGGAATGCGCGCCAGCCGAGCCATGACTGCCATGGAAGCAGCACCTCGATCGTCGTCGTCGAGCCCGGCGCGGCGTTCTCGAAGCGCCAGGCGGATCGCTCGCCGCTCTGCAGCCTGGTCGCTCATGAGTCGACGCTACCCGTTCTGAACGCGGCAACGGGGACCCGAACCGGATCCCCGTTGCTCACGATCGATTGATTGCCGGTGACCTGATGTGATCAGATTGTGGCGACCTAGACGAAGGCGCTGGCGAACACCAGTGACACGATGGTCATGACCTTCAAGAGGATGTTCATGGCGGGGCCGGAGGTGTCCTTGAACGGGTCGCCAACGGTGTCGCCGACAACGGCGGCCTTGTGGTTGTCGGAGCCCTTACCACCGTGGGCGCCGGCCTCGATGTACTTCTTGGCGTTGTCCCACGCACCGCCGGCGTTGGCCATGAAGATGGCCAGTGCGAAACCGGTGACCAGCGCACCGGCGAGAAGGCCGCCGAGCGCATCGATGTCGATGAAGCCGACGACCAGGGGAACCACCACGGCGAGGGCGCCGGGGATGATCATTTCCTTCAACGAGGCATCGGTCGAAATCGCCACGCAACGAGCGGAGTCGGGCGCAACGCCCTCCTTGCCTTCGCGAAGACCCGGGATTTCGCGGAACTGTCGACGAACCTCCTCGATCATCGCGTGAGCGGCACGGCCCACGGCATCGATCGTGAGTGCGGCGAACAAGAACGGCAGGCCGGCACCGAGGAACAGGCCGATGAAAACGTCGACATCGCCAACGTCGAGCGACAAGGTGCCGCCGGCCTGTGCAACCGCGAACTCAAACGTCTTGAACAGTGCAAGAGCGGTCAGCGCCGCCGAACCAACGGCGAAGCCCTTGGCGATGGCGGCGGTGGTGTTGCCCAGCGAGTCGAGCGCATCGGTCACCTCACGGACCGACGGATCGAGCTCAGCCATTTCGGCGATGCCACCCGCATTG
>JAJCXZ010000045.1 GCA_029263175.1 Acidimicrobiales bacterium | reverse complement strand
GATCGGCCGGCATCTGCGGCTCTGATCTCCATCTGTTGTCGTCCACGGATCTGCCGGATCCCATGGTGACATTGGGCCACGAGGTCGCCGGAGTGACCGAGAACGGCACTGCGGTGGCGATTGAACCGCTTGCCCCTTGCGAGGAGTGCGGCCCGTGTCTTCGCGGCGAGTACAACCTGTGCGTTCGCAGCTCCGCGATGATCCTCGGACTCGGTCTCGACGGAGGAATGGCCGACGAGATGATCGTCCCCGAACGATCGCTCGTGCGGCTTCCGAGCGGGGTAGATCCCCGTGATGCTTCCCTCGTGGAACCCCTAGCCGTACTGATTCACTCGTTTCGTCGTAGCAGTGTGCGTTCGGACGAGCGAGTGGCCGTCGTCGGAGGGGGAACGATAGGCCTCTGCGCGGTCGCAGTGGCTCGAGCGCATGGTTGCGAGGTGGGCTTGGTTGCTCGGCACGAGTCTCAGCGAGATGCCGGCGAACGGCTCGGAGCGTCAGAGATCAGCGGCGAGTACGACCTGGTCGTCGAAGCCGCCGGCTCCGAGAGCGCACTGGCGACGGCCGTCGACCTTGCCAAGCCGTCGGCCCAGGTGGCGATCCCGGGGATCTATTGGGGGAGCGTGGCTCTACCCGGACTCTCGATGTGCTTCAAGCAGGTGACCCTTTGCCCGACGACGCTGTACGGCAGAAGCGCCGCTGGGCGTGACGTGGATCTCGCGGCCGCGCTTCTTGCGTCGACGCCCGATTTCGCCGACACCGTGATCACCCACCGTTTCCCTCTCGATGGAGCGATCGAGGCGTTTGCGACCGCGGCGGACCGGTCCACCGGAGCGATCAAGGTCGTGCTCGAGCCGTAGAGACGTAGATTCGCCTCGACGTCAGCGCACACCCGCGATCGCAGCAACGAAGCGGTCGATCTCATCCTCGGTGTTGTAGTAGTGGACCGAGGCCCGGACAAGGGTCGGCAGATCGCGATGAGGAAGATCAAAACGCGCCTGCCCGGCGGTCGAAGTCGAGGTGTTGATCTGCTGGGCTGACAGCCGCGCCTGCACGTCCTCGGAACCGACTCCGTCGACCGCGAACGTGACGATGCCCCCTCGAGTGATGCCCTTGTCGTGGGTTGATACTCCGTCCGTGGCATCGAGCTGCTGCCGAAGGCTGCGGCCGAGCTCGATGAGTCGGTCCGACGTTGGTTCGATTCCGAGCTCCAGCGCGTAGTCGACTGCCGCACCGAGGCCGAGCTTGCCCGCGAAATTGGTTTCCCAGTTCTCGAACCGGCGGGCATCGGGACGGATCTCATACGTGCGCTCGCCGGTCCACTTCGCGGCGTGAAGATCGAGGAAGGGAGGTTCGATGAGCGCAAGTGCCCGTGGTCCTGCATACAGGAAGCCAGTGCCTCTCGGCCCTCGCAGGTACTTACGTCCCGTGGCAGAGAGGACGTCGCATCTGAGCGTGCCCACGTCGAGTGGCACCTGGCCGGCGGACTGACAGGCATCGAGCACATAGAAGACGTCGTACTTCTCGCAGAGAGCACCGACCGCCGCGGCCGGGTTGATGAGCCCACCGCTTGTCGGCACGTGAGTGAGAGCAACCATCGCCGCCCCGTGAGCGAGTTCGGTCTCCAAGTGGGCGAGATCGATCTGGCCGTGCTCGTCATCTTCGATGAGCACGACCTCGATGCCGAAGCGCTTCTCGAGTTGGAGGAGGGCGATGACATTGCTCACATACTCAGCACGACAGGTAAGCACCCGGTCACCGGCGACGAACGGGTAGCCGTACACCGCCATGTCCCACGCCCGGGTGGCGTTCTCGACCACTGCCATCTGGCTCGGCTCGGCCCCGATCAACGCGGCCAACGAGACATAGACCGCCTCGAGCCGCTCTGTGGCCTCCGCGGCAGCCTCGTACCCACCGATCGTGGCTTCGCGTTCGAGGTGGCCGATGACGGTCTCGAGGACCACATTCGGAGGAAGCGCGGCGCCAGCGTTGTTGAAGTGGAGCACATGGTCCACTCCAGGTGTCGCAGCGCGGATGCGATCAAGGGATAATGGCGAAGTCACCGTGCCAACCTAGTGCGGCATCCCTGCGTCGACGGAGTGTCTGTTGAGTCCTGAGCGAGGTTTTCCAGCCGAGGAGTTCGCCGAACGAACCCGTCGGTGTCAGGCCCGAATGGCAGCGAGGGGAATCGATGCGATCCTGGTCTGCACCGAACCCGAGGTCCGGTATTTCACCGGCTTCCACACGCCCTTCTGGCAGAGTCCGACCCGACCATGGTTCACCGTGGTTCCGGCGTCGGGGAAACCCATCGCCGTGATCCCCTCGATCGGGGCTGCCTCGATGTCGGCGACATGGATAGACGATGTCCGCACATGGTCGTCTCCGGCTCCCATTGATGACGGCATCTCCTTGCTGGCCGAGTGCATACGCGAGGTCGTCGGAGACGGCCCGCTCGGGGTTCCGATGGGGCCAGAGACACACATGCGTCTGCCGCTTCGAGATGTCGACCGGCTACGCGCCGAACTGGGAGAGTTCGTCGATGTGACCGACATCATCAGTGGGCTCCGGATGGTCAAGAGCGAGAGAGAGATCGCCAAGCATCGCCACATCTGCGGGCTCGTCTCCAACGCATTCGACGAACTACCCAACCTGTTGTCGACCGGCATGACCGAGCGGCAGGCGTTCGCCGACTTCAGGGCCGAGATCCTTCGCCAGGGGGCCGACGACGTACCGTATCTCGTGGGCGCAACCGGGCCCGGGGGCATTGACGACATCATCCGCCAGCCTTCTGACCGCACGATCGCCGACGGCGATCTGCTGATCTTCGACACCGGCTCGACGTTCGACGGCTACTTCAGCGATTTCGATCGCAACTTCGCCTTTACAACGGCAACCGCGGGTGCACGCGATGCCTACCGTGCGGTGTGGGACGCCACGGAGGCCGCGCTGGCGATCCTCCGACCCGGTGTGACGACGACCGAGGTGTTCACGGCGATGAACGACGTCCTCAAGGCCAACGGATCCCTCGGCAATGATGTCGGCCGAATGGGCCACGGCCTCGGAATGCAGGTGACCGAGTGGCCGTCGCACACCGCCAGCGACGAAACTGTCATCGAGGAGAACATGGTGCTCACCCTCGAGCCGGGCCTGCTCTGGGAGCCTGGAAAGGCAATGGTGCACGAAGAGAACCTGGTCGTCCGTGCCGACGGCCCCGAGATGCTCAGCCGACGAGCTGCGCCCGAGCTACCGGTGATCTGATGAACAATTCCGTACTCTCCGAAGCCGAGGTCGAGTCGTATTGGACCAGCGGCTACGTCTTTGTCGCGAACGCGCTCACGCCCGACCAACTCGACGGTTTGGTCACCGACTTCAACGCCTGGGTGGAGGAAAGCCGAGACCACTCGGAGCCCTATGGCGAGACGTTGGCCAATCGGCCCCGCTTCGATCTCGAAGTCGACCACCGGCCCGACAGTCCGGCCCTGCGCCGGGTCGCCTCACCCGTCGAGATCTCTGATGCCTATCTCGGCGTGATGCGCGACAACCGGGCGCTCGATGCCGCTGCCCAACTCATTGGTCCCAATGTCGAGTTCAACAACTCGAAGATCAACGCCAAGCACCCCGGCACCGCCACGGAGGTGAAGTACCACCAGGACTTCATGTTCCAGCCCCACAGCAACGAGGACCTGGTCACGGTGCTGTTCTTCCTCGACGACGTCACCCTCGAGAACGGCCCACTCAACGTGGTGCCGGGCACCCATCGAGGCCAGCTCTTCGATCACTGGCACGATGGGGTCTACACCGGCGCGGTCAGCGCGGAGGTCGAATCCGCACATCTCGACGCGGGCATCCCGGTATTCGGGCCGGCAGGATCCGCCTGCCTGATGCACACCCGCCTGCTTCACGGCTCCGCACCCAACAACTCCGATCGTCCCCGCACCCTGTTCATCAGCGAGTACCGGGCCGAGGACTCCAAGCCCCTGCAAGAGAACCACCTACCGAGCTTGTATCAGGGTGAGGTCGTGAGGGGACAGCGCTCCAACCGCGTGCGATGCTCGAGCTACGAGATGGAGTTCCCCGAGATCCCCAAGGGCGCCTCGTTCTTCTCCCAACAGGCAAAGGCCGACGAAGTCGCATGACCATCCCCGATCTTGTCCCCCTGCCCTTCGAAACCGACGAAGGATTCGGAGCTCGGGCGCGGATCGGACTGATCGTGCTGGAGTCAGATCAGACCATCGAAGCCGAGGCGCGGATGATCGACCTCGACGGCGTCGACATCTACCACTCGCGGATCCCGAACGCCCTCGAAGTCACTCCCGAGACGCTCACCGACATGGAGAAGCGTCTGCCGGAGGCTGCTGCGCTTCTGCCCATCGAATTCGAATTCGACGCGATCGGCTACGGCTGCACCTCAGCGGCAACACTCATCGGCGCTGAAGGTGTCGCCGCCGGAATCCACGCGGCCCACCCCGGTATTGCCTGCACCAACCCGATCTCCGCTGCACTCGAGGCCTTCCAGGCACTTGGGGCGACGCGGATCGCCGTTGTCACCCCTTACACGGCCGACGTCACGGCGCCGATTGCCGAACACTTCGCCACCGCCGGTCTTCAGGTCACCGCTCTGGGTTCGTTCCTCGAGTCGAGCGACCTCGTGGTGGCTCGCATCTCTGAACGTTCAGTGGCCGACGGTGTACGCACGATCGCCGGCAGCGCCGACTGCGATGCCGTGTTCGTCTCCTGCACCAGTGTTCGCCTGATGGCTGCCGTCGATGCCCTCGAGCGCGAAGTCGGGATTCCGATCGTGTCCAGCAACATGGCGCTGATGTGGCATCTGCTGCGCTTGAGTGGCGTTACCGATGAAGTACCCGGGTTCGGACGCCTCTTCGGCTGTCAACTCACCAGGTCAGCGGCGAACTCGAGCAGCTGAGGCGGACCAGATATCAGCAGCGTGTTCACCACTGACTCTTCCCACATCGCCAGCTCGTCCTTGATCTTGCCGGGAGGACCGAGGAGCGCAACCGCCTCGCACATCGCCAGCGGAACCGCGGCAATGGCTTCCTCCTTCTTTCCACTCAGGTAAAGCTCCTGGATCTTGTCGCAGTCGGCCTCGAAACCCATGCGAACAAAGACGTCGAAGTGGAAGTTCTTCCCCTTGGCGCCCATACCGCCGACGTAGAGCGCGAGCATCGGCCGGATCTTGTTCGCGCAGTCCTCGACGTCGGGACCAGGGATGAGGCTGCACATCGCGGCGATCTCGAAGTCGTCCCAGGTATTGCGGCCGCCGGTGTCCATGCCGGATTGGAGTGCGTCCTTGTAGAACTGGTTGTCCTTCGGGGCGAAGAACAGCGGAAGCCACCCGTCACAGATCTCCGCAGAGAGCGCCACGTTCTTGGGGCCCTCGGCGGCGAGGTAGATCGGAATGTCCTTGCGAAGCGGATGAACGGTCGACTTGAGGGGCTTGCCGAGGCCGGTGCCGTGGGGGTAGGGGAGTTGGAAGTGCTTGCCTTCGAACCCGACCGTGCCTTCGCGGGCGAAGATCTGCCGCATGATGTTGACGTACTCGCGAGTGCGCTCCAACGGGCGCGAATAGGGCTGGCCGTACCAACCCTCGACCACCTGCGGACCGGACGCGCCGATGCCGGCGATGAAGCGTCCGCCGCTGAGATGGTCCATCGTCATTGCCGCCATGGCAGTAGCAGCCGGTGTGCGCGCCGACATCTGCATGATCGAGGTGCCGAGCTTCACGTTGCTGGTGTTGGCCCCCCACCAGGCAAGAGGGGTGAGCGCGTCGCTGCCGTAGGCCTCAGCGGTCCAGATGTGCTCGAAGCCGAGCCGATCGGCCACCTCAATCGCTTCGGTCACCCGATGAGGAGGACCCGAACCCCAGTAGCCAGTGCTTAGACCAAGACGCATGGGGCAACGCTAGGGATGGTCGGAGCCAGGCACCAAGTCGATCCCTGTCCCGATTCGTCGATCCAGGTCTGAGGTGCTGAATGTGCGAATGGATTACCAGACGTTGGTCGGCGATCAATGGTCAGGGAAGCATGCAGTCGTCGGTCCGTGAACACGGCAGCATCCCTGAGGACGAGGGGATGTCACCCATGTCGGGTTCGACGACTGATCGCTAACGAATCTCGACGACAACCTTGCCCTGCGCACGCCGGTCGGCCAGCTCACGGATAGCGGCAGCGCCATCGGCCAGCGCGTAGCGGCTGGTGACGTGCGGTTTGATCAGTCCCGCCGAGTACATGGCGAACAGTTCGTCGACGCTCGCCTGGTTCTCCTCGCGATGGGCGTAGACGAACGCTCCCCAGAACACGCCGACGATCTGGCATGACTTCAGGAGGGCAAGGTTGAGCGGAATCGATGGAATGCCGGCCGGGAACCCGACGACGAGGAAGCGACCTTCCCAGTTCAAGGCCCGGATTGCCGGCTCGGCGAAGTCGCCCCCGACCGCGTCGTAGACAATGTCGACACCGCCGCCACCGGCCGACTTGATGTCGTTCGACAGCTGCTTTTGCTGCGTGCGATCCAGTGGACCGCGGGGATAGACGATGCCGGCGTCGGCTCCGTTCGCGAGGCAGAGATCGACTTTCTCCTGGCTCGAACAGCCGGCGATGACCATCAACCCCATCGCCTTGCCGAGTTGTACTGCGGCAAGCCCGACGCCACCGGCGGCGCCGAGGATGAACAGTGACTCGCCCTCATGGGCGGCGGCGCGGTTCCGGAGCGCGTAGTGGCTCGTGCCGTAGGTGAGGAGGAACGCCGCCGCTTCGTCGAATGGCATGTCACCGGGAATCTTGTGGCAGCCGGTGGCGTCGACCGCTATCTGCTCGGCCATGCCTCCATGACCGGGAGCAGCCAGCACACGATCGCCGGGTGCAAAGCTGCTCACACCTTCGCCGACCACGGTGACGACGCCGGCGACTTCGGCGCCCGGAGCAAAGGGGCGCGGCGGCTTGACCTGGTAGAGATCTTCGATGATGAGCACGTCGGGGAAGTTGACCGACGCGGCGTGTACGTCGATGAGGATCTGGCCGGGTCCGGCTGTCGGTGCATCGATATCAGAGAGAACGAGCGTGTCAGGGCCGCCGATTTGTACGGAGAGAAGAGCCTTCATGGGTGTCCTTCGTTGCGTCCAGGCTGAGCCGGAGAGGCTTGCCCGAGGACACTACAGAAGGCTCGCGACCTGACGTGAACCGGATCGGCCACGGCCACCGAAATGTCTCGAATATTCCTTGCGGAACGAACGTGTGTTCGTGTAGAGTGTTTGTATGTTCGAGACGGCGAGGGCCGAGTTGGGGCTGGTGGTGACGGAGGGTTTGTCGCGGTCTGGTCTGGAGGTTTTGGTGGGGGAGTTGTCGTCGTTGGAGTCGGTGGTGGCGGCTCGTCGGTTGGATGTGATGGCGGCGATTGATGGTCTTGGTGATGGTGGTTTGGATTCGTCGGGGGTGGCGCGGTCGCGGGCGAAGGTGTCGGCTCGTAAGGCCAAGCAGTCGGCGAGGACGGCGAAGAAGCTGGCGGAGATGCCCAGGACGCGTCGCAAGCTGGCCGATGGCGACATTTCTGAGGAGCACGCCGATGCGGCGGCTGATGCGGCCGAGAAAGTGGGCGACGCGGGCAAGGCCGATGAGGCGTTGTCGGGTGACGCCGGTCGTCAACCGGCGGACATGTTCGCCAAGAAGGCCCGGGAGTGGGCGGAGAAGAACCGGCCCGATTCCGGCGACGATGCCCGTTCGAGGCAGCGTCGTAATCGGCATCTGCGAACGTTCGTTTCCAGAGATGATGGGTCGTTCGGGATCTCCGGCACGACTGACACCGGGTCGGGTCGCGAGTTGTGGGAGATGATCGAGGAAGAAGCGGATCGGTTGTGGCGGGGCGATGGCGGCCGCGACGCCGACCCAGGCACGCGCACCTCCGCCCAGCGCATGTGGGATGCGCTGAGCGGGTTGGTGTCACGCGGCGCGGGCCGTATGCCCGGCACCACAGGCAAAGCGCCGCATCCGAAGTATCAAGGCCTGGTACTGATCCCGCTGGAACGGTATTTGCATGGCCCCGCCAGTGAGGCCCGCGCCGAGCTGATCGGCTCGGGTCCGTTACCGGACTCGGTGCTGGACCGGATCATGTGCGACAGCGCCATCGCCCCAATGGTGGTGAACCGACACGGGCAACCGCTGTGGATGGGTGCTGAAACCCGCACCGCCACACCAGCACAATGGCGAGCCCTGATCGCACGCGACCAGGGCTGTGTCATATGCGGCGCCGACCCCTCGAGATGTGAGGCCCATCACATCGTGTTCTGGCAAGACAGCCACAACTCCAACATCACCAACCTCGTGCTCCTCTGCACCCAGCACCACCACATGCTCCACGACCACGATCTTGAGTTGGCCACGACGGATGGCATCACCCAACTCAAACTCCGAGCCGGACCCGCCCGACACGCACGAGCCGATCGGACGGCGAGATCACACCGGCACCGAACCCGGACCCGAACCGCCGAACAAGCCGCCGGCCCATGATCGCCAGGGCCCCGGCCAAGCGACAAACTTCCCCCGACGACCCGACGGCAACATGCCCCCATCGGGTCTCGAGTCGCGCCCAGCGGGGGATCCTTCGACCAACCAGCCGCTCTCGCCCTGCGCCCTCCTTGCGCTCTCGTCCATTGCGAGGTCGACCCGGAATCGGTCAGAGATCGGCGGATCGGGGTCCTAGGCGGCAGGTTCGGCGTTGACGTCGGCGACGAGGTCCAAGATCTGTCCGAGAGCATCGAGGCGTTCGTCGAGGGTGTCGCCGGCGGGGCCGAGGCGCAGGGTGGTGACACCACAGTCGCGGTACTCCCGGAGCCGCCGTTTGATCTCCTCCGGCGGGCCGATCAGGTTCTGCTGGAGCCCGATCTCGGTTGGGACGGCGGCTGCTGCACCCTCACGATCGCCGGCAAGCCAGAGGCGCTGCACTTCAGCCACAGCGTCACCCCAGCCCTGGCGAGCGAAGGCATCGTTGTAGAAGTTGGTTGACGCCGAGCCCATCGCTCCGAAGGTGAAGGCGAAGCCCTCGGCGTGGCGCCGAGCTGCCTCCTCGACATCATCGGTGATCTCAACACCGACCGAGACGCTGAGATCCAGATCGGTGAGCGATCGGCCAACCGATTCCGCACCGGCGCGCATGCCATCGAAGAAGATGTCGCTGGTCTTGCAGAAGAACGAGTTACCGATCCAACCCTGGGCCAGTTCTCCCGTGAGGTGAAGGTTCTTGGGGCCGAGCGAGGCAATGAAGATCGGAACGTCGACGGGCGGTGCAGCCGAGCGGAGCGCCCGGCCCTGGCCCTCGGGCAAGGGAAGCTGGTAGATCTCGCCGTGATAGACGAGCCGTTCGCCACTGGTGACCATGCGGATGATCTCGATGGTCTCGCGGGTCCGGGTCACCGGTTGCGAGAAAGGCACGCCATGCCAGCCTTCCATGACCTGGGGTCCACTCGTACCGAGCCCGAGGATGAATCGACCCTCGCTGAGGCGCTGAAGAGACATCGCCGTCATGGCCAGCATCGCAGGGGTTCTCGTGCCGAGCTGCACAATGCTCGACGCCAGTTTGATTCGATCGGTCACTGCGGCTGCGGCGGCGATCGGGGTTAGAGCGTCGTAGCCCCAGAACTCGGGTACCCACGCGGAGTCGACACCGAGGCGCTCTGCCTCGATGACGAAGTCAAGGCCTTCCTGGTCGATGGGTTGCGCCCAAACGCCAATGGACAGAGTCATGGCCGAAAGGTACGCCATACTTGGCCCAATGAACATCAGGCCGAAACTCTCTGCGGCGCCTCTGGGGTACACGCTGACCAAGGTCGACGGGGCCGCCGACGCCTACAAGGCCTTCGGGACTGCCATCTGGAGCGACGAATCCGCGGTTCCGGTGAGGCTCAAAGAACTGATCTTTCTTCGGACCTCGATCGTCAATCAATGCCCCACTTGACTGACCGGCCATGTTGTCTCGGCGAGACAACGAGGAGTGACAGACGCTGAGATCGAGGCGCTCGAAGCGCCTGGGTCTTGGACGGACGTCTTCGAGCCGCAGGCTGAGGCAGCCCTTCGGCTCAGCGACGAAATGTCGGGCGCAAGCCATCCTCGGCTCGACACGGCTTTGGTGGCTGAGTTGCGTGGTCATTTCACCGAGGGACAACTGGCCGAGCTGATCCTGGTGGCCGGCCAGGCGAACCTGAACAATCGGGCCGGAAACGTCGCGAAGCAGCTGCTCGGCGACTAGTTGCTGATCGCCCAGATCTCGGGAAAGAAGTGGTGGTGAGTGACGTGTTCGAGCCACCCCACGCCGGCCGATCCGCCGGTACCGGGCTTGTAGCCGATGATGCGCTCCACCGATGTGAAGTGACGCCAGCGATAAATCGAGAACTGCTGGTCGAGCGAGATCAGCGCTTCGCCGAGGCTACGCAGTTCATTGCCGGCACTCGCGTCCTCGTACACCTCGCGCCAGGCAGCCTCGACGGATGCGTTGGCGACGTAGGCCTCTGACCAGTCGCGATCAAGGGCGGCGTCATCGATCGAGTAGCCCCGGCGGCTGAGAAGCGCGATCACCTCGTCGTACAGGCTGGGCGAGTCGAGCGCTTCGAGCAGGGCCGGCCACACGTGGGGCACGTTGCGGTGCGCCTCGGCGAGCATGCGGTTCTTGTTCCCGAGCACGAACTCCACATGGCGATACATGAACGAGAGCTGGCCCGATGCGGTGCCGAGATGGTCACGGAATTGGTTGAATCCCTCCGTGGTGATGGTGGAAAGCACGTTCCATGAGTCGGTGATGTAGGCCAGGAATACCTTGGCTCGGCCCAAAATCTGGAGGGCGTTGGCGACCTCTCCAGCGCGGATCTGAAGTTGCGCGTTGGCGAGCTCGAAATGGATTCCGCGGAACAACAGCTCCTTGACCTGACCCATGACGAAGAAGCACATCTCGTCGTATCCCTCGCTACGGGGGTGTTGAAGCGACAGGAGGAGATCGATGCTCTGGTAGTCGATGTACGGGTTCGAGGTTCCCTCGAAATCAACGAGCGGATCACCGCCGGTCTCCGCAACAGTTGCGGCCCGGGTGTCGTCGGTCGTGACGGGCATCGTGCGGGCGGCGGCGGCATCGCTCACGCCTGCGGGGTCGACGATCTGCGGGAAAATGGGGTCGAATGTGGGCATTGGTTCCTATGTGGATTCGATGAGGCGGAGGACTACGGCACCGAGATCGGTCGTCTCGAGTCCGAGGTCCGTCAGGATGTCGAAGTGGTTGCGTCCCGCCACTTCGAGCTCGGTGGTTTCGCCACCGGCGGCTCGGAGCAGCTGGGCGAAGAGGAGACTCTGACGCTTGAACTGTGTGGTCTCGTGTTCGCCCCAGGCCACGAGAGTGGGAGGGGGGCCGGTGACCGAGAGGCGGGCCGGGCTGCACCGGTGCGCCGCCAGTGAATCGAACCCGAGGGCGTCGTTGATGCCGGTGCCGATCAGCGGCTCGAGCTCAAAGACCCCCGACAGCAGCACCATGGCCGCGGGCCGCCAGGACGTGTCGGGGTCAAGGGAAACCATGGCGGTCAAATGACCGCCGGCCGAGCTGCCGGCAACGACGATGCGGTTGGCATCTAGGCCGAGGCCGTTGGCCTGACTGCGGATCGTTGCGATGGCCTGGCGACACTCGGTCACGATCTCCTCCACCGTGGCGAACGGGGCGAGGGTGTAGTCAACGGCTGCGAACGCCATGCCGTGGGAGAGGAAGCCGGGAGCCGGCGAGAACGATTCCCGCTTCGAGAGCTCCTGCCAGTAACCGCCGTGTATGAACACGACGAGGGGGGCTGGCTCGGTAGCGGGAATCACGATGTCGATGGTCTGGGACGCTAGGGATCCATAGCTCAGGGTCTGCAATTCGAGTCCGTGTTCCCGGCACCAGGATCGCGAAGCCTCACTCGCAGCGATGTACTCCGCCAGGAAGGGCTGAATGTTGCCACCGACGCAAGAACTCGGAGAGTATTCACGCTCGCGATCTTCATCGCTGAGCGTGCGCCAATCGAGTTCGTCGCTGAATGCCCCGTCAGACATGACGCTCATTCAACCGCACCCGACTGAGTAACGTCGAACCATGGCCACGTACGACTTCGATTCCCAGATCACGTTCCTGTACGGGGAGGATCTGACGCGGTCGGCGGCGTTCTATGGAGGCGTGCTCGGTCTGGAGCTGGCGAGGGATCAAGGTGCATGCCTGATTTATCGAGTGACGGCGGGTGCCTACCTCGGTATCTGCAGCCATCGTCCGCCGAAACCTGGCGGTGTCATCCTCACGCTCGTGGTCGACGAGGTTGACACCTGGGCTGAACGCTTGACCAACGCGGGTCTCGAGGTGGACGGGCCGCACGCGAACGAACGTTTCGAGCTCTACCACTGCTTTGTCACGGACCCTGATGGTCATCTCGTGGAGATCCAGCGGTTTGATCAACCGCTGTAAGGACCGCACCGTCCTCCTCACAACATGTCGGTGAGCGCAGGCTCGATGCCGGCTTCGATCTTGCCTGCCAGCTGGGCGGCACGGTCCCAGTCGTAGACGACATGGCCCTTCAGGGTGACGAGGTCGCGGTGGATGCGTCCGATCGGCGAGTCCATGAAATGCACGGAGGCGCCCGCCCCCTCGACGATGATGTCGACGGCATGCAGCGCCTGTCGGACTACGTAGGCCGAGGCCAGTCGCAAGCGGCCACGGTCCACCGGGCCGAGGATCTCGCCGGATTGGGACGAGGTCGTGACCCGATCGATCGCGTCCTCCCACATCAGCCGAGCGGCCCGAACAGTGGCGAGCGCTTCCGCAAGCCGGATCTGCGACGCCGGTTGTTCGACCTGCCGATCGCCAGGCGAGTACGGGAGGACTCGACCCTTGATGTAGTCCCGGTAGTGGTCGACCGCGGCTTCGGCTCCTCCCAGCGCGGGAGCCGCCGCCACCAAGGTCAGCACTGGAGTGAACGGGAAGCCGACGAACGGATCATCGGTCAGCAGTGCTCCCGGCGGATTGTCGCCACGGAGGTCGGCCATCGCGACCGTGTGGACCTCAGGGACGAACACATCGGTCACCACCACATCGTTGCTGCCAGTCCCTCGCATCCCCGAGGTGTGCCAGGTGTCGACTATCTCGACCTCATCGATCGGCACCAGGCAGAAACGGCCCTCGGGCACGGCGCCTTCGCGTTCGATCAGTGAGTTGACCATGACCCAATCGCCGTGTTGAACGCCTGTGGCCCACTGCCATCGGCCATTGAGCACATAGCCGCCCTCGATCGGATCTGCGTGGCCGGTCGGTGCCAGCGGACAGGGGATCAGGGCGAAGGGTCGCTCGGCGAAGACGGCTTCCTGCAGTCCGCGCGGGCCGCGGGCGATGAACCAGTTGTGCAGGGTAAGAAAGGAGATCGTCCAGGCGGAGGACATGCATCCGTGGGCCAAGATCCGCGTGACCTGGGCGACAGTGCGCAGATCGAGACCGTGGCCGCCGAGGCTTTGGGGGACCAGCATCTTGAACACGTCTGCTTCGAGCGCCTCGGTGATGGTTGTGTCAGGAAGTTGTCTCAGCGTCTCCGTCTCGACGGCGCGGCCCCGAAGCGACTCGACCATGCGCTCCGCCCACTCGATCGCAGCTCCGTGATTCATCCTCGGCCCCACGGCGTGTCGAACGTGTCCCTGGCAGCCATCACGTCGGCACCCTTGCGCGTGATCGGCCCGTTGCCGCGACCCACGGGGTAGCCGATGGGCACGAGGCCCACGGTCGCCCAGGAACCGGGGATGTTGAGCAGCTCCTTGACTTTGTCCTCGCGAAGACAATGCAGGGTGGTGAGAGTGCACCCCAGGCCTTCGACAACGCATGCGAGCATCGCGTTTTGCACGGCCGGGTAGACCGATCCGCCACCGACCATGCTCACGCGATCGAGCTTTGCGTCGGTGATTGCCATCGCCGCGGGGTTGGCACAGAACATGAGGATCGCCGGGGCCTCATGAAGATGATCGGCGAGATAGTCGCCGGCTCTTGCCACCCGCCTCCACGGCTCGACCACCTCGTCGGGCTGACCTTCGAGCCGGGCCAGAAAGCCCTTTTCGTAGCGCTGCCACTCCGGCCGGTAGATCTCCTGCAAACCGGCCTTCAAGTCGGGATCGGTGACGACAACGACCTTCCATGGCTGCTGATTGCCGCCTGTCGGCGCCCAGCAGGCAGCCTGAAGCACACGAGCCAACACGTCCTCGGGAATGGGATCAGGGCGCAACCGGCGGACCGCTCGCAGCGTGCTCATGGCTTCGTAGAGATCGGTTGTCACTGGGCGCCCCTTGGTCCTGCGTATCCAACTGCATAAGACCTAGCAGACTGCGCGAGAATCAACGCAGGGGAGGGGCTGGTGCCAAAGCTCATTCGAGCAGGGTCAATCTTGAATGTGGCGAAAGAGATTGCGCGGTACGTTCTCCGACTTGCCGGAACGATCGCGGGCGCAAGCCTCGCCGTCTTCCTGCTGATCGACCTCTCGATCCCGGGAGGGTTTCGAGCGGTGGTCTTCCCATCGGGCCCGCGGCCGGACTCCGAACGAGACCAAGCCATCGTCGACATCTTCCACCTCGACCAAAATGTGATCCATCGCTGGTTCAGCTGGATGCTCGACGTTCTCCAAGGTGACTTCGGGTTCTCCTTGCGGGCCGGCACTCCGGTGTGGGAACTCATCCAGCCACGCTTGCCCATTTCGGGCGAACTCATGCTCGTTGGTGTCTTCGCGACGATTCTGGTCGGCGTGCCGATGGGCCTGCTGGCGGCGGCGTGGTCGCGGCGGCCGGCCGGTCAGATCGTCGATGCGGCGCTCGGCTTCTCACAATCGGTTCCGGTTTTCGTGACACCGCTTTTTCTGATCTGGTTCTTCGCCCTCGAGCTTCGTTGGTTGCCGGCAGCCAGTTGGGTACGGCCAACCAACTCGCCAACCGACCACTTACGCCATCTGGCGCTGCCGGTCGCTGCTCTCGTACTGGCCGAATTCGGCGCCGTCGCCCGGATCGTGCGAGCGGATGTTCTCCGGGTGCTGGAGGAGGACTACATCGTCAGCGCTGTGAGCAAGGGCCTCAGCTCCCGGTTTGTGCTCTTTCGCCATGCGCTTCGTCCCGCCTCTCTCGGCCTACTCAACATCGTGGGTCTCAACATCGGTTCGATGCTTTCGGGTGCGGTCGTCGTCGAACTGATCTTCGGTATCGGCGGTCTGGGGCAGCTGTTTTTCGAATCGACGATCAACCGCGACCTCAATCTGATCCTCGCGCTCACCACGTACCTGGTCGTGGTGTTCGTCACCCTCAACACAATGGTCGACATCTTGATGCGGGCACTCGACCCGCGCATCTCAAAGGCGTAAGGAATTGTCATGACAACGTCCCAGTTCGTGATCGGCTGTGAGGATCTCGAGGAGACCGTCGAGTGGTTCGCCACGGTGGGCTTCCGGCTGGTCATGTTGCGGCCCGCCGACGACCCATCGGTCGCGGTGCTCGAAGGACACGGTATCTCGGTGCGCCTTGACCGCTCACGAGGCGCAGGAACCAGCGGCCTCCGGATCCCGGTCGCCGAGCTGCCCTTCCGATCGACGGTCGTTGCCCCCAACGGCACGATCGTGGAGTTTGTTCTTCGCAATGAGCCGCTCGAGATTCCCGAGAATGATCCGACCTTCGTGCACGACCGGTCCGCAGATGCCGCTTTCGGCTCAGGCCGCGCCGGTATGCAGTATCGCGACCTCATCCCGCAACGACAGGGCGGCCGCTACATCGCCAGCCACATCAGCATTCCCGAGGGTGGGCCCGTGGCGGACTATGTGCATCATCACCGGATCCGATTCCAGATGATCTTCTGCCATTCGGGGTGGGCCGACCTCGTCTACGAGGATCAGGGGCCACCGTTTCGTTTCGAGGCAGGGGATTGCGTCCTTCAGCCACCCCATATCCGTCATCGGGTTCTGGAGACCTCAGACGAGTTCGAGGTCGTGGAGATCGGATCGCCCGCGGTACACGACACGTTCCGCGACCATGATCTCTCCCTCCCCACCCAGTCAGTTGATCCAGTGCGTGACTTCGGGGGCCAACGCTTCGTCTGGCATCGAGCGAGCCGCGCCGTTGCCCAACCCTGGCGGTTCGAGGGATTCTCCTACACCGGCTTCGGGATCGACACTGCCACCGATGGGCTGGCTGACGTAGGCCTCGTGCGTGCTGAGCCGGGCGCCGGATTGCCCCCTCATGTGCCCGACCACGAGTTCCTGTTCTGGTTCATCCGCGCCGGTCGCGCCACGCTTCATCGCAACGACAAGGTCCACGCGGTGGAGGCGGGCGACGCCGTCACGCTTGCACCGCACGACACCTATTCCCTCACGGACATCGACTCGGACTTCGAAGCGCTCGAAGTCCGAGTCGCCTGATCGTCAGGGCTGCCACCTCGACGTCGGGGCTACTTCGCCTCGGACCAACGCTTGACGATGCTCACATCGGCGGAGAAGCGAACGGTGGGGTCTGGCGACCAGAAGTGGGCGGCCTCGCCGATCGCATCGAGTACGAGCGTGGCGGTCTCGGCTGCATTCTCCTCCGGGACGTGGACCAGCAGCTCGTCATGGAGGCAGAGGACAACCTCGGCACGAAGTGATCGGCCCCGCCGCCGCACGGTGATCGCCCAGACCTTGAAGAACTCGGCGGCCGCGCCCTGGACGATCGCGTTGCGGGCGTAGCGGCCTCGGGCAGCGCCGGCAGCGACGGCCCGATCGAGATCGCCATCCCCGGGGTTGTTGCTCCACATGCGCACGCGACGCCCACCGCTGGTGAAGACGTCGCGATTCTTGCGGCCGGACTCTGCTGCTTCCTCGAGGAGACCCATGGCGACCGGGTAGTTCTTGTTCAGCCCTGCCAGTGCGTGAGCGGATTCGCCAGTCGTCGCGCCGTACATGGCGCCGAGAACCGCGACCTTGGCGATGTCGCGTGTCACACCGAGCCGGGTGGCGATCGGCTCATACAAGTCGTCTCCCTGGGTGGCGGCGATCAACGCCTGGTCGCCCGAGACCGCGGCGAGCACACGGGGTTCGATCTGTCCGAGGTCGGCGCGTACGAAGACATGGCCCTCCTCGGCCTCGACGATCGAACGCATGGCGGCGGGCAAATTGTGCAGACCGGCCGACGCCGTCATGCGGCCCGCGGCGCCATCGGAACTCGACCAGCCGCCGCGGAGCCGGCCGTTTCGCACGTGCTCGTCGATCCATCCGTAGCCATAGGTGGTGGCGATCCGCTCGGCTCTGCGCCACTTCAGCAAAGCTGCGATCAGCGGATCGGAATCGCTCAGCTGTTCCAGCCTCCATGCTCGAGTATCGGGGAGGTCATGGCCTTGTCGGCGCAGCATCGCCTTGACCTCCGCCGGGTTGCGCAGGTTCACGGGTTGGCGCGGCGTGAGGTGGACAAGAACCGCCTCATCACGCTCCTCGCGAATTCGGTCGTCTTCGATTGCCGACGTGGCTCGGGGGCCGGTGATCTCGGCGATCAGTTCCAGTGCCTTTGCCTCGTTGATCGGCAGCCCCTCAGTGGCCATCTCGGCGCAAAGGAGTTCGGCCGCCGATTCCGAGCGGGCGGTCGAGCGGGCTCGGCCGGGGTCAGGCAGTCTGTCGAGCAGTGGCTCCTGCAGCTTCATCGCCCGAAGGGCCAGAGCCGCCCATGCCACGAGGTGTTCGCCACAGACATGGGACTCGCCGCTGACCCACTCCGGACGGAGGTGGCCGTCCGGCTGGATCGGTTGGTTTCGATCGCCATCGTCCTCCGGCATGTCGAGCAGCCCGAGCTGGCCCATGCGGGGGAGCGAGTCCAGCGGAAGGCTGAGAAGGGACGCCCAGATCTCGCCGAGCGAGGTCTTCCAGCCGCCAAAAAGGAGACGATGGACGGTGGCCACGTCCCAGCAGCGATCGATGGGCACTCCTGCCCCGGCGACTTGGCCGGCGGTGAAGCGATCCCACCAGACCCAGCGAGGGGACCACAGTTCGTTCAGCTCGGCCAACGAGCCGAGCGGGTCTGGGGTCTCTTCGAACCACTGGTTGTCGGCGTGGGCAAAGCCGATTCCAACCTCTGGTTGGAGGGCGATGGCGATGTTGTCGCCTCGCTGGACGTCAGGCCTTTTTGACAAACTCCGCCCGGATCACGATGGCCCGCCCGTTGATCTTGCCGTCAATCGGGTGATCGCCAGCAACAAGGCGGATGCCTTTCATCTTTGCGCCGGCCTTCACCCCGCCTGATTTGCCGTCGAGCTTCAGGTCCTTGATGACGGTGACATCGTCGCCATCGGCGAGGACATTGCCGTTCGCATCGAGGACTTCTCCGATCCCGTCGCCGAGCTCGGCGAGCCATTCGTGACCACAGATGGCGCATTCGAACCCGTCGTCCGAAACGAGGGGATCGGGCATCGTGCAGATCGGGCAGTTGGGAGCGTCAGCCATGAACTGTGTCTACCGGCTGCAGCGACGAGGCGGTGCGACCCGGCTCAACGCTTGTTGTAGTCGACGGTGTACCAGGTCTCCGGGGTGATGGAGACCACGACGCTGTCGTCGCCGCCTTCTGATGCTGCGGCGTATTGCCGACCGAGTTCTTCGCCGAGATAGCGGGTGGCCATGTGCAGGAGCTGCTCGTCGGCCCGTCGAGTGATCCGGAACGGGCCCTCGATCGAAACGTAGGAGTACGGCGGCTGCTCGGACTGTGCGCAAAGGCTGATGCGATCGGTCTTGGTGAGGAGCTTTCCCTTGAGCGAGGTCGAACTCAAGACCATCCAGACATCGCCGCCCGGTTCGTAGTCGTACCAGATCGGCACGGTGAGCGGCCCCTTGGTCTTGCGGGCGATGCCGACGACTCCGACGTGAAGATCAGCGAGAAAGGCCTCGCGTTCTTCGACTGACATTTCGAGTGACATTTCCGGTTCCTAGCTGTCGGTGCCCTGCTGATGGGCAAAGATGGAGGTGTACGTGCCCTTGTACCAGTCAGCGGTGGCGGGAATGTGCAGCCAGAACTGGATGTCCTGGTGCCATTTGACCTCTTCGCCCCCGTCGCTCCACTTGGTGTTGAGCTTCGAGTGGTGGAAGCGGACATCGGAGCCGACCAGGTCGACCCACTCGACGCTCACATATGACTCGAGGCAGAGGAAGCCTTCCCGCCCATGTGTCTCGCACTCCAGCGCCTTCTCCCGAACCATCATGCGGATCGACGCTAGTCGGTAGGGTCGCGCCGATGAACTTTGGCAGGATCTGATCCGATGGCGGGAGACACCGACCTCACATCGATGCTGGCGACGATCGCCGTCGAACGTCGCCCCGGCCTGTTTTGCTTCGTGACCGGACATGACGAACTCGCCGCAACAGCGGAAGCCACGGTGCGAGAGGAAGAAGGGATCAGCGCCATCGTTTCGATCGAGGTGGCCCGACGCCGCGGGATCGAACCGGACTTCATCGCGTCGTGGCTGACGCTTCGGGTGCACTCCGCCCTCGAAGCCGTGGGTCTGACAGCAGCATTCTCGGCTGCCCTCACCGACGAGGGAATCTCCTGCAACGTGATCGCCGGCTACCACCACGATCATCTGTTGGTTCCCGCCGACCGTGTCGACGACGCAATCGCCGCGATCGAGTCCCTCCGGTCGAGTCAGCTGGACCCCAACACGGCCCGTGCTTCAGCGACGATGTCGTGCACGACATCGGCCGCCGAGGGAATATCGGAGAGTTGATCGGCCGCAGTGCCGGCGTACAGCGGCTGCAGTTGGTCATCCCCGAGCTGTTTGGCAGCGGAGAACAGATCTTGGCCGGCTGCGGCCTGGAGCAGGCCGGGAAGCGCTTCAGCACCCGACTGCTCCCACTCTTCTGTGAACTCCGAAGTCAAGACTCGCGCCCATTGCCCCGTGAAGCCGTCGGTGAACGAGGTGGAGCGGTCGCCGGTTGTCAGCCGCGTCTTCCAGAGGTCGGACGCGCCGGACTCCGTTGTGGCGACGAAGCGCGTACCGAGCAGGACGCCCTCGGCGCCGAGTTTCATCATCGCCGCCAAGCCTCGGCCATCGACGATGCCGCCGGCCGCCAGTACCGGCACGTGTGCGCCGATGGCGGAGACCACGGCGGAAACAAGATTCGCCGTGAGATTGCGGTCAGCGGCCGCGCGAGCGTGCTTCTGTCCGTAGCTGCGGTGCCCGCCGGCCTCGCTGCCCTGAGCGGCCACTGCGTCGGCGCCGTTCATCACCGCGATCTCGGCGTCTTCGACCGTGGCGACCATGCAGACGACCTTGGTCCCGACGCGGTGAAACTGCTCGACCAATGCCGGTTCGGGGATACCCAGGCCGGCCGAGAAGACCGGGATCTTCTCCTCGATCATGATCTCCAATGCCTCGTCGACCAGATCGGTTGGCGCATCAGGCCGTGCCAAAGTCGGTTCGAGCTCGAAGCGTGACCGAAACTGATTGAGGACCGCCTGGGCACCGCGCACGATGTCATCGGGTATTGATGCCGGGTCCGGGGAGGTACGGACGTCGTCGTGGAGCCAGATGTTGACACCGAACGGCTTGTCGGTCGCAGCTCGCACCGCGCGGATCGACTTTCTCACGACATCGGGTGGTAGCCGCAGTGAGGCAATCACGCCCAGCGCGCCCGCGTTGGACACGGCGGCGACGAGCTCGGGCCCCGCGACTCCCGCCATGCCCGACTGCATGATCGGTGCCTCGATCCCGAGCACTCGTGAGAGGCGCGGGCTGAGGGGTGTCACGCCGGACATGTAGGGGTCGCCGTCTCGAGGTGGTCGGCCCGCCAGTCCGATGTAGCGCCCGCGACCTCCTCAGGGCTGTCGCTCTTTAGCGCTCGGGCGATCAGGTCGGCCAGTCCCGGCATGTCGTCCGGGCTCGCTCCGAGCCTCGCGAGCTCGTTGGTGCCGACTCGAACTCCGTCATCACCTCCGCTGGGTAGACCGATCGCCGAGGCCAGGAGGTTTGCACGACGCAGATGTCGAGCGGTGTTGCCACCGCCGCCGGTTTGTCGGGCATCCAGGGCGAAGGCGTGCGAACGGGTGGCGATGTCGCCGCACTGGTGGACTGCGACGTTTCGGACCCCGAGCTCTGCCGCAAGTCGCTGGGCGCTGTCGAGCATGACCCGACCGCGAGCCGGGCCCTCCGCCAACCACTCGGCGAGCGTCACGGCCAGGGCGGCGGTCTTGCCGACGTCGAAGTTGGCCGTCAAACCCGGGAAGGCGATGTGATCGATGCGTTCAGCCAGTTCGGCCTCGTTGGTCACTACGAGACCAGCCGTTGGACCACCAAGACTCTTGTAGGTGCTCATCGTCATCAGATGAGCACCCTGGTCGAGTGGGTTGGGCCATGCCCCACCGGCGATCGGGCCGGACAGGTGAGCGGCGTCGAACAACACAGAGGCGTCGTTGGAATCAGCCACAGAACGGATACCGGCCACGTCGTGGTGGGTCAGATTGAGACTCGACCCGATGGTGATCAGACGAGGCTGCACACGGTCGGCGAGAGCCGCCAGCGCCTCCACATCGACCGTGTAGTTGCCGGCATCAATGGGCGCCTCGTGGATGTCGAGTCCGTAGAGACCGGCGGCACCAGGGGAGTGATGGGTGACATGGCCGGCGATCGAGGGAGGCGGCACGATGATCGAGTCCCCGGGCCTGGTGGTGGCCATGAAGGCGTAGAGGTTCGCCATCGCTCCCGACGGCACACGAACCTCGGCGTGATCGGCGTTGAACACCAGCGCGGCGAGTTCGGCAGCGATGATCTCGATCTGCTCGATGGCCTCGAGCCCCATCTCGTATTTGGCTCCGGCGTACCCAAGTGAGGTGCGAGAACTCAGGTTGGCCCGCAATGCTGCGGTTGCTCGGGGGCTCATCGTGTTCGTTGCCGGATTGAGGTTCACACATTCGGCATCGTGGATCTGGGTATTCGCGTCGATCAGAGCGTCGATGGTCCCGAGAATCGACGGCGTGTCGCAGGACAGTGCCGCGCAAATCTCGTCGACCCGGGTCTCGGAGGCGTCGGGGACCCACGAGCGAGGGGCCAGGCGACGAGAGGAGGCGGTCATCACGACACGCTAGACGGAGCTCATCGTTCGAGAGCAAGTAGCGTCGGCACCCATGAGTATGCACAGTCGGTTGACGGCGGTGGAGGTCCACGCCGAGGGTGAACCGGGACGGGTGATCACGGCGGGGATGCCGGATCTTCCCGGCGGGTCGATGCTCGAGAAGATGCAGTGGCTCGAGGCGAACGCCGACCACATCCGTCTCCGGATGCTTCAGGAGCCCAATGGCTATCCGGCACTGTGCTGCAACGCCATCGTGCCCTCGGACCACCCTGATGCCGATGCCGGCTTCATCATCATGGAGCAATCCGAGTACGCACCGATGTCGGGCAGCAACACGATTTGTGTGGTGACCGCGCTGCTGGAGACCGGAATTGTCGACATGGTGGAACCGATCACCGAACTGACGCTGGAGGCTCCCGCCGGTCTGATTTTGGTGCGCGCAGATTGTGTCAACGGCAAGGTGACCCGAGTGGCGTTTCGCAACGTCCCTGCATTCGTCGTGCATCTCGGGCGGGAGATCGATGTGCCCGGCATCGGGATCGTGCCGGTCGATGTGGCGTGGGGCGGAATGTTCTACGCCATTGCCGATGGCGATGCGCTCGGTATCGACCTGTCGGCGGACAACGGCGCTGAGATCGTCCGCGTTTCGGAGATGATTCGGCTGGCCACGCTGGAGCAGTCACCCGTCGAGCACCCGGAGCACCCCAGCTTGACCGGGCCTACGATCTCTCAGCTCGTTGGCAAGGCGACGATCCCAGCGGCGACCCGGCGGGGCACCGTGACCGTGGCGACCGGGACGCCGTCGTGGAACGCGCCCGAGTCCTTCTCCGGTGCGCTGGACCGGTGCCCGTGTGGCACGGGTACGTCGGCCGTGATGGCGGTGCGGCACGCCCGAGGCGATTTGGCGATCGGCGAGGAGTTCGTGCAGCAGGGACCGCTGGACACGACATTTCGCTGTCGGATTCTGGAGAAGGCCCAGGTCAGCGGGTATCCGGCGGTGATCCCCGAGATCAGCGGGCAAGCGTGGATCACCGGTTACACCGAATACGTCCTCGACCCGACCGACCCGTTCCCGTCGGGCTATCGCGTCGGCGACCTCTGGTAGATGATGGCGGGTCGGGGACGTCGACAGACCACGTTGGAGGGCCCCGAATCCCGGATGTTTCGCATCGATCTCGCGGGCTAGCGTGGCCGGATGAAACTGTGCACCGGACTCTTCTTCGACGGCGACCCCGAACGGCTGGCAGGGCGAATCGTCGATCTCGAGGCGGTAGGCGTCGACCTGGTGCTCATTCCTGAAATCTACGGCTTCGACCAGGTTTCGGTGCTGGGCTACATCGCGGCAAGGACCGAACGAATCGAGCTCATGACAGGCATCGTCAACGTGTACTCCCGTTCGCCGGCCCTGATCGCTCAGAGCGCGGCCACCATCGACGCACTCTCGGGCGGACGCTTCACTCTTGGTATCGGCACGTCCGGTGCCCAGGTGGTCGAGGGGTGGCACGGCGTTCCGTTCAAGCGGCCGATCGGGCGGACGCGCGACACCGTCGACATCTGTCGAAAGGTGTGGTCGGGCGACAAGGTCACCCATGAGGGCAAGGCCGTCTCCCTCCCGCTCCCTGCCGATGAGGGCACGGGGCTCGGCAAGCCGCTGAAGTTCATGAACCGCATGCACCGATCCGACATCCCGATCGTCATCGCGTCGATCGGCCCGTCAAATGTCGAGCTCACCGCCGAGATCGCCGATGGATGGCAGCCGATCCACTTCGTGCCCGATCGCTTCGACCGCGTGTGGGGCGATGCGCTCGCGGCCGGCAACGCCAAGCGTTCCGCCGACCTCGCCCCGCTCTCGATCTTCGGTGACGCTCACCTCGCCATCGGCGAAACGGACGAGGTGGCGGAAGCCCGGCAGGGCGCCCGGGGCCACATCGCCTTCTATGTCGGGGGCATGGGCGCCAAGTCCAAGAACTACTACAACGATCTCTTTCGCCGCTACGGCTGGGAAGAAGAGGCCGAGAAGATCCAGGAGCTCTTCCTTGGTGGGCAGCGAGCGGAAGCGACTGCGGCGGTCCCTGACGAGTACGTCGACACCGCCAATCTGATCGGTCCGGAATCTCACATCAAGGAACGGCTCGCCGTGTACAAGGGGGTGGGTGTCACCCATCTGACGGTCAGCGCTCAGGGTTCCAGTTCGCTCGATGACCTGGCGGCCGTGAAATCCTGGATCGAATAGGACGCCAGCGCCCATGACCGAGCAGATGTCCGCCGCGCACGCGGCGCGCCGCCGGCTTCCCCGCGACCGGCTGGGACACAGTTACTTCAAGCTGTTCGGCGCCAGCACGATCTCGAACCTCGGCGACGGCATTGCCATGATCGCCTATCCGTGGCTGGCCAGCGCTCTGACCAGAAACGCGCTGCTCATCGCCTTGGTGGCCGTTGTGCAGCGTCTGCCATGGCTGCTTTTCAGCCTACCTGCGGGTGTGATCACCGACCGCAGGGATCGCCGATCACTCATGGTGGGCGCGAACGTGATGCGCACCGTGCTCACCATCGGTGTCTCGTTCGTGGTGTTGGCTCGTCAGGGTGGCCTGCCCGGCCCCGACATTCTCGGCGATCCTGACGTCCAACTGCCCACCAACGTGGCCTTGTACCTCATGGTGTTGGTCGCCACGCTGTTCCTCGGCACTGCTGAGGTGCTGTACGACAACGCCGCCCAGACCTACCTACCGGCGATTGTGCACGCGGATCAACTGGAGAAGGCCAACGGCCGGTTGTGGAGCACCGAGATGGTGGCGAATACGTTCGCCGGCCCACCGCTCGGGGCCGTCCTGATCGCGGTGGCGTTCTCGTTGCCGTTCTTCGTGGACGCGGGCACGTTCGCGGTGTCGGCGGGTCTCATCGCACTCATCCCTCGCTCCAGGGTCGCAGAGACGAAGAGCAGCCGAACTCAGCCGTCGTGGCGGTCAGAGCTGGCGGAAGGTGTTCGTTGGCTGTGGAATCACGAGCTTCTCCGACCGCTGGCCATCATCTTGGGGTTCCTGAATGCGCTCGGGTCCATGACGATGGCGATCCTTGTGCTCTACGCGCAAGAGGTGCTCGCTACCAGTGCGACCGAGTTCGCATTGCTCGGCACCGGCGGAGCGGTCGGTGGTCTCATAGGGGGATGGACCGCGTCCAACATCAGCCGACGCATCGGATCGGGACCATCGTTGTATCTGACTCTCCTGGTGGGCGGAGTCAGCGCCATCATCATCGGTCTTGCCAATTGGTGGGTGGTCGCATGGGTGATGTTCGGCATCAGCACGCTGACGGCGGTGCTCTGGAACGTCATCACGGTGAGTCTGCGACAAACGATCATTCCCGACCATCTCCTTGGTCGCGTCAACAGCGTCTACCGCTTCTTTGCCTGGGGAATGATGCCCGTCGGCTCGATCGTCGGCGGCGTCATCGTGATTGTGGGCGACGCCGCGTTCACCCGGGAGACGGCGCTCCGATTGCCGTGGCTCATCGCAGGATCCCTCTACTTCGTGCTCTTCGTATTCGCCGCGCCGAAGCTCACCACCGCGAAGATCGAGGCGGCCCGAGCAGCGGTGACGGCGTAGACATCGCTCTGACCCGCCGAGGCCGACGAATGCTCAGCTCGGGAATCCATGGTCACGAGACCTGATTCGACCCGCGCGCGTCGCGGTGCCGATGGCGATGCCGCCGAGAACCAGACTCGCAGATACGACCGTCCGGGTGGTGACATCCTCGGAGAGCAGGAGCGCCCCGAGGGTGATCGCAATGACGGGCACCGAGAGTTGGGTGAGCGCGCCCACCGTGGCACCAAGCCTTGGAAGGATCGCGTACCAGAGCGCATAGCCGAGGCCTGAGCTGATGGCACCGGATGCGATCGCGAGCGTGACGCCGCGAGTAGACGTGTCCTGGGTGTCGGAGAAGACGATCCAGGCTGCAGCGACCACGGGCAGGGAGTAGACGAAGTTCCAGGCAGTGGCGCCCAGGGGATCGGTGACCGAGCGACCAATGAGGGAATAGATTCCCCACCCAGCGGCTGCGGCCAGCATCAAGGACACTGCGGACAGCGAGAGGTCGAGCTCGTCGGACGGCCAGAGAAGCAAAGCGAGACCGAGACCGGATACCCCCATCCCGATCCACCGGTTACCTGGAGGGCGTTCACCGCCGACGATGGCTCCGGCGAACATCGTCGCCTGGACCCCGCCGAAGAGGAGTAGGGCACCAAGTCCCGCATCCATCGACACGTAGGCGAACGAGAAGCCGATCAGATAGGTGGAGAGCCCGGCGACGGCGAGCAAATCGGGTGTCATCGCGCGGGGGACGTGTCGCCCTCGAGTCGCGACCAGCGCCAACAGCATGACGGCTCCGGAGCTCACGCGGATGAGGGAGAACCCGGCGGGTCCGATCAGGTCATCGGCCAGAGCCGCCCGGTTCAGCAGCGAGTTCGCCGCGAACGCGGTCATGACGACAGCAGTGACGGCGATGAGCTTCAGAGGTGTTCACCGTCAGCGGCCGCCGATTCGATCAGACCGACCATGCGCTCGCGCATGTCCTCGAGTTCAGTGGCATCGATCGCTTTCTGGCCTCGCCGGTAGCGGGCGTAGACGCCGTGAACGATGCACGCCAGCTTGAAGCGATTGAACGCCCGGTAGTACGGCAGCGCCGCGACGTCGCGGCCCGTCGTCGCCGCGTAGCGGTCGATCAGGTGCTGCCGGGATGGGAACCCTTCGGCGAGACTCGTGGATTCCGCCTTGTCGATGAACGGATCGCCCGGTTCGACCCAGGCGTTCATCGCGTAGCCGAGGTCGGCCATCGGGTCGCCCAGGGTGGCGATCTCCCAATCAACGACTGCGGCCACCTTCGAATCGGGACCGAACATCACGTTGTGCGTGCCGTAGTCACCGTGGACCACGGTGGTCGGCCCCGGCTCCGGCATGCCCACGATGAGAGCGTCGTAGAGGTCGTGGATGCGTTGGTCGTCGACACCGGCGGCTTCGACCGATGAAGTCCAGGAGCGGTACCAGGTCTTCATTTGGCGCTCGATGTAGCCGTCGCGGCGGCCCAGGTCGCCGAGGCCGATCTCGTCGATGTCGAGGGAGTGGAGCGTGGCCAACGCATCGATCCACGACTCGGCCGCCGTGATCCTGTTCTCGGCAGGGATCCACGCCTCGACGTCGGCTCGCCCGTACATCGCCTTTCCGTCGACAAGGCCCATGACGTAGAAGTGCGCACCGGTGACGTCGACAGACTCACAGAAGGCGAGTGGTTCGGCGACCGGTACTCGTCCCCAAAGTGCGGAGATGCACGCCCACTCCCGACCCATGTCGTGAGCCTTCGGGAGGAGCTCACCCATCGGCGGGCGCCGGATCACTGCCGACCTCTGCCCGTCGGCGCCATCGATTCGATAGGTGAGATTGGAGTGACCGCCCTCCAGCTTGGTCCACCGGTAGGGGGCCACGAGCAAGGGGACCCGCGAGGAGAGCCACTGCTCGACGGCGGGCACGTCATAGCCGGGAGTCTGGTCAGCACTCATCAAGCGTCAGCTTGGCACAGCTGATGGCCAGGGACCTCGGCGCCTACGGCTACTCCTTTTGTAGCGTTGAGCCGAAGGACTAGCGGGCCCAGAGGTGTCGAGCCATCACGCCGACGCGGTCTTCGATCGCCTGCGCGCCGTCGAGGCAGATGTCTTCACGGAACGGGCGTCCGATCAGCTGAACCCCGATCGGGCCATCGTCGGTGAGCGTCACGGGCACCGCCGCGGCGGGCAAGCCGAGGTAGTTCACGGCGACCAGGGCCGTGTGGCCCCGCAAGATCTCCTGGAATCGCTCGGCGCTCGACGCGTCCGCATTCGGAGCAAATGGCACCTCCTGCGATACCGGAGCCAGAACGATCGGGTATTGATCGAGAAACTGGGTCCACGCCATGAGGATCTCGCCGCGCCGCGTGTAGGCGGCCACGTACCCGGCGAGGTCGAGGAGAGCGTGGTCCTCGAACATCCACGTGACTGCGTTGCAGAGGTCTTCGCTTCCGACGGTCATGAGCTGGTCCAGCATCGTGACTGACGTTTCGGTGGCGAGGATCGACTGCCAACCAATGCGGATCTCGTTGAGCGACGGAGGGTCGACGAACTCGAGTTCGTAGCCGGCGTCGGCGAGGTGCTTCGCCGCCGCGTCGATGGCATCGCGGACCGGCTGCTCGGTGGCGATGCCATCCGCTCCGTAGGTTGCCGCAACTCGAAGCGGTCCGTCGATTGGGCGGCCACCGATCGGTACGTCGCGGTACCAGGGGTCGCGAGGGCTCGGTTGGGCCATCACCTCCAGGCCGAGACGCACATCTGCGACCTCACGGGCGAGTGGCCCCTGCACCGACATCAACTGCAGGGCAAGGCTCCGGCCGGATGGAGCGCTTGCATTGTGGGCCGGGACTCGACCGAGCGTTGGACGGATCGTTGCCAACCCGTTGCAATTGGCGGGCTGGCGAAGTGAGCCGCCGAGATCGTTGCCATGGGCGATGGTGCCGATGCCCGACACGACGGCCGCTGCCGCGCCGCCGCTCGAGCCTCCTGGCGTTCGGTTGCTCGACCATGGGTTCTTGGTCTCACCGCGCAGGGGATTGTCGGTGTGCCAGCGGTAGCTCATCTCCGGCGCATTGGTGCGGCCGATGATGACTGCTCCGGCCGAGCGGAGGTGCCCGACCAGCGGGGAGTCGGACGGGGCCATCAGGTCAGCGAACATCGGCATGCCATTGGGCGTGGCCTGACCGACGACATCGATGTTCTCCTTGATCGTGATGGGAACACCGTGTAGCGGTCCGATCGGTCCCGTGGCGGCAAAGGTCGTGTCGAGATCGGCGGCCGACTCCAGCGCTTCTTCTCGAATGTCGTTGGTGACGGCATTGAGACCGGGATTGACGATATCCAGGCGCGCCAGGTGCGCTTGGGTGACCTCGGTGGCGCTGACCTCGCCGCTGGCGACTCGTGCTGCGGTGGTGGCGGTATTCCATTGCCAGATCTCTGTCATCGCGTGATGATGCCAGGAATCGCTCGACCTCGCGTGCTGGTCCGGCGTCGCTGGCGAGGCGCCTAGCCCGGCCGAGGCCGCAGCACGGCGAAGCTGCCGGTGGATGACGCAACCAGTTGGCCGTCATCGTCGGTGGTCTTGCATTCGAGCTGGACCACTCGGCTTCCAGCAGTGAGCACGGTCGCTCTGGCGGTAAGCGCGCCATCTACCGCAGGACGGTGGAAGCGGGTGTGCATCTCGATCGTGGCGCAGGTGTGGTCTTCGGCAATGACGCTGACGGCGGCTGCGCCCATAGCCGTGTCCATGAGTGCGAAGGCGACCGACCCATGGGCGACCCCGTTTGGATTGTGATGCCGGTCATCGAGATCCAGCGATGCTGTACCCGTGCCGTCGCCCTTGACGATGGTGAAGCCCAGAAACTCCTGAAGCGGGAAGGACCGGTTGTCGGAAGCGTCAGTCACGAACCCGTGAGCTCCGCCATCTGGCGCGTATAGCTACCCATGTCGAAGTAGTCGCGCCACAACGAGATCTTGTTGTCGTCATTGATCTCGAACACACCGGCTATCGGCAGCTCGAGCCACCCGTCGCCGATTTCGAAACGATCGAGGCGCTCATTGATGACGGTGTTGCCGATCTCCCACTGCTCGAGGATCTGCCAGTCCACCGTGGCGGCTGGGGCCAGAAAGGCGCCCAGTGTGGTCGCCAGGCCCTCGTGCCCGACGATCGGAGCCATGGGCATGTTCTCGTAGGAGATGTCCTCGGCCGCGAACGCGACCGCAGCATTCACATCCTTCCGTTCGATGGCACGAATGAACTCGATAACAACAGTGCTGGGCGTCATGGCACCCACTATGCAGGCCAGGGCAGACGTATGAAAAGGCGAGACTTGCGCTATCCATAAGATTTCGCTAATGATTAGGCATGGCTAATGAGACCGCCCTGGATGCCATCGGGAATGCCACTCGGCGCACGATGCTCACGATCCTCCATGACGGTGAGCACACCGTCGGGCAGTTGACCGACGTTCTCCCCGTCACACAATCGGCGATCTCCCAGCACATGCGGGTGCTGAGGGAGGCGGGCCTGGTCAATGTCCGCGAGGTCGGAAGGCGACGGCTCTACTCGGTGGATCTCGGGGGTCTGGCCGACGTACGAGCATGGGTGGATGGGTTCTGGGACGACGTTCTCGCCGCCTATGTCAGCCATGCGAATCAAACTGCAAGCAATCCGGAAAGTTGATGCAATGACCGAAACCACAACCACGACAGGCACCACTCCGCCTCCGATCTTGCGCACGGCGGTGGTGGCGCGCTCGATCGACGAGGCCTTCGCCGTCTTCACCGAGGAGATAGGAGCGTGGTGGCCGGTGCCAACGCACAGTGTCTTCGGTGCGCAGTGTGGAGGGGTCCAGTTTGTGGACGGGCGGCTCGTGGAGTTCGGCACGGATGGCAGCGAATCAACGTGGGCAGAGGTGCTCGAATGGGATCCTCCGACCCGACTCGCGCTGGCATGGCATCCGGGGGGAGCAATGGAGGATGCGAACCGCGTGGAGGTCACCTTCGAGGAGGAAGCGTTCGGCACACGGGTCCAGCTCCGTCACGATGGTTGGGAGAAGTTCGGAGAGGAGGCCATGCAGCGTCGTCGGAACTATGTCGGCCCGTCGGCATGGGGCCACATCCTCGATCACTACGCCGATGGTTCGGAGGTGCGGACAGATTCGGTCGACCTCACAAGGGTCGCCGCTGCCTACAACGAGTTCTTTGCGGAGGCCGCGCGAGGTGAGTTCGGGCGTGCTCCCGACGGCGAGTGGGATGCGGCTCACGTCGTCGCCCACGTCGCGCTGAACGATCTGGCCATGACCGCAGTAACCCACGCGCTGGTTCATCAGCAGAAGCCGTTGTTCGAGAACATCGCGTGCCAGGAGCGATCGAACCTCGCCGCCGTCATCGAGTCCTGTGGCGACTGGGCCGGCTTGTTGGCGTTCGGGAGGGCATGCGCGAATCGCTCCATGGTCGCGATGCGGAGGCTCGATGCCGACCAGCTTGCACAGCCGGTGGAGTGTCGGCTTGAACACGACGGTGTTGTCGTCGTGGAGGATTCGCGTCCCTGGGGGCTGATGGCGACGGACTCCCAGGCGAGCTTCCATCTCAGCGCTCACATCAATCAGCTGCGCGACCTCCGGATCTGATCGGGGAGATCACCGAAACTATGGTCGCGCCCATGAGCGATCTCACGGGCAAGACATTCATCATCACCGGCGGCAACGGCGGCATCGGACTCGGTATGGCCGAGGGCATCGTCAACGCCGGGGGATCGGTCGTGCTTTGGGGTCGCAACGAGGAGAAGAACGCTGCGGCGGTCTCGTCCCTTGAAGCAAAGGGGGGAAGGGCGGCCGCCTTCGTCTGTGATGTGACCGACGAGGAGCAAGTGGTCGAGACGACCCGTCGGTCGGCGGAGGTCTTCGGCCGAATGGACGGACTCTTCGCCAATGCGGGCCGAGGCGGCACGAAGGTGCCGTTTCTCGAGCTGTCGCTCGAGGACTGGCGGGCGGTGATGTCCACCAACCTCGATGGCGTCTTTCTCTGTCTGCGCGAAGCGGCGCGGTTCCTTGTGAACCAAGGTGAGGGTGGCAGCCTGGTCGCGGTGTCGTCGACATCGGCGATTCATGGGGCGGCCGGCAACGAGGCCTACGGCACCGCCAAGACGGCGCTGAACGGTCTGGTGCGGGCCCTTGCGGTCGGCCTGGCTCGCCATCGGATCCGGGTCAATTCGCTCCTGCCGGGTTGGACGATCACCGAACTTTCCAGCGGTGGCTACGAGAGCGACGTCTTCCGTGAGGCCACGATCAAGCGAACGCCGGTGCGGCGGTGGGCCGACCCGGTGGAGTTCCGGGAGGTTGGCGCGTTCCTGGCCGACCCCGCGCAGACGTATCACACCGGCCAAGAGGTCTGTGTCGACGGCGGCTACACGATCTTCTAGAGCGACTCCACCGGGCGAGGTGTCGCCTCGGTGGCCTTCCCTCCCCGGATGCGCTCTCGGGCGCCGTTGCGCTGGCTGGTGTTGACCTGGACCGGTTGCTCGGCCGCCAGTCGATCAAGGCGCAGACCCTCGAACCGGGGCACGATCCTGCCCTCATCGGCGATGCCCTGCAGCCGCGGCGCAACGGCGACCTTCTTGCGCACCTGATGAGGCTGGAACTCGCTCATCTCCGCGGGCCCGACGTCACGCTCGATGACCAGCGCACCGTCGCGCTCGGCGGCTTCCATGAGCTCCTGCCCCACGATCGTGCGGGCGATGATGGCGTTTGTGCCGGGGTCATCGACGCTGCCCTCGCGTGTCGGTGCGCCGCCGGGCCACGCGTCGGAGGCCGCGATATCGGCAGCCTCGCCGATTCCGTCCGGGCAGATCTTGCAGCGCCAGGGGAGCGACCACTGGCTGGCGTCGTCGCCCCAGTAGTCGAGATAATGCGCCTCGACCGCACCAGCAGCCGTCTCCACACGAGTCGGCCCCGGGCAGCCCTGACCGCGGTAGCGAAATCCGGTGAGCTCATCAGCGTCGACCCCCATCCGTTCGAGAAAGTCTCTTGCGAATATGGGTGTGCCCCATCCGCCGCAGACCGGGGTCAACCAGTAGCGCACCAGCTCATCGACGCGGGAGTCGTGACGGGCCAAGTTTCGGAGTGCGCCGATGTCGCAGGGCTTGCCGATGAAGGCGAACGGCTGCCCGCGGTCGAGAGCATCGTGGACGCCGAGCAGGGGAGCGGTGGGGCCGTAGCGCGAACCGGCGGCGCCAAGTACGTCGGCATCGGTGAAGCTCAGGGTTGCTTCGCCAAACATCGGCTCAACTGTCGACGCCTTGACGTGGAGGATGAAGTCCACCCTGCGAGTGTTCAACAGGTACTGGGCGAGCGCGGTCAGAACTCCGCCCGTGGACCCTTCGTAACGCACGACAGGATCGCCGGCCCAACCCAAGGCGATCCGCCTCCACGGCCCCCAGACAGGATCGACGGTGGCGCCGTCGCTGATGAGTCCGTCCGGCAGCCCGTCGACTCTGGTGCCGGGGCAGACGTCGTAGATCGTGTCGACTGTCGCATGGTCGAGCTCACCGATGACGACGGGGTGCTGATACCCGGATGGGACCTTCATCATCGTCACGGTTTCGCGCCCGGCAACGGACTCGCAGAGACCGCAGCCGATACAAAGTCCCTGCTCAACGATGTCGTAGAGCCGCTGGGTCGCGCTTTGGGTGCTGGTCAACAGACCTGATCAGGCGATCGCGTAGCCCGCGGCGGAGATCGCGGATTCGATCTCGCCCGCGTCTCCGCCGGTCACCGCAACAGTCTTGGCGTCGACATCGATTTGCACGGCGTCAACGCCGACCAATGGAGAGACCTCCGCTGCGATGGCGCGCTTGCAATGGTCGCAGCTGATACCCGGGACGGAGTACGTGACGGTGTCGCTCATGGGGAGACTCTATTCGCTATGTCAACCGGCGGATGCGTTTCGTACATCCTCACCATCACGAGGATCCCCGACGCGGCCGTGAGCCCAGCGACCGCGTAGATCGCTGCTTCTATTGAGACGAGATCGGCGAGTACTCCGGCGAGCAGAGCGCCAACAGCGAACCCCGCGTCCCGCCACAGTCGATAGATGCCGACGGACCTCGCTCGCCAGGTGGGGTGCGCCACATCCCCGATAGTCGCCAACAATGTTGGGTACACCATCGCGGTACCCGCGCCGAGCACTGCCGCACCCCCGGCCCACAGCTCGAATCCGGACACCGCGGCCATCCAGGCGATCGCTACGGCCTGGACGAGCATCCCGATGGCGATCAGTGGCTTGCGGCCGATGCGGTCCGAGAGACCACCGGTGTAGAGCTGACCGACACCCCAGACTGCTGGGTAGATGGCCGCCAGGATGCCGATCTGGGAGACAGGGAGATCGGCCGCGGCAAAGAAGATCGGGAAGAGCCCCCAAGCCAGTCCGTCGTTGAGGTTGTTGACGAGACCAGCTTGCGAGGCCGCCGAGAGTGCGGGTTCGCGAAAGCTGGTGAGAGAGAAGATCTCGCGGCCAGTCAGGTTCTCTCGAAAGTCGGCATGCGATGCCGTGTGGACAGCGGCCTCCACCTCCACATGGCTGCGGGTTTCGCGAACAAAAAGCACCGAGATTCCCAACCCAAGCCCGGCGTAGGCGAGTCCGAGGAAGAAGGGTTCAGGTCGCAATCCCCACTGTTCCGCTATGTAGCCCGTCGCAAGAGCCGTTGCCGCGACCGCGCCATAGCCGGCGGCTTCGTTCAAGCCCATGGCCAGACCGCGCCGATCGGGCCCGGCAAGGTCGATCTTCATGATCACGGTCGTCGACCATGCGAGGCCCTGATTGATGCCGAGGAGCACGTTGGCAGCGATCACCCATCCCCACGTCGGCGCCCAGATCAGCATGAGCGGGACCGGTACGCCGATGACCCACCCGGCGATCAGGACCGGCTTTCGTCCGTGCCGATCCGAGAGCGTGCCGGCGAAGTAGTTGGTGGCGGCCTTCACGATGCCGAATGCGGCGATGAAGGTGAGGGTTGCGGTGAACGCGGTCAGTCCGAATTCCTCCTCGGCCAAGAGAGGGAGGATCGTTCGCTCCTGGCCGATCATTCCGCCGACGAGGGCGTTGACGCCGACCAGCAGGGAGAATTGAGCGAGGTTCTCTCGAAGACCGAGCCGTGGGGTCATCGCTTGCTCGTCCTTTGTCCTCGGTTTGCGACGTCTTGTACGGAGGTGAGCAGGAGATCCTGGGTGACGCGACTTCGCGCCTGCTGACCGGGGCGGTCCCAGTGGGACTCTGTCACCAGCGGCGTGTTCAAGAACGCACCGGCAGGTATTCGGGAGCAAGCCGCTTCTCGTCCTCCGCCCTTATCGACGCGGGAATACTCATTGCCCGCCGGGCGACGGTGTCGAAGGCGACACTCACCGATTCCTGAGCGTGCAGGAGATCGCCACGGTCGAGATCGTAAACCCACTGCACACGATGGGTGGCCTTGTCGGCGATGGCGACGACGGCCTCGAACGTTTGGATCGTGGCGCCGAGGCGGACACGCCGGTTGACAACGACGCGGTTCTCCATGGCTGCGAAGCCCATCTTCTCGCCATTGGGGCCGTCGACGAGCGCGGGCTCCGAAGCCTGGCCATCGGGTCGAAGCCCAAGCCAACTCATCGAGCTCAGACACGAGTCGAGATGAGCGCCGGATGGGTCGCACTCGTCCGCCCCGATCTGGCGGGGGAGTCGCACAACCAGGCCGCGCTCGACGGCCTGCGGCAGGGTCGGTGACGCGCCCAGCAGATCGGTGTCGAGCGAGATCGACCGTGGGGCGCCACTCGCGGGAAGGCTGATGGCGTCGGCCCTCAGGCCGGCGACGAGCTCGGGGGCAAAGGGTGCGGACGTCGGAGCGACCCCATGCACGAACGTTGCCGCAACGGCATCGGTCGCAACGTTGAACAACTCGTGATAGAGCGTGATCCGGGCTGAACTCGCGTCGAGCACGGCAGTGCGGACTTCGAGCGCGGCACCTGCCATCTGCTCGGCGAAGTGGCGCGTGTAGATGTCGACCAGGCGAGTGTCGTCGATCGCTCTGCCGAAGCCGGCCAGAAGGGCAGTTGTGCCGGCACGAGCGTTGACCCCGTAGAAGCGCACGTTCATGTGACCGAGGTGGTCGATCTGGTCGGGGGTGACAGAACTCTCGTGGGTGATCTTCATCGTGGCGTTCGTCTAGCGGTCGCCAGGAGCCAAGTAGAACCAGTGGCCGTGTTTGGCGCCCGAATCGCGCATGGCGGATCGGGCCGCAAGAATCGCCTTGCCCGTTTCCGTTTTGTCGAGGAACCAGCGCGTGCCGGCCCACGCGGAAGGAGCATGGTCGATCATCGCCAATGCGGCGGTCTCGTAGTAGCCGCGAATGTCTTGACTGACCCGAGCGGGATTGCCGGGAATTCCGGCCACCTTCCACGGGGTCCCTTCGGCCACGCGGATGAATGCTTCGATTGCGTCGGGAACACCGTCGGCATCGACTACGCGGCCGGTTCCGGCCCGATTGCCGGTGAGCTCGACGCCCCGGTCGTACGCGTTGCGCAACCCGCGAGCTTCGTCGACAGCCGGGTGGGCATCCGGATCATGACGGGGCGGGAGGGTGCAGGCCACGACGTCGGATTCGTCATCTTCGATACTCACGGAGTACTCGGCGACGACCGGTTCGGGCGAGTCGAGGAGATCAAAGGCCACGGCGAGAACTCCGTGCTGGAACTCGGCATCGCCCGGGACACCGAGGGGACGACCAAGTGGGAAGTCGCAGAAGAGACCCCGCGGCGGCGCCGTGTGTTCGATCTGGTTGCGCATCGAACCGAGTGCGATGGTGGCGAGACCTTCGGCCTCGAAGACGTGGGCGAGCGTACTCACGGTACGCGTGCAGAGGGGTCAAACGGGGGTGAGGAGCACGACGTCGACACCCCGGTCCTTGAGCCAGCGGCCGCCGGCCGGACCGCTGTCGATACGGACCGCGCTGAGTTCGAACTGGTTGCCGGCGTATGAGAGATGCTGATCGGCAACCTTGCCGATGACTCCCTTTGCCGCGAGGTCGTCGAGGCGGTCCAGCGGGAAGACCGTGTTCATGTCGTAGGCAAAGCCGACGGAATCGAAGTTCGGGCTCCAGTGGCCGGTCACATAGTCCCGGCGGCTTCCGTCGAGGATGCGATAGCCCGTGTCGGCGGGCGCGAAGTCATCCTGGTCCGGATGGTGGAGCGAGGAGGTGGTGACAATCGCAACGGTGGCCTCCGAGAGCGGGGGCGGGATGGTGAATGCCGTTGTCTCGAAGACCGGAGTCTCGATGTCGGCGGTCATCGCCTTGAGGTCGCGGTCGGACACTTTGGGGTCCCCTTTGCGTGTCGGTCCATCAAACGTAGACGGCGGAGCCTGAGGTGCCGCAATCTCAGTCGGTGTCGGACCCGCCTCCTAGTCAGCCAAGAGCCTCGTCGGATAGCCGTCGATGCTGGTGGTGTTCTTGAGCCTCCAGTAGTCGTCGAGTTCTTCCTTGGTCTTGGCAGCCCAGAATGGTTCGAGGTCGATGGAGCCTCGATCGGCCTCAACCGTCATCACCGGCACCCCGCTGCCACAGGACGACGTCACCTCGTCGATCGCGAGCTCGAAGACCTGCCGCGACCCGGCCATGGGCGGGAACAGTGTGATCAATTCGTCCCAATCGTCGTCACGGGCGTGAACCGCCCGAGCCGTGCCGTAGATGCGCAGGATGAGGGCCTGTTCCCCGATGGACATGAACATCAAGGTCATTCGCCCGTTCTCGGCGACATGCGCAGCCGACTCGTTCCCGCTGCCGGTCAGGTTCAGCCATGCCACCCGATGCGGGTCGAGAACGCGGAGGGAGTCCATGCCCTTCGGCGAGACATTGACTCGGCCGGCAGCTCCTGCCGTTGCCACGAAGAACATGGGTTGAGCCCGGACGAATTCGATCTGCTTGGGGGTGAGACGATCCATGCCACGACGATAGACGGCCGTTGTGATCCGCGGCACGGTATCGACCGCTACCGTCGGTGCCGTGAGTCGTCTTCTTCCACCAGATCCGCGACGTGTCGGCCAGGAGCCCGACTATCGCTTCACGCTCGCCAACGAACGCACATTTCTGGCGTGGGTCCGCACTTCGCTGGCGCTCGCAGCGGGTGGTCTTGGCGCGGTCAGTCTCATTCCCGACTTCTTCGGCTCGCATGTTCTGGGCATCTTGTTGCTGGCGCTGAGTATTGCCACCGCGGCAACGGCATACCGTCGCTGGGCCCTGAATGAGGCGGCCATGCGCCTCGGCGAACCGCTGCCTCCGTCCCGGCTGCCCCAATTCATGGCGGCCGGCACCGCTGTCGTCGGTGTTGTCGCGGCGGTGCTCTTTGTGGTCGAGACCATCTGACGTGGGCCCTGGCGCAGGCGAAGCCGGACCCCGGCCGATGAACAGCATCGGTGGAGGGCTTCAGCACGAACGAACGGCGCTGGCATGGGAGCGCACGGCGGTCTCCATGATGGTGGCGGGCGTTGTGCTTGCTCGCTACGGCGCCGCAGAGGTCCACTTCTCCGTCGGCGTGTTCGGAATCGCAGAAACCGTGGCTGGTGGCCTGCTGCTCTTCTGGGCGGGACGACACGACGATGAGTTGCACAGTCCGGCGACTCCGGCCCCGGCTGTTCCGCAGGTGGAGCTCACCCGCCTGATCGGGGCGCTGACGGTGCTCTTCTGTGCGGTGGCCCTGATCGTGGCCGTGGCGCTTTCCTTCAGCTGATGCGGCCGTAGAACGTCTCGAGCGCCGATTCCGAGAGCGCAACACCGGGCGCATCGTTGAACGCGAAGACCACGAGCATTCGCGTCGTGTCCCCCCGAGTAGGAGTCACCCGATGGATCGCATCGCGTCCGCGGAACAACACGAGCGCGCCGGGTTCGAACTCGAGGACCTCGACCGGCTCGACCTCCTCAAGGATCGAAACGACTCGCTCGTACCCCTCGTCGCCTCCGTCGGAATCGCGCACGCCGGCCACGTACTCGAATTCGCCACCGGCTTCGGGGGCCTGGAGGAGCATGGTGACAGCGAACGACGAGTTGTCGAAGTGCCACCCCAACTCGCGCCCGGCCGCGGCGAAATGCACGTTGATCGATGAGAGGTTGTCGGCGTACGGGTAGATCGCCTCGATGCCCAGAACATCGCAGAGAAAGCTCCGGAACGTGGTGTCGTCGTAGACGTCGCGCAGCGGCGAGTCCGCCGGCACCTGGTCGTCGGCCAGCAGGCCCTTGCTGCTCGCCACCTGTCGGTTGAATGCGTGATCTCCAGTGAGCGAATCATCGCTCGGGGTGAGATAGACGTTGTGTGTCGAGTCGGCGTAGAACGCCTCCGCCTCGCGATGAGCGGATTCGCGGACCACCGCCTTGACCGCCTCTTCAGTGAAGAATCCGGGGAGCACCAACGCTCCTGCCGCGTCGAGTTCATCCTTGCATTCGGCCGCGTAGTCAGGATCATCGATCGGGTGAGTGCCCGAGTCGATATGGGCTGTGGTCATGGTCAGGACTCCGAACCCAGCGGACCGATCGTGTGGCGAATGAGCGGTACCCCCGGACGGTACGCAAGGTGGTGATGCGAAGGCGCATCGAGAATCACGAGATGGCCGGCCGCACCGGGGGAGAGGTGACCCACATCGTCACGTTGCAGTGCAGCTGCTCCCCCCGTGGTGACCGCCTGTATCGCCTCATCGATCGTCATTCTCATCTCCCGGACCGCGATGGCGATGCAGAACGACATCGACGTCGTGTACGACGAGCCGGGGTTGCAGTTCGACGCGATGGCGACGGTGGCACCCGCGTCGATCACCCGTCGGGCATCGGGGTAGGGCTGGCGAGTCGAGAAGTCGGCCGCGGGTAGGAACGTCGCGACGGTGTCGCTGCCCGCGAGCGCATCGACGTCGCCATCAGTGAGATGTGTGCAGTGATCGACGGATGCACAGCCGCACTCGACGGCGAGCTGCACGCCCGGCCCAGTGCCGAGCTGGTTGCCGTGCAGTCGCATACCGAGCCCCGCCGCCTCTCCCGCTTCGAGCACCGCTCGGCATTGCTCTTCATCGAACGCGCCGGTTTCGCAGAACGCGTCGATCCACTTTGCGTGAGGACGAGATGCGTCGAGCATCTCGGTGCAGACGAGATCGATGTAGTCGTCGGCGCGGCCTTCATACTCACTGGGCAACAGATGAGCGCCAAGGAAGGTCGTCTCGGTGGTGTGGCGCTTCGCGATCTCGAGGGACCGAGCCTCATCGGCCACGTTGAGTCCGTAGCCGGACTTGATCTCGATCGTGGTTGTGCCGGCCCAATGAGCCTCGTGTAGGCGGAGGCGCACGAGGCGGTCGAGTTCGCTGGTGTCGGTTGCCCGGGTGGCGTCGGTGGTGACCCGGATGCCTCCGCCGTCATAGGGCTGGCCGGCCATCCGTGCGGTGAACTCCTCGGCCCGGTCGCCGGCAAAGACGAGATGGGTGTGGGAGTCGACGAACCCGGGGAGCACGCACGCGCCTTCGGCGTCGATACGTTCGTCGGCCGTCGCACCTGCCGGGCCCACGAACTCGACATCGCCGTCGGTGATCACCACCGCAGCGTTCCTGAGGATTCCGAGCGGACCTTCGCCGACGGTCGGATCGTTGGTGATCAGCGAACCGATGTTGTCGACGACAAGCGAGTGAGCGAGTGCCATGGGTCAGCCCTCCATGAGGTCGGTGATTGCGGTGTCGAGTTCCCTGGCGACATCGAGTGTCAGATGCTGATGATCGTCGACGATCATCCGCCCGTCGACCACCACCGATCGAACATCAGCGGCGCCAGCAGAGAAAATGGCCGTGGACAGCGGGTCGCTCGGATCTGCACCTGCGGTGCGAATGCTGTCGAGCGCGACCGTCACGAGATCAGCCCGTCCGCCAACCGCGATCGTGCCGGCGTCGCGCCAACCGAGGCTTCGATGACCCGCTGTGGTGGCCATCTGCATGAGGGCGGCGGAGGAATGGATCCCGCGTTCTCTACTCACGAGACGCTCGTCGAGTTCCACGGCTCGCGCCTCTTCGAAGTGGTCGATCACCGCGTGGGAATCAGAGCCGAGAGTGATGGGGATCTCCGCGTTCGCGAACGCTCGGGTGGGCCCGACGCCGTCGCCGAGGTCGCGCTCGGTGGTCGGGCACATACACACCGTCGACCCTGACTCGTGCAGGAGACGAACGTCGATGGCGCTGAGGTGAGTCGCATGTACGGCACTGAAACTCGACCGGAGCAGTCCGCGGGAATGGAGGAGCTCGATAGGGGAGCAGCCGTGGTGGGCAACGCATTGGTCGTTCTCGGCGACCTGCTCGGAGACATGGGCATGGATCGGCGCGCCGGTGGCATCGGTCCAGCCGGCAACAACCGCAAGCGAATCCGGATCCACAGCTCGAACCGAATGCACAGCCGCTCCGATGAGTTGACCCGGAGCCGGGTCAAGGCCATCAATTCGATCAACCCACGCATCGGCAGCACCGTCGGTGTAGCGGCTCTGTGCTCCCGTGGGGTCGTTGTAGCCGTTGGCATCGAGGCCGCCGTGGAGGTAGAGCGTGTCCAGCAAGGTGATCCGTATACCTGCTTCGGCTGCCGCGGCGAGGAGCGCGGTGCCCATGGCATTGGGATCGTCGTAGCCCGTCCCGTCAGGCTGGTGATGCACGTAGTGAAACTCGCCGACGGCAGTGATCCCCGCCATCGCCATCTCGCCGAAGGTCGCTCGGGCGAGCCGATGGTAGTTCTCGGGCGTGAGCCGCTCCGCGGCGCGATACATGAGCTCGCGCCACGTCCAGAAGGTGCCTCGGTTGGCCTGGGTCCGCGATCGAAGCGCACGGTGGAATGCGTGGCTGTGCGCGTTGGCCATGCCCGGAATGGTGAAGCCCTTCAATCGTTTGGCATCGGCGGCTGGCGCCGCGTCGGTGGTGATGGTCGAGATACGACCCTGATGGACCATTACCTCGACGTCGTGCTCGACACCGCTGCCGATCAGCGCATGCTCACAGTGGTAGCGAGTCACGAACCGACTCGGGCGACGAATGCCGTGATCCGTTCGATGAAGGCATCTCGATGGTGAGCTTCGAACTCGGTCCAGGTGGAGAGCGACTGGGGAGCGGCTCGGTCGGTGATCAGGACACCGTCGAGGTGATCGACCTCATGCTGCCAGGTCCCAGCCGTGAGGCCCCGCTTCGTTTCGCTGTGCGCGAGGCCGTCACGATCGACGTAGTCGACTCGGATGTTGACGTTGCGGCGGACATCGCCACGCAACGGCAGCGAGAGACAACCCTCGTTGATCACGACCGTCTCCTCGTCGAGTGGCGTGATGATCGGGTTGATCGCCACCGTCAGCGGCAACCGTGGCTTGTAGGGGTATCGAGGGTTCTCGCCGACCTCCATCACGACGATCCGCCGGGGTACGCCGATCTGGTTTGCTGCCAGACCGGCCCCACCTGCCTCACGCATGGTCTCGATCAGATCGTCGACCAGGCTCTGAACCTCGCCACCGGGAATGTCCTCAACGACTACCTCGGCGGCGACTTCTCGCAGCACGGGATGGCCGATCGAGAGAATCGGGCGAACGGTCATGATTCTGGGGCCATCGGCACCCGAACACCTCGTTCCTCGGCCACATCGCGGGCCCGTTCATAACCGGCATCGACATGGCGGATGACGCCCATGGCGGGATCGTTGGTGAGCACCCGTTCGAGCTTCTGGGCGGCGAGGTCGGTGCCGTCGGCGACGCTGACCTGGCCGGCGTGGATCGAACGGCCGATTCCGACGCCGCCGCCGTGGTGGATGCTGACCCAGGTTGCGCCCGAGCAGGTGTTGACCAACCCGTTGAGGAGCGGCCAATCGGCTATCGCGTCCGAGCCATCGAGCATGTCCTCCGTCTCCCGGTAGGGCGACGCAACCGACCCCGAGTCGAGATGATCGCGGCCGATCACGACCGGTGCCTTCAGCTCGCCGGACCTGACCATCTCGTTGAACCGGAGCCCCAGACGATGACGTTCGCCGTAGCCGAGCCAGCAGATGCGGGCGGGGAGTCCCTGGAATGCCACTCGCTCACCGGCGAGCCGGATCCAGCGGGCGAGGCCCTCGTTCTCGGGGAACTCCTCGAGCACGGCGCGGTCGGTGGCGGCGATGTCGGCAGGATCCCCCGAGAGCGCCACCCAGCGGAACGGCCCGAGCCCTTCGCAGAAGAGCGGCCTGATGTAGGCAGGTAGGAATCCGGGATAGTCGAACGCGCGGTCGTAGCCGCCAAGTCTCGCCTCGGCGCGCAGGCTGTTGCCGTAGTCGAAGACTTCGGCACCGGCATCCATGAAGCCGACCATGGCTTGGCAGTGCGCCGCCATTGCTCCGCGGGCACGCCTGGTGAACTCCTGGGGATCGCTGTCCTTCAGCTCGGCCGCGGCTTCGGCCGAAATGTCGTTCGGCATGTAGCTGAGCGGGTCGTGGGCGCTTGTCTGGTCGGTGACGATGTCAGCTTCGATGCCGTCGGCGAGAAGTCGGGGGACCAGATCGGCTGCGTTGCCGAGCAGCCCCACCGAGAGCGGCTTGCGGAGCCGTTTCGCCTCGGTGACCCGGGCAATGGCAGAGGCGTAGTCCGGCGCGATCTCATCGAGGTAGCGGTGATCGACACGGCGTTGGAGCATGTGCTGGTCGACATCGATCACGAGCGCGACGCCATCGTTCATGGTGACGGCCAGGGGCTGGGCGCCACCCATACCACCCGCACCGGCCGTGATCGTCAGGGTGCCGGCCAGTGTCCCGCCGAAACGCTTGCGCCCGATCTCCGCGAAACACTCGTAGGTGCCCTGCAGGATTCCCTGCGTGCCGATGTAGATCCATGAACCGGCGGTCATCTGGCCGTACATCGTGAGACCCTGATGCTCGAGGCGCCGGAATTCGTCCCAGTTGGCCCAATCGGGGACCAGATTCGAGTTGGCGATGAGCACTCGAGGGGCCCACTCGTGGGTGCGCAGCACGCCGACGGGCTTGCCCGACTGGACGAGCATCGTCTCGTCGTTCTGGAGCGTCCTGAGCGTGGAGAGCATGGCTCGATAGGCATCCCATGAACGCGCCGCGCGGCCGGTGCCGCCGTAGACCACAAGCTGATCCGGGTTCTCCGCGACCTCGGGATCGAGGTTGTTCTGCAGCATCCGGTAGGCCGCTTCTTGGGGCCATGAGACGCAGTTCAGGTCCGTGCCGCGAGGCGCCGAGACCCCGACCTCCGGTGTTCCAACATCGAGAGTGCTCATGCTTGCAGTGTGTGCATCCGTCCCGTACGTTGTCAACACGCAACAAGAGATGTCACTAGATGACACCTCGCCTCGAGGACAGATGAAAGAACTGACGAAGTTGGGGGACCAGGGAGATCCGGTGCCACGGTCGATCGGACGAGTGCTCGATCTCCTGGAGATCGTCTTGGACGCGGGCGGATGCAACCTCGCCTCGGCCGCAGCAGCGGCCCACCTCACACCGACTACGGCTCTGCGGCATCTTCGCGCCCTCGAAGCTCGCGGGTATCTCGAGCGCGACGGGTCGGGCGTCTTCTCCGCGGGGCCGACCTTGCTACGCATCTCGGCCACACTGCACGAGGCCGGCCCGTTGGGCCGACTGGTCACCGTGGCCCAGCCTCATCTCGACGCCCTCGCGCTGGCGACGGGCGAGTCGAGCTACCTCGTCGTACTCGATGGAAAGGTGGCGACCTACGTCGCGTGCGCCGAGAGCTCGCGGGCAATCCGCCACGTGGGATGGGTCGGCCAGAACGTGCCGCTTGAAGGAAGCGCGGCCGGCGAGGCGTTTGCAAATGCCGGTGTCACCGCCACTCGAACAGGCGCCGTCGAAGCCGACATCACGGCGATGTCTCTCGCCATCTCAGGCACCGGTGCGCTCGGCGTCGCCGTCTCCGTCGTCGGCCCGTCACACCGGTTTGTGGCGAAGACGACAACACAGATCGAACGGGAGCTGGTCGGCGTGGTTCACGCGATCGCGCAGGACCTCGGACTCAACAACGAAGAGGCGGCCTCATGAGCGTCCCTTCCGCATCCCCCCACGTTCACCTCGATGGACCGGGTGTCACCATCGCCGATGTCGTGGCGGTCGCACGCGATGGCGCGTCTGTGTCGCTGACGGAGGCCGCCGTCGAACGGATGGCACGCTCTCGAGCGGTCGTCGATCGGCTCGCCGAGGGCGAGCCCAAGTACGGCATCTCCACGGGCTTCGGAGCGCTTGCCAACGTGTCCATTCCGCCCGAGCGGCGCCGCGACCTCCAGACTGCGCTTGTGCGCTCCCACGCCGCGGGCATGGGAGACCCAGTCGAGCACGAGGTCGTCCGCTCCATGATTTTTCTGCGCGCCCGCACGTTGGCGCTTGGCGCGAGCGGGGCCCGACCCCTCGTGGCTCAGGCCATGATCGACCTGCTCAATGCCGGCATCACGCCGATGGTGCCGGAGTACGGCTCGCTCGGAGCCAGCGGCGACCTTGCGCCACTTGCCCACGGCGCGCTGGCCCTCCTCGGCGAGGGCAAGGTCTTCTACGCCGATGCCTGGCGCCCCGCCGCGGAAGCACTCGAGGCTGCAGGCCTCGCACCGCTCTCCCTCGTCGAAAAGGAAGGTCTCGCCGTCACCAACGGCACCGACGCCATCCTTGGCATGCTCTGCCTCGCCATTGACGACTCACAACGATTGCTCCAGCAGGCCGACATGGTCACCGCGCTCACCGTGGAGGGCCTTTTGGCCACCGACGGTCCGTTCGCGGCCGACCTTCAGGCGCTTCGACCTCAGCCCGGGCAGGCAGTCAGTGCCTCCAACCTCCGGATGCTGCTGAACGGCTCGCCGATCGTGGCCAGCCACAAGACGGACGATTCGAGAGTCCAGGACGCCTACTCGGTTCGGTGCACGCCGGCCGTCCATGGAGCCGCTCGCGACACGCTCGACCATGTGCGCCGCGTCGCGGGATTCGAACTCGCCTCCGCGATCGACAATCCGATGGTTCTGGCCGACGGTCGGGTGGAGTCGTGCGGCAACTTCCACGGGGCCCCGCTGGGCTTCGCCGGTGACTTCCTCGCCATCGCTCTGGCTGAAGTCGGTGCGATCGCAGAACGGCGAATGGACCGAATGCTCGACAAGACGCGCAGCCACGGATTGCCTCCGTTCCTCGCCGCCGAGGCAGGCGTCGACAGCGGCTTGATGATCGGGCACTACACCGCGGCAGCCATGGCGTCGGAGAACAAGCGCCTTGCTGCTCCTGCGTCGGTGGACTCTCTGCCCACGTCGGGCATGCAAGAAGACCATGTGTCGATGGCCTGGGCCTCGGTTCGCAAGCTCCGCAAGGTGATCGACAACGTGCGGCGAATACTCGCGGTCGAGTACGTCATCGCCGCCAGAGCGACAGAGCTGCGTGCCCCGCTGGCACCGGGCCCGTCCACCGGTGCTGCCATCTCGGTTCTCCGCACCGAGGTCGACGGGGTCGGTCCCGATCGCTATCTCGCGCCGGAGCTCGCGGCCGCGGAGGAGATCCTTCGGGAGGATCGACCGGCGGTAGCGCTGGCCCAGCTCGGCGTCGTCCTGGACTGATTCTCGGCTCGCGCTACTGTCGAACCATGACCATCGAGTTCCTGGATCCCCGCGGTGAACCGGAGACGGTCGCAGTCCCGTACGAGCTGAGCGCTGACCTTTCCGGTGCTGCGACCGTCGGCCTGCTGGCCAATGGCTTCTCGGATTCGGTCGCTTTTCTCGATCAGGTGGAGGGAGCCATGCGAGCGCTGCGACCAGAGCTCCGGTACTCCCGGTACGACAAGGGAAATGCGTCCGCCATCGCCGACGACACGATGCTCGACACGATTGTCGGAGAGTGCCAAGCAGTCGTGGCCGCCTACGGGCATTGAGGGAGCTGCACCACCGGCACCGTGCGTGACGGACTGAATGCAGCCAACCGAGGGCTCCCGGCTGTCGCACTGGTCACCGAAGAGTTCTGGCCGCAGGGCGACTTCGTCGCCTCGGCGTTCGGTATGCCCGGCATTCCACGGGTCCAGCTGCCTCATCCGGTGGCCGGCACGGGTGTCGAGAACATGCGCCGGGTCGCCGAGAAGGTCGCCGCTGAGGTGCTCGCGGCTCTCGAGGGCAGCCCCCGGTGAGCCACACCCTGCGTGCCGACTCCGAGTTCGACGCGGTCGAGGAGCTCCACCGTTTGGGGTGCACCGATGGCCTTCCGGTCGTCGTGCCGACGCCGAGCCGGGTCGACCGAATGGTGCTCGCAGCCGGCGTGGACGGTGATGCCGCACTTGGCACCATGGGCCCGCTCCAGGGGGTTTGCACCGTGGAGAAGCTCGCCGGCGCGGCAGTCATGGCTGGTTGTCTCCCGGACCACATGCCGATCGTGCTGGCAGCGGCGCGGGCCGTCATGGAACCCGAATTCGATCTGACGGAGATGCAGGCCACCACCTTCGGCACTGCGCCGCTGATCATCGTGAACGGTCCAGCACGGCATCTCTGCGGCGTTGCGGCCGGTTTCGGGGCCCTCGGCCCTGGTCACCGGGCCAATGCCAGCATCGGACGAGCCCTGCGCCTGGCAATGATCAACATTGGCGGTGCTCGTCCCGGCTCGTCGGACATGACGCTGCTCGGCCACGGCGGCAAGTTCGGCCAGTGCATGGGCGAGGACGAGGAACACAGCCCGTTCACGCCGCTTCACGCCAGCCGCGGGTTCGATCCGGAGCAGTCGGTGGTCACCGTGATCGGCACAGAGGCCCCGCACTCCGTTGCGCATCAAGCCGACGCCGACGACCCCACATCGCCCACCCGCCTTCTGGACGGATTGGCCGACTCCGTCTGCGCTCACGGCACGAACAACGCCTGGCTCGGCCGGGGGCAGGCGGTGGTGGCGATCACCCCGGAACAAACCGCGGAGCTGGCCGCTGCCGGCCACGATCGCCAGTCGATCGGCGAGCACATCGCAGCGCGGGCCAGGACACGAGACGGCCGGCAGTCGTTCGCGTCCGCCGATGATGTCCTACTGGTGGCCGCCGGGGGAGCGGGGCTCTACTCGTTCACGTTCCCAACCTGGTGCGCCGGTGCTCATCGAAACCGAGCGGTCAGCGTCGTGGTGGACGTGGGGCAGGCGTGCGAGGTCCCCTGGTACTGAGGCTGCCGGACCGACGCGCTTCTCTCCACCACCCGTGCGGTACGAAAACGCCTCGACTTCGACCGCGAGGTGCCCGACGCCGTACTGCTCGAATGTCTCCAACTCGCCGTGCAGGCGCCCACAGGGTCGAACCGACAGGGTTGGCGCTGGATGGTGATACGGGACGCCGAGAAGAAGGCGGTGTTGGCTGACATCTACCGACGCGCCGGCGGTGAATACCTGGCCGCAGCGGCGGCCGCGACCGACGGCGCGACCCAAAGCGGTCGAGTCATGGGCTCGGCGAACTATCTCGCCCAGAACCTTCAGGATGTGCCTGTGATGGTGATCCCGTTGATCATCGGCCGGATGGAGGATGCCTTGGAGAACGCCCCCGGCGGCGCCAACCTCACCAACGCCGCAGCCGGTCTCATGGGATCGATCATCCCCGCGATGAGGAGCTTCCAACTGGCGCTGCGCAGTCGTGGGCTCGGCAGCGTCCTGACCACCATCCATCTCGGCCTCGAGCAAGAGGCCGCTGAACTGCTCGGAATTCCCGGACACATGTCGCAAGCCGGCTTGCTGCCGGTCGCCTACACCAAGGGCACCGACTTCAAGCCCGCAGAGCGGCCTCCGGTCAGCGAGATCACCTACCTCGACACGTACAAGAACCCGATCGCGTAGCGGCTGCTCGTTGTCGCGCCGAAACGTAGCCAACAGACTCGGTCGCTCTACAGTGCATGCCGACTGCGAGACGAGGAAACGGGAGACAACAATGGACTTGAGTCAAGGGACTCCAATGATCGCGATACCGGGCCCATCGATTCTTCCGGACGCGGTGCGCGCGGCGATGGCCCGTCCCATGCCCGATATCTATGGTGGACCCCTCGTTGACCTCGCCTTCGGCTTGCTGGAGCGGCTGCCTGGCATCGCTCGCACCTCGGGCCGTGCGTTCGTCGTCGCGTCCAACGGTCACGGCGCATGGCAGATGGCCATCGCGAACACCATGGCGCCCGGTGAAAAGGTGCTCGCTCTCGAATCTGGTCGGTTTGCCGTCTTCTGGGGAGTAGCGGCAGAGCTGGCCGGCGTCGACGTCGAGGTGCTTCCCGGCGACTTCCAGACTCCAGTCGACCCCGCTGCGCTCGAAGCACGGCTACGCGACGACACTGCGAAGTCGATCAAGGCGATCCTCGTCTCTCATGTCGACACGAGCAGCTCGGTGCACAACGACATCCCCGCGTTGCGTGCCGCGATCGATGCCGCCGATCACCCGGCCCTACTGATGGTGGATTGCATCGCATCCCTTGGTTGTGACCGATACGAGATGGACGAGTGGGGGGTCGACCTCACCGTCGGCGCATCCCAGAAGGGTCTCATGTGCCCGCCCGGCCTCGGCTTCGTGTGGGCGGGGGAGCGGGCCATCTCGGCCATGGACCCGGATCGGCCACGAGTCAGCTATCTCGACTGGTCGAAGCGGATCGATCCCCAGATGTTCTACGAGATCTTCTCCGGTACACCACCGGTCGCTCATCTCCACGCGTTGGATGCTGCCCTCGGGCTCATCGACGACGAGGGGGGCCTCGATGCGGTGTGGGCTCGGCATCAGGCGCATGCCGATGCGGTCCGCGCCGCCGTGTCGGCATGGGCGACGCCGGGCGGCCTGTCGCTCAACATCGCCAGCCCCGCGCACCGATCGAATGCCGTCACCACCGTGCAGACGGGCGACATTGATGCCACCGAGCTCCGTCGCCGATGCGCTGAGCAAGCCGGTCTCACCCTCGGTATCGGGATGGTGACGATGCCTGACCGCACGTTTCGGATCGGACACATGGGGTGGCACAACCCGCCGATGATCCTGGGCACGCTGGCCACCGTCGAAGCAGCATTGAGTTCGATGGCGGCACCCATGGGAAGCTCCGGTATCGCTGCGGCTTCGGCTTCGATCGGCGACGCGCTGAACCGCGACTGACGTCTCAGACGCGATTGATGAATGAGAAGGGTGGGGTCTGAATGAGCGAACCCGAGTCCTGGGAACCTGAGCTCGAAGAGCTGTCGCGGCGAGAGGCACTCGCCGAGGAGATGGGCGGCACTGAGAAGGTTTCGCGTCAACATGGTCGAGGAAAACTCGATGTTCGCCAGCGAATCGAGAAGTTGATCGACGCGGGCTCGTTCCATGAGATCGGCAAAACGGCCGGAACCGCCACATACGACGAGCACGGTGAGTTGATCACGTTCAGCCCGGCGAACTTCGTTTTCGGTCGCGCCACGATCGATTCCCGACCCGTCGTGATCGCGGGCGACGACTTCACGGTTCGTGGCGGTGCCGCCGACGCGTCGATCGTCGAGAAACAGATCGCAGCCGAGGCAATGGCAGGGGAGCTCGGTTTGCCGATCGTGCGGCTCCTCGATGGCACCGGGGGCGGAGGCTCGGTCAAAACACTCGACCCTGAGCACGACGCTGGTCCCAATGGTGGGTACGGCCGAGGGCTCCGCACGTACGTGCCTGCGAACCCGGCGTGGGATCACGTCGTGGCCAACCTCTCGCGAGTTCCAGTGGTGAGCCTCTGTCTCGGGCCGGTGGCGGGGCTGGGCGCGGCGAGAGCGGTGACCAGCCACTTCTCCGTCATGATCGAGGGTCTGAGCCAGCTCTTCGTCGCCGGCCCTGTCGTGGTCAATCGTCTTGGTGGTGAGCAGGTCACGAAAGAGTCGCTCGGTGGGAGCAGGGTCCACACCCGCAATGGAGCGATCGACGTCGAGGTCAAGAGTGAGGACGAGGCGTTTGCGGCTGCCCGCCGCTTCCTGTCGTACTTGCCCTCCCGCGTCGGCGAACTCCCGCCCCGGATCGAGCCCGCGGACGATCCCGAGCGCACGGCACCCGAGTTGCGAGTCGCGATTCCGCGTGATCGCCGCAAGGTCTACAAGATGCGTCCGATCATCGAGTCGGTCGTCGATGAGGGTTCGTTCTTCGAGATGGGCCGCTTTCACGGCCGTTCGCTCATCACCGGCCTGGCCCGACTCGATGGGTGGCCGGTGGCCCTGATGGCCGGGGACTCGTATCACTACGGCGGTGGCTGGACCACGGCCACGGCCCAGAAGGCGACCCGCTTCGTCGACTTGGCCGAAACGTTCCGACTTCCGGTGGTGCATCTTGTCGACAATCCCGGCTTCGTGATCGGCTCGGACAACGAGGCAGCGGCAGCGATCCGCCACGGTTCGCATGCGCTGGCCGCTATCTATCAGTCGACGATCCCGTGGTGCTCGGTCCTGGTCCGCAAGGTCTTCGGTGTGGCCGGAGCGGGACACAGCAATGCCCATCGCTGGCAGCACCGCTACGCCTGGCCCTCCGGAGACTGGGGCTCGCTACCAGTCGAGGGCGGAGTCGAGGCTGCGTACACCCGCGAACTCGAGGCGAGCGACGACCCTGACGCTTTGCTCGAGGAGATCACCGATCGGCTGAATCAAGTCCGCAATCCGTTCCGTACAGCGGACGCTTTCCTCGTCGAGGAGATCGTCGACCCCGCTCGCACACGGCCACTGCTGTGCGAGTTTGCCAATCTGGTCGCGCCGCTACGTGACCGCGACACGGCGTCGTCGCCGTATCGACCCTGAGGAGCGATATGTCCAATCCCGTAGAGAGTCCGGTCGTCGGCACCGTGTGGAAGATCGAGAAGGCCGTGGGGGACACGGTCGAGATCGGGGACGTGGTGATGATCCTCGAGTCGATGAAGATGGAGATCCCCGTCGAGGCCGACGACGACGGCACCATCGAGAGCCTGTCGGTGAGCGAGGGCGATTCCGTGAGTGAGGGCGACACGCTCGCAACCATCGCCTAGTCCCTCGATAGCGTGACGCCGATGGAAACCGTCGCCGTCGCCGGCGCAGTCTTTGTGCTCTCGCTCTTGGGAGGCTTCGGACCTCGCTGGTTCGCGCCCCGCCTCTCTGACGAACGGCTCCACGACATCACCGGCGTCTCTGCCGGCCTGCTCCTGGCCTCCGCCCTCCTCGTGGTGATTCCCGAGGGATTCGACCTGGCCACCGCGGGCCACGGCTCCGGTTTCACTGACGCTCCGGTGATTCTCGGGGCAGCAATACTCGCCGGCTTCTCGCTGATGCTCGTCCTCGAAGGTTTCGGCGTCGGCCACGACATCCACGAGGAACACCACGATCATGCCGAGGGTCACGGGCACGGCCACGTTCACCATCCCTCATCAATGGGTGTGGTCGCCGCGGGGCTCTCCGTTCACGCAATGGCCGACGGACTCGCCATCGGCGCTGCTGCTCTATCGGGTGAGGCAGCGTTCGGTGTACTCGTCGCCGTGGCGGTTGTCATCCATCGGGTGCCGGCCGCATTCAGCTTGGGCCTCTTCGCCCTGCACGAGACCGTCGACCGCGGTCGAGTGGCGCTGGGAGTCATCGCCTTCGCGCTCTCGACCCCTGCCGCGATCCTCGTCACTTACCTGCTTCTCGATGAGGCCAGCGAGCGGTGGATCGCACTCGCCTTACTGTTCTCGGCCGGCACGTTCGTCTATGTGGCCACAGTCGACACGCTCCCGGCGATCCACAACCCGGATACCGGGCGGCGCTCCGTGGCCATGGTGGTCCTCGGCGCCCTGCTCTTCGCCGTTGTTTTTGTCGCTATCGATCGGGTATTCGATCTCTCCCACGGCCACTAATGACTGTCTGAGTCTTCGAAGTACTGGCCGGGGTGTCGGCCAGCGATGGGGCCGAATCGGGCTGCAAACTGACCAGCCGGATTGCCGGGTGCAGTCCGTAGACCGTCGTCGATCATGGCCCGAGCAGGGCCAGCCCGACACGCATGCGCCGCCTGGCCCCACAGGAGACCGCAACCCTCAACTTCCCACGAGAGCCGCCGGTGAAAGCATCACCGGCCGGGTCTACAACCGCGTGACATCGCTAGCCTTCGCAGCTAGGGGGAGCACTCGTGGCTGACAAGCAGTGGGACTACATCATCATCGGGGGTGGTTCGGCGGGCTGCGCCCTCGCCAATCGGCTGAGTGCCGACCCGAACAACGAGGTTCTGGTACTCGAAGCCGGACGCAAGGACTGGCGCTGGGACGTGTTCATCCACATGCCCGCCGCGCTCACGTATCCGATCGGCAGCCGGTTCTATGACTGGAAGTACGAGTCGGAACCCGAGCCGTTCATGGGCGGCCGCCGGGTGTATCACGCTCGGGGAAAGGTGCTCGGTGGGTCATCGAGTATCAACGGCATGATCTTCCAACGGGGCAACCCGATGGACTACGACAAGTGGGCGGCGGAACCCGGCATGGAAACGTGGGACTACGCCCACTGCCTGCCCTACTTCAAGCGCATGGAGAACCGCCTCGTCGGCGGTGATGACTGGCGGGGCGACGAGGGCCCGCTACGACTCGAGACGGGTCCCGCCACGAACCCGCTGTTCGGTGCCTGGCTCGAAGCAGGACCCCAAGCGGGATTCGAGCGAACCGACGATGTCAACGGATTCCGCCAAGAGGGGTTTGCGGCCTTCGACAAGAACATGGTGCGCGGCCGACGGCTCAGCGCCGCACGGGCGTACCTGCACCCGGTGCTGAAGCGAAAGAACCTTACGCTTCGCACCCTCGCTCAGGCCAACAAGATCTTGTTCGAAGGCAACCGGGCCGTGGGCGTGGAATACCGGCGGGGCCGTCGGACCCACACCGTCAAAGGTGCCGAGATCATCAGCTGTGGCGGAGCGTTCAACTCGCCGCAACTTCTCCAGCTATCGGGCATCGGCGAGACCGAACACCTTCAGTCATTGGGGATCGATCCTGTCGTCGACCTTCCTGGAGTCGGGGCCAACCTGCAGGACCATCTCGAGGTCTACATCCAATACACCTGCAAGGAGCCCGTCTCCATGCAGCCGTACCTGGCGAAGTGGCGGATGCCGATCATCGGTCTCCAGTGGCTCTTCCGTCGTGGCCCGGCCGCCACGAATCATTTCGAAGCCGGCGCGTTCGTTCGTAGCAACGATGAGGTCGACTATCCGAACCTGATGTTCCACTTCCTGCCGATCGCCATCCGCTACGACGGATCGGCACCAGAGGGTGGCCACGGCTACCAGGTGCATATCGGGCCCATGTACTCCGATGTCCGTGGATCGGTCAAGATCACGTCCACCGATCCTCGGAAGCACCCGGCCGTGCAGTTCAACTACCTGTCGACGGGCAACGATCGCCGCGAATGGATCGAGGCCGTCCGTACCGCCAGGCACGTCCTCAACCAGCCCGCGTTCGATCGCTACAACGGCGGTGAGGTGTCGCCGGGTCCATCGGTGGAAACCGACGAAGAGATCCTCGACTGGGTTGCCCGCGATGCCGAGACCGCGCTCCATCCGTCATGCACCACAAAGATGGGTGTCGACGACATGGCAGTCATCGACCCGTTGACCATGCGTGTTCATGGCACCGAGGGTCTCCGTGTTGTGGACGCGTCGGTCATGCCGATCGTCAGCAATGGCAACATCTATGCCCCAACGATGATGATCGCGGAGAAGGCGGCTGACATGATTCTCGGCCATGAACCACTGCCACCTGACAGAACCGTGGTGTATCGGGCGCCGGCCAAGAACGGCTAGGGCGATCGATTGACGATCACTGCTCCACGACGGCAATGGCTCGGGTCAGCTGGGAACAGGACCGGCGACGTCGGCTACGGGCCGACCCGATTCAGTGGCTACGGTCATCCGGATGCGCCGTCCGGAATACAAGATCGCCGTCACTGCGGTCTACATCGCCGGACTCTTCATCCAGATTCTCGACTCGACCGTCGTGAACGTGGCGCTGCCGTCGCTCGCCGACGAGTTCGGTGTCGACGTCACCGATGTCGAGTGGGTGATCGTCGGCTTCGGGTTGACGCTCGCGGCGGCGATTCCGGCGGCGGGTTGGTTCGCCGACCGGTTTGGCGCCAAACGCGTGTTCCTCACTGCAATCGTGATCTTCACCCTCGCCTCTGTCGCCTGCGGTTCGGCCAACTCGCTGGATCAACTGGTCGCCGCCCGCATCGCACAGGGCCTCGGGGCCGGCCTGATCACGCCGGTCGGTTCGGCCATGCTGTATCGCGCCTACCCGCTGAAGGAACGGGCCAAGGCGGCCAACACGGTGCTGAGCGTGGCCGTCGTCGCCCCGGCAATCGGCCCGACGGTTGGTGGACTCTTGATCGAAACAGTGAGCTGGCGGGCGATCTTCTTCATCAATCTGCCCATCGGAGCGCTCGCCCTGGTCCTCGGCATCTTGTGGCTCAACCCCGACGAGACGAAGGATCCGGGGCGGTTGGACGTGCCGGGGCTGCTGCTGAGCAGCGGAGGGCTTGCCCTCGGTGTCTATGCGCTGTCATCGGGCCCCGATGTCGGCTGGCTGTCGGGTCGAGTCCTGATCCCCGGCCTCATCAGCATCGCTGCACTCAGCGCGCTGGTTCTCGTCGAACGGCGGGTCGCGGCCCCGGTGCTGGCGCTCAGGCTCCTCGGTGAGCGCCTCTTCCGCACCTGCAATCTGATCGGCGTGTTCCTCTACATGGGGTTCGTGTCGCAGATCTTCATGCTCACGCTGTACCTCCAACGTTTCCGCGGCTACTCGGCCCTCGAGGCCGGTTTGACATCGTCGCCGATGCCGATCGGTGTGCTGTTGTTCTCCAACCTGATCGGCGGTCGGATGTACCAACAGGTCGGGCCTCGCCGGATGCTGATCGGCGGAACCCTCGGGGCGGCCATCACCACGCTTCTGTTCTACTTCGTCGGTGAAAACACGCCCCTCCCCGCGATCGGTGGAGCGATGTTCGTTCGCGGACTGTTCCTCGGATCCGTATTCCTCGCGCTGCAGTCGGCGATCTATGTACGGGTCGAGAGCATCGACCTGGCCCGGGCCGCATCGCTGTTCAACACGCAGCGTCAAGCCTCGACCGCCATCGGCGTCGCCATCACGGCGACTGCTCTGGCCGCGCTTGCGCCGCTCGGAGGGGTCGGTCCGGATTCGGGCAGCGGTGGACTCGCCGCCTATCAGGCTGCGTTCCTCGTGGCCGGTCTGATGATTGCTCCGGCGGTGCTCATCGCAACGTTCGTTCGCGATGGGGACGTGGCGGCTACCCGTCAATCCGTGTAGAGGACCAGAGCGGCATGGGTCGTCGGACCCAATTGTTCGTGAGCGATGGGACTCCCGTCGTAGGCTTGTCGCGATGTCGACGACAACGCTCCCGCCAGAGCTTCGCCTCACCCATCTTCGCCAACTCGAGTCGGAGAGCATCCACATCATTCGTGAGGTGGTGGCGCAGTTCGAGCGGCCCGTGATGCTCTACTCGATCGGCAAGGACTCCTCGGTTCTGCTGCACCTCGCCCGTAAGGCCTTCGCTCCCGGGAGGATTCCATTTCCGCTTCTCCACGTCGACACGACATGGAAGTTCCGGGAGATGATCGAGTTCCGCCAACGCATGGCGGATGAACTCGACCTCGAGATCCTCGCTCACACCAATCCCGACGGCGTGGCGCAAGGTATCAACCCCTTCGATCACGGCTCGAAGAACTACACCGACATCATGAAGACCCAGGCGCTCAAGCAAGCGCTCGACGCGGGCGGTTACGACGCCGCGTTCGGGGGCGCCCGTCGTGACGAGGAGAAGTCGCGGGCGAAGGAGCGCGTTTTCAGCTTTCGCGACAAGTTCCACCGCTGGGATCCGAAAAACCAGCGCCCGGAACTGTGGAGCCTCTACAACGGGCGGGTCAACAAGGGGGAATCCATCAGGGTCTTCCCGATCAGCAACTGGACCGAACTCGATGTCTGGCAGTACATCCATCTCGAGGAGATCCCGATCGTGCCGCTGTACTACTCAGCCGTTCGCCCCGTCGTGGAGCGCGAGGGCACACTGATCATGGTCGATGACGACCGCTTTCGGTTCGAACCGGGCGAAGAGCCCGAGATGCGATCCGTGCGTTTCCGCACGCTCGGCTGCTATCCGCTCTCGGGTGCGGTCGAGTCGACGGCCGACACATTGCCGGAGATCATCCAGGAGATGTTGCTCGCCACCCGCTCCGAACGCGAGGGACGTGTCATCGACTATGACCAGTCGGGCTCCATGGAGGAGAAGAAGCGCGAAGGGTACTTCTAGTGAGTCATCAGAGCGAACTCATCGCCACCGACATCGAGGCCTACCTCTCCGAGCATGAGCGCAAGGATCTGCTTCGGTTTCTCACCTGCGGCAGCGTCGATGACGGCAAATCGACACTCATCGGCCGGCTGCTCCACGACTCGAAGATGATCTACGAGGACACACTGGCCACCCTGGAGGTCGACTCGACCACCACGGGCCATGCCGGTGAAGCGGTCGACCTCGCGCTGTTGATGGATGGCCTCAAGTCCGAGCGCGAACAGGGCATCACCATCGATGTTGCCTACCGCTATTTCTCCACTGCACGCCGCAAGTTCATCATCGCCGACACGCCCGGCCACGAGCAGTACACCCGCAACATGGTCACCGGTGCGTCAACGTGCCAGCTGGCCATCATCTTGATCGATGCTCGCCACGGCGTCATGGCTCAGACGAAGCGCCACAGCTTCATTGCCAGCCTGCTCGGCATTCGCAATGTGGTCGTCGCCGTCAACAAGATGGACCTCGTCGACTGGGACGAGTCCCGTTTCGACGCGATCTGCGGGAGCTACCGTGATTTCAGCAAGAGCCTCGATCTCGGCGACCCGTACTTCTTGCCGATGTCAGCGCTTCTCGGTGACAACGTGGTCGACGAGGGGGAGAACCTGGGATGGTTCGACGGACGGCCGTTGATGGAACACCTGGAGACCGTTGATGTCGAGGTTGGGGTCGATCTCGACAACTTCCGTATGCCGGTCCAGATGGTTGTGCGACCCGATCTCGGCTTCCGAGGCTTCGCCGGCACGATCGCATCCGGCACCGTTCGACCGGGCGACGAGATCGTTTCGTTGCCTTCGGGTGTGAGCTCGACCGTTGAACGAATCGTGACTTTCGACGGTGATCTCGATGTGGTCGGACCCGGTCGAGCCGTCACGCTCACGTTGGCCGACGAGATCGATGCGAGCCGGGGCGACCTGCTGGTGGGTACCGGCACAGAACCACTCCGGGCGCACGAGGTCGAGGCGATGGTCGTCTGGATGGGCGAGCAGCCGGCCGAACCGGGTCATCAGTACCTTCTGCAGTCTTCCAATGGCACGAGTAATGCCTCGATCTCGGCGATCCGCCACCGCGTCGACATCAACACACTCGACGAAGAGGAAGCGCCGCAGCTCAACCTCAACGACATCGCGCTCTGCGCGGTCACGTCTGATCGCGAGCTCCTGTTCGATCCCTACGCAAGCAACCGCACGACCGGATCCTTCATCCTGGTTGACCGCCTGTCGAACGCCACGGTCGGAGCCGCCATGATCGTCGCCGAATCCTCGGCATGGGATCAGACGCCGGATTCGGGCCTGATCCGCCAGCATTCCGGGATTGATCGGACGGAACGATCGATTCGGTTCGGCCAACAGCCGTGCACCGTTTTGATCACCGGCCTGACCGCGGCGGGGAAATCCACATTGGCCACTGCGCTGGAGCGCGAGCTGTTCGACCGGGGCAAGGTGAGCATTCGTCTCGACGGCGAAAACGTTCGCATGGGCATCAGCCGAGATCTTGGGTTCAGCGCCCAAGACAGATCGGAGAACCTCCGCCGCGTCTCCGAGGTTGCTCGCCTCGTCAACACTCAGGGCCTGATTGCGATCGCCGCGTTGGTGGCGCCCGACGGCGAGGTTCGCAACCGAGCAAGAGCGCTGCTGGGAGACGATCGTTATGTCGAGGTGTTCGTCGACACTCCGATTGCCGTCTGTCGAGACCGAGACCCGAACGGCATGTACGAAGCCGCTGATCGGGGAGAGATCGCCGGATTCCCTGGCGTGAGCGCGGAGTACGATCGTCCGACCGACATGGATCTCCAGCTGGACACGTCTCGCCAGAGCGTGGACGAGTGTGTCGATCGCATCGTGGCCGTGATGCAGGCGCGGGGATTCCTTCGTGGCTGACGGTCCCGTGTCCGAGAACATCGTTCGCGCGGAGGGACGGGTCTCCGGCGGACAGCGAGCGGCTCTGCTCGGGCACTCGAGCATCACCGTCTGGTTCACCGGATTGTCCGGCTCGGGCAAGTCGACGCTTGCGTTCGCCGTCGAAGAGGCGCTGATCGACCAGGGAGCGATGGCCTATGTGCTCGACGGCGACAATGTTCGATTCGGTCTCAACCGTGACCTCGGATTCTCACCGGAAGACCGCACGGAGAACATCCGGCGGATCGGCGAGGTTTGCCGTCTGTTCCAGGACTCCGGGATGATCGTCCTCACCGCCTTCATCTCGCCCTATCAGGCCGACCGGGACCAGGTCCGGGCGCTGCATCCTGAGGGCCGGTTCGTCGAAGTGTTCGTCGACACGCCACTCGAGGTCTGTGAACGGCGCGACGTGAAGGGTCTCTACGAGAAGGCCCGGGCCGGAGAGATCCCCGAGTTCAGCGGTATCTCAGCGCCCTACGAGGCTCCCGTCGATCCAGAACTGCGTATAGACACCAGCGAGCCGCTTGATGCCTGCGTTGCGAAGGTCCTGGACCGAATCCTGCCCTGAGTTGCCCGCGGCGCGACAGCTCAGTCGAGGAAACCGGGATCGTCACGCATGAGTTCGTCCCACCACGGCTGGAACTGGAACCAGCCGGCGAGGTCATGTCCCTGCGCCTTGTAGCCCGACTCGCACAGATCGGTCGGAATCTCGATGGGAGTTCCGGCGGCCTCGGCAACGAGTTGGCTCTGCATGCAGCGCTCGAGAGCGACGTACCACCAAACAGCGGCGTCGACGCTGCCACCACAGGTGATGTGACCGTGATTCTGGTGGATGAGCGCCTTGCGGTGACCGAGCGCTTCGGCCATCTGGCGTCCGATCTCGAGGTCCACCACAACAGCGCCGCTCCCCACGCTGCAGAGGGCCACGTCGTTGTAGAACGCGGTGGCATCCTGGGTGATCATCTTGAGTGGCTTTCCCAGCGTTGAGAACGTGCGGCCGTACATCGCGTGGGTGTGAGCCGCCGCCACGACATCGGGGCGGGCCTTGTGAAGCTGTGAGTGGATTGCGAATGCCGCGGCATTGACCGGACGGTCACCCTCGACGACCTCGCCGTCGTGGTTCACGAGGATGAGATCCGACACCGTCATCAACTTGAAGTTGTGCCCGAACGGGTTCACCCAGAAATGGTCGGTGAACTCAGGGTCACGAACCGTGACATGGCCGGCGACACCCTCGGCAAGGTGAAGGCGCCCCAAGATCCGCAGACCGGCGGCAAGCCGCTGTTTGCGGTCCTTGCGAACAGCCTCGACGTCCTCGATGACGTCGGGAGTCGGCAGGCGGAACTGATCGCCACTCGAGTCGACACCCTTCGCCATCTCCGTGGGGTCCTGGGTATCAGTCATGATTGCTCCTCTGGCCGGCCCTCAGCGTACGAGGGTGGCGTGATCAGTGCGAGTCGGTTGACCCGTCGCAGCCGTAGCCATCGCCGGAAACGCCCTCCGTGAAGAACGATTCCCAGGAAACACCGGCGGGATCCTCCACCCATGATTTGTGCTGGAGCTGATAGCCACAGATCAGATCGTTCTGGTCGCGGCGCGCGAAATCGGCGGCGTCGAGACGGCGACGCATCTCCTCGAGCTCTTCAGCTGTTTCTGCCTGGATCCCATAGTGCGCTGATCCAACCGGACCGTCGCCGTGAAGATCCACCGAGAAGTTCAGGCGGGGATCATCGAGCATCCACTTCGCGTAGTCGGGTCGGACGATCGTCGGATCGGCTGCGAACAGACGCGAGTAGAAGTCCACGGCTTTGTCGATGTCGTCGACCTTGAGGCCAACATGCATACGCTTCATTTCGGCCCCTAGCTGAGCACGTTGCGAACTGACGCCAGCCGATCGGCATCGACGCGAAACCACGCCCACTTGCCCCGTTGTTCACGTTCGAGGATTCCGGCCTTGACCAGCTGGGAAAGGTGATGGCTGACGGTCGGCTGTGACTTGCCGGTGATAGCGGGGAAGTCACAGGCGCAACCTTCACCGTTCGCTGCGATGACACTCACGAGCTTGAGACGGACCGGATCGGCAAGCGCCTTCAGCACGGACGCGAGCTCGACGGCATCATCGTCACCCAGTGGGGAGGAGAGAAGTGGCGAACAGCAGATCTCGCTCATGGACTCGATGATACTGGTTCCATCGACACCGGCCGATGCGTGCCGACGCGGAGTATGAGCAACAGCGTCACGAATCCCGCGGTGGCGCAGGACGCTGCGTAAATCACGGCGGGGGTGTAGCTCGACTGGTCGACAATCCAACCGGCGAGGGGCGGGCTGACAAAGGCCCCGATTCCTGCGGCGGTATAGAGCGTGCCCAGGACACCACCGAGCCCGACCACGCCGAAGCGGTCGGCGAGCACAGCGGGGGAGAGGGCAATGAATCCGCCGTATCCCAGTCCGAGAAGCACGGTGTAGCCGACCAGCACGGCGTACGAGGAGCCGGCCATGAGCCAGGTCCAATGCCCGACCGCCATCAGCAGGAAGCTCGCGACGTAGAGCCGGACGCTGCCCAGCTGATCCGCGAGGCCGCCGAGGCCGAGCCTGCTGATGACGCTGACACCACCGATTATCCCGACGAGGGCCGCGGCTTTCACATCGGAGATGCCGTGATCCTCGGCATAGTCGGCGAGAAAGACGAAGGGTACGAACAACCCCAGGGACGTGAAGATGGTGGAGACATACAGGATCGTGAACTCGCGCCGGCCGAGGAGTTTCCGCAGCGACTGAGGTTTCGGTGACATGACTGCGGCAGGGCCGCGTTCAACGACGAAGCTGGCCAGGGTGAGCACAACCCCTCCGAACAGGGCGAAGATGACGTAGGTCTTCCGCCACGATGTGGCGTCGATCAAACGCGCCGCCGCCGGAGAGCCGACGAGCGTCCCCAAACCGATCCCGGCAACGGCCAAGCCCAGGGCCGAAGCCCGTCGCGCTTCGAACCATCCGCTGACAGTGGCAACCATGGGCACGTAGGCGCACGAGATGGCGAACCCGACCCCGACGCCGTAGGTGAGGTAACCGAGCCAGAGGTTGGGAACGGCCGCGGTCAGCAGGAGGCCGATCGTCAACGACGCTGCCGCGGTGCGCATGACCGGCTTTGGACCGACACGATCACTCCAGCGCCCGGTCCAGAGCCCCAGCACAAAGGACAGCGAGATCGTGATCGAGAACACGAGTGCGGTGGCCGAGGCCGACGTGTCGAACTCCTCGCTCATGGAGTTGAAGAACGCGCCAAAGCTGTAGCCCACGCCGAAGACGGCGAACATGCCGGACGCGGCGGCAACCGCGATGATCCATCCGCGACGAGAGTCGAGCGCCGCGTCCATCAGGATCGGCGGATCTAGCCCAGTTCGGCGTGGAGGAAGTCGATCACCTGGGGCCAGAGCTCGCCGGCGAGGCCCTGGTCGTAGATGCCGAACGGGTCCTCTTCATTCATGAACGCATGGGCGGCGTTGTGGAACGAGATCTGGACGTCCTTGCCCATCTCTCGTAGACGCCGCTCCATGTCGCGGGCGCCGTCGGAGGGGAAGTGCTCGTCGTTCTCGGCGAAGTGACCACGAACGACGGCGGTCAGTCCACTCCAATCGGGCTCCCCGCCGGCGGGATAGCCATAGAACGGCACGGCCGCTTTCACGGCATCACCCCTGGTTGCCGCAACCATGAAGGTCATCAGGCCGCCCATACAGAAGCCGATGGCGCCGATCCCCTCACCAGTCGTGGCCTCGTGAGCGAGGAGAAAGTCCACCGCTGCACTCATGTCGCCGACGGCACGCTCCGGTGGCAGTGTGGTCATGAGGTGACCGGCCTTGTCCATCTCATCATGGCCGGCCAGTTCACCGCGGTAGAGATCAGGCGCCATGGCCACGAACCCCTTGGTGGCCAGCATGTCGGCAACACCCTTGATCTGAGGGTTCAGCCCCCACCATTCCTGTAGCACCAGCACACCGGGACCGCTTCCCGATTGGGGAATCGCCACGTATCCCCGTGCGCCGCCACTGCCGTCGAGATCAACTAGTTCGCCCATGTCCGGACCTTACCGCACGGCTCTTGGAGAGCTCGGATCAGACGAACAGCCCGACAACGTCAGGACGGATCACCTTTCCAAGGGCACTGCGGGGGAGTGCGTCCACGATCCGGATCTCGGACGGGACACGATCGCCGGTCAGCACGGAACGGGCATGCATGCGAAGTGATTCGGGGTCGAGCAGGGGATCATCGACCACAACTGCGGCAGCAATTCGCTCGCCCAGCCGGGGGTCGGGTACGCCGACAACCGACACCTCCCGCACGGCCGGATGCCTGAGCAGCGCGGACTCCACCTCCACCGGCATGACATTGGTGCCACCGCGTACGATCACGTCGTTCATGCGGCCGACGACGCGGAGACGACCAGCCTGGTCGAGACGACCGAGGTCGTCGGTCAGTAGACCATCGCCATGCAGGACTGCAGCGGTCGCGTCGGGTTGCCGCCAATAGCCGAGCATCGGTTGCCAGGTGCCGGCCCAGTGTCCTTCCATGACCGGTCCGATCCGGATGCGGCCGGTGGTGCCTCGGGGCAGCTCGCGGAGGTCGTCGTCGAGGATCGAGATCCGGACGGGAGGCATGGCGATCGCCGAGTGAGGATGCGCGGCGTCGGTGCGAGCCACCCCGGTGGGGGTCTCGGAGAGCCCATAACTGAGAACCGGCCGTATCCCGATGGCGGTCTCGAACCGTTCGCGCAACTCTGGGGTTGTGCCGGCCCCACCGACCAGCACCGACCGGAGCGTCAGTGGCCGGTCAGCTCCGCCCTCCCCGAGTTCCTCGGCCAAATCGTGCAGCAGGGTCGGAACAGCGACAAGCCGCGTCACGTGGTGTTCTTCGATCACACGCAACAGGCCGGCAGGCGTCGAGTCGGAACTGACCACTGCAGTACCGCCGCGGAGCAACGACGTGAGCGGACCGAGAACCATCAGGGTCAGGGTCGTCAACGGGAGGGCACAAAGCGTTCGATCATCGCCTTCGATGGGCTCTGTTTCGGTGCTGGCGAGACCCGGCCACAGCAGCCCATGCTGGGAATGCACCACCAGCTTCGGCTCGCCCGTGGAACCCGATGTCGCCGCCATCGCCGCCGGCGCGTGAGGGTCGATGGCCAGCGCCGTCGGCCGCGTCTGTGCATGGGTGTCAGGCAGCCAGTCGGACCCGGTCTCGACCAGATGCGTGGCGTCGCCGCGCCGAACAAGCCTCCGTCGCGCGTCGGCGGAGATTCGGGGGTTCAGCCCGAACCAGACCCGACCGGATCGGAGTGTGGCCAGAAAGCCGATCACGAGTTCAGCGGAGTTGGGCAGCGTCCAGGCGATCACGTCACCCGCAGCGCCGGTCCTCGCGATTGCCGCGGCAAGACCCCCTACCTCCTGATCAAGTTCTCGGTATGACCACGAGCGGTGGCCGTCGACCAGTGCGACCCGGTCTGGATGGTGGCGTACTCCCGTCTCGAGCACGGCCGCGACCGACGATGGCCCGAACGGATACCGACGCGGAGGCGTCCGCCGAACGAGGCCGGTCTCGTGATCGATGTCGGGGCGGTCGGTCATCGCCGCGAAGTCTGGCATGCCGACGAGCCCGGGCCGATACAGTCCGGGCACCATGCGTGATCCTGAGAAGCTCGAAGCCGAGACCTGGCTCGTCTCTGCCGGTCGACCCGAAGCCGCCGGAGAACCCCTGAACGCGCCTCTCGTGGCCGCGTCGACGTTTCGACACGGCGCCGATCGGGGCTACGCCCGCAACGAGGGCTCACCGACCTGGGAGTCCTTGGAGACGATCGTGGCGGGGCTCGAGGGCGGCGAGGCCACGGCGTTCTCCTCCGGCATGGCTGCCATCGCGGCCGCGATCGAGCTCGTCCCGGTGGGCGGCGAAATCGTCTATCCGGCGGACTGCTACCAGGGTGTGGCCACCCTCCTGGCAAGGGGTGCAGTGCAAGGACGCTGGACGGTGCGGCAGCTCGCGGCCGAGGACACCGCCGGCTGGATCGCCGCGATCGACTCAGCCGCGATGTTGTGGCTCGAGTCGCCATCCAACCCTCTGCTCGCCATCGGCGACGTCGCCGGGATCTGTGAAGCCGCCCGCGACAGTGACACACTCGTCGCGGTCGACAACACCTTTGCCACCCCCCTCAACCAGCGGCCGCTCGAGCGCGGCGCCGACGTCGTGGTGCACTCCGCCACGAAGTACATCGGCGGCCATTCGGATCTCCTGTGTGGTCTCGCGGTGACACGGTCGGGCGATCTCACCGCGCAGATCCGCACGTCACGAATCCTTCAGGGCGCAACGCCCGGCACGATGGAAGTCTTTCTCGCCACACGCGGTATTCGCACGCTCGCCGTTCGGTTGCGCACCGCTGAAGCCAATGCATTTGAACTGGCGACACGGTTACAGGCCCATCCGGCGGTGGTCGCCACTCGGTATCCGGGCTTGGCCGAACACCCGGGCCATGAACTCGCCGCTCAGCAGCTCGACGGCTTCGGCTCCATGATCAGCTTCGACCTCGTCGACGCTGCCGCCGCCGACCGAGCGTGCGAACGGATGCAGCTCGTCGAACATGCCACCAGCCTCGGTGGCGTCGAGAGCACGATCGAACGTCGCGCTGCCACTCCTGGCCAGGAACACCTGCCTCCCGGCCTGCTGCGGATGAGTGTCGGCATCGAAGCGGTCGAGGACATCTGGTCCGACATCGAGCAAGCCATCGCCCAGTGAGGTTGCTACGGCATCACGCCGGCGGCGATTGACGCTCCGAGTTCCCAGGAGGCCGCGAGTGCTGCGGGATCCGGTTCACCGATGGACGACACGGGTGGCTGAGCGAGCCTCCAATTGAGACCGGTGGTGATCTTCTCAACCGCGAGGATCGCCCCCGCGGTATCGGACTCGCCGTGAACAAAAAGGGCCGTAGGGCATCGAGTTGGTCCGGCCGAGACACTCGTTGTAGGAGGTGTCGAAGAAGTGTTTCAGTGCACCGCTCATATAGCCGAGGTTGGCCGGCGTCCCCAGAATGACTGCGTCGGCAGCGTGCACCATCGCCGCGTTTGCCTCCAGCGCCGCCATGGGACGAACCTCGACGCCATCAACGTCGGTCGTCCTGGCGCCGGCCAGGACCTGCGCCAACATCGCGCCGAGGGCCCGCCCCGGGGAGTGGTGCACGACCAGCAGCACAGCCATGACGGGACAACGTAGTCGACCCGATTCACCCGCTCGGACCCAGGGCCTCGACAATCCCAACCCGATGAGTACGATGCCGAAATGACTGACCCGTCCTCCCACGACTACGACGCCATCATCATCGGTGCTGGTGTCATCGGTGGCGCCGTTGCCCACGAACTCTCCGGCCGCGGCTGGCGTACCCTCACCATCGACAAGGCAGCTTCGGCGGGCGCGGGATCCACGATCAATTCGTGTGCAATCGTCCGCTTCTCATACTCGACGGTCGATGGCGTGATGCTTGCGTGGGAGGGCTACCACTACTGGCCGGACTGGGCCAACTACATCGGCACCGACGACGAGAAGGGCCTGATCGACTACCACCAGGTCGGCCAGCTCCTCGTTCGCACTGACGACGAGGACAGCCACACCGAGAAGGTCAAGAAGGTATGGGACAAGTGCGGAATCGCCTACGACACATGGAGCAGCGAAGAACTCGCGGAGCGGCTGCCGATTGTTGATCAGGGCCTCTACGGTCCGCCCCGACGCCCCGACGACGACGGTTTTTGGGACGACGCCCACGGCCAGATGACCGGCGGATACTTCACAGGAGAGGGCGGCTACGTCAGCGACCCGCAGCTGTCGTGTCACAACCTCCAGCGCGGCGCCGAGGCGAGAGGGGCCGAGTTCTGGTTCAACGCCCAGGTGACGGGCATCAACAAGACCGAGGGTCGCGTGAGCGGCGTGACCCTGGCTGACGGCCGCACGCCCACTGCGCCGGTCGTCGTGAACGTCGCGGGCCCGCACTCGATGATCATCAATCAGATGGCCGACGTCTACGACTCGATGAACATCAAGACCAAGGCCCTGCGCCACGAAGTCCACCATGTGCCGTCACCGGAAGGCTTCGACTTCGAGGCCAACGGCGTTGTCGCCGCCGATGACGATCTCGGCATCTATTTCCGCCCCGAGGTCGGCAACCACATTCTCGTGGGCAGTGGTGATCCCGTCTGTGATCCACGCGAGTACGTCGATCCCGACGACTACGACCGGTCGATCAGCGAGGCCCAATGGGAGGCGCAGGTCCTTCGGGCGAACCGACGGATGCCCTCGCTCGGCGTGCCCCACGAGAAGAAGGGCATCGTCGATCTCTACGACGTCTCCGACGACTGGATCCCGATCTACGACCGCACCGATCTCGACGGTTTCTACGTCGCCATCGGCACCAGCGGCAACCAGTACAAGAACGCCGGTGTCGCGGGCCAGCTCATGGCCGACCTGATCGAAGCGGTCGAGGGTGGTCACGACCACGACAACGATCCCGTCATTTCCACTGGCCGCTACACCGGCACGAAGATGAACATCGGCTTTTTCAGCCGCAATCGCGAGATCAATCCTGACTCTTCGATGTCCGTGCATGGCTGACCGGTCAGCCCCGGTATGAGTGCCGACGGTCAGATCGATCCGACCGGCTTTGGAAACGCGGCCGGCGACTACGCAACGCATCGGGCCGGCTTTCCACCAGAACTCGTGCGCCGGCTGGAGGCATTCGGGGTGGGAACACCCGGTCAGTGTCTGGTCGATCTCGGCACCGGCACCGGCACCCTGGCTCGTCAGTTCGCGGCCAAGGCGGTGGATGTCATCGGCATCGATCCGGATGAACGAATGCTCGCGAGTGCGGCCGCGCTTGCGGCCACCGACGGAGTGACGCTGGATCTTCGGGCGGTGAGCGCCGAGGAGACCGGCCTCCAGGACAGTTTCGCCGATGCTGTGACCGCCGGTCAGTGTTGGCATTGGTTCGACGAGGCCGCTGCCGCGGCGGAGGCTCACCGGATACTCAAGCCCGGCGGCGCGCTGGCCGTCTGCTACTTCGATTGGATCCCCCTGCCGGGCAACGCAGTCGAGGCAACGGAACGCCTGATCAACGAGCACAACCCCAACTGGGCCCTCGGCGGCGGCTACGGGATGTGGCCGATGTGGGCTCCGGCGATCCAAGCCGCTGGTTTCAGAGAGATCGAGACCTTCAGCTTCGATGTGGTGGTGCCCTACACGCCCGAAGGATGGCGGGGCCGGATTCGGGCGTCGGCCGGAATAACCACGCTCGACGAGTCGGCCCGCCAGGGATTCGACGATGCCCTGGCCGGTTTACTCGCCCGTGACTTCCCCGGCGAGATCGTGCCGATGGAACATCGAGTGTGGGCACTCGTCGGGCGCGCTGGTTCTCCGCATCGCCGCTGAGGCGAATGCGCCATAGTGTCGTGTCGCCCGGAGCAGCCGTTTACGAGGAGCAAGACATGGGTGTTGGACGAGTTCGACCGGTTGTCAGCGGTCTCGCGGCGTATCGGCCGGGAAAGGGAGCCAAGCAGGCGGAAGCGGAACACGGCATCACCGATGCCATCAAGCTCGCCAGCAACGAGAACCCCTATTCACCACCGGCCTCGGTGCTGAAGGCGATCCAGGACGCTGCTGCCGGAGTGAACCGCTACAGCGACCACGGTGCGGCCGCGCTTCGATCGAAGCTGGCCGGGTGGCTCGGGGTCGAGGCTGATTGCATCGCAGTCGGCTGTGGTTCATCAGGACTCCTGCAACAAGTCTGTGTCGCCTACGTCGAGGCGGGCGATGAAGTCGTCACCCCGTGGCGCTCGTTCGAGGCGTATCCGATCTTCGTGGCGTTGACCGGGGGCGACCTCGTCACTGTTCCGTTGACCGAAGATCACCGGATCGACCTCGGCACCGTCGCGGGCGCCATCGGGCCGAAGACCAAAGCCATCATGCTTGCGACACCAAACAACCCAACGGGGTTGGCGCTCTCGACCGCCGAGATCGCCTCGTTCATGAACAACGTCCCCACCGATGTGCTGGTGGTCGTGGACGAGGCATATCGGGAGTTCAGCGATCCGTCTCTGGGCGACCCCGTTCAAGATCTCATCGGTCGATTCCCCAACGTGGTCGTGACCCGCACCTTCTCGAAGGCTTACGGTCTCGCCGGTCTTCGCACTGGTTACGCGGTGGCTGACCCCGGTGTCATCGAGCAGCTCGACAAAGTGCTCCTGGCCTTCTCCGTCAACTTTCTCGCGCAGGTCGGCGCAATCGCTGCGCTCGACTCGCTGGACGAGATCCAGATCTTGGTTGACTCCCTGCTGGCCGAGCGATCGCGAGTCGTCGATGGACTCCGGGACCTCGGCGCGGACTTCCCCGATCCGCAGGGCAACTTCGTGTGGCTTCCCATCGGGGAGCGCACGGACGAAGTGGCGTTGGCGCTCGAGCAGCGGGGCGTCGTTGTCCGGCCCTTCAGCGGGGAGGGCATCCGTGTCACCATCGGCTCGCCCGAGGAGAACGATCGTTTCCTGGCCACCTTCGCCGACGTTACGAGCTGATCGGAGGGTCAGCCGAGGTAGGCCTCCAGCACGTTCACCATGTTGGTGCCGAGAGCTTCGGTGGCATAGCCGCCCTCCATCACGAACACGGTTGGTCGATTCATCGCGACAAGTCGTCGCCCGAGGCGGGTGAAATCCTCGGCGATCAGTCGGAACTCGGAGATGGGATCGCCGACGAAGGTGTCGACTCCGAGCGAGACGACGACGGCCTCGGCGCCACGCGTACTGATCCATTGCAACGATGTCTCGAGCGCGGCGAACCACGCGTCCGGCTCCGTCCCGTGGGGGAGCGGCAGGTTCAGATTGGCGCCTGCTCCCGCGGCGATGCCTTCCTCGTCGCCGTGGCCCAGGAAGTAGGGAAACTCGACTTTTGGATCGGCATGGATCGAGCAGAAGGAGACATCGCCGCGGTGGTAGAAGATGTCTTGCGTGCCGTTGCCGTGGTGATAGTCCACGTCGAGCACCGCCACGTGATCGACGCCGCTCTGGCGCAGGCGTTCAGCGGCAATCGCGGCGTTGTTCAGGTAGCAGTAGCCGCCGAATTGGTCTCGCGACGCGTGATGCCCAGGCGGTCGACAGCGCGCGAAAGCGGAGTCCGCGCCGGCGGCGACATGCTGTGCGGCAGCATCCGCCGACCGTGCCGCATCGACCACGGCCGACCATGTGCCTTCCGCAATCGAGCAGTCAGCCGCGAAGCTGTAGTAGCCGAGCTGGGCCACGATCCCGTTGGGGCGAATGTGTCGCATCCGGCGAGCAGGCCATCCGTTCGACATCGCGCACGCCCCGGCTTTGCCGGCGGCGACCCAACGCGTGTGGGCCGTCTCCAGGAACTCCAGGTAGTCCGGAGCGTGGATCTGCTCGACGAGCGCGCGGTCGAAGGCGCCCGGCAGACGAACGTCGGTGAAGCCACGGGTCTGAAGCTCGGCGTCGACGATGTCGCCTCGATCCGGCCCTTCCCAGCTGGGCACCAACTCGCCCTCGTCGAGTTCGATGCAATGGTGATCGTGATGGCCTGTGGTGGCGAAGATCCGCACGCTCGCTCCTGTCTTCGGCGGCAATGGTGCCGATGAGCAAATGGTGCCATGAGCTGAGCGCTCGGGCCGTCAGCACCCTAGGTTTCTGGCCATGTCTCAGGATCTGAAGTTCGGCTGGTTGTCCCCGGTGATCGGAAACCAATGGAGTGGCCACGAGTCGATCGTCCTCTACCAGGAACGACACATCCTTCCCGAGGCACTTCAGTATTTCGATTCGCTGTGGATCGCCGATCACTTCTACGGCTTCGACGCCCGTACCGATCCCTTCCTCGAGGCGTGGACCACTCTCACCTGGCTCGCGGCCAAGTTCCCCGACGTGATGCTCTGTCACCACGTGCTCGGTCACGGGTATCGTCCGCCTGCCCTCACCGCGAAGATGGCGGCCACACTGCAAACGCTCTCCGGCGGGCGCTTCATCCTGGGCATCGGAGCCGGCTGGCGCGGCGACGAGTACGCCGCCTATGGCTATGACTTCCCGAAGCCCTCGGTGCGATTCGCCCAGCTCGAAGAAGTCATCCAGATCTGTCGCTTGATGTGGACCGAGGACCATCCTTCCTTCGATGGCACCTACTACTCGATCGACGATGCGGCCGCGCCGCCGCTGCCCGACGTTGTTCCGCCGATCTGTATCGGAGCAGCAGGGGAGAAGGTCGGACTCCCGCTTGTGGGGCGTCAGGCCGACTTGTGGAACTCGGCGTTTCGCGGCGAGGAAGACTGGAAGCGAAAGGTCGGGATCGTCCACGACAGCGCGACCGACGCCGGCCGGGAAGCCGGCGACATCGAGCTCGGCACCACCATCGAGACAGCGCTGCCGACGAGCGATGCCGAGAGCCAGGAGTTGCTGGAGCGGCTGGGCAATCTCGTGGTCAATGGCCTTCAGCACTTCACCATGGACTTCGGGCATCCGCCCACGGTGGAGCATGTTCACCGATTCGCCGAACAGGTGATCCAGCCACTCCGTGCCACCTGACTCCGCGGTAGCTGCGCCCGATCGATCGATTCCCTGGTCGCTGCGCGGTCTCTTCTTGTCGTTCTTCCTCTCGGGGTTTGCCATCGTTGGCCAGATCACGGTCGTGGGCAAGCAGGTCTTCGACATGACCGGGCGCGAACTCGATCTCGGCCTACTCGGGCTGGCCGAGTTTCTGCCGGTGGCGCTCCTGGTGCCGTTCTCGGGTGCCGCCGCCGACCGTTTCGACCGTCGACATGTGTACGCGATCAGCCTCGGCGGCGAGCTTCTGTGCTCCCTGGGACTCTTCGTCTACATCTCGTCGGACCCGACATCGGTCGGTCCGATCTTCCTGCTCGTAGGCCTCTTCGGCGTCGCTCGTTCGTTTGCGTCGCCGTCCGGTCAGTCGTTGCCGATCGATCTCGCCACATCGGAGAACCTCGAACGGGTGATGGCATTGCGCTCGGTGGCGTTCCAGTCCGGCTTCATCGCCGGGCCTGTTGCGATGGGCTTCATCTTCGTCGCCGATCCGGCGCTTCCCTACCTCGCCGCGGTTGTTGCGCTCGCGCTCGCCATCCCGATTCTTCTCATCATTCCGCGGCCGAACACCCGCCGGCTCAATACCCGAGGCGGGATGCAAGCGCTGCGCGACGCTCGCGAAGGTCTGCAATTCATGCGCCGCCAACCCGTTGTCTTCGGGGCGATCTCGCTCGATCTCTTCGCCGTGCTCTTCGGCGGGATCATCGCCCTGCTCCCGGCCATTGCCGAGGACCGACTCGGCGTGGGCGCCGTTGGCCTCGGCTGGCTACGCGCGGCGACCGGGATCGGGGCGGGTACCACCGCGCTCATCCTTTCGGTCCGGCCGGTCCGTCGGCGGGTCGGGCGAACCCTGCTCACGGTGATCGCGATCTTCGGTGTCATGACGATCGTCATTGGGCTCGTCGACTCGTACGTGATCGTCTTTGCGGCCCTTCTGGTCGCGTCATCGGCCGACTCGATCTCAGTGTTCATCCGGTCGACTCTCGTGCCCTTGGCCACACCAGAGGTCATGCGCGGTCGGGTCATGGCCGTCGAACGAGTCTTCATCGGGGCATCAAACGAGTTGGGAGCGGCCGAGAGCGGTCTGACGGCAGCTGTCTTCGGCCTGGTTGGCGCCATTCTTTTTGGAGGCGTCGGCACGCTCGCCGTTGTAGCCATCTGGTGGAAGTGGTTCCCTTCGCTTCGAGACATCGACCGCTTCGAAGAAGTGCGAGCCAAACCGTCCTGAACTCGTGCAAGGAGATCACGACAGGAACGACGTGGTTGCACGAGTTCGACGGTGGGGGTTCTAGCCTCTGACCGTGGCGATCATTCTCAGCCTGCTCACGGCCCTTTTGTTCGGGACCGGCGACTTTTTCGGGGGTATGGCCACAAAACGCATTCGGGTCGCCCAAGTCCTGCTGTGCGCTCACATCGTCGGCGGCATCGGGATCTTCGCCATCTCGCTGGCCATTGCCGACCAGTTCCGACTCGAGGACCTCGGGTGGGGGGCGATCGCCGGTGCCTCAGGCATCATTGGGCTCGGGTTGCTTTACCGCGGACTGGCTCGCGGGCCCATGGGGGTTGTCGGCGCTCTTACTGCGATCACCTCCGCGGCCGTTCCGGCGCTTTGGGGGACGTTTGTCGACGGCGACGAACTGGCCGGCCTTGCGTGGATCGGCGTTCTCGTCGCCCTGGTTGCGATCGGCCTGGTGTCCTGGTCCCCGGACGACTCGGACACACCGGTCACGACCCGGACCATCGTTGAGTCGCTGATCGCCGGCGCGGGGTTCGGCTTCATGTTCATCCTGCTCGACCACAGCGACCCCGCCTCCGCCCCGTGGCCGATCGCGGGCGCCCGGATGCTGACTGCTCCTGTGCTCCTGTTTGGCTTCCTCGTCCGGCGAAAGCAGATCTGGCCTCGCGATCCGATCGCCCTTCGTTGGGTGTTCGGCGTCGCTCTCGCCGACACCATCTCCAACGCACTCTTCCTCTACGCCACCGAGCGTGGTTCGTTGACGGTGGTCGCAGTGCTTTCGAGCCTGTACCCGGTGGCCACGGTGATCCTGGCTCGGACGGTATTGCACGAGAAGTTGACGCGACTCCAACTCGGGGGTTTCGTCCTCGCCATGGGGGCGACTGCAATGATCGCCGCGGGCTGAGAAGATCCCTGTTAGGACATCTAACAGATTGGCGTGATCGTCTAACGTTGCGCTATCGCCCCCCAGGCTCCACAATAAGTCCGTACAAATGCCCGGTGGCGTGATCTCCAAAGGGGCAGGGTTTCGAATGGCAGGAACGTCTATGAGGGCAGCAGCTACATGACCAGGCTTGGATTCCTTCTCGACAGCGACTCATGTATCGGTTGCCACGCGTGCACGGTGGCGTGCAAGAGCGAGCACGATGTGCCACTTGGCGTGAACCGCACCTGGGTGAAGTACATCGAGACCGGATCGTTCCCGAACGTGAGTCGGCACTTCTCGGTGATGCGCTGCAACCAATGCGACGACGCACCGTGTATGTCGATCTGCCCGACCAACGCCTTGTTCCGGGCTGACAACGGCGTAGTCGACTTCAACGACGACAACTGCATCGGCTGCAAGGGCTGCATGAACGCGTGCCCGTACGACGCGCTCTACATCAACCCGGCCACCAACACGGCCAACAAGTGCAACTTCTGCAACCACCGCGTGGAGGTCGGCCTCGAGCCGTCATGCGTCGTGGTCTGCCCCACACACGCCATCAAGGTCGCCGACCTCGATGATCCGAACAACGCAGCAACCAAGATCATCGCCCGCGACGACGTCGCCGTCCGGGCGCCGGAGCAAGGCACCAACCCCAAGGTGTACTACCGGGGCGCGGATCAAGCATCGCTCAACCCGTTGCGCACGGCGATCGCCGCCGACGGATTGATCTGGGCAGATCAAACACCCGGTCACCCGACGCTTCCGCCCGACACGCACGGCGTCGTGGCCCGCACCACCTACACCACGTCTCACCAGATGACCTGGAAGGAAAAGGTGTCGGGTTATCTCGTCACCAAGGCCATCGCCGCCGGGGTCATGCTCGTGGCCGCCATGCTCGTGCTGATGGGGCACTCCGGTGAGCAAGCGGCAGTCGGCGTGGTGCCGCCGATCATCGCCGGTGTATTCCTCGGCCTCACCGGTGTACTCCTCGTCACCGATCTCAAACAACCGGGACGCTTCCACTATCTGATCACCAAGGGCTCATGGGAGTCCTGGCTGGTGAAGGGCGCGTACATCCTCATGGGTTTTGCGCTCCTGATGGCGCTCTGGTGGATCGGTGGCCTCACCGGGTCCTCGGGCCTCATCGAGATCGTCGCCATCCCCACCGCGTTCTTTGCGGCCGGAACTGCCGGCTACACCGCATTCCTGTTCGGCCAGTGCGAAGGCCGCGACCTGTGGCAGACGCCGTTGTTGCTCCCGACGCTGCTGGCTCAAACGGTCACTGCCGGCGGCGCGACCTACGCCATTGCTGATCTGTTCATGGCCGTCCCAGAAGTCGATGCCATCCGCTGGACGCTCCTCGGTGGCGCCATCGCCACCGGAGGGCTCGTCTGGGTCGAGGTCACCTCGAAGGGCACGCCCCACGTCGAGGCTGCGATCTTCCAGATGACAAAGGGCGAATACCGCAAGAAGTTCTTCATCGGGGTTGTGCTCGGCCTCCTGATCCCCGGTGCGCTGGTGATCATTTCCCTGTCGGTCGCCTCCGGCCCGGGGCTCCCGGCGGTCGCCGGCCTCGCCGCCCTCATAGGCATGTGGGCGTATGAAGACTCGTTCGTCCGTGCCGGCCAATCCGTCCCGCTGTCCTGAGAGTGACTGATGACTGATCTCACCCAATACCCGCCGCACGAGGACTGGCACGACTACACCTCGCTCAACGCCAAGGCATGGCCCGACAAGGTCGAAGAGCACCACACGCTCGTGCCCACGACCTGTTTCAATTGTGAGGCCGCCTGCGGCCTTCTCGCCCACGTCAACCACGAGACCGGCGAGATCGACAAGATCGAGGGCAACCCCTTGCACCCGGCCAGCCGTGGTCGCAACTGTGCCAAAGGCCCCGCCACGCTCAACCAGGTCTATGACCCGGAGCGGATCATGCACCCCATGCGCCGTGTCGGCGAGCGCGGGGGCGGCCAGTGGGAACGCGTCAGCTGGGAAGAAGCCCTCGACGACATCGGCAGGCGCATCGGTGTTGCCATGGACGAGGATCGTCGTGACGGTGTCATGTATCACGTCGGTCGTCCCGGGGAGGATGGCTACGCCGACCGGGTGCTCAAGGCATGGGGCGTCGACGGCCACAACAGCCATACCAACATCTGCTCCAGTAACGCCCGCATCGGCTACCAGAGCTGGATGGGCCACGATCGGCCGTCATCGGACTTCGCCAACGCCGAGGTGATCTTCCTCATCTCATCGCATCTCGAGGCCGGTCACTATTTCAACCCGCACGCGCAGCGCATCATCGAGGCCCAGGGCAAGGGTGCCACGGTCATCTGTGTCGACCCGCGCCTGTCCAACACGGGTTCCAAGGCCGACCATTGGCTGCCCGCATGGCCCGGGACCGAGCCGTTCATGCTCCTGGCCATCGCCCGGCTGCTCATCGAGAATGGCACCTGGCAGAAGGACTTCGTTCGACGCTGGGTCAATTGGGAGACCTACCTCCGCGAGACTCGACCCGACCTGCCCGTCGAAATCGACTCGATGCAGCGGGCCTGGCTCGACGAGTACGCCGAGTACACGCCCGAACGTGCCGCTGAAGTCTGCGGCATCGACGAAACACAGCTTCGCGAGATCGCCGAGATCATCGGTGCCCATCCCACCAAGTTCGCCTCCCACAACTGGCGTGCCGCCGGCGCGGGCAACCTCGGTGGCTGGCAGACCGCTCGCTGCTTGTTCTTCCTGAACGTGCTCACCGGCTCGGTCGCCACCGTCGGCGGCACGAGCGGCACCGGATGGAACAAGTTCAAGCCCCACCAGCCCAAGGGTGCTCCAGCCCTGCACGAGTGGAACGAGATGAGCTGGCCGAAGGAGTATCCGCTCTCGTACCACGAGATGTCGATCCTGTTGCCTCACTTTCTGAACGAGGGTCGCGGCACGCTCGACGTGTACTTCAGCCGGGTCTACAACCCCATCTGGACGAACCCTGATGGGTTCTCCTGGCTCGAAGCGCTCAAGGACGAGGAGAAGGTCAAGTGCCACGTGGCGCTCACCCCGACCTGGTCCGAAACCGCCTGGTTCGCCGACTACGTGCTTCCGATGGGCGTCGGCACCGAACGCCACGACGTTGCCAGCTTCGAGACCCACGCCGGTCGCTGGATCGGCTTCCGCCAGCCGGTCTTTCGTCGCTATGCGGAGATTCGGGGCGAGGAGCTCAACCGCGAGACCCGCACTCACGAGTTCAATCCGGGCGAGGTCTGGGAGGAAAACGAGTTCTGGATCGATCTGTCGTGGCGTATCGATCCTGACGGAGCCCGCGGAATTCGGCAGTGGTTCGAATCCGATGAGTTGCCCGGCACGCCGATCAGTGTCGACGAGTACTACGGCACCATGTTCGCCGAATCCGTTCCTGGTTTGGCGGAGAAGGCCGCTGAGGCCGGCAAGACACCACTCGAGTACATGCGCGACGTTGGCGCCTACGCCATCCCCGGCGACGTCATCACACCGTACGAGCGGATCGTGTCGGCGGAAGGAGTCGAAGGTTGCGAGAAGGACAACGAAGGAGTCTTTCGCAAGCCCGGCACGATTGGCATGTGGGACGGCACCGCCGCGGGCCTCGACGACATCGCCCTGGCTCCGCTCGGTGACGGCTCGCCCGGTGTCGAGGTCGACGGCGAGATCAAGGAAGGCTTCCCGACCCCGTCGCGCAAGCTCGAACTGTTCTCGACGACGCTCAAGGACTGGGGCTGGCCTGAGTACGCCACCCCGACATGGATCCCGTCACACGTACACCACGAGGACATGGACATGGAGCCTGCTCCCGATGGCACCGGGGGCAACGAGCGGATCCTGCTGCCCACATTCCGTATCCCCACGCTGATCCACACGCGCTCGGCCAACTCGAAATGGCTCAGCGAGTTGAGCCACCGCCACCCGCTCTGGATCCATCCCCTGGACGCCGAGAAGCTCGGTATCGATGTCAACGGCCTTGTGCGCATCTCGACACGGATTGGGCACTTCGTGATCCAGGCCTGGCGGACCGAGGGCATCCGTCCTGGTGTCGTCGCGGCCTCTCATCACATGGGTCGCTGGCGGCTCGACGAAGACAAGGCTCGTTCATGGGGGGCCGGCAAGGCTGAGATCGCCCAGGACGGCACGTCGTGGAAGCTCAGTCGCACCGATGGCATCAAGAAGTGGAAGTCGAAGGACGACGACACCGGTCGTATCTGGTGGAACGACACCGGGGTGCATCAGAACCTCACGTTCTCGGTGCAGCCCGATCCCATCTCCGGCATGCAGTGCTGGCATCAGCGAGTGCGGGTCACGCCGGCCGAGGCGGGCGATCAGTACGGCGACGTGGTGGTCGACACAGCCAAGAGTCGCGAGGCGTACAAAGACTGGCTGTCGAAGACCCGCCCCGCGCCCGGACCCGGCGGCCTGCGCCGACCGCTATGGTACGCGCGACCACTCAAGCCGTCGGCTGAGATGTACAACCTGGGCGACTGAGTCGGCCCGCGATTGCGGATTCCGCAAGGAGTTTGATGGACCCCGTTGTCGACCACCTCGAAGCGCTCGATGTCGAGTACGAGATCGTGGCCTGTGACCCCGAACTCGCCGACACCGCCGCCTTCTGTCAGGCGTACGGATACTCGCCCGACGACAGTGCCAACGCGATCCTGGTAGTCGGCAAGGCGGAGGCCCGTCCGATGGCCTGCTGCCTCGTGCTCGCCTCGACCAGACTCGACGTGAACGGCGTAGTACGGAAGCGGCTCGGAACGCGCAAGGCGTCGTTCGCTGCTGCCGAGGAGACGATCGAACGCAGCGGCGGCATGCAGATCGGCGGCGTGACACCCTTCGGCCTACCCTCAGACCTGCCTGTTTGGGTCGACGCTGCCGTCGCGGAGCGCGATCGGATCATCGTTGGCGGTGGGTCCAGGGATCGTAAGATCCTGTGCGCTCCGGCCTCGCTGCTGGCAATCGCCGGCAGCGAGTTGGTCGATGGACTGGCGAAGCGGGTACCACCTCCCGCGCCTGCGCTGTAGCGCCGCATGCTCCTGCAGCGGCCGCACGCGATCCATCAGATTGTTCGCGATGACTACGGCTGGCCGCTGTCGCGGCTGAGCGCGCTCGAGGGCCTCGGGCGTTCCGTCACGGTCACGGTCCTGCCGCTCGCGGCATTTGCCACGCTCGGCTCGAAGGAAGCGGTGACCTTCGCCTACTTCGCCGGATCGTTCGTGGCCTTGTTCGCCACGCTCAACGTCGGCACGCTCGAAAGCTGGATGGCCCGTCGATGGGTGGTGACGCTCGGCATCTTGAGCCTTGTGGCAGCCAACCTGATCGTACTGACCGGTGTGGGCGCGCTCATTCCGATGGCGATGGGCCTGGTTGCCACCGAGGCCGCGATCTTTGCGGTTTGTATGTCGCTGTTCATCATGGACTACATCGACCGGCGCGAGCTCCGGCGCAACGAATCTCGGCGGATGATGCACAACGGAGTGGCCTGGGCGATCGGCCCGATGGCCTCGATTCTCTTGTACACCGAAGTGGACGATCGTCTGCCTTTTGCCCTGGCGATCCTCTGCGCCCTCGCCGCGCTCACGTACTTCTGGATCCTGCGAATGGGCACCAACCCTGTGCTGTCGACGCCGAAATCAAAGGCCCCGAACCCGCTGCAGAACATCCCGCGCTACTTCCGCCAGCGGTACCTGCGCGTTGCCTACCTCATCACCCTGGTTCGCGGCACCTTCTGGGCATCGTTCTTCATCTATGCGCCGCTGTACACCGTTGAGGCCGGGCTTCCGGCGTGGACCGCCGGGGGAGTGGTGTCCGCGGTCGCCGCGCTGCTGATCATGAGCCCGACCGTGCTGTGGTTCACCGATCAGACATCGACCCGTTTCGTGATCATGGCCGGGTTCATTCTGATCGCGGCCTCCCTCGTCGTCCTCGGCCTCATAGGGGAAGCGAGACCGGTTGGCGTGATCTTCTGGGTCAGCGGAGCCTGGGGCGCATCGTGGCTCGACGTGTTGGGCAACATCCCGTTCATGCGGACCGTGAAGGCCAGAGAACGAGTGGCGATGACCACTGTCTTCTCCTCATGGCGAGAGACGTCGTCGTTCGCGGCCCCCGGCCTTGCGGCCCTGGTCTTGCTGGTGGGTCCGTTCTGGATCTTCTACTTCGTGGTCGCCGCTGCCTGCCTCGCAACCGCGTTCGCGGCGTCGACCCTGCCGCGGCGCATCTAACGCACCACGACCGGAGCGTCTTCAGCCACCGCTCGGAGAGCGAAGCTCGATCGAAGGTTGGCAACCCCGGGCAGGCGGGCCATGTGGGTGCGATGGATGCGCTCGTAGTCGGCCACGTCAGCGACTGCGACCTTCACGAGATAGTCGGAGTTGCCGGCCATCAGGTAGCAGCTCACCACCTCGGGGACCTGGCGAACGGCTTCCTCGAACTCGTCGAGCAGGTCCTCGTGTTGGCTGTTGAGGGAGATCTCGATGAAGACGGTCGTGCCGAGGCCGACGGCTTCCCGATCGAGGCGAGCGACGTAGCCGGAGATCACGCCCTCCTCCTCCAGCCGTCGCACCCGGCGAAGACAGGCCGAGGGGGACAGGTGGACGAGCTCCGCGAGCGCGGCATGCGTGGCACGACCGTCCCGCTGTAGCTCAGCCAGTATGGCGCGATCGATCGTGTCGGGTGCGGTGGACACAGGAATCTCCGATGGTTTGGCAAACTGGCGCATAAAGAGTGCACCCGTGGTGCCTGATGCTACCGAATGTGCAAGGAACGGTCTAGAGATTCGTCGTACCGTGCGTGAAACGATCGTGGATCAGGGAAGAGGATCGAAAACCATGCACATCGGTGTCCCGAAAGAAGTCAAGGTCGCCGAGCGCCGGGTCGGCCTCACGCCGTCAGGAGTTCGCGAGCTCGTTTCGCACGGCCACCAGGTCACCATCGAAACCGATGCCGGCACCGGTATCGGGGCGCCCGATGCCGTCTACGTCGAAGCCGGCGCAGGTATCGCTGCAACCGCCGCCGATGTCTGGGCCGATGCGGAGATGATCGTCAAGGTCAAGGAGCCACAGGCACCCGAGCGCGCCATGCTCTCGTCCGACCAGACACTGTTCACCTACCTGCACCTCGCACCCGACGTGCCCCAGACAGACGACCTCATCAAGAGCGGTGCCACGTGTATCGCCTACGAAACGGTCACCGATGTGCATGGGGGACTTCCGCTCCTCGCCCCCATGTCGCAGGTGGCCGGTCGGATGTCCATCCAGGCCGGAGCGCACTGTCTCGAGGCCCTCAATGGCGGCGCCGGCCTCCTGCTCGGCGGTGTTCCCGGTGTGCCCTCCGCCCGTACTGTTGTCATCGGTGGTGGCGTCGTGGGCGAGAATGCCATCGAGATGGCAATCGGCCTCGGATCTCAGGTCACCGTCTTGGACCGAAGCCTCGAGGTCCTCGAGCGTCTGGCCCATCGCTTTGGTGCCGAACTCGAAACCGTCTACTCGACCACCGCTTCGCTCGAAGAGGCCGTGCTCGCCGCTGATCTCGTTGTTGGTGCCGTGCTCGTGAAAGGTGCCACGGCTCCGAAGCTCGTGAGCGCCGAGATGGTCAAGGCAATGAAGCCCGGCTCCGTATTGGTCGATGTCGCCATCGATCAGGGCGGATGCTTCGAGACCTCTCGAGCCACGACTCATGCTGAGCCGACGTATGTGATCGACGACGTTGTCCACTATTGCGTCGCCAACATGCCCGGTGGCGTTCCTCGCACCTCCACCTACGCGCTGAACAACGCAACGCTTCCGTTCGCCCTTTCCCTCGCCGATCGCGGCCCTCGCGATGCGTTGCTCGCTGACCAGCATCTGCTGGGTGGTCTCAACGTCTGCGGCGGAATGATCACGGAGAGTCGTGTTGCCGAGGCCCAGGGCCACGAGTTCGTCGCTCCGGAAAGGGCCCTCGAGATCGTCTACGGCTGAGGTTCACGGATCGCGTTCGGACTACGGTTCGAACGTGATCCCAACTCCTGCTCTGGTCATCGAACGAGCCGACCTCGACCACAACATCGCCACCATCGGCGCCACGCTTCCGGGGGTGAAGCTTCGGCCCCACGTGAAGGCTTTCAAGTGCACGGCGCTCGCTCATCGCCTCGCCGCGGCCGGTCATCGCTCCTTCACCTGCGCAACGGTGCGCGAGGTCGAGGGCATGGCCACTGCGGGTTTGGGTGAGGATCTTCTCCTCGCGAATGAGGTCCTCGACCGCGAACAGCTCCGCCGACTGGCTGCCGTCGACGCGAACGTGACGTTGGCAGTCGACAGCAGCGAAGGCGTGGCTCGTGCCGCGGCAGCAGGCATCACCAGCGTGTTGATCGACGTCGATGTCGGTCTACCCCGATGTGGGTGCAGCCCCGATGATGCGGGCCGGCTCGCCGACGAGGCCAGGGCCGCAGGGATGAACGTCAGAGGTGTGATGGGCTACGAAGGGCACCTGATGATGGTGCTCGATCGTAGAGAGCGGATCTCCAAGGTGCAGCACTCCATGAGCAATCTACTGCGGGCGGCCGAGGCGGTCGGCGGCGAGCTCATCTCAGGCGGCGGCACCGGAACGTACGACACCAACACCTGGGCCAACGAGATTCAAGCCGGCAGCTTCCTTCTCGGTGACACGCAGTACGCCCGCCTCGACCTCCCGTTTCGCCAGGCCATTCACCTCGAGTGCTCGATCCTTTCACTCAACCCGAAGGGATGGGCTGTGGCGAACGCGGGGCTCAAGGCGCTCGGAATGGACCACGGGAATCCGTCGTGGGCCGACGGCGAGGTTCTCTATTGCAGCGACGAGCACACCACGTTGACGGCCGGCGAGGGAGTGACTCTCGAGCTCGATCAACGGGTCCGGCTCGACCCCGCCCATCTCGATCCGACGGTGGCTCGCCACGAGGAAATGTGGCTCATGGAAGGCGCTGAGGTGATCGACCGGCTTCCGATCGATCTCCGGCACTGGTGATGGCCCGCCGGCCCTACATCAGCAATTGGGCGGGGAATCAACGATTCCAGCCCACGGAAATCGCGCGGCCCGCATCTGAGGACGAGTTGGGGGCCGTGATTGCGTCCGCCACCCAGACCGATCGGCAGCTGCGGGTCATGGGGGCCGGGCACAGCTTCACCGCGGCCGCCGTCACCGGCGACATCCACGTCACCATGCACGACCTCGATCAGGTGCATCACGTCGACACGGCGACCGGGCGGGTCACCGTTGGCGGCGGCATCACGATTCAGGCGCTCAACCGGGAGTTGGATCGCCACGGCCTTGCGCTGGCCAACATGGGCGACATCGACAAGCAGTCGATTGCGGGAGCGATCAGCACGAGCACCCACGGAACCGGCTTGGCCTTCACGGGCTTCGGCGCCCAAATCAGGGGTCTCCGAATCGTTGATGCCGACGGCGGATCGCACGATGTCGATGCCGGCAACGAGCCCGAGCTCTTCGCCAATGCACGAGTGTCGCTCGGCGCGCTCGGGGTGATTTCGCGCGTCACCCTTCAAACCGTGCCGTCCTTTCGAATTCACGCCATCGAGCAACCCGAACCGCTCGACGAGGTGCTCGACCACTGGCGGGAACGGATCGACACCGCCGACCACTTCGAGTTCTTCATGCTGCCGGGCTCGCATCAAGCGATGACGAAGACCAACCGCCGTACCGACGACGAGCCCGCTCCGCTCTCGCGTTTCGGCTACACGCGCGACAAGCTCCTGTTGGAAAACGTCGGCTTTGACCTTCTTTGCCGAGTCGCCCGCCGCTGGCCTCGATCCGTGCCGAAGCTGAGCAGGATCATCGCCACGGGAGGTGGACGACGCGAGTACACCGATCGATCCTTCGACGTATTCACCACGCCGCGGTTGGTCAAATTCTACGAGACCGAATGGTCATTGCCCGTCGACGCCATTCCCGAGGCGGTGCGAGAGGTGAATGCGATGGCCCGGTCACTGGCTGCGCCGATCATCTTCCCGATCGAGGTGCGAACCACGGCAGGCGACGATGTTCCCCTCTCCACTGCTCATGGCCGAGAAAGCGGTTACATCGCGGCGCACGTGTACAACGGCACATCACACGACGAGTACTTCGCCAACATCGCCGCGATAGCTCGCGCTCATGGGGGTCGTCCGCACTGGGGCAAACTCCACAACGAGACGGCCGGATCGCTGGCTGCGCTCTACCCGGAGTGGGACCGCTTCCAAGCCGCCCGGGCCAACGCGGATCCCCACGGTCGATTCAGCAACACCTACCTCGACCGTGTGTTCGGCCCCTTGCCCGGCTGATCGGATCGGTGGCATCGGGTGACCCATCAGATCCACGACGTAGAGGTGGACACGTCGGAACGAACTGTCCGATGCCTGCTCGCTTCGCAGTGCCCCGAGTGGGGCCTTCATCCGCTGACCTACCTACGAACGTCCGGCACGAGCAACGCGATGTGGCGACTGGAAGTGCCAGGTGAAGCCGGACTGGTGGTGCGCCTACCGCGAATCCCCGGAGCGGAGGCCGGTATCGCCACGGAGATCGAACTGCTACCACGGTTGGCGGAGAGCCGACTCGCCGCCATGGTCACGCTCCCGACCGTGCAGCACAACGGCACTCCGTCTGAAGTGTTCCCGTTTCATTGGTCGGTCCTCAGCTGGATCGCGGGCGACGATGCTTGGTCAGCGCGATCTGATCTGGAGCCGGCCATGCCCGAGCTCGCACGGTCTCTCGCCGCCGTCGTGAACGAGATGACACTGCTGAACGGCATGCCGGCTCCCGTTCGAAAACCTGGCGACCGCGGTGGCCCGCTCCGCGATCTCTTGGATCGGCTCGACGGCTGGCTCGATGATCCGGGGTGGGCCGCCGCAGACCTGGTCGACGTGGCAGCGGTCCGTCGAGCGGCTGCGGAATCGGCCGAAGCGATCGATGAGCGAGTCGATGCTCGGTTCGTTCACGGCGATCTCATTCCCGGCAACCTCCTGATGATGAATCGTCGTCTCGCCGCGGTCATTGACTGGGGTACTGCGGGCTACGCCGACCCGGCGCAGGATCTCGGCCTCGCCTGGGCTGTGCTCGACGGACCAGATCGCGAGCTCTTTCGACAACTCGTCGACGCCGACGACGCAACCTGGCTCCGAGCACGAGCGTTCGAGCTCGAACATGCAGTCGGTGGAGTGCTCTACTACGCGCCTCGAAACCATCCGCTCGCCGATGTGATGGCGCGGACCCTTCATCGCATCCTCGACAGTTGACTCGGCATACTCGTGCAAGAATCACTGATGCCCTACGCCTACGTCGCCGGTCCGCTGTTCGATGAGGGAGAACGGTGGTGGATCGAGAAGGTGGAAGCCACGGTGGCGGCAGCGGGTTACGCGACGTTTCTGCCGCACCGGGACAATCCGCCCAAGACGGCGGACAACGTCGAGGCGATCTATCGACACGATCGCGGTGGCATCGACCGCTGCGATGTCATGGTTGCATCGCTCAACGGTCTGACAACCGATGACGGGACAGCCTGGGAGATCGGCTACGCGATCGGAATCGGGAAGCGGGTGATCGGATTGCACACGGACTGGCGCCGTCGATTCGACGATGAGATCGTCAATCTGATGATCGAGTGTTCTGTCGAGACCATCGTGCGGTCGCTTGCCGAACTCTCCGAGTTGCTGGCCGACTAGCGATCAGGCCGCGGCGCGAGTGCGGCGCAGCAAGGGGTCGGCGATCGCCAGTGTCTTGTCGGCCAATCGCATCACCCGACCGGCCGCACCCGGGGTATCGGCATCGACCAGATTGCCCATGACCTGCAGCGTGATGTTGGCAATGGCGTCGGTGCCGACAGCCAGACGAAGGCCAGCGCGCAGTACGAGCGGATGGCCGACCAAGAAGGAGAAACGACGCCCGGTACGAAGGAAGCTGTCGAAGCGTTCGCCCAGAAGACGATCGTATTCATCGGGAGCGGTGGCGGGATCGGCGCTGAACAGGTCGGCGATCAGCATGCCCGATTCGAGGCCGTAGTCGATTCCCTCGCCGTTCATCGGATTGATCAGACCGGCGGCGTCCCCGACCGCCACCCAACCGGCTCCATGACGGCGCTGCGCGCTCATCGGAAGTCGCCATGCTCGTGGCTTCTCGAGATCAGGACCGAGCTGCCAATCGTCCTGAACAAGGGACCGGTAGCTGTCCTGAAGGGTGTTGAGATTGAGCTTCTTGAAGCCCTTCATGGTCGACAGGGCGCCGACGCCGATGTTGACCGTGCCGTCGCCGGCCGGGAACATCCAGCCGTAGCCGGGCACGGGAGTGCCGTGTTCGTCCTTCAGGGTGAGGCAGGCCTCGATATGGCGATCGGCATGACGCGGAGACTCGGCATAGGTCCGAATGGCCAACCCGAAGGGTTCGCCTTCCACGCGACCATTGCCGAGCATCTTGGCGACCGCACCAGGGGCACCGGTGGCAGCGACGGTGAGGGCAGCGGCCCAGCGCCGGCCACCTGCTTCGACGCCGACCACCCGGCCGTGGTCGTCGAACACAGGGAGCGCCTCGGTATCCCAGATGACCTCGGCGCCGGCCTTCTCCGCCGCCGCCACGAGGTGAGCATCGAGGCGCCGGCGCGGCCAGACCGCACCGTGGGGGGCAAAGCGACCGCTGGACGGCCACGGGAGCTCTCGGGCGGTCTTGTTCGCGATCATGCGGAGCCCGTCGATGTGATGGGCGTCGTCGAGTGAGATCCCGAGGTCATCGAGCGCCGAAACGGCGCGTGGGGTGAGGCCGTCGCCACAGACCTTGTCGCGCCCGCGAGATCCCTTCTCGAAGACGACCACACGTGCGCCGTGGCGGGCCGCCTGGATGGCCACCGCGGCACCCGCGGGTCCGGCGCCGATCACGGCGATATCACGATGCTCCATATCCGAACAGCCTGCCCGATCGCGAGTCGATCACCGCACGTGGGCGATGTGACTCAAGCAAGTGAGACTCACGCAACAGTCCTAGGGGAGCTGTCCCGTGTGGGCGAGCGCGAGGCGCAGCAGGCGATCATGGCCGCCGGTCATCTCGGCGCGGACCTCGTCGGAGTCGGCCTCTTCCGGGGTGACCCATGTGAGATCGAGGGCATCGTGTGCCGGCTCGGGTTCACCATCGATCGGAACGACATAGGCGAGGCTGACGGCGTGCTGGCGGGGATCATGGAAGCCGGAGACGCCCGGATCGGGGAAGTACTCGGCGACGGTGAACGGCGCCGGGTTGGCAGGCAATCTCGGCAGCGCGAATGGGCCAAGGTCCTTTTCGACGTGGCGGAGGAGTGCATGGCGGATTCGCTCGCCGAACATCACCCGGCCCGTCACGAGCGCTCGGCTGACCGTGCCATCGGGCATTGCTCGAAGAAGGAGGCCAACGTGGGTGACCTCGCCGGCTGAGTCGACTCGAACCGGCACGGCATCCACATAGACCATTGGCACCCGACCGCGAACAGTCTCCAGATCAGAGTTGCTCAACCATGTCGTATCGGTCTCGGTGATGTCAGACACGTTGGCAGTTTCGCATCTCCACCATGGCTGAATGGGGACCGCCTGCGATCAGACGAAGAACTCTCTCGTCTCGTCGGCTCGGAAGCGCCCGGCGGCAAGAACTGACGCCACCACGCCGATGGCGCACGGCACCAGTGTCGAGATGAGGAGGTCGCCGGCTCCGCCGCCCTCGAGGAAGATCGAACGGTGGCCCTTCATCGCTCAATACTGAGGCGTGACGGGAGATCCCCACGGGGTTGCCGTGCTGCACGATCGCGTTTGATGTCGAGGCCGTCGACCATGACGCTGCCGGCGTCCGGTTCGATCAGCGGTGCGACAAGCGAGAGGAGGGTGCTCTTGCCTGCACCATTTCGACCCAGGAGAGCCAGTACTTCACCGGCCTCGATGTCGACAGACACGCCCCGAAGCGCATGAACGTCGCCATACCGCTTCTGAACACTGTCCACCGTGAGCACGGCCACATCGTGGGCCACTGGCTAGGGTCTGGCCGTGGCGAAGACGACTGACTGGAACCCGATCCTGCGGTCAGAGTTCGCGAAGCCGTATTGGGGCGAGCTGCAGCGGTTCGTGGCGCAGGAACGCTCGGCCCACGAGGTGTTCCCACCGGACGAAGAGGTGTTCACGGCCCTGCATCTCACGCCGTTCGCAGACGTGAAGGTTTTGATTCTCGGCCAGGACCCGTACCACGGACCCGGTCAGGCGAACGGATTGGCCTTCAGTGTGCGCGACGGGGTCCGCGTCCCGCCTTCGCTCGTCAACATCTACAAGGAGATGGCAACGGATCTCGGGCTCGCAATACCTCCGAGCGGCAATCTCGAGCCCTGGGCCCGACAGGGGGTGCTGCTGCTCAACACGTCGCTCACCGTGCGATCGGGCGAAGCAGCCAGCCACCAACAGAAGGGCTGGGAAATGTTCACCGACGAGGTCATCCACGCGGTGAACGGCAAGACGGATCGAGTTGTGTTCGTCCTCTGGGGCGCCTCGGCTCGCAAGAAGAAGGCGTTCATCGACGAGAGTCGCCACGTGGTGATCGAGTCACCGCACCCGTCGCCGCTTTCGGCGCACCGCGGCTTCTTCGGGACCCGGCCCTTCAGCCGCGCCAACGACGCCCTCGTGGACGCGGGCCGCGATCCAGTCGACTGGAGTCTCGGGCCGAACTGAGGGAGTCGGCGAGCGCCCCGCGTTCGGTGTCGGTGAGTGCCTGCCACTCACCTTGCGCCAAGCCGTCAAGGGTGACGGGCCCGATTGCTTCACGAACAAGGCGAAGAGTGGGGAATCCGACGGCCGCGGTCATACGGCGGACCTGACGGTTCTTCCCCTCTGTCAGGGTGAGGCGTATCCATGAATCGGGGATCGACTGTCGAACGCGGATCGGCTTGCTCCGTTCCGGTAGCGAAGGATCCGCGGTCAAGACTTCGATCTGTGCCGGCCGACTGCGACCGTCCGACAGGTCGACGCCATCTTCGAGCCGTCGGCAGGCTTCGGCGGAAGGCACACCCTCAACCTGCACGAGATAGGTCCGCGGATGACCGATCGTCGGATCCATCAGTGACGTACGAAGGGCCTTTCCGCGGGTCAGGACCAAGAGTCCCTCGGAGTCCCGATCAAGTCGGCCCGCGGCATACACGCCGGGTACGTCGACAAAGTCGGCGAGCGTGGCGCGGTCGTGACGGTCCGTGAACGCGGTGAGGACGTCGAACGGCTTCCAGAAGCGCAGCGCCAGGTCGGGGTCGTCGAGGTTCACACCGAGCAACCGCTCAGAAGTACCAGGGGAAGGCGGACCAATCAGGCGTGCGCTTCTCCAGGAACGCATCGCGCCCCTCGACTGCTTCGTCGGTCATGTACGCCAGCCGTGTCGCTTCGCCGGCGAAGACCTGCTGACCCATCAGACCGTCATCGATCAGATTGAAGGAGAACTTGGCCATACGCTGTGCGGTCGGGCTCTTGCCGTTGATCTCATGCGCCCACTTCAACGCGGTTGCCTCGAGCTCAGCGTGGGGGACAACCGCGTTGACCATGCCCATCTGGAACGCCTCATCGGCGCTGTAGTCGCGGCCGAGGAAGAAGATCTCTCGAGCTCGCTTTTGTCCGATCTGGCGAGCGAGATACGCCGACCCGAATCCTCCGTCAAAGCTGGCCACGTCGGTGTCGGTCTGCTTGAAGATGGCGTGCTCCTCGCTCGCGAGGGTCAGGTCCGCCGTGACGTGAAGACTGTGTCCGCCCCCGACGGCCCAGCCGGGCACGACGGCAATGACGACCTTCGGCATTGTGCGGATCAGCCGTTGGACCTCGAGGATGTGCAATCGGCCGGCCCGGGCCGGGTCAATCGTGTCGGCTGTCTCGCCGTCTGCGTACTGGTAGCCGACCTTGCCGCGAATCCGCTGATCGCCACCGCTACAGAAGGCCCAGCCCCCGTCCTTCGCTGACGGACCGTTGCCCGTCAACAGGACACAACCGACATCGCTCGACATACGAGCGTGGTCAAGCGTTCGGTACAACTCGTCAACCGTGTTGGGCCGAAACGCGTTGCGAACCTCCGGCCGGTTGAAGGCGATCCGCACAGTGCCCTGGTCGACAGCGCGGTGATATGTGATGTCGGTGAGGTCGAAGCCGGGGACCTCGGTCCAGACGGCGGGGTCGAAGATCTCAGAGATGGAGGGGTCTGACATGGCGCCGAGACTAGGCGGGAATGCGGGCCAGCCGTGCGTCGAAGCGATCGAGCCAAGTGTCCAGGAGCACCCGGCCGCGCTCCTCTCCGAACTCCACCGAATCGAACGAGGTGGCCCGGTGCAGAAGCAGCAACAGCCCTTCGATGTAGTCGGCCTTCAGGCGGGCGAACGGGTAGTCCGCCACCCCTGAGCTCACGAGTTCGTCGTGATACACGCCGAGTAGGTCATCGATGACCGACTCCTTGACGGAGGCGTCGAGGGACGAGACCAGGAAGTAGCCGATGTCGAGGACCGCGGGCCCGAGATTGGGAATCTGCCAGTCGATCACGGCCCTGACCCCGGTCTCCGAGTCGAAGAAGAGATTGTCGAGTCGGAGGTCGCCGTGGACGACGCATCGCGGAGCCTGCGCATGTAGATCGGTGATCCGCGCCCTCCCCGATCTGGTGACCCCGCTCAGCACCCGAATCGAGTGCGGGCTCATTCGGGGCTCGGCCTGGCGCATGAAGCCCTTGCGGGAATTGAGATGAGCGGCGTGAAAGAGCCGTGGCACCACATCGCCACCGGACAGCCAGTGCTGCCGCTGTGGGGCTCGTGGCCCCCAGGTCGACCCGTGGAGGCGAGCCGCGATTCGCAGGACCGCAGCCGCACGTTCGGGGCTGCACCCGGCCACCTGGTCGCCGGGAACCGCATCGTCGAGATCCTCCAGAACCAGGACCGTCGGCGGTACCGCCACTGCCTTCTGCTCGCGGCGAACCAAGATGCGAAGTAGCCAAATCGGTAGTCGGTCCGCCTTCACCATCCGCGCGAGGTCGGCCGCGCCGGTGGCCTCGTCCGAGACCAGAGCTACATAGGCGGTCGGGGCCGGCACATCGATGTGCGGCAGCAGATCCAGATAGGCCCGAACTTCTCGCTCGTAGATTCCGAGCATCTGACCGGCGCCACGGTTCTCCGGGACCGTCGTCGGGATCTTGGCGATAACCGACGTCAGGGAGTCAGGTCCGTCGTGTTGGAGACTCACCCGTGCGATCTCGCCCATGAATCCTTCTCCCACGCCCAGCAACGTCTGAGATGTGCAGGTCACGGTCGTGCCGGCAGCGATGACGCCGTTCGAGCGGAGTGTGGTTGTCAGCCAGTCGGCGTCGACGGCGTCGAGCGTTGTCGGGATGTCCTGGCTCATCGGCTGACGGTAGTCGACCGCGGCGATGGGGTCAGCCCCGAAACGCGTCGAGCACCTCGCCGGCGCCGGCATCGAGCAGCAGGACTTGAGCGCCGGACCCGGTGACCGAGGGTGTGGTCGGCACGGTGGCGGTGGCCGGTGTGGAGCCTCGAACCGCGAGACCGAGGCGCGCCGCGTCAGTGAGGGAAAGCTCGGTGTCGACTCGGACGTTGCCGGCCACGGCGTCGAGTGCGTCCAGCAAGGTGAACGGATTCATCGTCTGTCCGAGTTCGGCGAACAGCGCGCCGAGGAACTGTTGCTGACGCTGAACGCGCCCGAGGTCAGCGGTCGGGTCGCTGCGCTCGGCTCCATCCACGAGTTCGGTGTAGCTGCGCGACCGGACGAAGGCGAGCGCCATCGAACTGTCGAGTTCGACCGGGCCGGCCACCGGGATGTCCAGACCCGACTTGGGATCGCGGGCCGGGTACGGGAAGTCGACGGTGATCCCGTCGAGGGCATCGACAAGGCCCAGGAATCCGGCAAAGTCAACCTCGAGATAGTGATCGATGCCGATGCCGAGTTCGTCCTGCACCGTGCGAATCAAGCTCGCGGGTCCGCCCACGGCGAACGCAGCATTGATCCGGCTGGGCGCGCCACCGTCGATCGGCAGATAGAGGTCGCGAGGGATGGCGAGGAGGCTCACCGCGCCGTCCTCGATTCGAAGCACGGCGATCGTGTCGGTTCGTTCGCCCGCGACACCGTCGCCGAAGATCACACCGGCGTTCTCGGTATCGGCCGCCACGCCCTCGCGTGAATCGGTTCCGACGACGAGATAGTTCGTGCCTCCGGGACTACTCACCATGACCCCATCGAGTTCGACTCGTTCGACATCGCGCCACGATCCCCACGCCATGCCGGCGAACACTATGGTCACGACGACAAGCACGGTGAACAATCCGAGGACCAGCTTGCCGAGAGGGAATCCGCGGCGGGGCTTGAGAGGCGGCTCCCCGTGGGCGGGGGCGACCGGCTCCGGTGAGACGCCTTCGGCACCGACATGAATCGAGCGAGGGTCGTGGGGCAGGTCCGTCATGACTCGCTCAGTTGAGCACGTGCAGGTGTCGACAGGGCGTCAGTGCCACCACTCGCGTCGTCATGCTCATTACGCTAGCCAGGGCGGGCGGAACCGCACCCTCGTCTCTTTGTTGTGCCTGCCCTCCTCTCACGCCCCCGTCTCCGGCTCGGAGTACGCCTCTGCCTCGCGCTGAGTGCGGTCCTCGCTCTGGTCGCGCCTGCCGGTGCCGACGAGACGATCAGCGATGTCCGCAAGAAGCGTGAAGAAGCCCGGGACGCTCAGGCGGCCGCGCTCGAACAGATCGATCTCCTCGAACAAGAAGATGAGCGAATCGCGGAGATTCTCGCTGAAGTCCAGGCGATCATCGACGCCCAATGGTCTGAAGTGCAGAGCGCTCGCCAGTCGTTGCTCGACGCCGAGGCCGAGGTGAACGCACGCGAAGGCATGGTCGTTCAATCGGAGCTCGACATCGCCAACACTCTCGACGAGATGCGCGTTCGAGCGATCGAGGCCTACGTCGGAACGACCGACGACCTCGATGCGTGGCTGGCCTCGGGCGATCCGAACCAGGCCGCCGTTCGCCAGGCGCTGCTGGACTTCACCGCGGGCAGCGAGCGCGACATTCTCGATGAGTTGCGTCGACTGAGGGCGGAACGAGAAGAACACGTCATCGCCGGTGAGGACGCCCGCCGCGAGGCCGACGCCCTGCGGCAGGCTCTCGAGACCGAACTGTTGACGCTCGAGGAACACCAGGCCATCCAGGTCGAGATCCAGAACGAACTCAATGCGCGGATCGACGGCTGGTACAGCGAACTCCAGCGATGGGAAACAGCAGATGCGGAGTTCACCGAGCTCATCAAGGAGAAGCAACAGGAAGCCCTTGGTTTCGATCCCGGAGCGCCGGGAGCGCCTTCGGTGGAAGGCTTCATCAAGCCGACGAACGGTGGGGTCGGCTCGCCGTTCGGCCCGCGTGTCCACCCGATCTTCGGCACGGTCAGGCAGCACACTGGAGTCGACATCGGCGGCTCGACCGGTGATGCAATCTGGGCGTCCAAGGAAGGCGAGATCATTTTCGCCGGATGGAAGGGCGGCTACGGCAATGCCGTGATCGTGGCGCACGTGGACGGCATTGCCACGCTCTACGCGCACATGTCGGAGACCTTCGTGTCAAGCGGCGACAACGTGGACCAGGGAGATGTGTTGGGTGCTGTAGGATCCACCGGCTGGAGTACCGGGCCCCATCTGCATTTCGAGACTCGGGTGAACGGCGTGCCCCGAGACCCCATGATCTTCCTGCCGTAGACTGATCGGTATGGCGAAGACAGCGACTACATCCCTGAACTTCAAGCGACGTCTGCTGGGCTATCGCCGACGTGATGTCGATGCTCGAGTGGCGAGTCTCCAGGCCGAGCACGCGACGCTCACGGCCGATCTCGAGTCTGAGATCGAGCGACTCGCCGAGGAGCTCGCGGTGGCCACCAATGCCGATGAAGATCTGGCGTTGCGGGCCACTCGCCGTGCCGTCGAGCACATTCTCACCGATGCGAAGCTCCAGGCGGCGATGGCCGGCGAGGCCGTCCCGGTCATCGATCTCCGCGAGCCGGCCCTGGCAGCGGGCGGCAGCGACTCTGTCGCGTCCTGACCTCGCCGATGCTGCTCACGATCGGTGACCTCGTCGAGGAGATACTGATCCGGCTGGTGTCGCCGCCGCGTCGCGGCGCCGACACACTCGTGCGTTCCGCTCGGCTGCGGGGCGGAAGCGGCGCCAACGTCGCAGCTCTCGTGGCCGAGGGCGGGGGCGATGTGCGATTCGTCGGCCAGACCGGCGACGACACGATCGGGCATGTACTCGCCGATGACCTGCGACAACGCGGGGTGAGCACACGCGTGACCCACCTCGGAGGCACCGGTGTCACGATCACCACTTCGGGCGAGGGCGGCCGGAGCCGGCTCGTCGATCGAGGCGCTTCCTCACGGGTGACGTTGATCGATGACGACGTACTCGACGACGTGAGCCACGTCTTCCTGCCCGCATCGGTGTTTGCCGCGGATCCGCTCGCATCGGCAATGGACTCGATGCTCGCAATCACTCGCGAGAGGCGGTTGGCGATCACGCTGGGTGCTCCCGGCACCGCCGATCTCGAAGAGATCGGCGGGCCTGCATTCCGCGAACTGGTGAGCACGCTGGAACCGGATGCCGTCGTCTTGAATCGCGCCGAGCACCTCGCTCTCGATTGTGCGCCGCGAGAACCACTGGCCGGAGCGCGACTCACCGTCGTCACGGCGGGTCCGCGACCGACGCTTGTCCTGAGGGAGGGCTCCGGGGAGAGTGTTCCCGTAGCCCCTGTCCCGTCGATTCGGGATCGCACCGGCGTGGGCGACGGGTTCATCGCCGGGTTCGTCATGAGCCGCATGACCGGGGCCGATGGAGTGGCTGCGTCCCATGCCGGCCATCGGGTCGCTGCTCGGGTCCTCGGCCAACTGGGCCCGACAACTGGTCGGCGAAGCTGAACCGCGCGAGACGTCAGCGCGCTGATCGGGCGCGGTGGCGCCGCAACAGGTCGTCGACCACCTCGCCAATGGGCGGGGGAGTGGCGACGCCGAGGGGTTCCAGGGTGAAACTGACCCTGACACCATCGTCGGTTGGTTCCCCGACGGCGACCGTCAGCTGACCGACGCCCGGTTCGGCGCCGACGATGATTTCCAGTAGCCCTGCCAACGGATCCACAAAGACGACTGCGCCGACGTCATGGCCGACGTCGGCAAGGCTGAGGAGGAGTTCGGTCGGGGAGTCGCTTCGCATGACCGTCGGTGCACTCTCCGGCGAAGACCGTTTCGAAGGTTGCGTGGCCGCCGGTGGTGCCGGCAAGGGGCGGCTCCCGCCGTCGGTCGCGTCCGCAAGTACATCGAACGCCTCGTTCACCCGGGCGGCGACATCGGTCGAGCCGCCCGTGTCCGGGTGCGATCGGCGAATTGCATTGCGGTGAGCGGTGCGGATCTGCCTCCACTCGGCCCGCCCATCGAGGCCGAGGACCGTGAGCGCAGTGGCGATGTCCATCGCCCCCAGCATCGCGGACCGCGAGGCTATGGGCGAAACGAGGGATCAGAGGCGTGGGGATGCTCGGCGTGAAAGCGCGGTGTCGAGCGCAGCATCGGCTCGGGCGGCAGCGGCCTGCAACCCTCCTGAGCGGCGCCGAAATGAGTAGGCCACATCGACGTCGAGTCCACAGGCCCGGAGGTCGCGATGCAGTTCGCGGGCTCGGCGGCTGAGCGCCAGGGCGCCGTCGACGGGGATGACGACGACACCAAGCCGACCGGCAGCAACCGGTGCGGTGCGATCCGTCCAGCCCAGGTGGCGGTCGATGATCGCGAGAATCGCAGATTCGGTGATGGCGCGGTCATCTTCGGCGACGAAGCGCAGAAGCTCGCCTGCAAAGTGAACGAGGAGCACGCCGGCACCGAACCCTTGCGCTGCCGCGTAGTCCTCCTCACTCTCGAGAAGCTCCGCCCACCCGCCGGTCGTGACGGGGGCGGTGCGATGATTTGAACGTCCGATGGACAACATGACACGACCTCCCTTGCTGATTTTCTCGAACTCGTGTTGTCTTTCCGTCGGTGGATGTGACGTGGTCCCTCAGCCATTTTGGGCGATCGTCACCTAACCGACACCGCATATCGACGCCGAGCGCCGAGACTGGCCACGTAGCGTGGTTTTGACCAGGAGTCCCAGCAGTTGCAGACAGAGAATATGACCTTCGTCGGCGCCGCGGGTGCGCGACTCGCCGGACTGATCCGTCGGCCTGATGGGCCGGTTGTCGGATCCGCCGTGCTTGCTCATTGCTTCACGTGCGGAAAGGACCTGCACACCGTCTCTCGCCTTGCACGACGGATGACCGAGGCCGGATGGCTCACCCTGACGTTTGACTTCACCGGCATCGGCGGAAGCGAAGGTGACTTCGTCGATACGACGGTCGGTACAGAGGTCGGCGATATCACCCGGGCCGCGGTGGCATTGCTCGAACGAAACGCCGGACCGTGTCTTCTGGTTGGACACAGTCTGGGCGGGGCAGCCGCAGCGCTGGCGGCGCATCGTCTCCACTCTGTGTCCGAGCTCGTGTTGATCGCCGCGCCGGCCGACACCGAACATGTCGAGCATCTGTTCCGGGGATCCGTTCCTGACTCTGACGGCCAGGTCGAAGTCACCATCGGTGGTCGAGCATTCACGATCGGTCGACCATTCCTCGACCAGCTCGAGGCCGACGACGTCGCCCAGGCGGTAGGGGCGCTGTCGATTCCGGTTCTGGTGGTCGCCGCCGGCGACGACACCATCGTCGGCGCCGCTCAGACGAAGCGACTCGCAGCGGCAGCCACGGACGGCACACTCGTGACGATCCAGGGTGCAGATCACCTCTTCAGCCATCCGATCCACGCCGCCGTGTTGGCCGACGAGATCATCGCGTGGCTTAATACCCGCCGAACGCGCAATTCGTAGATAACACCCGGGGATGCTTGTAGGCAGCTTGTCTGGTCTGTAGCGTTCAACCGGTCTTTTCCAATGCGCAACGACAGGAGAAACTGTGAGCGCTGTCCCCTATTTGGCCTTGATCTCGGCGGTCGCCGGGCTCATTTTGGCCGGCTACTACTACAAGGTTGTTGAAGCCGCCTCACCAGGCAATGACCGCATGGTCTTCCTGATGACGGAGATCCAGAACGGAGCAAAGGCCTTCCTGAAGCAGGAATACACCTGGGTCTCCGTGTTTGTCGTGGCGATGATGATCCTTCTGGCGGTTGTCATTGTTCCGCTGGCGGCGCTGAGCTACCTGCTCGGGGCGGTGCTCTCCGGCGGCGCCGGCTATGTCGGTATGACTGTGGCCACCATGGCCAACGCACGTACCACCGAAGCGGCCAAGGACGGCCCGGGCAAGGCCCTGCCGATCGCCTTCCGCGGCGGCGCCGTCATGGGATTCACGGTTGCGGGCCTGGCCCTCGGCGGCCTCATGCTCACCTATCTGGTCTTCGTCACCTGGGCAGAAGTCGACAAGGCCTTCGAGATCCTCACCGCCTACGGTCTCGGTGCCAGCTCGATTGCCCTCTTCTCCCGTGTCGGAGGCGGCATCTACACCAAAGCCGCCGACGTGGGCGCTGACCTCGTTGGCAAGGTCGAAGCCGGGATCCCCGAGGACGACCCTCGCAACCCCGCCACCATCGCTGACAACGTCGGCGACAACGTCGGCGACGTCGCCGGTATGGGTGCTGACCTCTTCGAGTCGTACGCCGGCTCGATCATCGCCCCCGTGGCACTGACGGCCTTCGCGCTCGGTGGTATCAGCGCGGCTGATGCGAGCCAGACGGGGATCGTCGAGTTCCTGATGTTCCCGATGGCGATCGCGTTCGTCGGCATGATCGCCTCGATCATCGGCTCCTTCCTCGTGAGGGGCGGCGACAGCACCGACTCCAAGTCACTGAGCAAGGCCCTCCACATGGGCACCAACGTGGCCATGGCCATAACCATCGTGGGCACCATCGGTGTTGCCCTCTGGATGTTCGGCGATATCGCCGACGCCGCCGATGGCAACGCCATTGGCCTGGCCATCTCCGTGATCGGCGGCCTCGTCGTCGGCTGGGCGCTCGGCAAGACCGCCGAGTACTACACCTCCGATCACTTTGCGCCGGTCAAGAAGATCGCCGCCCAAACCGAGACTGGTCCCGCCACCACGATTCTCTCCGGTATCAGCGCCGGCATGGTCTCTGTTGCCGCCTCCGTGATCCTGATTCTCGTGGGTGTCGGCGTGGCGTATTGGGGTGGTGAGCTGACCCTGGGCTCCGACAACGAGTTCGCCGGCATCTACGGCATCGCGGTCGCGGCCATCGGCATGCTCGCCACCACGGGCGTCGTCGTCTCCGTCGACGCCTACGGCCCTATCGCGGACAATGCGGGTGGCA
>JAJCXZ010000044.1 GCA_029263175.1 Acidimicrobiales bacterium | reverse complement strand
TCACCGAGACTGTTGGTGGCCATGTTCGCCACCACGACATGCTCGTGGAGCTGGGGTTCCAGGGCCCGGTTGGTGTTGTGACGGTAGGACGCTGCCAGCATTCTTGACGCCTGTTCGGGTTTGCCGTTGCGCCGCACCCGGAAGCCTTCGCGTTCGATGTAGTCCATGCCAGCGGCGACCGCGGCCTCGATCGATTCGTCGACCGCCGCCTGATCTGCAGCGGTCCCCTGTGCGTACAAGGCTGAAACCGACTTGGGCGCCGACCAGGTGATGTCGAAACCCAACATCATCTGCGGCTCGGAACGCTCACCGGCAAACCGTTCAGCCTCACCCCTCGTGACGCTCCAGCGCCCCTTACCGTTCTTGGATGCGTCGAGGTAGGAATGGGGCGTCTCGGGAGCCACCTTTCTGTTGGCCGTCGCCGCGGCCTGGTCCACTCTCAGCTGCGCGGTCTTGTTCGCCAGTCGTCGAACGTAGGAGGCATCGACCCCTGCCATCTCCGCAACCTGTGAAGCAGTGATCAGTTCGTTCGGGTCACCCGGGATTGACGGGAGGCCATGAGCATGACCTCGTGCGCGTCCACTCGACCCGTTCGCCAGCAACAGCTGATCACCGGTCCGAGGATCCTGGCCGAGGAGGACCCGACGAAAAGCCTCCGGGTCGACTTCCTCTCCAATGTCAAAATGCTCCGGCTGCGCACCTCGGCCTCGCCACCTGCCAGCCGCCTCAGCCGAGTCGGCGTAGTAACTCCCTGCCTGTGCAGCAGCGTGGGGTCCACCAGTTGAAGCGGCTTCCTCGCGAACCTGTGAACCGGCCTGTGATCTCCGGGTCTCGATAGATCCGTTTTCGGAAAGCTCGCTGCCTTCGAGGTAGCCGACGATGTTGTCCGCGGCCCGTCCCGCCGCCCCAGCCTGAGCACCGAGGACGGTCACGCTCACGTGCACAGTGCGGATCCCGTTCCCATCCACTACCTGTGGTTCGCCGGATCTCCCGATTGGGACACTTCGGGCGAACTAACCGCCGATTTCCGAATCTCCCAAGGGTTTCTGGCGTTGGGAGATTCGTGCAGTTATCTCCCAGAGCAGGTCCGACAGGACCTGCGGTTGTGTCTGACATTTTTCCTGGATGAGATTGATCGCTCTGTGCGGGTGATCTTTGCGCGCTTGGTGTGGTGCTGTCGCTTGGTGCTGTCGCTTGGTGCTGTCTGTGTGGTGCTGTCGGTGTGGTGCTGTCGGTGTGGTGCTGTCGCTTGGTGCTGTCGGTGTGGTTCGGTGTTGTGCTGTCGGTGTGGTGCTGTCGGTGTGGTGCTGTCGGTGTGGTGCTGTCGGGTTCGACGTTCGTCGGGGTGGCTTCTTGCGCGGTTCTACGGCGATGGCGGCGCGGTCGGTTTGTTCGACGGAACGGCGTCGTTTGCCCAGCGGTGCAGGGTTCGGCGGCTGACTCCGATCCGTTGCGCGAGTGTGCCAATGGTGGGTCTTCGCGCTTCGGCCGTGAAACTTGAGATCTGATGGAACTAGCGACGTGGATCGGGCATGAGGTTGTATGCGACGAGGACCACGGTCGATGTCGGCCAACGTGAGCACCGACCTCGAAGATTGGCCCTTGGCGGTCGGTGGTGACGCGACCGCGTTCGGTCGCGTGTTTGATCGACATGGCGACCTGGTCTACAGGTTTGTTCGTCGACGGGTTGGCAGCGACGTCGTGGCCGAGGACATCACCTCGCAGGTGTTTCTCGAAGCCTGGCGCCGGCGAAGCGAGATCACGCTCCTCGATGGCTCGCTGCGCGCCTGGCTGATCGGAGTTGCTCGAAACCTCGAACGACGACATTGGCGATCGTCCGAACGCGGCACACGCGCCACCCGACGTCTGAGCATGCACAGAGACTCGGCTGATCCCATCGAGCAGGCCATCGAGCGTCTCGATCACAAAGCCGAACTCGCACAAATCCAAGACCGCCTCGATCGGCTCTCTGCTGCGCATCGAGAAGTGATCCTCTTGTGGGCTTGGGAAGAACTCAGCTACGACGAGATCGCCCAGGTCCTCGACGTTGCTGTCGGCACCGTCAAGTCCCGTCTCGGGCGAGCTCGACAGAAGCTCGCTGCCGACCATGGAACCGCTTCGCCCCAACGGGCATCAACCGTTAGTGCCAGCGACCGCTCGCACACCGATCCGGTTGAACACCCCGACGAAAGGAACACGAGATGAACGAGCAAGACCTTCGCCGTCTCATCGAACCCGACGACGGACTCACGCCGGATCGCCATGCCCACCTCAAGGAGCAACTCATGGCAACCATCCTCACCAACGAACCCGACACTGCGCCTGCAGCCGATCTGGCCAGAAGCGCCAGGCCGCGACGCACCAGAATCCTGATCGCTGCCACCATCGCGACACTGGCCCTCGGTGGAGTGGCAGCGGCCGCTACCGGCAACCTGTTCCCCGACGACAACAAGCTCCTCCCCGTTGAGACCTGCCGGACCGAATCGAGCATCACTGAGGCAGTTGCCAGCATGGTGCGCCCGAACGGCAACACCATCACCTTGTACACGACCAGAGCGTCGAGTGACGCGCCGATCAACGGTGACGCACTCGTCGAGACGACACCCGACGGACAGACGGTCAGCGGGACGAGTGGCTGCAACCCGCCCGGCGCGGTACGACACAACGACGACGAGTTTTGGCTGTCCCATGACGGAAATGTGGGAGCCGAGACCGAGGTCTTCTGGCCCTACGGCAAAGCACCAGCACCGGCCACAAGGGTCGAGATCGACTTCGATCAAGGCGAGACCATCACCGTTGCCGTGGAAGCCAGCGGATACTTCGTCGGAGAGTTTACTCGCCCAGGTACCGGCGAAATCGACGGCGGCCACGGCAACTACGACCCAAAACCCACGGCGATCAGAGCATTCGACAACGAAGGCAACCTCGTCGCCGAGCAGGAGAACTAGGAAGGCGGACTAGGTTGCGGCCTGCCGTGAAGTCGCAGCGCTGCGACCGCGAAACCATCCGCATATCGATGCGCCGGCGCGAGGTCGGCATGGAGGCCGAGGTGCTTCGGCGGGGTGGAGTGAAGGAAACTCGGAGACGGCACACCTGAGGGCGGGCCCGGCTTTGCTGTCGGACCCGCCGTTGGCTGTTGCCTAGAAGGCTTCCTCGCCGGGCTGGGCTTCGACGTTGCTGCCTGTCTTTGCGCTGTCGAGGTAGCCGATGAAGCTGCCGATGATTTCGTATCGTTCCCTCGGGTCGCCGGTTTCTTTGTCGGCCCATTGTGAGTGGCTGATGCGCCCGGTGAGCGAGATCAGTCGGCCCTTGGTGAGGTACTTGGCGTGGTTCTCGGCTGCGGCTCCGAAGCACTTGACTGGGATGAAGTCGGCGCCGTCTTGTTTGCCTCGATCGACTGCGAGCCGGAAGGTGCAGATCGGGTTGCCGTTGGTGGCTTCGAGTCGGGGGTCTGTGGCGAGTCGGCCGACGAGTGTCACGTTGTTCATTTGGTGTCTCCTTGTTTGGTTGGTTCCCGGTGGTCGGGGTGTTCGGGGGTCACAACCTCCGGGGTGGAGCGCCGTCGCAGCCCGTAGGGCCTTGACTTCTTTGTGCGGGGCCTAGCGAGGCTGGAGCGCAGCGCAAGGGACGCCAACGGAGTTGGGGCCGAGTGGTTTCGTGCAAAGTGGTTGCGTCGAAGCGGCTCCGGTGGAGCATGACGCCTGTACGTACCCCGGTCCGCCGAAACCAGCTCAAGGCAGGGGCATGTTGAACGGCGTGTGGCACGGGTGGATAGCAGCAGGGCCTCGCAAGGTCTCCATCGGCATCGGGCGCGGGTGTCGGCGATTCGTTCGAGCAAGTGGACTTGGCGCCGACGTCGGGCAAGTGGGTCGGAGCGTCAGGTGTCATCGCTGGCGCCTCGGTGGCAGGTCTCGATCTCTGACTGGCAGGCGGCCGAGAAGGGCCGAACAGCTACCGGCCCGGCGCGAACCTGGGGTCATTGGCAGCGTGGCGTTGACTCGACCCGATTTCGAAGCAGGCGAGCAGTCCTGGACTGCGGTGGCGACAGGGCGTCTGTGGTGTTGCGCCGGGCGGTGCTAGCTGGTTCGGTTCCAGTAGTCGGGCCAGAGGTAGGCGGGGTGTGAGCCGAGGGCGATGGCGGCGCGGTCGGCTTGTTCGACGGGGACGCCATCGTTTGCCCAGCGGTGCAGGGTTCGGCGGCTGACTCCGATCCGTTGAGCGAGCGTTCCAACGGTGGAGGTTCGGGCCTCGCTGGCGAGCGGTTCGAACGGGTATCGGGGGCTCGGCGGCCGGCTCATGCTGCGACCTGGTCGCTGGTCGGGTTGACGAGTTGGTCGAGATGGTCGACGGCTCGTTGTGCAGCGGCCGCTGAGCGAAACAGTTGCTTGGGGTCCGCATCGAGGGCGGTGAGCCAGTGCGCCAAGTAGGCGGCGTGATCTGGTCGCGGTGTCGGACTGATCCCGAGGCGAGCGCAACCAATGGCGGCGCCGAGCTCGGCGACGAGTTCCTCGGCCGCGTACTCGGGTGAGTCCATGGGTTTGCCGATGTCGAGCCGATCGAGTCGGGAGCTGTGCCCGGTCCAGTGGATGTGTTCGTGGAGGTTGGTGGCGTGGAACGCTTCGAGGTCGTTGAATTGGCCGACAGCGGGGACATAGATCCGGTCCGTGCGCGGGTTGTAGTAGGCGCGGTCTGAGCCGTAGTGAACGTCTGCGCCGATCGCTGCGAACCATTCATCGGCTGGGGTCGCCGGTGCGGTGTCGGGTTGGGTGTCGTGGCCGTCGACCTGGTGGGCGTTGAACACCGAGTAGACGCGTGGAAGGAGTTGCCGGGTCTCGCGGGGCTCGCCGCCGTTGGTGGGTTGGTCGTCGGCTTGGGTCTTGCGGGTGACCCATTTGATGACGTGGGCGGAGCGTTCGCCTTTGCGGACTTGGGCGCCGTGGTCGGTCCATTGTTTGTAGGTGGCCCATTCGCCGGTGGGGTAGCCGGCCTCGAGCGCTTCGATTGCGAGGGTGAGGACGTTGGCGCCGTTGTAGCGGCTGTCGGTGGTGGCGTTGCGGGCGTTGAGTAGGTCGCCGAGGTCGTGGGTGTGCCAGGGCATGGCCCATTGGCCGTGGGTCCCGGTTTGGATCATGTCGACGAGTCGGCGGGTGATGTTGGTGGCGTGGTCTTGGTAGTTCATTGGATCGTCTCCGTTGGTTCGCATGTGCGGACGCAGCGCTGCGCTGCGTTCGCTGGAAGCGACTCAGCCGGGTCGGCACGCGGTGTCCAGCCCTGGCCTTCGACCCAACGGGTCGGGAAACGTGGACTCGGCTCTGCCGCAAGGTGGCGAATGGGCTTGACGCCGAGAGCGGGCCGTCACGGCACGGCAACTGGCCCGACCTGTACATGCTTCAGTTCGACCTGATTGCGTGGCACTTCGGCGTGAAGGAGACAAGTCCCAGCCAGCGTGTCAGCGGGAAGCCGGTGTCTGAACGCGAAGGAGGGGCGGCACCTTGAGGTGCCGCCCCTGTGGACTCAGCTGGCCTGGTGGTACATCTCGGCTAGCTCGAGGGCGTGTGCTTGCTGCAGGTCATCGGGCCAGCTCCGGGTGAGGCGGGTTGCTGGGAGCCCGATGGTCCGATGGTCCGATAGAGGGTGATGCAGGGATCGGATTGGTCGCTGGGCTCGATGTCGAAGTTCCCGAATCCGAAGCGGGTGAGCCGGTCCAGTGACCGGATGGGTAGAGAGTGTTTGCCGGTGCCCTAGTTGAGACCAACGGCGGTGGCGAAGGTTCGCGAGGGTGTGAGGTGCCAGTCAGCGTTCTGCCTCGAGATGGTCCGCGTGAGTCGCGCAGCAACAGTGGAGCGCGACTCGTCAACCGGAGCGGAGGACTCTAGAAGTCAGCGGTCTCACGGGCGCTGGAAAGGACGTGTGACGTACAGGCTGAAAAGAGCGCTTGTGCCATCGGTGGCTCTGAGAGCATGGAGGTATGCGACTTCGGTCAGGTCTCCCGCCGCTATCCGATCAAAGAGGAGTCGGGTGAAGGTACTTGCCGGCGCATCGGTCACCCGCCAGTGAGCTCCGATCGCGGCTCTGGCTCCAGCGAAGAGGGCTGCGGTGGCGAGTGAGAGAGGGTTCTCATGGAGCTGGGCATCAGGGGAGAGGGATTCGCATGCAGCGAAGATGGCCAGCTCTGAACATGTGAGGTCGAGGCCGACGATGTCTCGTACCGTGATGCAGCCTTGCGTCAGGAGGAAAGAGGAGTCGGCAGGGTTGCTGTGACTTCCGGTCGCGTGCCCGATGAGGATGGAGATTCGTGACTGGGTGAGCAGGTTGGTTGCTTCCGAGTTGGACGGTTCGATCGGCATCTGGGTCGTGAGGTCGGGGAAGAGATCGGCGACGTACTCGGCGTCGTCAAGTGCTGTTGCGAGATAGTTGCCCTGTACCCCGGGCGCGGCGATGATGCCGACGTCGATCGAACCGGGTGGTTTGGGGTCGCTCGTCGAACCCTCTCGTTCGACCGTCGTCAATACGGCGACGATCGGCGTGGTGTAGTTGGTTGCGGCGGCTAGGACTGGAATCAGGGGCAGCGCATGAGCGAAGCCGGTGAGGTGGATTTCTACACGGATTGCTTTTGTGATGTCAGCCGTGAGCGGTTCGACTAGTCGCGTGAGGTCGGCCACAAGTGATTCGCGGGTCTTGGTCCAATAGTCCTTCTCTTGCCGGCCGCCGTTCTCGGCTGCCTGGTGTGCTCGGTAGGCGCTCGTGATGTCGGCGCCGACGAGGTCGGCGGCGAGGTCGGGAAGCTCGATGGTTTGCCAGCTTCCGTCAGTCACAACGACCGCGTGAGCGTCGAGGTATCCGATTGCGAGGAATATCTGGGTCGAGCTGGCCGAACGGCGAGTGATCTCTGCGAGCACGCGATTGCGAGTCTCGTGATCCTGGATGTCTTGGCCGGCGGCGAGCGCTATCTGTGTCCACACCGCAGTCTTGGGGTCGTCGATTCCGGCTGCCGCGTCTCCGGCGATCGACCGTCGGAGACGGGAGGATGCCAGGAGTAGATCTTGTTTGGTCAGTGCAGGAGGGATGACGTTCGCTCGCTCGGCTAGATGCCGACTCGCTTCTTGACTGCCGTCAACGTTGCCCGCGTAGTGATGCAGGCGCTGGGCGAGACGGGCGGACTCGATCAGGTTCGAAGCTGGAATCCCGATGTCGCCGATTGCCTCGAGCCTTGTCGCTGCGGTGGCCGTACCAGCGGCCCGGTTCATGAGGTCACGGTCTCCGTTTCGGGCGCCGGCGTGAGCGAGGAGGCTGGCAGTTGTGACCATGGCATAGAAGCGGGTGACCAGATCTGGGGTGCTGTCTTCGGTAAGGAGTGCGTGGAGATCCTTGGCTGCCTCGGTGACCCGTGAGGTGTCCAATTCTTTGTGTTGGCCGGCGTTGAAGGCAATCGATTCGGCGAGCCGGAGTTCGGCTTGCGCCCACCGTGTGCACCACAACAGTCGATTTGATGTGAAGTGTTCCGTCGTGGCGAGAGCCCGCAGTTCGTCGGCGCTTTCAACTGCGTCTGCTTGTGCGCTCGCATCCGGCAGTTTCTTGCGTGCCTGTTCGAGGTCGTCGGCGGCTCGGATGAAACGGAGTTCGGTGTTGATGGCCATGCCTTCGGTTACGACTGCTTCGTCCAGAAGGCGCCGTAGATCATGACGTTCGGAGCCCCAGTCACCGGACGCGCCCTCGGCAGTGCGAAGGATCTCGATGCGTCTCCACTTGAGTTCGTGACGTCTCGCTCCGTCGCGTTCGAGGTATGGCGATTCGACGGCCGCTTCGCTCAGATCCGCTGCGTCTCGCAAGTCTTGTTCATAGCCGGCGAGCTTGAACCGGATGTGGGTGTGCTCGGCTAGTTGCATCTCCGCTTCTGGCCGATGGAGATCATCGGAGCGCATAGCGATCAATGACCGGTGCCCGAGTTCGATTGCATCGTCGAGTTGTGCTTCGTCGCCCAGAATCTTGTACGTCCGTGCCTGATGAAATGCCTGGTCGCTGAGTGTGATGGGATCATCGAGTCCGGCGACGATCGCTATCTGTTGTGCCTCGTGATAAGCGTGTTCGGCTAGCGCAACAAACGCCGGTGCGTTGTCGTGGTGCGATTCGTGCAGGGCGTCGGCGAGGTAACCCCGGGCATGGCCGAGGTTCGTCCACAGCGTCGCTCGAGCGGGCGCGTCGCGGTGGTCGCTGGCTTTGCTGATCGCTCGCTGAATGAGATCGATCGCCTCCTGGGCAGCAGCTTCGGTTCTGGCGCCAGTGCTGTGCCGGAGGAGGTGGGTGGCGAGATTTGAGAGTCGCCCCACGAGGGCGGGGTCGTCAGCAGAGCTCTGATTGACCGCCTTGCGGAGAGCTTCTTCCGCTTCGCGTGCGAGAGCGGGGCGGCTGGCATGGGAAGCCTGCTCGGATGTCTTGGTGAGCACGCATCCGAGGATGCTGAACAGAACGGGGCCGATTTGTGCGGTCGAGTCCTTGGTTCGGTAGTCCGGAAGCAACGTTTGGGCGGTGCGGAGGTGGTAAGCGGCACCGTTGAGCTGATCGACGTTCGACTCGTGGGAATGGCTGATCAGGAGCTGTCCTGCTGCCATGTGTGCTTCGAAGACTTCCGCAGCCGTCGACTCGGCGCTGGCAATGATCGTCTGGAGCTGGTTGTACGCGTCTTGAACCGCGGTCTGGGGCGCTTGGGTCTCGTGTGCGACGTTGAGTCGGTCGACGATGGCCTGAACTGCGTCTTCGAGTACACGCTGCTGATCCGCCGATTCGGTCATAGTCGAGAGCTGAGAGCGGCGACTTGGGCGCAGCATTCGGCGAACGTCGATCTGGGCGCATCTGGCCAGATCAGTTGTTCAACGGCGCTCGAATAGGCGTTGGCCGTAGCCCCCGTGTGGGTGGTCCAGGCTGGGCTCGATGCGAATCCGTTGACGGGGCGTTCAGCAGTCGGGAGGCCCGCTGCTCGTGAATGCTGCGTGACCTCCCGTGCGAGGATGTCGATCGAATGTGTTTCGAGCGCCGTGAGCACATCGTCGTTGCGTAGGAGGCGGTCGACGTCGTAGTAGTGACGGGCTGTGATCGCCCTTCGGCGCTGATCCCCGTCGGTCGCGGCGTGGTGCAGGAGAACGAGTTTCTCGACGAGGGTTCTGACGGGATCGAGAACGAGAAGACTCGTTGGAGACGCCTCTTCGAAGTCGATCGGCAGGTCGATCGTTTCGGCGTGCTCGGCGATGAGCGACTGGATGGGAAGGCGGCGGTGTGGGATCGCTCCACCGCGGGTGCCGATCTCCATCAGGACGCCGGCCTTGAGTCCGCCGGCAGTGTGATTCGCTGGATAGGCGAACGTCGCCGTGCGTTTGATCCCTTTAGTTACCGTGTTCGGGTCGGTAGTGGCTGAGATGCCGGTCGCGGCTTCTGCGGCGGCGACAAATGACTTGAGGGTCGTGTCGCCTGCACCTTTTCCACCTTCGGGAAGTATGACGATTAGATCGACATCTTCGGAGAACCTGCGGATGAGCCGGTGTGCTTTGGAGAGGCTGGTACCCCCTTTGAAGACTACCGAGCAGCCCGTCGTTACTGCCGCCTCGGTAGCACCACGGAGCACTTCAGTTACCCAGAAGTCCTTCTCAATATGCGAAGCGGGAATACCCGTGCTTTCCCCGATGCGGGTGACGTAGGCCTCGAGTTCATCGAGGCCCTCTCTGAGTTTGCGAGTCACTGGTGGACCCTTGGTGCGACGTCGCTCCAGCGTTGACGGGTCGCGAGGTGGCGTTCACTGGCGACTTGGTCGGAGATGATCTCGAAACGGACCGTTTCCTCATCGACGAGGCGGGTAACTGTGGCGACGAACGTTTCCCATGAGCTTTCGATCAAGTCGGGGCCGTCTCGAAGTACCTCGAGGATCGCGACCTCGTCGGGTGTAAGGCCCCGGAATCGCCGTTCAATGGAACGCGCAACAAAGTGGACCCCCTTCGGTTCGGTAGGCGTGCGGCCTGGAACTGCGACGGTCTCAACTGAGGGGACCTGGCTGGTCAGCCCAAGATGGGCGGCGGCTGAGAGTGCGGCAGGCCCCGATCCAGGGCCTGCCACGGCGAGTCCGACTTCAATCGGTCGTGGCAGCGGCATACCGACTGGCGTCATCGGCCCCTTCCAGTAGAGGCCTTTGCGGACACGAACAATGTCACCTGCCGCGGCGAGTCGAGAAAACTCGCACTCGATCGCGCGGCGCGATCCCTTCATCTCGGCGGGTGCGAGGAAGGAGCGAACTGCTGCGTGGTCGAGCTGGTCTCTTACAAGCTGTGCTGTGCTCATGAGAGCTAAGTGTAGCGAAAACCTCTCAGTTTGTCGATAGGCTGGCCCTCGCAAGCTGGATTCTCTTGCTGCATCCGCGGCTGTTCACGTCGGGCTAGCATGGCTGTAGTTTCACCACTGGGATTTCGAGCGGATCCATGCCACTCGATGCCGATCAACAATCGGTGGGATCACGCACCGCTGGACCGGGGGAGATTGAGTTCGCATGGTCGTTGAGGCACTTCGAGTTATCGCCGACAACCCATCAACCATCGACCTCCTGGGGCTCTCACCGATAGCGGCCGCTGTTGGCGACGTTGTCTCCTCGGACAACTCCGAGCCCGTAACAGTTGGGCTGCACGGGCCTTGGGGCAGCGGTAAGTCATCACTCCTCCGGCAAGTACTCGCTGACCTCGAGGCACGCGAGAGGACTGTCGTGATCGAGCTGAACCCCTGGGAGTTCGACGATCAGGATGACGTCAAAGGAACAATCATTGCCTCCGTTCTAAGCACGTTGGCTGAGGGAGCGGACGACGGACTCAAGACCAAGTTGTTCGGCCTCATCAAGCGGATCAGCTGGAGTCGAGCTGCCACGGCACTTGCACGCGGTGCGCTCACCATGGCGTGGGATATCGATCAGCTGGTCGATGCGTTCACGCCCCAGCCCGAAGATGGGCCGCCTCGGTCGCTCGCCGGATTCCGTGACGAATTCGAGGCAGTGCTGAAAGAACTCCCGGTCGATCGTGTCGTAGTGCTCGTCGACGATCTCGACAGATGTCTGCCGAGGGCGGTGCTGTCCACGCTCGAGGCAGTCAAGCTCTTCTTGGCAGTGCCCAAGATGGCCTTCGTGGTAGCCGCCGACCAGGCAATGGTCCGCGAAGCGATCGCGTCGGGCCTCGGAGAAACACGACGTAGCGCGCTCTTCGCCCGCGACTATCTGGACAAGATCGTTCAGGTGCCGATCGGCGTGCCGCAACCGACTGACCATGACGCTGAGTGTTACGTCGCTCTTTTGCTCGCACAGCGTTCGAACAGCAACGCACTCGACCTTGGCGCTTTGTCTACCCACGCAGACAACCGAAGATCACAAGGAGAGACCCCATATCTGGCAGGAGCCCCTGGTGATAACTTCTCCCCGGAGGACCTCCACGAGGCAAAACTCATCGTCGCTGGCCTTGGCACCGACGACGTCGTCAATCCCCGTCGAATGAAGCGGTTCGTGAACGCACTCGCCGTGCGACAACACACAGCCCGTGCCAGCGGCGTCGATCTGGAAGCCGACATCGTCGCCAAACTGTTCATGCTCGAACACCGATTCGCAGACCAGATGACAGAACTAGCGGGCCTGGCGCAGCAACAACGGGAGGAGCTTCTTGGATCGTGGGAGGCATGGGCGCAAGGCGACGATGATGTCGGCGTCTCTCCAGGAGAACCCGAGGGGCCGCTCAACACGTTCTTCGGGACCGAACCATTTCTTGCAGGTCGCGACACTGACAGGTACTTCGTCCTGGCAAGAAAGCTCACCAACACTCGATTCGCTGGGGTCCTGGGCGAGGACGCCCAGCAGTGTCTGCAGGAGCTCCTATCTGGCGATATGCAACTGAGTGAATCCGCAGCCGTCCGCCTTGCAGCACTTCCGAAGGACCAGGCAGAGGCCGTCGTCGCTGAGATGGTTGGCCAACTATCAACCGCACCACAGCCAGCGAATCTAATGAGGGGGCTCCTGCGAGCCGCTGAGCACGAGATCTCTGTCTCGGCCGTCGTCGGTGCGATCAAGTCCCGAAAATCCGACATCGACCCAGGTACAGCCGCCGTCATGGGCCAACTCAAACAGCCATCTCTTGTCGGACTTCTCTCAGAGCTGAAAGCCGACCCGGCCGTGTCCGAGATGACACGCAACACCCTTGGACGGACATCCAGCTAATGGGGACCTCGGGAGCTTTTGGTGGCTCGACGACGCAGGGTTGGCGTGCGGTCGCCGAGTCCATCAGCCAAGATCAACAGGGCGATGAACCGACAGACGGAACGGAGGACGATGGCTCTCCGCCGGCAGAACAGAGTCCCGTCACCGGATCAGAACTCGCCGCTCTGATCGCCCAAGCACTTCAAAAGGACGACCCGAGTCTCAAACCCAGGTTCGCACCAACAGCAGCGAACGGTGACAGTGGTCTCTCCCTCGGGAAGTTGCTTGGAAATCCTCGTCTCACTGGCACAACCAAAGGTCGGACGGCGTCTAGCAGGCGCGAGATCGTCGCATCGACGGGCAGAGCAGGTCGCGCAATCGGGGCCGGGTACGCACTTGCGGGTGGCAACGCCACTGGCCTCGCCAGCTACGGGCTAGATCTGGGAACGCTGCAAGGTTCGAGCAAGTTCGACCAGATCTTCGCCATCATGGACGCAGTCGGCGTTGGGAACGCCGGCCCCGATGACATCGCTCTTCGCGCCACGCTAGTGCAGGCCCTGGACTCGATTCTCGATGGAAGTGACGACGCCGCTGTCCCAGAGGCGACCCTGCGAGATCTGGTGGCGGGGTACGCAGTGCAGCTTTTTGCGATCGAGATCGATGCACTCATCCAGGCAGGGAAGCTTGAACTGATCCATCGCGACCGATACCTCGATCAACTCAGCGAGGTCATTCGAATCGACTCGGCGCAACTCGATGTCAGCGGTGCACAGATCACGGCGCCGCTTCAATTCGAACACGCGGCGCAGCAACTGATGCGAGGCACCCTCGTCATCGTCGCAAGAGGCGGAGGCGAATAGTGGGCATCGTTGTTCCAATCGAATTAGTCGCTGAGAACGAGACACCGACGCCACAGCGAAAGACGATCGTCTGGGGCTCCGAACAGTCAGCAGGACTCACGACCGATCTTGACTGGTGGATGACAGGGTTCGGCACCGTCAGCGACGCCGCCCTAACTCTGGCCCGCGTAGGCTGCGCCGCATTCCTCGCGGATCGAGCCGTACGAAGGAACGCACTGCGCCAACGCCGCGAGATTCACCTCATCACCCGTGTGCCAGATCCAGCGCTCGCTCAACAGTGCGCTCAAAGCGCACAGGACCTACTGGGATTCGTCACAGGAGACCGCTGGCGACTCGAGTTCGAAGCAGACACATCAATGCATCCAACCGCCCACGGCGGCCGCCAGGCCCAAGAGGTCTCGCTGCTTAGTGGAGGACTGGACTCGTTCTGTGGCGCCGTCATAGCCGGCACCGACGGGCGACTATTTCTTTCCCACTCCGACGCCAGCGTCATCAAGCACTCGCAGAATCAGTCGACACCACACATCCCGGGCTACGAGGAGGCGCAGCATGTATCGGTCCGTCTCGCAGCCAGGCATCCCTTCAACCGCGAGCCATCACGACGTAGTCGGTCGATCCTGTTCATTGGATTGGGAGTGGCCCTGGCCGACGCCAGCGGGGTGACGACGATCGAGGTGCCCGAGAATGGTTTCACCAGCTTGAATCCTCCGCTGGCCGCGAACAGGGGAGGCGTTTTGACGACTCGGTCTACGCATCCGATGACCTTCCACCTTGCGGAGCAAGTGCTCGCTGACCTCGGGCTCAAGTTGTCGCTGCGAAACCCGTACGAGTGGCTGACCAAGGGCGAGCTGATAAGTATGGCCGCGGACTCGGCAGGACCCGAGGTCGTTCAGGCCGGACTCTCTCATACTCTGTCCTGCGCCAAGTCGAATCTGATGTTGAAGGGAAAGACCTTCGGCCGAAATTGTGGGCTCGACTACGCCTGCATGGTCCGAAGAGCAGGTGTGCTCGCAGCAGGGCTCCATGACACATCTGCGTATGAGTGTCATACCCCAGGGATGGAGAGCGCCGTAGAAGCTGCTCGCACCGCCGACATTGCAGCGATCAAGACAGCGCTGCGCACGCCGCCAACGATGTCAGCACTCCTGTCCGGATGCGGTCCGTTCCCGCCGAACTACGACTACGAACGAGGACTCGAACTCTGGAAGCGAGGCCACAGTGAGCTCAGCGCTCTCTCCCTCCCTTGATGCCGTGCTCCCGCCTCTTGACCTGCACGCCCACGTCGATCCGGGCGTGACTACGGAACAGCTCCAAACACTGGGCAACGCCATCGTGTTCGCGGTGACACGGACTATCGATGAGGCCGATGCCGTGGGCTCCCGCGACGACGATCGAATTCTCTGGGGCGCTGGATCGCACCCTGGACTCGCCAAGGCTCTCGATGCCTACTCATCGGGCCGGTTCCGCAACGTGCTGGAGCACGTCGACTTTGTCGGGGAAGTCGGCATGGATCGCAAGTTGGAGCACGACCGGGCACTCGAGGTCCTCGCAGATTCCATAGCTGCTGCTGCTGATGCAGGGAAACCCAGTTCGGTTCACTCCACTGGCTGTCATGCAGCTGTTGTCGAGGTGATCGGATCGGCGTCTAAGGGCGTAGTGCTTCACTGGTTTACGGGCTCGCAACGACTGATCGACAGGGCGGCGTCGGCGGGTGCCTACTTCTCGATCAATGCAGCGATGAGTGACAATCGGATCTCCGCCCTTCCACCGTCAAGGTTGCTGCCCGAAACGGACTTTCCCTTTACGAAGCGATCCGGTAGTAGGCAGCCCGGAGACATCGAGACCCTGGAGCGGAGATGCTCCGTCCTGCTCGGGCTGTCACGCGACGAGTTGCGTCAGATGTGGTATTCGAACCTCCGGGAGCTGTACCAACACATGGGCGGAGACGTCGAAGTGCCCACAGCACTGCATCGAGCCTTGCTCGCAGCGTGAGCTACTTACGTGGGACCGAAGGCAATGGGGTAGGTGGGATCAGCCGTCAGGCTGTAGGCAACACACAGGCAACAATGCAACCGTAAACAAGAGGGAGCAGCGGGGAGCACCGGGGAGCTGCCGGTCACGACAAAATGGCTCGAGAGCAGGGGATATGGCCAAAAGCCCTGGTCGCTCAACGAACCTGGAAGTCTGGCTCGTCGGGCTCATAACCCGAAGGTCGCAGGTTCAGTCCCCCGCCAGCAGTGAGAAGGCCTCGAAACTAGCGGCTTCGTTGCTCGCGACTGGGCACGGTCGGGTCCGCTACCAGCGGATTGGGATTGTGCGTGGTCCGCGGACTTGGCCGCCTGTCCAGGTGACGGCGTCGGGGTCGGAGAGCTCGAATGTCGGGACTCTCAGGAATTCTTCGATGGCGACTTTGAGTTCCATGCGGGCGAGGTTGGATCCGAGGCATCGGTGGATGCCGGAGCCGAAGGCGAAGTGGCGGTTGCGTTGGCGGTCGATGACGAATTCGTCGGGGTGCTCGAAGTGGTTGGGGTCTCGGTTGCCGGCCGGGTAGGACATCAGTACTTTGTCGCCTGCTTTCATTGGGCAGCCGTCTAGTTCGATGTCGTCGAGTACTTCGCGTGCCATTGTGACTGGGCTGTACATGCGCAGGAATTCTTCGACGGCGGAATCGATGAGTTCGGGTTCGGCCCGTAGGCGGGCCTGGTCTTCGGGGTGGGTGGCGAGATGCCAGATGGAGGAGCCGATCGCGCTCCACGTCGTGTCGATGCCGGCGATGAGGAGCAGGAAGCAGGTGCCGACAAGGTGGTTGCGATCGAGTGCTTCGCCTTCAACTCGGGTCTCGACGAGCAGTGTGAGTAGGTCGTCGGGGCGTTCGTCGGCTGGCATTGCCTGGTGTTCGTCGGTTCGTTCGGCGAAGTAGGTGAGGACTTCGGAGATGGCGTCGAGGGCCTTGTCGAGATCGTTGAATCCTTCTTGGAGGATTCGCACCGCCCAGCTGGTGAACAGCTCTTCGTCGGATGCGGGGATGCCGAGCATGTGTGCGATGACTCGTACGGGGATGTGTTGGGCGTAGTCGCTGCCGGCGTCGGTTTCACCTGTCTCGAGCGCGGCGTCAACGAGTTCGCGGGCGAGTGCTCGAGTGATCGGTGTCATCTCGTCGACGCGGCGCGGGGAGAAGGCAGGGAGGAGGATCCGGCGGGCCCATGTGTGAACGGGTGGGTCTGATGTGATCGGTGGTGCCTGAAGCAGCGGTTCGCCTTCTTCTTGTGGGGGATTCACGACGCCGATTCTGCGGGAGGAGAATACGGCCGTGTCGTGTGCGATCGATGCGATGTCGTCGTAGTTGACGGGCATCCATGAGCGGCCGCGTCGTCCTGAGAACGCGATGGGGCATTCGGCTCGGAGCTCGCTCCAGACCGAGGCGGGGTCGTAGATGTAGCGGTTGTCGAAGATGTCGAGGTCTCGGCCCCAATCGCTGGTTGGTTCGTTGGTTCTCGTAGAGGTCGGCTCGCTTGTCATGGGTTCTCTCAGGTGGTTGAGGGACTCGTGAGGCTATGTTGTAATCTCATTCCAAAGTATGACTTTAGCAAGATGAATCAGGTAGCGCCGATGAGCTACATCGCATCCAACGAGGTGGTCCCACGCGGGGCTGATGATCCTGCCTGCCTCGACGTTGTCCTCCTATGAGCGACTCGATGAACGCGGTACCGTCGACGAACCAGGAGACGGGGCCCGGTCTCGACAGCTCGGTGTTGCTCGCGTTCAGCGGGCTGATGGCAGGAATGTTCGTCGCGTCGATTGATTCCACGATCGTGGCGACAGCGCTGCCGACGATTGTGGGCGACTTGGGCAGTGTCGATCAGCTGTCGTGGGTTGTGCTGGCGTATCTTCTCACCACGACAGCGGCCATCACCCTCTACGGGCGGGTCAGCGACCATCTCGGACGTCGGCGCACATTCCAGCTCGGAATCGTCTTGTTCGTAGCCGGTTCGGTCCTGTCGGGTCTTTCGCAGACAATGCCTCAACTCATCATCTTTCGCGGCGTGCAGGGCCTCGGCGGCGGCGGACTGATGTCGATGCCGTTCATCATCATCGGCGATCTGGTGTCACCACGCGAACGGGGACGCTACATGGGCTACTTCACTGCCGTTCTCGCTGTGGCCGGTGTACTCGGACCGCTGCTCGGCGGGTTCTTCGTCGATCACGCATCGTGGCGTTGGATCTTCTACGTCAACGTTCCGGTGGGAATCGTTGCGCTCGTGATCACCGACCGAGTTCTGCGCTATGAGGTCGAAAAGCAAGAGGGGAGAGTCGACTATCTCGGTGCGTTGCTACTGGTGGGGTCGGTGACCTGTCTGGTGTTGGTCTCGGCGTGGGGAGGGACCAGCCACTCGTGGTCATCGTCGACGATTCTCTCCCTCGCCGTCGCCGGTCTGGTGCTCGGAGCGTTGTTTGTCGCACACTCCCGGCGAACGCCATCGCCGCTGTTGCCGCTCCGACTGCTCACCGTCGGCCCGGTCGCGGTCAGTACCGGCATCGCGATGCTGGTTGGTGCGGTCATGTACGGCGGGCTGGTATTCCTCCCTTTGTTCCTGCAAGGAGTCACTGGGGTATCGGCGACGAACTCAGGGCTGTTGTTGGCACCACTGATGGGCGGGCTCGCGGTTGCGTCGATGGGCGCGGGCCAGGCGATGGCACGAACCGGCCGATACAAGGTATTCCTCATCGCCGGGGGAGTCGCGATCGTCGCGGTCACCGTCATGCTCAGCCGAATCGACGTTGACACGCCGGGGTGGTCGGTCGCCGCGCTGATGGCGATACTGGGCGCGGGTATGGGCACCGCGATGCCGGTGACCTCGATGGCGAGCCAGAACGCGGTGGAGTTCCGAGACATCGGTGTGACCACATCGCTGGTCTCGTTCGCACGATCCTTCGGATCTCTGTGTGGGGTGGCCGTGTTCGGCGCGGTGCTAGCGGCAAGGTTGGGCCCCCGGCTCGACACGATCGGCGAATCCGCTTCTTTGCCTCCGGGCCTGACCGCGCGAGGGCTCGCCAATAGTCCCGAGCAGATCGAAGCGTTGAGTCCGACGCTGGGAGCTGAGGTCCGGGTTGCCGTTGCCGACACGATCGGCGACGTGTTCATGGTCGCGGTTCCCGTCGCCATCGCGGCCCTGGCCCTGTCGTTCCTACTTGAGGAGCGCCCGCTTCGTACAGCCGCGTTCGTCACCCGAACTTCGGCTCAGATCCCGACTACTCACCAAGAGGTAGCCCAGTGAGAGATATCTCTGACGACATGCGAGAACGGCTCCGAGCGGCATCGGTCATCTTCGCCGAACGTGGTTTCGACGGCACCACAATCGAGGCGTTGAGCGAAACGACCGAGGTGCCGTCCTCAACGCTCTACTACTACTTCACCGGCAAGGAGGAGATTTTGACGTTCTTGTTGGGGGACTGGCTGGAGCGCACCTCAGCTGGTGTCGAGAACGCTATCTGCGGAGAAGGCTCGGCGAAGGAGCGGCTCGCGGCAGTGGTCACTGCCCAGCTCGACGCCATGGCCAAGGATCCGGCGACGTGTCAGGTGCTGCTGGCCGAGTTGGGACGGATCGACCGCCTCCCCCACGTCGCGGAGGCTGTCCGGGCCGCCTTTCATGCCCCAGTTGCGAAACTTCTCGCTGATGGGATCGCCTATGACCACTTTCGTGTGGTCGATATCGAGAACGCGACCTCGATGCTGTACGGCGCGGTGATCATCACCGGCTTGCACCATGTGATCTCGTCGCATGGAGCAGTCCCCGCGTTCGACTCGACCGCGGTCGCCGATTCAGTGATGGATCTGGTGCTTACCGGGCTGGAACGCGTCTGATGGGCGGTCTCGGTCGTTGGTGTGTCCGCCATCGTTGGTTCGTGATTGCCGTTTGGACGGTGGCGCTGGTGGTTGTGGTCGGGTTGGGCCGCACTGTCGGTGGCGACACGAGTCTCGTGTTCGAAGTCCCCGGCGCGGAGTCCCAGCGGGCATTTGACTTGTTGGAGGATCGGTTCCCCGAACGCAGCGGCGACACGGCCGACATCGTGTTCGCGGCCGCCGATGTCGCGGACCCCGAGATGACCGCGGCGATCAACGCTTTGAGGGTCGAGGTTGCGGGTCTGGACCATGTGGTTGGTGTCAGCGACCCTTTCGCCGCCGATTCGCGGACCTTGTCAGCCGATGGATCCATCGGGTACGCGACCGTGCAGTTCGATCAACGAGGAACATCGTTGCCCGACGCAGTCCTGATCGATCTCAAAGGGCTGGTCGCCGACGCGAACACACCTGTGCTGCAGGTCGATGCTGGGGGGCGGGCCATCCAGTTCAGCGAGATCGAGGGGCCCGGAGGGCGCTCTGAACGCATAGGGCTGACCGTCGCGGTGATCGTGTTGTTGGTGTCGTTCGGGTCGATCGTGGCGATGGGACTGCCGCTTCTGACGGCCCTGTTTTCGTTGGGGATCGGTCTGTCGGCCCTGTCGGTGCTGGCCAACGTGATGGAGCTGTCCGACTTCGGTCCCCGAGTGGCGACCCTTGTCGGGCTCGGCGTCGGCATCGACTACGCCCTGTTCATCGTCACCCGTTTTCGGGCCGGGCTACATCAGGGCCTTTCGGTGCCTGACTCTGTGGCTCGCTCGATGGACACCTCGGGTCGTGCCGTGCTCTTTGCCGGAATCACCGTGGTCATCTCGCTGTCAGGCATGTTGTTGATGGGCGTCCCCATTGTGGGGGCCCTCGCCATCGGTGTCGCGGTGATGGTCATCGTGGTTCTGGCCGCGACCCTCACGCTCGTCCCCGCCGCCCTCGCAGTCATCGGCCATCGCATCGACACCTGGCGCGTACCAGGCCTTCACCGTGACGAGTCAGCCCATCGAGAATCGGGTTGGTTCCGATGGAGCCGGATCGTGCAGCGACGGCCGTGGCCTTTCGCCATCATCGCCACTCTCGTCCTCGTCGCACTGACCATCCCGGTGTTTTCGATGCGGCTCGGCTCAGCCGATGCCGGAAGCAGCCCTAGATCACAGACCTCCAGGCGGGCCTATGACCTGCTCGCGGAGGGGTTCGGGCCCGGGTTCAACGGGCCGTTCCTGGTCGCCGCCGAGATCCCCGCCGGCGGCGACCTCGCCTCGCTACAGACCACGCTGGACGCCATCGCCGGCGAACCCGGCATCGTCGCGGTCACCCCCATCACCTTGAATCCCGCGGGCGACACCGCCATCGCCAGCGTTGTCCCCCAAACGTCACCCCAAGACAGGGCCACCAGTGATCTTCTCACGCGCCTTCGTTCGGAGGTGATCCCCAACACCAACCCCAATGACCTCGCGATCCACGTGGGCGGCGTCACCGCGGTATTCCAAGACCTCGGCACAAAACTCGCCAGCCGGCTCCCGCTGTTCATCGCCGCGGTAATTGGTCTGTCGTTCCTGTTGTTGATGGTGGTCTTCCGCTCGATAGTGATCCCCATCAAGGCCGCGATCATGAACCTGCTCTCTATCGGCGCCGCCTACGGCATCATGGTGGCGATCTTCCAGTGGGGTTGGGGCAAGGACCTGATCGGTCTCGATGCCACCGGCCCGATTCAGTCGTTCATCCCGATGCTGCTGTTCGCGGTCCTGTTCGGCCTGTCGATGGACTACGAGGTGTTCCTCTTGTCACGGATCCGCGAGGAGTACCTCGCCAGCGGCGACAACGCCACCGCGGTCGCCGACGGGCTCGCCGCCACCGCTCGGGTGATCACCGCCGCCGCCGCGATAATGGTCGCAGTGTTCGGATCGGCGGCTCTCGCGGATGATCGCACCACGAAACTCTTCGGGATTGGGCTCGCGGCCGCCATATTCTTCGACGCGACCCTGGTCAGATCGGTCCTGGTGCCGGCCACCATGGAACTGTTGGGCAAATCAAACTGGTGGTACCCGCAGTGGCTCGACCGGATCACGCCCCACATCGCCATCGAAGGCGAACCCGACGCCGAAGACGGGCACCCTGTCCCACAGCCGGCACCGGAGCCCGTAGCGTGACTCCGAGACGCGTAGACCTGGACGGCGGCGCATTACGACTCGCCGCTGACCGCTGGGGAGAGGACCAATCGTCCCCGGTTGTGTTCCTGCACGGTGCCGGCCAGAGCCGCCGCGCCTGGGACGAAACCGCTCGAGCCGTAGTTGAAAGCGGGTGGCACGCAATAACGGTCGATCACCGCGGCCACGGCGAAAGCGAATGGCCAACCAACGCCGACTACCACTGGGACCACTTCGCCGACGACGTCGAGGCCATCGTCGCCCACTTCGACACGCCACCAGTTGTGGTCGGCGCATCGCTCGGGGGCATGTCGGCACTCCTCGCCCAAGCCCGCACCGACAACCAACTCTACCGAGCACTGATTCTCGTCGACGTCACCCCCCGCATGGAACTCAGCGGCGTGAAGCGGATCGTCGGCTTCATGGCAGCCCACCCCGAAGGATTCGACAGCCTCGACCACGCATCGGACGTGATCGCGGCATTCACCGGACGGCCCAAACCGGACTCGGTCCAGGGGCTTCGCCAGGTGCTGCAAGCTCACAACGATGGCCGCTGGCGCTGGCACTGGGACACCCGGTTCCTCGAAGGGCGCGCCGACGAGATCCTCGACGCCGAGGCCTCAACCGGACGCACCGAAGCAATCCGGGACCTACTGCTCACAGGCGCAGCCCGCATCCGTGTACCGACCCTGGTGATCCGCGGCGCCCAAAGCGACCTCGTATCTCCCGAAGCAGCCCAGGAGTTCGTGGCGGCTGTTCCCGGCGCCCGCTACGTCGATGTCGCCGATGCCGGCCACATGGTCGCCGGCGACCAAAACGACCGATTCGCCGCTGCGGTCCTCGACTTCCTCGCCGACCTCAACCACCCCAAGGACAACCGATGACCGGCAACGTCATGGGCGGCGCCGCCGACGACCACCCCGACCTGCCAGCACGCATCGACGCGGCGACAGCGATGCGACGGCTCTCCCACACCATCGTCTCGCACCGAGCCGACATCTCAACCCTGCACCGCATCGCCGACGCCGCGGACCAGCTCGCCACCCAGATCGAGGCGCAGCCATCTCGAGGCCGGCTCGAAGAAATGCTGGCAAACCCCCGATTTGCAGCCGCTCTCGATGGCGGATCACTGGCGCGGGTCATCGAGGACGGCGCCTTCGTCGACCTTTTCCACGACTCACCCGTATCGGGATCGGCGAACCCGCTCGGCATAGGCCTGAGAATTCGACGCGAAGACGACGAAGCAGTCGGGACCATCGAACTCGCCGCCGGCTGGGAAGGTGCCCCCGGCCGCGCCCATGGCGGAATAGTCGCCGCGTGCGTCGACGAAACCATCGGCGGACTCCTCCCGATCATCGGAACGATGGCCTTCACTGCCAAACTAGACCTGCGATACAAAGCACCCTGCCCACTCGCCACGCCCCTCGAGTTCCGAGCCAACCTGGCGCGGCGCGACGGCCGAAAGCTCCACATCGAATGCACCGGCACCAGCCCCGAAGGCCGGTTTGTGGAAGCGACGGCTCTGTTCATCACGGTAGAACTCGACCACCTCGCCGGCCTCGTCGCGAACACCTCCACCGAAAGGGAAACCGGGAAGTGACCACGCCCGGCGAACCGATCGAGGAGATCATGGCCACTCCAGAAGGGGGCCGGAACCCGTACCCGCTGTAGGCCACTTCAACAACAAGCGCCGGTCGCTCATAGCGAATTCGACGAAATCTGGCTCCTCGCCCGATATGACGACTGTCCCGCGTGCCACGGAACAGACTCTCGATTCGTGGCCGCGGCCGCGGAGTAGATCCGCCGCGATGGTCGTTCGTGGTCGCCCTATCGGGTTGGTGTGTCTTCGCGTTGGTCGTAGTCGTTGCGGGCGTTATCGATCAGGGGGCGGCTGCGTTCGGCCCACCCGACGAGGTTGTTGATTGTTGCTGAGAGGCTTTGTCCGAGGTCGGTGAGGGCGTAGTCCACGCGAGGCGGCACGACGGGGTAGACGGTGCGTGAGACGAGGCCGTCGCGTTCGAGGCCTCGCAGGGTGACGGTGAGCATTCGTTGGCTGATGCCGTCGATCTCGTTCTTGAGTTCGGTGAATCGTCTGGTCTGCACGCTGAGCAGGTGCAGCACGAGGACCGACCATTTGTCGCCGATGCGGTTCAACACGTCGCGCACGGGGCAATCGTCGGGGGCGAGTTTGGTGTCGGGGAGAGTCTGTTGGGCCATGGTTCCTCCTGTGTGCCTAAGCCATGTTGAAGTGCCCTCTTGCACCTTCTCTCATGATGACTGATGATGCGATCAATTACAAGAAGTAACTGACCGCACGGATCGTGTGGACCCTATTGAGGAGGAACCATGACGGTGACCGAAACGCTGCCCGGCTACAAGGCTGGCACGTGGACGATTGATGAGACCCACACCGAGGTCGGTTTCAGTGTGCGGCATCTGATGATCTCCAAGGTTCGCGGCAGTTACACCACCTTCTCGGGCAAGATCACCACGGCTGGGGATCCGATGGATTCGTCGGCTGAGCTGACCGTTGATCTGGCTTCGATCGATACCCGCAACGAAGATCGTGACACTCATCTTCGGTCTAGCGATTTCTTTGACGCCGAGGCGAACCCGACCATGACCTACCGGACGACGTCGCTGCGCCGCGACGGTGATGATCTGATTGTTGAGGGCGACTTGACGATCAAGGACGTGACCCGGCCGGTAACGCTGAATGTCGAGTACAACGGCGTCGGTGGGGATCCGTGGGGCGGCACCCGGATCGGTCTCTCGGCGAGAGGCGAGATCAACCGCAACGATTTCGGCATCGCGTTCAACATGCCGCTGGAGGGCGGCGGGGTGATGGTCGGTGAACGGGTGCAACTCGTCATCGAGGTCGAAGCAGTCCTGGACGCCTGAGCCGCCACTCGACCGAAGAGGAGAAGGAGGGATTGTGTTCATAGCGACTGTTGTTGTTTCGGTTCTGCTCGCGCTTGCCGTGATTGGTTCGGCTGGCGGGAAGTTGTCCAGACAGCCGAAGGTGATCGAGATGCTCATGGGTTTGGGGGTGCCCGAGTCGTGGATTCCGCGCCTCGCCGGGGCCGAACTCGCAGGCGGGCTCGGTCTGCTGATCGGCCTGGCAGTCGCGCCCATCGGCATCGCGGCCGCGGTCGGGCTGGCCTGTTACTTCGTGGGAGCCGTCATCGCCCACGTCCGCGCCAACGACAACCAGATCGCGGCGCCGATCGTCCTCGCCGCCATGGCTGTCGCTGCTCTGGTGCTGCGTATCGCCAGTATCTGAGAGCCGTCGCGCACGACAAGAAGGGATTGTTTGTTGAGTATCGCTGATGAGAAGTATGTGGCGTTCACGACCTACACCGGGGCAGGTGTGGCCAAGGCCACGCCGGTGTGGATCGCCGACCTCTGTGATGGCAGTGTCGGGTTCGTGACCCCGTCGACATCATGGAAGGCGAAACGCCTCGCCAACACCGCCAAGGTGACGTTGCAGGCCTGTGACGGCCGCGGCAAGCTCAGAGCCGGCTCAGAACCGGTCACGGGCACTGCGGTCGTCTCGGCCGGCGATTACGGCCGGGTGAACCAGGCCATCAAAGCAGAGTATGGGTGGCAACGGACAATGATCGGCATCATCGCCAAGGTCTCCAAGGCATTTGGCAGGCCGGGCCGTGTAAGCGACACCGCGGTGTTGGTGACCCTTGACTAGCGTCGCTCAGCCGGCCCGAACGCCTACCCAGCTCGGAGATCGGTAATGTCGCTCCACGTTTCGGTCACCGAGGTCATCGCCCAACTGGCCGAGTCCCACGTGAACCTCAGCACGCTTCTCGATGTCGCTGACGACGCGACCCTGAGAGCTCGTTCCGCATGCGCAGATTGGACGATCGCACAAGTAGCAGCCCATATCGGTGCCGGAGCCGAGATCGCCCAAGCGGCACTGGAGCTCGGCCTCGGGGAGGCCGTCGAGCCGGTCACAGGCGATGCCATGCAAGCGGTCTGGGCGACCTATGACACGCTGAACGGCCAGGATGCGGTGCGGCGGGCACTGGCCGCGGATCGGTCGCTGCTCGATGCCTTCAACCAACTGTCGCAGTCCCAGCTGGCCGATATGCGGGTCCCGTTCTTCACCGGACCGGTTCCGGTCACGACCTTCGCCGCGTTTCGGCTGTCGGAACACGCCGTGCACACCTGGGACATCGAAACCGCCCGCCGCCCCAACGCCGAACTGGCACTTCCGGCGGCGGTGACAATCCTCGAAACGGTCGTAATGGCACTCGTCGCCAGACTGGCAGCACCCATCGAGTCGGCCGTATCGACGCTCGCAGTTCGTCTCGACGACACCGGACAAGAACTTACCCTGAGTCTCGGCGACCCGGTCAGCATGGCCAACCGGCCAGACGGCGATACCACCGACGCGACGCTGACGACCACGACGCCCGCGTTCGTGCGGCTGATCTATGGTCGGCTCAGCGCTGACCGCACCCCAACATCGATCGAGCTGGCCGGGCCGATAACGCTGGAACACCTCCGTAATGTGTTCCCCGGATTCTGAGGTAAACAAATGAGATCTTCTGCTGGCGGTCGTCTGCCCACGGTGTTCATACCCCACGGCGGCGGGCCGTGCTTCTTCATGGACTGGACCATGGGACCCGCCGACACGTGGGACAAGATGGCGGACTTTCTACGATCGTTCGACACCATCGTCGGTAGCCGCCCCGATGCGATACTGGCGATCTCTGGGCACCACGAAGGCGACATGGTCGAGATCATGTCGTCGCCGGCCCCACCGATGCTGTTCGACTACGGCGGGTTCCCGCCCCACACTTACGAGCTCACCTACCCGGCCCCCGGGTCGCCCGAACTAGCCGACCAGGTCGCCGGGCTACTCAGCGACTCGGGGATAGCACACCGTTTCGACCCCAAACGAGGGTTCGATCACGGCGTGTTCGTCCCGTTCCTGTTGATGTACCCACGAGCCGACATTCCGATCGTGCAAATGTCGCTGCGCTCCGATCTCGACCCGGAGTTCCACCTCCAGCTGGGTGAAGCAATCGCACCGCTACGCGACCAGGGAGTGCTCATCGTTGGCAGCGGGATGAGCTATCACAACATGGCCGGTTTCGGAACCGAACAATCCAGACGCGATTCTGAGGTGTTTGACGAATGGCTCACCGGCATCTGCACCGGCGACCCGCGGCGACGACGCCAGGGGCTCAACCAGTGGGGCGACGGACCCGCGGCTCGCGCTTCGCACCCCCGCGAAGAACATTTGTTGCCGTTGATGGTCGTTGCCGGCGCCGCAAGCAACGACGTCGGCGCCAGAGTTTTCACCGACGAAGTCATGGGCGCCCAAATATCGGCTTACGCGTTCGGCGAGCGCGCCTCGGCGAGTAGCGAGGCGTGACGGCGGACCTGGCGTTTCGTCTCGACGGACGGGGTAGCTGCGAACGCCTGCTGGTGTTGTTGCACGGATACGGCGCAACCCAACATGACATCGCCGCGATCGGTTCGCAGGTCGATCCTGACGGCCGGTACTTCGTGCTGTGCCCTCGCGGACCGATCGAGGTGCCCGGCGGCGGTGCCAGCTGGTATGACTTCGACGGCGCGTGGCGGGCCGATCCCAAAGGGTTCGGGGAGACCCTCGACGCTCTCGACGGGTTGGTCAACGCGGCCTGCGCTCGTCTCGGCCTTGAACGCGACAGCGTCGTGGTGGGCGGCTTCTCCCAAGGCGCAGGGATTGCTGCGTGGTTGGCCTACTCAACACCTGAAGCATCGCGACCGGCCGGGTTCTGGTGCTGCGGCACGATCGTGGACGTCGACGACACCCCACTCGACCTGTCGGCTGCCCGCGACAACCGCGCACTCGTTCTTGCTGGCCGCGACGACCCCAACGTGCCTCTCGAACGCAACCGAACCCAGGCCCAGCGCCTCCAAGCCGCCGGAGCCGACGTGACGTTGAGCGAACACGACGGCGGCCACGGTCTCAGCCCCGCGATGCTTGACGACATGGCCCGCTGGCTCACAGATTTCGACTAGGAATCCCTAGCGCGCGACGGACTCGATCGAACTTCGATTGTTGGCGCTGAGTCCGGTGCCTTTGGGTTTCGAAGCGGAGCTGCCTCACTGTTGGGTTGTTCGGGCTGACCGGGCTTGGAACGCGGTGAAAACGGCGGCGCTGGCTGCTACCACCGCGCCGACAAGCAGGGCCGATTCGAGGCCATCGAGGAACGCCAGGCGGGCGCTGTCAAGTAGGGCTTGACCGTCGGGGCCGAGTTGGGCGGCGGTGGCGAGCGCTCCACCGATGCCTTGTTCGACGCGTTCAGCGACTTCGGGGGGTAGCGAGGTGGTGGTGTCGGAAACGCTGGTTCGGTACTGGGCGTTGAGGATTGAGCCGAGCAACGCGATTCCGACCGCGCCGCCGAGTTCTCGTACGGTGTCGTTGAGCGCGGACGCGACGCCCTGCTTTTCGTCGGGAAGAGCGCTGGTGATCGCGGTAGTGGACGGGCTCATCGAGAGGCCGACACCGCTACCGAGAACCATGATCCCTGGCAGGACCGACAGGTAACCGGTGTCGAGGTCGGCAAGAATGGCGATGAGTGCGATCCCGGCGCTGAGCAGAGTCATGCCGAGGATGAGGACCCGGTTGTACCCGAGCCGATCAGCGATCGTTGGCGCGGTGGCCGACAGTGGCATCATGATCGCTGCCATCGGCAACAGCGCAGCGGCGGAGCGAAGAGCTGAGTAGCCGAGCGCGGCTTGGAAGAACTGGATCAGCACCAAGAAGAGCGTGAACATGAGCGCGAATACGACGAAGAGGTTGACCGAGCCGGTGGTAAGGGCCCTGACGCGAAACACCCGGACGTCGAGCAGGGGGTGATCCTGTTTGAGTTCGATCACCACGAAAAGGACCAGCGCGACGACGCCGACGATGAGACCGCTCATGGTGAGCGGGTCGGTCCAGCCTCGCTCGGGTCCTTCCTGGATACCGAGCACGAGCCCGCCGATCGCGAGGGCGGAGGTCACTGATCCGAGTATGTCGAAACGTCCGGCCGCGGCTTCACGTGAGCGGGGTACATACGCCAACGTGAGCGCGAACGATGCGCCGGCCAGCGCGAGGGGAACGGTGAAGATCCAGGGCCAGGTGGTGTTGTCGATGATCGCGGCTGATGCGAAAAGGCCGAGGATGCCGCCAGTGCCGGCGAACCCGGCCCAGATGCCGATGGCGCGCGCTCGCTCAGACGCCGGAAAGCTGGTTGTGATGACCGACAATGTGACCGGCATGATCATCGCCGCGCCGGCTCCGGCCAGCACCCGCAACGCGATCAGAGCCTCTGGGCTGTTGACGAATGCCGACGCGGCGTTCGCGGCCATGAACACGGTGAGTCCGGCGACGAGCACGATCTTGCGGCCCCACCGATCACCTATCGCGCCGATAGGCATCAACAGCGCGGCAAGAGTGAGTGTGTAGCCGTTGACGATCCACAGCAGTTGATTCTGTGTGGCCTCGAGGTCCGCGGCGAGAGCTTGCAACGCGACGTTCAGCCCCGAGACCGACGCGATAACGGCGACCAAAGCCGAGCACATCGCGGCCAGGATCAACATACGTCGGCGGGGATCATCAACCACACCGGTCGGGAGCTGCAGGTCGTCTTCGCCCGCCGGAGGGGCCTCAGGTTCAGGGGCGCGGGGGTCTGTCACAACGATCCTTATTGTTCGTGGGGTGCGGGGTTCAGGCTTCGACGCGGGGTGGGATGGCGACCAGAACAGATCGGCGACTGTGATGCACCGTGTTGGCCGCCACCGATCCCAAGATCGCGTCGCGGATCGGGCCATGGCTGCGGTGACCGAGGATCACCAGATCAGCGTCAACATCATCGGCCACTCCAAGCAGCTCGTGACCGACATGGCCGTCGCGTGTCACCACACTCGACTCACCCGAATACTCACCGAGCCGTTTGGATACCTCTGCCTTCACAAAGTCATCGACCTCGCGGACCGACTGGTCATACTCAGCCGCTGCCATCGGTGTGAACCCCAGCGAGCTGGGATGGGTTCTCACATGGACGACCACGAGCCTGGTGTCCTGGGGACCTCCCAGCGCGGCTGCGAGATCGAGCGAGTACAGCGACTCCGGTGAGGCGTCAACACCCACCACGAACGTCGTGAGCCGAGGTGTTCCGTGGATGGCAGCCCCTTCGGTTCGATTCGGCAATGGTTTCTCCTCTGGTTCAATCCCGCCCGGCAACGTGTGAGCCAAGACGACGTGCGAGATAGGACTATACGACAAAGTGTTGTGTATACCACACCCAGTTGTCTAGACTTCAAGTTGTCAGCGGCTCTGGCTAGCGTGGCTCACATGGAACAGATCGACTGTGCGCAAGACCCCCGTGTAGTACGCACCCGCGAGGCAGTACTGGCCTCGGCCCGAGAACTCTTAGTCGCCCGTGGCTGGGAGCATGTCACAGTTGGGACCGTTGCCGAACACAGTGGCTATGCCCGCTCGACGCTGTATCGCCAATGGCCCAACCGACTCGATCTCCTCCGAGAGGCCATCTCCGAACAGACCCGCCTCACCCACATTACGCCATCGGGAATCATGCGAGACGACCTCCTCTCGGAGCTAGGCGCGTTCGTCAAGGCAATCACCACGACCGGGCTAGGGCACATGGTGGCCGCCATGATCCACATGGCAAGAACCGATCCCGAGTGGGCGCAGCTCAACGAAACCGTTCACATCGAAGGAACCAGCGTTCTGCGAGCGATCCTGGCCAGAGCCCGGACCGACGCCTCCATCTCTCGTCAACTCGATATCGATGACGCGATCGACATGCTTGTTGGACCTATCGTTCACCGCTTCCTGTTCGCAACAACTACCCCCGACAGCGAGTTCGTCACCAGCATCGTCGACGGGTTCCTCAATGCCAACACGAAATGACACCGATGGCGAGAGCGCCGAACCGGCCACCTCCCCGGCTACGGCTCAGTCGCCGAGCGCCCGCCGCACCGTCCGACCAAAAGAGCGGAGATCTGTGAGCTGACATGTCCTCCCAGCCGTGGCCGCGACTCCGTTTCGGACCCGCGCTCGAAGAAGCCATATTCGTGGGTGCTCTCTTGCTAGGGGCGCTCACGGCCGTCGTGTTGATTGCGGTCGCGATCCGTCACGTGACGGCAGGCGGCTGGCCGCGGTTGCACGGCCAATTGCGCTGGCGGTTTCGCCGCCGTACCGTGCGCGCGTTTGCACAGGCAGTGAGCTGTGGCGACGCGGAGCGCGCCGAGGCCAACGCAAAGTGGTTGCTCGATTCATCCCAACGCTCGCGCCGCCCGCCGCGTGGCCATATCCGCAGCTGGGATGAAAGTGCCGTCCGCATTGGAGACTGGCGCGTGGTGTCAGCTGAGTTCCGCACCGCCGATGGTTTGGCGACCTGGTGCCCAACGCTTTCCAGCACAACGACGGGGGACGTTCAGATCGCCGCGCTGGGTCGCGCTCGGGCATTGAATCTGACGATCCTGTCCCGGACATGGCCCAGCGCCGGCTGTGAGACGGTAACCGCTGACATCGACGGCGCAGTCATCCGGGCCCAGGTGTTGCTACGTCCGCTCACCCACAGATGTCGCGATGAATCCGTGGAACTATGGGTGCACCTCGAGGGCCCATCGAGCCGACGGACCATGCGAACAATCAGGCGGGTGACAAGACGGGCCGTGAAACGCTGGGCAGCGCAGCGCAGCCCCCCTTCAGCCCAGCGAGCGTGGGCCGGCGAGTCAAGGAGTTGGCTCGGCCGTCATCCAACCGGAGGCCTCCAGTCGCCGGACGAACGCGGACAGGAGGAAACCTTGGCCGAACCGCTCGCCCCGCTCACGCACTCTCGCTCCGACTCCGACTCAGACGCCGATCTTGATCTCGGCCACAGGACGCTGGAAGACAGGCAGGACACCGACGCCGCAGCTCCTCCACCCACTGGAATCGCTCCGTCACCTACCCACACCAACCGTCGCCGATCTCGTATCTGGTGCCCCCATCTGCTACGTGACCGCGTCCTGTTCCACGACGGCTCTGAGCACTGTGTTCGGTGCGGTGAAGTTGTCGAGCAGGGCTTCCGATGACGTATGGCGTAGTTGGGTGATCCGTGGGTGCCTAGTTGGGCACAACAGCTGCGAGGACTGACGGTACGAGAAAGTGCCTCTACGCTGGGGAAACGGCTGAACTCGCAGGTCGACCGGGGTGGGCCGAGAATAGTCTCAAAGGGCTCATAACCCGAAGGTCGCGGTCTCGGGCTCTGCCGGCGCCATGGTTCGGCGGGGGTCGGGTTTGGACCGGGTGGGCGGATCTAGCCAGTGGAGGAGGGCGGGGACGATGATGAGTGTGGCGATGAGGGCGGCGATGACGTTGGCGACTGTGAGGATTCCGAAGTCGCGGAGTGCTGGGAATGAGGAAGCGATTAGTGCTCCGAATCCGGCGGCTGTGGTCGCTCCTGAGACGGTGATGGCGCGTCCGATTCTTGCTGCGGCTTCGACGATGGCTGCGTCGGGGTCGGCGCCGCGGCCGCGTTCTTCCCAGTAACGCTCGAGAAGAAGCACGGTGTACTCGGTACCGATTCCGATGATGAGAACACCGAGCACAGCGGTGAGTGGGTTGAGTTCGAAGTCAAGGAGCCACATGAGTGCCGAGGACCATCCGATGACGAGGACGATCGGTGCTACAGCGGTGAGGGTACGCCGCCAGTTGCGGTAGATGGCGAGGAGCCCGATGAAGACGGCGCCGATGCCGGCTGCCAGGATCAGTCCTCGGTGTTCGGTTGTGGCGCTGACTGACCGGGCTGTGAGTGTCCAGGTTCCTCCTGGGGTGACAGTTACCTGTGCGGGTGGTTCGGCTTCGGCTACGAGGTCGTCGATGAGATCGTTGAGTTCGGCGACGGTTATGTCGTCGACCGCGAAGACGATCGCCGCGGATTGCTGGTCGTTGGTGATGAGACCGCTGCGGATGTCGGCTGGCATCTGTCGCAACGTGTTGGCGACGGTCTGGGACGTAGGCGCGGGGTCGCCGGGCTCCAGCTCGAGGACGGTCGCGACGCTGTCGACCCCCAGAAGCTCGGGGTGACCAGCAAGGGCCTCATGCTGAAATTCTGCTATCCACTGGGTGATTTCGGGTTGGGTGACGTCGGCGGCGGCGACAAGGAAAGGCAGCTCGACTGTGGCGCCGACTACGCGGCGGGCATCTTGGAGGGGGATAACGCCGGGCGTGTCGGCCGGGATCAGCTCTTCGATGTCGGTCTGTACATTGAGGCTTGTATCGGCAACGAATCCGCCGGCGGCGAGCAGGACTGCGGGAACAACGATCCATATCGGGTGGCGGCGAGCGCTGCGGACGATAGTTGGCATGATGTGGTCGAATCGAAGCCGTCGTTGGCCCAGCGCCGGTCCGGGGTTGGGTTCCGCCAGTTCCTTGGGTTGGTGTCGAGCGAACCGGTACAGGGTTGCGTTGAGGATGAACAGCCCCGCCAGGGATAGCACAACGACCCCGATGGCGAGCAGGACTCCGAAGTCGCGGACGGCCGGTACCGCTGAGATCAGCAGCGTGGAGAAGCGTCGTTCATCGCGCCCGACGGTTCTGTGGCCTTTCCCGTCCCTGCACTTGTCGGCACCGTCCAGATCGAGCATTGAGACCAACTTCATTTGTCCCGGCCCTGTTCGCTGCGAGGGGATCGGTTGATGGGGTTGTGGTCGACAGTCTGGGCTGAGTGGGACAGGATTGGTGGATGCTAGGAGTGGCCCGGAGGTGTGATCATGTCAGCGTTTCAGAACTTGGCGAAGATTGTTGAGTCGTTGGAGGCGGATCCGTCGACGCGTGATGATCCGATCAAGCGGACCTTTGTTGTCGATGGCACGCATTTGACGGCGAATGTAGCGGTGGTTTCTGGCAGCGAGAATTCGTTGCACACGCAGGCCGAGCATGACGAGCTGTTGGTGATCGTGGAGGGCGATGTCGCGTTCCGGGTTGGTAATGAGGTCGAGCAGGTGAAACCGGGTGATCTGGTGTTCATTCCGCGGGCGACGATCCATGGTCCCGAGCTCGAGGAGGGTCAGAGTTTCGCGGCTCTGTCGGTGTTTGCCCCTCATTTCGATACGTCGAAGAAGAACATCGATTGGGATCGCGACCGGTGAATCCGTCGCTGACGCACCTGGTGTTCGCCGAGCGTGACAATTACTCGTGAACGGATCCAACTTCGTCGCTCGCGACGGCGCGGGCTACGAACTCCAGATGGGCCGTTGGAGTCAGCGGCTAGCGTCGCCGTTCATCGATTTTGCCGGCGTTGGCAGCGGCGAACGTGTTCTGGACATGGGTTGCGGAACCGGAAGCTTGACGGCCGAGATTGCCCGGCGGGACCGAGACGGATCAGTGTTCGGCCTCGACTTCTCTCAGGCCTACGTTGAATTCGCTGCCAGAAACAACGTTGGCCATCACCGGTTCCTTGTTGGGGACGGCGCTGCGTTGCCGTTCCCTGATGGCGTCTTTGATCGGAGCCTTTCGCAGTTGGTTCTGCACTTCGTTCCCGAGCCCGCCGTGGCGATCAGTGAGTTGCGACGGGTGACCCGCCCGGGAGGAGTTGTGGCGGCGACGGTCTGGGATGCCGGCGGCGGTGTCATGGTGAACCGCCTGTTCTGCGACACGGCGGCCGCGGTCGCGCCAGGGGGAGAGGTGTTCCGCCACCGCATCTTTGCTCGGCCGCTGACGCAACCCGGACAGCTGGCACGCGTCTGGCGAGAAGCAGGGTTTGTTGGTGTGGGCGAGTCAACGGTGACCATTCGGATGGACTTTGAGTCCTTCGATGACTACTGGGCGCCATATGTCGGCGGTGACGGGCCGTACGCCGCGTTCGTTTCCACGCTCGACGATGCGGTTCGCGCCACGCTCAGCGAGGCCGTTCGGCGGGCGTTTCTGAGCGGAATGGCCGATGGTCCGCGATCGTTCACGGCGAGCGCCTGGGCGGTTCGGGGTCACGTGCCCGGTTAATTCTCGGCGACTCCCAGCCTTGTCGGGCTCGGAAACTGTGTCGTGCCTGTGGGTACCGGAGACTCGGTCGTGGGCCTCTGACCAGGTATTTCGCGTCATGCGGCGGCGTACGAGCCGGTCCAGGGGATGTATGTACTTGGGGTATGTGTCGCCCCTCCGACACGTTTGGGTCGCTGGACGACGCTAGATACCGCCAGAGGGCGCTGTTTACCGCTCCAGGGCTCTAGAAGCCGTGAAGAATTTCGGGGTGTCGGACGGGTGACTGCATTTCACCCTCCTTTTCTCCGGGACCCGAATTCCCCGGAAACAGTGGGTTCTCGGGGGGTAGGGGTGTCGTTTGCTAATGCTTCTGCAAATGGCGACTGGCCAGCAGGGGCCGAGAACCCTCTAAAATCAAGGGTTTCGGTGGGCTGAGCGGCAATGCTCGGCGAAGGTTTGCAGCTGGGCGACGTGCTCTTTGGTGAGTCCGACCGACGAGCTGGTTCGGATGAGGAGAGTGGGTACGTCTCGTTGTTCGGCCCACTTGTGGGCGTCGAGGTAGACGACGCCAGATGCGCGTTGGGGAAGGTGAGTTCAGGTGCCTCCTCTCAACACTCGAACACGTGCTTGATTCGTTCGAACTCAGCCACGGTCGTTTCGTTCCGGGTTGTCTTCTGGCATCCAGGTGACGGTTGTTGGCTGTGTTGCGGGCTGGAGTACGAATGCTCGTGCTGTCGCTCGGGCCGATTCGAGGCTGATGACGGCTTCAGGGTTGAACTCGTAGTCGTGTTGGCGGTCGGGGCTGGTGAAGCTGATCGTGCCGTCGACATCGAGGCGGGCGTCGCCGGTGGCGTGCCATGGTTTGTTGTCAGTGTCGAGATAGAGCGCGACTGAAAGATCGTTACGACCGAGCCCGATGCTGAGGCTTGCGCGGTTGGCTTCGAGGCGCACGAGCACGGGTGTGATGGCGGTTTGGTGGATGCGGTCGAGGTGGTGCTCGATCAGGTCTGGGGTTGCGAGTGTGACGACCGTTTCTGCAAGCCGGATCGTGATCTCGGGTAGCGGGTCGCCGTGGTGGGTGAGTGGGTGGAGGTAGGTGGCGGTTTCGGAGTTGCCGAAGTGGTTGGCCCATCCCCATGGTGTGGCGCCGATGTGGGTGTCGACGAGGTTGGGGTCGGCTCCGTGCTCGATGAGGAGACGCGCTCGTAGGGTGTCGTTGGCTTCGGCGGCGTGATGGAGCGCGGTCTTGGTTGCGGTCCGATTGTTGATGTCGAAGCCGAGTTCGATCAACAGTTCGAGCATCTCCGGCTGTTGTGCGGTGACGTTCTTGCAGAGCCCTGGATGGTCGTAGTGGAGCTGGGGGAGTAGGCCGGGTTGGTTCTCGAGAAGCTGCCGTAGCTCGTTGGTTTGATTCGTTCGTGTGTGTTGGAGCGCTGTCTCGGTTGGGGTGAGGTCGGTGTCGATCCCGTGCTCGGCGAGGATGGCAAGGATGTCGTCGTGACCTTCGGAGGCGGCGATCCTGGCTGGCGTGGACTGGGACCGTCCGACGGGTCGGTTGAGGTCGAGGCCGAGGTTGGCGAGGTAGCTGAGGATGGTTGGGCGGTTACGTTTGGCGGCGGCTTCGAGTTCGTCGTAGAGGAGTTCGGCGGGGTCGCGGAGTTGGTCGCCGAGGCGCTGGTACCAGGGGCCGTTCTGTTGCTTGCCGAGTCCGTATTCGACGAGGAGCTGGAGGTATTCGGGGTTGTCGTGGTTCTGGCCGCCGATGCCGTTGTTGTAGAGGAGTTGACCGTCGTTGGGATCGGCTCCGGCGTCGAGGAGCAGTCGTGCGATCGCGAGTCGTTCGGTGTGCCATGCCTGGTGGCTTTCGCCCCCTCCGAATGCTCCGGTGAGGGCGGTGAATGGCGGGGTGAGGCCACGCCAGAGGAACCCGGCGTTGGGGTCAGCGCCATGACCTAGCAGCACCTTGACGGTTTCGATCGCTGACCAGTCGGCGTTGTCGGTAGAGATTCGGGAGTAGACCGCATACAGCAGCGGCGGCCAATCGTTTGGTCCGCATGGCTCGTTGACGACGTCGGAATGGATGTCGAGTTCGGTGGCGAGGGCCTGGTGGTCTCCGACGGTGGCCAGCGCCTCGATCGAACCGGTGGCGACGTCCGGGTCGGCGTCGAGCATTCGGTGAGCTGCGGCGATCCGGTCTGCTGGACTGGGTCCGTCTTCTGCGTAGTCGTGGCATGCATCTTTGACGAACGACGCAGGCTGGTCCGGGCCGGAAGGTCGTTCGGCGTGTGGGGTGAAACTGTGCTCGGTTACGACCGCGACGTGTTCCCGCAGCCGGTTCCAATTCGGGAACCGGTACATGCGGGCAACGATCAGTTGAGCGTCCGCAGTCTTGAAGCCAGCTCGGCGGTCATCGTCGATATCTGCGGCGTCGAGACGAGGATGGAACTCGTCCACCATTGACAGTCCGCCGGAGTCTGCCGCCCGGATCAGGTCACGGACGAGTTTGGCTTGGCCTTTGAGGTGTTCGAGCGACGGATTTTCGGGCAGTGAGGTGGTTGGCACGGATGGGCCCCTTTCGTGTTTGCCCGGTGTCCGCATGATCGGGCCCGAAAGAGGAACAACGTTCCATGGCACGTGATCTGGTGTTCTGCAGGTGGGCTTTGCCCTTTCCGCGGACCGGAAGCACCCTGCCGGCGCTCACCCAATCCTAGAGCACGGGTTCGCGTGCTGCCCGACCGGCTTGGTCGTGCCTGCTGGCCTAGCGTGAAGATGTGCATCTGTGCGAAGTGCGGACGGAACGAGACCTCGACTGGGCGGTCAATCGCGTTCTTCTCGGGGATCGAGTGGTGGTGCACATGGGCGGGCTGCGTCGACCGCGGCGACATCACCTGAAGCACGACGTTGCGTTGTGCTGTCTCGAAGCCCGAATCGAAGCCTTGGGTGGCCAGGTGCTGCTCGGTCAGGGCACCAACGCGATTGGCCGAATGACCCGAGGTCGGACTGCGCTCCTGCTTCCGCCTGAACCAGACGGCGGGGATTTGGGCGGAGTGCGTGAACCTCGCCGGCCGACACCGAACCCGTGTGCTACTTGCGCAGCGCTGCCGTCGCCGCATTCCTGAAACGGCGGCTACGCAGTGAAATGGGGCCGCCTTGGCGCGACCCAAAGGTTCCGATCGTCCGGATTCGGTTGCTTCGCATTCGTCGAGGCTGGCTCGTTCTACGATTCGGAGCGTGAGCGCGGAGAACGGACAGTTCGATTTGAGCGAGCTCAGTCGCTGCATCGACGAAACGCGAGCAGACCGTCACCTCACATGGGCAGCGATCTCGGAACAGGTTGGGGTGGCGACATCGACCATTCGACGTTTCGCAACCGCGTCCGACGCAGAAGCTGATGGTGTCCTGGCCTTGATCGGCTGGCTTGGCGTCGCTCCCGAACAGTTCGTCGTCAACTCCAAGGTCGCCGGACAACCGCTCCCGCCTGCGGGCGAGGGCGTCATCCGAGTCGATATGGCGCTCGTCGTTGATTTGCTCTCAGGACCCCGCCGGGCCCGGCCGGGTACTCGCACGACAATCCAACGGCTCGTGGCCGCGGCCCAAGCCTCCGAAGTGCCAGTCGCTTCGCTGACCCGATGGAGCCCGATTTGACGTTCCCGGGAGTTTCACGACTGCGCAATCTCGCTTGGCGTGAAGATGTGGCAGATCTCGCCGGCGGTGCAGTCTGCTGGGTCGAGTTGTCGGCTGTGTTCGAGGAGTGCGGAGAGTTCGGCTTCGAGGGTGGTGAGTTGGCGGCGCCGTTCTCGGACTTCAGCGAGTTTGGTTTCGAGGAGTGAGTCGACATGGCTGCATGGGGCGGTGCCGTCGTCGCGGACTCCGATGACGCTCGCGATCTCGGCCAGGGTGAGTCCGGCGGCTTGTGCGGTGCGTATGAATCGGAGCCGGCCAAGCGTGGCGTCGTCGTAGACGCGGTAGCCGTTCTCGGCGCGTTCAGGCTCGGGCAGGAGCCCTTTGCGCTCGTAGAACCTGACGGTTCTGGTGGGGATGCCAAGGGCGTCAGCGAGTTGACCGATCAACATCTTTTGATTCTACCCCTTGACCTTCTCCCGTAGGAGAAGGCTTAAGGTCGGGTTCATGAGTGAGAAACCACGGTCGACGATTGCCCCGCTTGCAGCCGGTGCGAGTGTTCTGGGCATCTGCTGTGGCCTTCCGCTGCTTGCCTCGGCCGGGGTCTTGGGCGCGATCGCAGGGGTCGGGTTCAGCAGCTGGCTCATCGTCGCCCTCGTCGGCGCTGTCGCTGTGGTCGGGCTTGCCCGGTGGCGCCGAACCGGGGACTCCTGCCCCGCACCGAGACTCGACGACACTTCGTCCCCGGCCCCGCACGACACCGTCTTGTCGCCCGCCCAACCGAACCGAAACGAAGAGGAATCCAGATGGGTAGTTGTTGCAGCACAGCCGACGCCGATGCCCAGCCATGCCCGAAGTGTGGTCACGTCGGCCCGATCGTGGGCGCCGCACCGGTTCGCCCCCACCTGGCCGAGGCGGTCGATGGTGATTGGCAGCATTGCGCCAACACGCAGTGCCAGGTCATCTACCACCTGGGCGCAGACACCGTCGACGCCGACTCGGTCATCACCCAAGTCGGTTTCAAGGCCACCGACAAACCGACGCCGGTGTGTTTCTGTTTCGCGCACACCGCCGACGCACTCGGTGAGGACCTCGCCGAGCATGAGGGGGTCAGCGTTATCAAAGCCGAGATCAAGGTTGCGGTCGCCGACAGTCTGTGTGCGTGTGAGCACCTGAATCCGAGCGGCAAGTGCTGCCTCGCTGACGTGCATCGGACACTCAAGAGCTTCGCCCAGCCGACCCCAGCCTGACCACCACACCCAACTGCCACAACGAACCGCGAATTCAGAGGAACCCACAATGAGTAATGACAACGCCGACTATGACCTGATTGTCGTTGGCGCCGGCATGGCCGGCAACGCGGCTGCGAACAAGTGCGCCTCGTCGGGCTGGCGCGTGGCGATCGTCGATGAACTTTCTTATGGCGGCACATGTGCGCTGCGGGGTTGTGACCCGAAGAAGATCCTGCGGCGCGGCGCGGAGATCATCGATAGTGCTCGCCTCATGAGCGGCAAGGGGATCGACGCTGAAGGTTTGCAGATCAACTGGGCCGATCTCATGAAACACAAACTCGGATTCACTGAGCCTGTCCCCGCGAACATGGAACGCGGCCTCACTGGCAACGGGGTCGACACCCTGCACGGCACCGCCCGCTTCACCGGGACGAACAGCCTCGACATCGACGGCGTTGGCTACACCGCGGACCACTTCCTCATCGCGACCGGAGCCCGCCCCCGACCACTCGACTTCCCCGGCGCCGACCATCTCATCGACAGCACCGCATTTCTCGATCTCGCCGAGCTTCCCGAAAGGATCCTTTTCGTCGGAGGAGGTTTCATCTCCTTCGAATTCGCACACATCGCGGCACGAGCCGGGACCCGACCCAGAATCATCGATCGCGGACGCCCACTCAAGGGATTCGACCCGGACCTCGTCGAGCTCCTCATCGATCGCAGCGCACAAGCCGGCATCGAGACTCACACCGACACCAGCATCGTTTCGGTCGAGACCGACGGTCCCGCCTACCGGGTAACCGTCGAACGAGACGGTGCCCGCAGCGTCATCGAGACCGACCTTGTTGTGCACGGCGCTGGACGAATCTCAGAACTCTCACGGCTTGGGCTCGAAGCCGCCAACGTTGAATACGGCCCGAGAGGTGTGAACGTTGCCGGGCATCTGCAGAGCACCACCAACCCCAAGGTGTACGCGGCGGGAGATTCTGCGGACACGCCGGGCATGCCACTCACCCCGATCGCGGTGTTCGAAGGCAAGGTCGCAGCGTCAAACATGTTGAAGTCGGCGACCACCGTTCCGGACTATGCCGGTGTTCCAACTGCGGTGTTCACCATCCCTGAACTGGCCCGTGTCGGCATGCTCGAATCTGAAGCTGTCGCGGCCGGCATTGACCTTGACGTCCGATACACCGACACGAGCGGCTGGTACTCCAACTACCGGATCGGCGAAACCACCGCAGCCGTCAAGATCCTCGTCGACAGAGCGACCGCCACGATCGTTGGTGCGCACATGCTCGGCCCCGAGTACGGCGAACTCATCAACTTCTGTGCCCTCGCCATCAAACTCGGCCTCACCACCCGACAACTCAAATCCATGACCCCCGCCTACCCCACCGTCACCTCCGACCTCGGCTCGATGCTCTAGCCAACCGCGATCATGCCTCCCGCCTAACGGTCGGGAGTGGAGATCAGCGCGGTCGGTCGGCATGGGGGCTGTCAAGGCGCTGGTTTTGATCTATCTCGTTGGAGTTCGCGCTGTTTCGAGGATGTGGCAGTGCGTGGCATCGTCGGTGGCCTGTGGCTCGGCTGCAGCGACGATGGCGAGGTGCCGTAAGTCAGATTGCATCGCTTGGAGGTCGTTGATGCGTTGTTGGAGGTCGGCGGCGTGTTTGGCGATGAGCTGGCGCACGTGGTCGCACGGGGTCTGGCCGTTGTCGCGTAGGTCGAGGATCTCACCGATCTCGCCGAGGGTGAACCCAACGGTTTGGGCGGTTCGGATGAACCTGAGCCGCTCGAGTGCGGGGCGGTCGTAGTCGCGGTATCCCGAAGTAGTTCGAGTCGGAGAGGCGAGTAGGCCGACCTTTTCGTAGTAGCGAATTGCTTCGGTGGTGACGCCGACCTCGTCGGCCATTTCTCCGATTCGCATGAATCTGAGGATATCACTTGACCTTGAAGCCAGGTTCAGGGTCTACCGTCAGTCGGGTAGGCGACTGCCGGGAGGGTCGGATAGCGATGAGCAATAAAAATACACCGGGTGCTGAAAGCAGCAGCCCATCGTTCGTCCGATACGCGACGCTGGCCTTTGTGGTTCTCGTCTCTGGCCTTGTCGGCTACCTCGGCTTCGTCATCTACCCCAGCCTCGATCAATCAGCCGGCGTCGGCGCCGGTCTGATCGTCCTCGCCTCAGCCGCAGGTGTCGCGTCGTTCTTCTCGCCGTGCTCGTTTCCGCTGCTGGTCGGCATGCTCGGCCGCCCCCTGGCGGAGAGAGCAGAGACCGGTGAGCGGCGCCAGCCAACCCGGAACTCTCTCGCATTCGCGACCGCGTTGTCGCTTGGTGTCGTCGCGTTCTTGGCGCTGCTCGGAACAGCGATCGCCGTGGGAGGCGACGCCATCATCAAAGACGTCACATTCACCAGCACCACCGGTCGGATTCTGCGCGTCACCGTAGGTACTTTCCTGATCCTCGTCGGGCTGGTCCAGCTCGGCCGCATCAGTGTCCCTCTGCGGCGATTCGAGCCAGCGTTGAAGGGCTTCTTGGTGCGTCAGCGTCGAGAAAGCCGAGGGCACGGAAAACCCGAGTTGCTGCGATTCGGCCTATTCGGGTTCGCCTACCTTGCGGCAGGGTTTGGTTGAACGGGTCCGATCCTGGCCGGTCTGGCTGGGCAGTCCCTCCTCGTCGGCGGGGCCAGCGCGGCGTTCATAGCGTTCGGAGTCGCCGCACTGATGATCGTCCTCTTGATGTTTGGGCTCGCCCTGATCGTCGGCGCCGCGCAGCAGCGCACCGTCGACGCTCTCAAAGCAGGAGCACCCACCGTCAAACGTTGGGGCGGACGGATCTTGCTGACCGTCGGCGTCTGGTTCATCGCTCTCGGAGTGTTCTCCAGCCTCTTCGCCGACGTCTTCCCCGTATAAGTAACCGTCCGACCCTCGGCTAGAGCCTTCAACACGCCGGGTCCGCTCCGGCTCGGCGTGCTTCTGCGTGGTCGATGGGGGAGAAGAGGGGGCAGACGATCTGGTCATCTCGCCGCCGGAGCCAGTTGCTGATGGCGAAGATTTCACATCCGGCGTAGCCGCGTGCGAAGGCGAGCAGAATCGACGCTCCGTAGAACAGCAGCGCTGCCTGGGTCGCGATGCTGAAGGCCGCGATGCCGACTCCCCAGTTGAGGCAATGGCCAGCGTTGCCGTAGAGGCGGAGGGGCGCCGCCTTGAACCCGCGGAGTGTGAGAAGTCCGACCTCGATGAGGGGGAACGCTATAAGCCCGAGGAGTACGTCGGTCTGGTCGGCGCCTGTCAGCGCGGCCGCGATCAGCATTGCCACGCCTACTGCGAGCCGGGCGGCGCTCCCCCAAATTCGGATCTGACGGCCCATCGGGGCGATGTTTGATGGCCGGGCTGTTGCGGTGTAAGTCACAGGGTTCTCCTTTGATGTGTCCATGTCTTCATGTTGAGGTGTCTGGACGTTCTCTACATCCGCCTGCCGGGGGTTGTGCGACCAACCGGATGGTGTGCAGCCGTATCAACCGATCGGTGGAGGCGACCGGCCCGGCCAGCGACCTACGCTTGGTGTGAGGAACAGGCCATGAGCAGCGAAGCCGACGTCGAGACGGGACAGGTCGAACAGTCCGGTTGGGCGCGCCTCGGCCATCTGGTTGTTCAGCTCTCGATCGTTGCCGGCACTGCCGTGGCTTTGGCTGACGGCGATTTGTCCAGCGGCCGCAAATTTGTGGTGGTTGCCCTGGCGGCGGGGTTGCTGGGTTGGCATGCGTTGATGGCGTATCGGTGGCGGTACTGGGACCTCACTAGGGGCCGCTTTGTCGGGTCAACGGTGGTCGCAGTCCTGCTCTGGGTGCCGCTGCTGCTGCTTCACTCCGGCTTCGGGATCACCGTGCTCGGGGCCTACGCGATTGCTGCGTGCCCGTTCCTGGCCCGCGCCGCTGCATCGGTTGTCGCTCTCTCGGCGATTCTGCTGGTCATCTCGGCCGCTGACGGAGGGTTGAGTTTGGCGGAGGTGGCCGGAGTGACACTCACCGGCCTGGCGGTCATCGTCGTGCATGGCCTGGTCGGTCGCATCCATACGCAGAACAAACAGCAACGAGAACTGATCACCGAATTGCAGTCGACTCGGGCTGAGCTGGCGAGCCGTGAACGCGAGGCCGGAGTCTTGGCCGAACGAGAGCGTTTGGCTCGCGACATTCACGATTCGCTCGCGCAGGGTTTCACCAGCATCTTCATGCTGCTCGAGGCGGCCGACGCCCAACTCGATCCCGACGCGGTCGACGTCAGGGCCAGCATCGACCAGGCCCGCCAGACCGCCCGGCAGCACCTGGCCGAAGCTCGCCGAGTGGTGTGGTCGCTGCGACCCGGGCCTCTCGAGCGCGGCGCCTTGGCCGGAGCGTTGGAGGTGTTGGTCGAGTCGAGCTTCCCGAACAACGGTGTGAAGGCGGAGTTCGGAGTCGAAGGAGATCCGTATCCGCTGCTCCCCGAACACGAAGTCGTGCTGTTCCGCTCGGCTCAGGAAGCCTTGACCAACATCACGAAACACGCCGACGCGTCTCGTGTCGTCTGCACGCTCACGTTCCTCGACGAAGAAGTCATCCTGGACATGAACGACGACGGGACCGGCTTCGACACCACTCCGGCTGCGCCGAGCCCGAACGGAGGACTTGGTCTGCTCGGATTGCGTGAGCGTGCTGCCACCGTCGCCGGATCCGTCCACATCGATTCAGATCCGTCGACCGGCACGAACATCACTGTCACGATCCCGACTGCACGAGCCGACAACGTCGAGTGCGTACCCGAGGCGGAGAGAACCCAATGAGTGGCGGCGACCAGCGCGTGCGATTGGTGATTGTCGATGATCACCCGGTCGTGCGGGAAGGGATCCGGCGCATGCTCGAGACCCAGGTCGACATCGAGGTGGTCGGCGAGGCGGGGAACGGCCGAGAAGCAATCGACATCATCCGAGCCCTCGAACCCGATGTGGCGCTCATGGACCTGCAGATGCCAGTCATCGACGGTGTGGGCGCGCTGGTCGAGCTCGCCCGCACCGACACCAGCACCGCAGTTCTGGTGCTGACCACCTACGACACCGACGCCGACATCTTTGACGCCATCGACGCAGGTGCCGCCGGCTACCTCCTGAAGGACACTCCCGCCGATCAGTTATTCGAAGCCATCCGGTCGACAGCGCGGGGAGAGCCAGCTCTCGCGCCGCGAGTGGCCAACCGACTGATGAGCGATCTGCGCAAAACCCAACCCGACGCGCTCACCCCACGGGAGCTCGACGTTCTCGCACTCGCGGCAGCGGGACACAGCAATCGAGAGATCGCCGCAGGACTGCACATCGGCAAGGCCACCGTGAAGAGTCACCTCGTCCACATCTACCGAAAGCTCGGCGTCGACGACCGAACCCACGCCGTCACCGTCGCTCTTCAGCGTGGTCTCATACGTCTCGCAGCCGAACGCCCATGAAGGTGCGAGGATTGCGGCTATGCATGTTGTGATCGAGGGCCGAGATCTCCCCGGTCGAACGTTCTGCCGTCCAGACGGATCGCCACTCAACGATGTCCACGTAGGCATACAAATTCGGAAGGATCCGCACGGCCTCACTCCCGGCGATTCGGCCTCGGCCCGGTGGGAGGTCGATATCGAAGCGGCTACCACTGACGACGGTGAGATCGACTTCCGCGGACCCGCCGTACACGGCAAACGCGGCGACCGATTCCTGTACCTCGTGTGGGGCAATGTCGACGACGACGGCGAGTTCGAAATGTATCGCCGAGCCAAGCTCATGCTCAACCGAATCCACGCCGACCTGCTCAAAGAAGCAACCGCAGGCGAGACCCTTGTCGGCAAGATCCAACTCAGGGACGGCAGCGGCCACCCGCGGTGTGCCAGAGTCGACCCACCCGATCTCGAGTGGAGTCTCCGCTAAGCCACTGCTCGAAACATGGCCACCGGGGTTCGATATCCGCGCTGGCAGGGGTGTCGCGTTGCTAATGGTTTGCTAATGGCATCTAGCACCCTGGAGCGGTAACGAGCGGTAGGGAGCGGATTTGTGGGTCGCTGGATGCCGCTCAGGGACGCTGGTTACCGCAGGACGACGCCAGATGCCGTGATGGGGAGGTTTGTTCAAGTCCCCCCTCCGACACCCGAGTTTAACCCCCCACGGATCCATCGTTTCGCCTGGTCAAGCAGGGGCAAGTGTCTGTGGGGGTTTGTAGCGCCGACCCATATCTTGGATCTCGAGTTGGTCGCTCTGCGGCTGCTCCCCTGGTAGGCGTTTCTTCCACCACGTTTCGAACATGTGCGCCTACGCTCCGGTGTCTTGTCGGAGTCGCTCAGACGGCCGCTTGGTCGATCAGCCATGCCTTGAATGATGAGGAGAGTTCGTTGCGCTGATCTGTGGTCAGAATCCAGAAGCGCATATTCGGGTCGACGACGGTGTGGTGGGCGATCGTCAGTCGTCCACTATCGATCAGCGGCTGTGCGAGCGGGAGGATGCCGATGGCGATGCCTCTTCCTTGCGCAGCTGCTTCGATGACGAGGTTGGGGTCATCAAATATCTCGCCTTTATCGGCGTAGCTGAGAGGAGCGCCTGCGGCGCCGAGCCAATGGCGCCAAGGTTTGCGATCTCGAAAATGCAGAGGCAGTGCCGAGGTCTCCCAGAACGGGGTTGTTTCGGCCGGTGGGGCCGTCACAGGGACGTAGTGCGTGTCGAAAAGCAGGGTTGCGTTAGCTGGCGGCGGAGTCGCTCTGGCCCATAGGATCGAGACGTCCACGGTGCGAGGATCGACAGGGCCGACGGCGTGGACGAGATCGATTCGAAGGTTGCCTATCGAGTCCTCGAAGTGGTTGAGGCGTCGCAGGAGCCAGAGTGCTGATAGCGATGGGCCGGCTGACACGCGGAGCACGTTTCGTCCGGTGATGCGCTTTGCGATGGCGTCGAGTTCATCGAGCATGGGTTGGGTGGCCTGAGCGAGTTCGGCTCCCTCAGGCGTGAGTCGAACGGATCTCGTTTCGCGTATGAAGAGCCGTTGCTCGAGCGCACGTTCGAGCGCAGCGATTCGGTGACTCACCGCTGAGGGAGTGACGCCCAGTTCCGCTGCCGCGCGTGAGAAGCTCAGGTGTCGCGCTGCGCAATCGAAGAAGCTGAGTGCGCTCATGAACGCTGGGTCCTTGACGTCGGGAATCATCTCGGGCTCCTTGTCGGCATAGATGAGCTGAGCTCAACCATGGCTTGACGAATTCGAGATTGTCAACAATGGGTCGTGCCTTTATCGTCGGAGGAGGTTCACCCCTGGGCTCGTGTCGACGCACAGCGCCGGGCCTTCGGGAGGAGATCGTGACATGTCGGAGCGGAGCACGGCGATCACGATCGAGGACGCACAGATCCGTGTCACCGAACTCGAGATTCGATGGGGCGACGGGCACGAGAGTCGGTTCCATGCGATCTGGTTGCGTCATCAGTGCGAGTGCTCGTTCTGTGGCTCCTCGCTGAACGGTGTCCGTGGGATCCGAGTCCGCGACATCCCGGAGATGGTCAAGCCCGAAGACGTGACGGTCGGTCCGGACGAGATCGAGGTGGTCTGGTCTCACGATGGCCACCGGTCGCGGTACCAGGCTGAGTGGCTGCGAAACCACTGTTACTCCGGGACAGAACGTCAGGCCCGCAGACATCGACCCACCGTGTGGGATTCGTTGCTGACCGGGTCGGTCCCGATCGCTGACTTCGCCAAGGTCGAGACGAACCCTGCAATGAGGTTGGAGATGCTGGAGGCGGTGTGTGACTACGGGATCTGCAGGATTGCCGACGCTCCAACCACGGCAGAGGACGGAGGACGCTTGGTGGCGCTCGTCGGTGCTCAGCGCCAGACGAACCATGGCAGCTTCGAGCTTTCGGCCAAGGACGAAGTGGACAACGTTGGGGACACGAGCGTGGCCCTTGATCCCCATGTCGACGAGCCCTACCGGCTATCGGCGATCGGGATCACCGTCTTTCAAGTCCTCCAGCCTGCTCAGGGCGGAGGTGACTCGACCCTCGTCGATGGTTTCGAGGTTGCCCGGCGGCTGCGAGAAGACGCGCCGGAGGCGTTCCAGCTCCTCGCGAAGACACCGATCACCTGTCATCGGGTGGAAGGGACACAAAACGTGGGGCGTTCCGGGCGCCGGTATGCCTCGCGACTGCCGGTGATCCGACTCGACAGCGACGGCGAGGTTGTTGGGGTGCGTCTCAACGAACGCCAGATCGCGCCACTCGACATCGACGCAGCCCTCGTCGAGCCGTACTACCGAGCCCTGCGCCGCATTCTCGAGTTGGCCTATGACCCTGATCTCACGATCACGCTGAAGCTCGGCGCCGGCGACGGACTTCTGTTCAACAATCAACGAGTACTCCACGGCCGCACCGGTTTTGGGGCCGATCAGTCTCCCAAGCGCTCCGTGCTGACCAGATCGGTCGACCTCGACGACTTCTACTCGACGATCCGGGTCCTAAAATCACAGCTCGGGGAGACCGGACCAGCGACCGTCTACGGCCAAGGTATGGCGGGCTAGTGGACGGCACGCGAACGGCTCGGATTCTCGTCCTCGGCGGCGATCACATCGGCCCCGAAGTCGCCGCCGCGGGAGTCGAGATCCTCCGGCTCTGCGCCGAGATCGCGGGGATGGACATCGCGATCGAAACTGATCTTCTGGGGGGTGCCTCGTGGGATGTGCACCACTCGTTCTGCACCGATGACGTGTTGGCGAAGGCCCAGGCCGCGGACGCGGTGCTGGTGGGGTCGGTCGGTGGCCCGGAGTGGGACGAGATCGTGGTCACCGGGCCGGTGACCGAGCAGGACGGTCTGATCAAGCTGCGAGTGGGGCTTGGTGTCTACAACGCGCTGCGCCCGGCCCGGTCGTGGAAGAGCCTCCATGCCGTGACGCCGTTTCGCGCATCGGTGATCGACGGCGCCGACGTGCTCGTCGTGCGTGAGAACGCCGGAGGCAGCTACTTCGGCGAACCCCGCGGCACCGAAACTCTCGCGGACGGACAAGTCCGCGCCTTCGAGATGAGCGAGTACCGGACACCCGAGGTCGAACGAATCGCACGGTGCGCGTTCGAAGCAGCGGGCTCTCGGCGAGGGCGCGTCGCGTCGCTCGACAAAGCCAACGTGATGGAAACCGGTCGACTCTGGCGCGACACCGTGGCAAGAATCGGCCGTGAGGAGTACCCCGACATCGAGCTCGAGCATCTCTACATGGACTACGCGCTGTACGCACTCTGCGTGAAACCCAAAGAGTTCGACGTCATCGTCACCGACAACCTGTTCGGTGACCTGGTGTCGGACATGACGGGAGCGTTGGCCGGTTCACTCGGCATGTTGCCCTCGGCTTCACTCCCTGGTCCCGGGCGAGTCGAAGTCGCCATCGGGCCGGCGATCTTCGAACCGGCCCACGGCAGCGCACCTGACATCGCGGGCACGGGTATCGCGAACCCGATTGGCTCGATTCTCTCGGTCGCGATGATGTTCCAATACGCATTCGCTCGCTCTGACGTCGCTACCGCGATCGAGTCAGCCGTTGAACGCACACTCGACTCTGGGATCAGGACGCCCGACATCGGCGGCACAGCAACGACGGCCGCCATCACCGACGCAGTCAAAACCGCTCTGCTGAACCAAGCGAACGAAAGGAAGTAGTTCGACATGTCCATCACCGCTGGAGAAGCCGCCATTCGGCTTCTCGGCAAGTACGGCGTCGACACCGTGTTCGGCATCCCAGGCGTACACACACTCGACTTCTACCAGGGGATGCTGCCCCACGGCCCTGTCCAGCACGTCCAGGCGCGCAACGAAATGGGCGCTGGCTTCATGGCAGAGGGATACGCCCGCACCTCCGGGCGCCCAGGCGTCGCCCTTGTCATTTCAGGTCCCGGGGTGACCAACGCAGCCACAGCCCTCGGCCAGGCGTACGCGGACTCGGTCCCGATGCTGATGCTGTCATCTGATGCACAGTCGGCCTCGCTCGGAAAGGGATGGGGCGTCCTGCACGAAGTGACAGATCTTCACGCCGTGACCCGCCCACTGACAGCACTCAGCCGATCGGCCCGGACTCCCCAAGACATCCCCGAATTCTTTGCGCAGGCGTTCTCGATCTTCCGCTCGCACCGACCCCGACCGGTCCACATATCGGTGCCGTTGGACGTGCTCGCAGCGCCGGTCGCCGACGACTGGGAAGCCACCAACACGTTCAGCCGACCATCACCCAACGCCCACGACGTCGCCCGAGCAGCCGAGCTGCTGAAGCACGCACAACGGCCGCTGGTCATGCTCGGCGGCGGCGCGGCCGACGCCGAACTCACCCCGCTCGTCGAGGCACTCGGCGCCGTCGTCGTGACCTCCACAGCCGGGAAAGGCATCGTGCCCGACAGCCACCCGCTGAGTCTCGGTGCGGCGACAGTTCGGCCTGAAGCCCGCGCGATCATCGCCGAGGCGGACGTCGTCCTTGCCATCGGCACCGAGCTCTCCGAGACCGACAGCTTCGTTGATCGTCTCGACTTCGGAGGAAAGCTGATCCGAATCGATATCGACCCTCACAAGATCAACGACATGTACCCACCCGATGTCGCCATCGTCGCCGATGCCTCTGCAGCGGTCGCCGCCCTGCGAGCGGCACTCTCCGACCACGAGACAGCGGCCCGTGACCGGGTCGATGACGTCAAACGTGTTCAGGATGAAATCGCCGCCGGCCTGAACGATGTCGAGCGCCAGCACACACGATTCCTCGAGGTGTTACGAGCGACCCTTCCGCCCGATTGCCTAGTGATGGCCGACGCCTGTCAGCCCGCCTACACCGGCGCATTTTGGTTCCCTGCCGACCAGCCGCGCCGCTGGCACTACGGCGCCGGCTATTGCCCACTCGGCTACGCCCTGCCCAACGCGATCGGAGCCAAGCTAGCGAACCCCGACGTCCCCGTCGCAGTCCTAGCCGGAGACGGCGGTGTGATGTTCACCATCCAAGAACTCGTGACCGCCGCCCAACTAGGGCTCGCCATGCCGATCATCGTCTGGGACAACGGCGGTCTGCAGGAGATCCGAGACTACATGCTCGATGCCGACAGCGAGCCTGTAGGTGTCGACGGACTGAACCCCGACTTCACCGCGGTCGCCCAAGCCATGCTCTGCGACGCCGTCGAGCCCCAGTCCGTCGAAGGCTTCGCTGCCTCAGTTACCCGAGCCCTGAACGCTGACCGCCCCACGCTGATCCTGGTCCGGGAAGGCGCGCCCTGGCTCCTGTGAGCAGGCGATCTCGACATCTTTTTCGACCATCGGATCGCCCGGGGAAAGGGCGTCTACCCTGCGGCTAGCTCGACGCACCAGGGAGCGCGTGTACTTTGGGTTAAAGTCGCGCCTCTGACACAAGCGTTAGTACACGCGTCACGCTCCCGGGGCTCGGCTGGCGAGGGTTGGCCGCCGATGTCGCATGTGTCGGGTAGCCTGATGGAATGACCCGGAAGGTGTGGACTGCGGCTGAACTCGAGGCGATGGACCCCTCCGAGGTCGACGCGATCTTCGAGGACAGCATCACCTGGGACCTCGCGGATGCTCCCCAGGAACTGTTGGCTCGTAGCCGTGAGCGGATCATGCGTCGGATCGAAGAGACCGAACCCACTCAGCGGACTTGACCGATCGGCGTCCGGTTCGGGCCACGTACGGGTTTTTCGAGGATCTCGACCGTCAGCTGGGTTCGGAGCGAGGACCGAACGGCGAACCGTCGACTGCGGACTTCCAGACGATCGAGTTGTTGCGGGTCGTCGACCGATTTGCCGTGCAATTCGACGATCTTCCCGAGCTGATCCCGGGTCGAAGTGACTATCGGGTCTTGCTCACCAGTGGCGTGCTGGTCAGGGCGCTCAACGTTGTCGGCCAGCTAGCTTCTGATGGCGCCATCGAACTCGTCTCCATCGACATCGACCTCAGCTGGGACTGACCTGAGGCGGCCACTCTCTCGGCTGCCTTCCGTTCGAGGGGTGTCGCGTTGCTAGTGGTTTGCTAATGGCATCCAACGTCCTGGAGCGGTAACGAGCGGTAGGGAGCGGATTGGGTGGTCGCCAGTTGCCGCTCAGGGGCGCTGGTTACCGCAGGACGACGCCAGATGCCGTGAAGGGGAGGTTTGTTCAAGTCCCCCCTCCGACACTCGTGTGATGTCTCGCGACATCGGAAACCCTCGAACCCTCAGGTTCGGGGGTTTCGTGGTTTTCCGGTGGGTTGGTAGGTGCGGGTTGGGTCGAGTGTGAGGTGGCGGAGAAGTTCGCCGGTTGCGGTGTTGATGATGCGGATGTCGCGGTCGATGATGAGCATGGTGATGGCGGTTTGGGCGTGGGCTCGTCCGATGCCGATCTTGTAGAGGTGGCTGTTGTAGCGGAGGGTGGTTTTGCCGGAGTTGTCGACGCGGTCGTGGCGGATGCGGTACTCGCGGGTCGGGTCGGTGTTAGGTGCAGTTTTGGGGAGCCGGGTGTAGGCGGTGGCGGGTGTGGTTCGG
>JAJCXZ010000043.1 GCA_029263175.1 Acidimicrobiales bacterium | reverse complement strand
AGACGGCTGATGAGATCACCGATGATGGAGGCATCGCTTCTTTCGTCACGGGCGACATCCGAGACGCCGCCGTCGTCGATGCCGTCGTCGGCTCGGTCATCGAGCGACATGGTCGAATCGATGCACTGGTCAATAATGCGGGCGGCCAGTTCAGCGCGCTGGCAAGCGACATCACGCCGAACGGGTTCGATGCCGTCGTTCGAACCAACCTTCTCGGCGGCTTCCTGGTTGCCCAGAGCTGCTACAAGTCATCGTTTCGTGATCACGGCGGCGCCATCGTCAATATCACCGCAGACCACAGCCGAGGCATTCCCCTCATGAGCCATTCGAGCGCGGCGCGAGCGGGAATGGCGAATCTCACCAAGACACTTGCGGTGGAGTGGGCGTCCTCGGGGGTGCGAGTGAACGCCGTGGCCCCCGGTTTTGTCGCCTCGAGCGGCTACGACACGTACGAGGGCGAACCGTTCGCCGATCATCTGGCCACGCTCCCTCAGTTGACTCTGGCTCAGCGGCACGGCACTGAATCCGAGGTGTCGGCTGCCGTCACATTCCTACTCTGTGAGGCGGCGGCGTATATCACCGGCCAGGAACTGCTGGTTGGTGGCGGCAGCGATCTCATGAACGGTCTCCTTCCCATCGAACCGCACGACAAGCTTGCATCGTTCGAGGGCTTCCATCGTTCGACACGACCGGACTCACTCAGCGAGGTCTCGGACCGGGGGAAGTGACGCTCTACCTCGCAACGCTTCTCGGACTGGTCCCGGGCCGCACACGGCGGGCAAGAAGACCGGGCAAGACGAACGTGCGGACCCAACGTTCGGTCTCCTCCTCGTCGGGCGTGCCCTCTCGTTCAAACGTGGCCAGGCTCACCATGACTCGCACCAACCACTCGCCGGCCTCAGCGGGGAGAATCTCTGCGCCGATCTGGCCGGGGAACTGGTCTGACAGCATGGCGACGATGCCGCCGAAGCGGTCGGCCAACGGTGCCAACACCCCGGGGATCGGCACGCCCATCGCTCCCCGTTCTGGCGATGCAAAGAGCAGACTCAGATCTTCTCTACGAATCGCGCGGCTCGTGGATCGCACGAGCAGCGTGAGCGCGTCGGCGAGATCGGACTCGGCGATCAGACGGGGTCGAAGGCTGGCCAGGAAACGGTCGGTGATCCGCAGCAACACGAGCAGAACGAGCTGGTCTCGATTGCCGATTCGTCGATAGACGGTGATCCGCGAAACGTCAGCGGCCGCAGCGATCTCTTCCACCGTGACACCGGAGACTCCAGACGTAGTGAAGCAACGTTCGGCCGCATCGAGAATGACGTCATCAACATCCACGTCTTCTGGCCATCGAATAGACACACGCCGAGCGTAGCTGTTCGCCCAAAGTCCCGCGATGCTGTTGTGATACAAACGGTTCGATGTGTAACATCTTGATGTCTGAGGGGAAGACATGGATCTCACAACTCAAACGGAGCTTCTCGATCGCATCAACGCGTGTCTCGATTCGGGCTCGGACCCGATGGCGCCGTCGATCATGGCGCAACCATCAGAGCACTACGTCAGCGCCGAGCGACTCGACGAGGAACAGGCATCGATCTTCGACGCCGTGCCGCTGGTCGTTGGGGCAAGCGACCGAGTACGAAACCCCGGTGACTTCTTCACCGACGATCTCACCGGCTATCCACTGATCATCGTCCGGGGCGACGATGGCGTACTGCGAGGCTTCCACAACTCGTGCGGCCACCGCGGCGCGGCGGTTGTTGACGATGAGGCGGGCTGCAACCGCCGATTCACCTGCCCCTACCACGCGTGGAACTACGACAACCGGGGCACGCTGGTCTCAATCCCCAACGATGACGGATTCGACGGCGTCGACCGTTCCACCCGCAGCCTGATCGAACTTCCTGTCGAGGAACGCCATGGACTCGTGTGGGTCCGACCTACCGCCGCAGCGAACGAGACGGTGGGGGTCGCTGCGTTTCTCGGCGATCTCGACGCCGAGCTCGAAACGTTCAAGATGGCCAACTACTACCACGACCGCACCGACGTCTTGAACGATTCGTTCAACTGGAAGCAGGTGGTCGACGGATTCCTCGAGACTTACCACCTTCGCTTCCTGCACAGCACGACGATCGGCCCCTTCATCAACTCCAACTTCGCCCTGTTCGACGCCTACGGACCCCACGGTCGCATGATCGGCCTGCGCGATTCGTTCGAGGCGATGCGAACCCTGCCCCCAGACGACCAAGCGTTCCTCCCACACGTGGCGATCATCTATCAGATCTTCCCAAACACCGTGTTGGTGTGGCAGGGCGACCATTTCGAAGCGTGGTCGAGCCACGCCGGCACCTCACCTTCGACTGTCACGGCGCGTGCAAGTCTGCTCGCGCCGCCCGACCTCATAGGGCCGGAGTACGACGCGAGATGGGACAAGAACTGGCAGATCCTCATGGACACCGTGCTCTTGGAGGACTTCGTCGTCGCCCGCACGATCCATCAGAACAACCTCGCCGGGATACGAAGCGACGCTGTTTTCGGTCGGCAAGAAGCCGCCCTCCAACACTTCCATACCCAACTCGAAGCCCATATCGAGCGTTAACCCCGAGCCACATCACGAATGCGGCCAGGGACTCGGCCGCGGAGAAGAGATCAGCGTGACCATCGATATGAACGACCTGCAGGACATCACCTACGACGTCGATGACGGCCTTGCCTGGATCGTGATCAACCGACCCGATCGTTACAACGCCTTCCGTGGACGGACGATCGATGAACTGATCCGAGCGTTCAAGGCAGCCTGGGCTGATCCGGCCGTGGGCGTTGTCGCGCTCACGGGCGCAGGCGAGAAAGCGTTCTGCACCGGCGGCGATCAGAAGCAGCGAGGCGAGACCGGCGACTACGGCCCCACCGAAACGGGATTGTTCGAAGTTGAGGCACTGCACCGGCTTCTACGCGACATCCCGAAACCGGTGATCGCCGCCGTGAACGGCTACGCAATCGGCGGTGGTCATGTCCTTCACGTCACCTGCGACATCACGATCGCCGCTGACCATGCAAAATTCGGCCAGACAGGCCCGAAGGTCGGCTCCTTTGACGCCGGTTTCGGGTCGGCCTACCTCGCTCGCATCATCGGCCAGAAACGAGCCCGCGAAATCTGGATGTTCTGCCGCCAATACGACGCCGCCACCGCCGAACGATGGGGCCTCGTCAACGCCGTCGTGCCGATGGCCGAGCTCCGCTCCACGGTCCGGGAATGGGCCAACGATGCCCTCGCCCTCTCACCGACCGCAGTCAAGGTGCTGAAACATTCGTTCAACGCCGAAACCGAACACATCGCCGGTGTCGGAGCGATGGCGTTCGACACGCTCGAACTCTTCGTCGAAACCGAAGAAGCCGCCGAGGGCATCGCCGCGTTCAACGAAAAAAGACCACCCGACTTCCAACAGTTCCGATAACCGACCCGCCACCGAAATCAGCCGAAGCATCTTCAGGAGCAAAACATGCACGTTGGATACAGCGCATTCTTCCAAAATCTCTCCGGTGAACACACCGATGCCGAGGTGTACCGCCACGAGCTTGCACTTGCGGATCTGGCCGAGCCGTTCGGCTTCGATTCGGTGTGGGCCCCTGAACACCACTTCACCAACTACATCATGATGCCCGACACCACACAGTTCCTGACGTGGATCGCGGCTCGTACCGAACGGGTCCAAGTCGGATCAATGATCAACGTCCTTCCGTGGCACGACCCGGTTCGCCTGTGCGAAGAATGGTCAATGCTCGACGAACTCTCCGATGGCCGAGCCATTCTCGGACTGGGAAGAGGACTCGGACGGGTCGAATTCGACGGCTTCCGCACCGAGATGAGCGAATCGAGGGGACGCTTCACCGACTACACAGAAGCCATCGTCAACGCGCTGGAGACCGGCTTCATAGAACACGACGGCGACTTCTTGACTCAGCCCCGGGCCGCCATCCGGCCCTTCCCGAGTCGCTCGTTCAAAGGGCGCACCTACGCGTCGGCAGTCTCGCCCGAGTCGATCGATCTCATGGCCCAACTCGGGATCGGACTCTTGATCATCGCCCAGAAACCCTGGGCCGTGACCACCGCCGAAATCGACGCGTACCGCGAGCACTACCTCGAACTGAACGGCGAGCCGCCACCAGCGCCGATCATCGCCGTGTTCGTGGCCGTCAACGAAGATCCGGCGCGAGCCCAAGCAATGTTCGACAAATACATGATGAGCTACTCCCACTCGGCGGTCGATCACTACCAGTTCTACGACGAGGGCATCGCCGACACCCCCGGGTATGAGTACTACGCAGGCATCTCGAGCAACATCGCCAAACACGGTCGGGAGAAGTTCGCCCGATTCCTGGCCGAACTCCAGGTTTGGGGCACCCCCGACGAGGTCGCCGACAAGCTGAAGGACTACCAGCGCATGGTCGGCGCAGGCGGGATCATCGGCGTCTTCAGCTACGGCGGAATGCCCCACGACGAAGCCGAACGAAACATGCGGCTCTTTGCCGAAAAGGTGATGCCACACCTACACGATCACGAAGTGGAGTCGGGCGTCGGTCAAGCAGGGCCGGCAACGGCCGTCGCTCCCACGCTGTCGGGCACCACCGTCTCATGGTGACCAGCCCAGCCGATGCCGAGAAGGTTGACGCCCAGCTGGTCTCGGTCGACACGGTCGACCGGGTTGCCGTGCTCACAATTGCCAGCCCTCCGGCCAACGCCCTGTCCTTCGAGCTCATCGCCGCCCTCGACGACGCCGTCACCTCAGCACTCACCAACGAGGCCACGGTGCTCGTGTTCACGTCCGGACTCGAGAAGTTCTTCGCTGCCGGCGCAGATCTCAAGTTGTTGGGCGAAGCGAGCGCGGCCGACTTCCACCGCTACCTCGTCACCCTCCGCTCCTTCATCGAGCGAGTGAATCAACTTCCTCAACCCAGCATCGCCGTCCTCGACGGCATGGCCCTCGGTGGCGGCCTCGAACTCTCCCTCGCCTGTACATTCCGCCTCGCGTCGCCCCGGGCCAAGCTCGGCCTGCCCGAAGTCAAACTGGGTCTTCTACCGGGAGCGGGCGGCACACAACGATTGCCGCGTTTGGTCGGCCGCGCCGTCGCCGTTGACCTCTTGGTGACCGGGCGCAGCGTTGACGGGCGTCAGGCACTCGCCATCGGACTCGTCGATCGACTCGAACAGCCCGATCAGCTCACTGCCGAGGCGATGCGCTTCGCCCAAACACTGGCAAACGGGCCAAAGCAAGCGGTGTCGGCAATCATGCGGTGCGTCGATGCCTCAGCTGATCTTCGCTTCATCGAGGGCATGGATGTGGAGGCCGCACAGGTCGAACAACTCTTCGCCACCCCCGATGCCAGCGAGGGCATCACTGCGTTCCTCGAAAAGCGCGACCCCCTCTTCGACTAGAAGGAATCCGATGGACTTCAGCTTCAACGAGGAGCAGCAACTCCTCCAAGAGACGGCTCGCAGGTACGCACTGACACGCCTCGCACCCGAGATGCCGCGATGGCAAACCGAATCGTTCGCACCCGAGATACTCAAAGAACTCGGAGACCTCGGCGTGCTCGGAATGCGCATCCCGACCGAGTACGGCGGCTCAGAAGCCTCCTACGTCACCATGGGGATCGCGGCCGAAGAGCTGGCCCGGGGCGACTTCAACGTCAGCTACTTCCTGCAACTCTCCGCCATCTCAGCCAAGCTGCTCACCAACGCCGACGAGCAGATCAAGCAGCAATGGCTACCCGCAATCGCGGCTGGGCAATCGACCGTCGCGTTCGCTCTGACTGAACCAAGTGTCGGCTCCGACGCCGCCAACCTCAGCTGCACCGCCCGCAAAGACGGATCCGACTGGGTCATCAACGGAGAGAAATCATCGATCACCTTCGGCGGGTCGGCACAAGGGTGCGTCGTCTTCTGCCGAACCGGCGGCCCCGGAGCTCGCGGCATCTCCATGGTCTTCGTACCACTCGACCTGCCAGGAGTCAGCCGTACCAAATACTCGAGCGCCGGCGGCCACCTCAGCGAACGAGGCTCACTCTTCTTCGACGACGTACGCGTGCCCGCCGACCACCAGATCGGCGAGGAAGGCACCGGATTCATCGGCGCCATGGAAGCATTCGACTTCAACCGCGCCATCATCGCACTGGCCGCCATCGGCACCGCCAGCCAAAGCCTCGACGAAACCATCGAATACACCAAACAACGCGAAACCTTCGGCAAACCGCTCGCCACCCGAGAAGGCGTCGCATTCCAGATCGCAGAACACCTCGCCCTCCTCCACGCCACACGACTCCTCTCCTACGAAGTCCTCGCACGCGCCGATGCCGGACTCCCCCACACCGCCGAAGCAGCCATGTGCAAATGGCTCGGCCCCAAACAGTCCGTCGAGGCAATCCACGCTTGCCTCCTCCTACACGGCTGGACCGGCTACGGAACCGACCTGCCGTTCGTCCAACGACTCAACGACGTCATCGGCCTCGAAATCGGCGACGGCACACCCGAGATCATGAAAGCGATTATCGCCCGAGAAGCCTTCGGACGAGGTTTCAACTCCTACAAATAGAACAAGAACAACGCGCTCAGCACTGAAGGGAACGCCAGACACGCCGTGGGCTGAGCGGCAAGTCGATGTGACGCACCCCAAGATCCGCCAGGGCGTCTATGACCGCGTTCTGCACCGCCGGGACCGAACCGATCGTGCCGGATTCGCCGATGCCTTTCGCTCCGAGAGCGTTGAGCGGCGTGGGGGTCTGCATCGAGTGTGCTTCAAATGCCGGTAGCTCTGAGGCCGCGGGGATGGCATACGCCAGAAAGTTCGCTGTAGTCGGGTTGCCGTCCTCGTCGTAGGTGAACTCTTCGAAAAGTGCCTGAGCGACTCCTTGAGCGAGTCCGCCGTGAATCTGTCCCTCGGCCAGGACCGGGTTGAGGATCGTCCCGGCGTCATCGATGGCCACCATTCGAACCAATTCAACGGCGCCGGTTTCGATGTCGACTTCGACCACCGCCGCATGGGCACCGAAGGGGAAGGTCGATCCTTCGGGATCGAACACCAGCTCGGCGTTCAAGCGCTCGTCGGCTGGTAGCCCGCCGGCGACCGCAGCCCAGGTGAGCGAGATCGCAGGCGAGCCAGCGACATGGAAGTGGCCCTTTGAGACGTTGAGCACCACATCGGCCACGGCGGCCTCGAGTATGTGAGCGGCGGCCTCGCGGGCCTTCTCGATGACGAGCTCGGTTGCATCGGCAAGCGCCGCTCCCCCGATCTGCATCGATCGCGACCCCATGGTGCCCTCGCCGCGGGGGATCTCATCGGTGTCGCCGAGCCGAATCTCGACAAGATGAGCCGCGACGCCGAGTCGGTCGGCGATCAGTGTGGCGAACGTCGTCTCGTGCCCTTGACCCTGTGCAGTTGTACCGACGCTCCCGATCACCCGCCCATCAGAGGTGACCTCGACATCGGCCCACTCGCTGTCAATGAGAGGCGCAGTGATTTCGACATACGTCGAGAGACCGATACCGAGCCGGGTGGTATCGCCCCCGTCTCGACGGGCTTGCTGTTCGACTCGGAGAGCACCAAGGTCGAGCTCTTTGCATAACCGACGCAGCGCTTCGGGGTAGTCGCCGCTGTCATAGGTGGCACCGGTGGGCGTGTCGTGGGGAAATGCATCGGCGGGGATCAGGTTTCGATCGCGAACCAGGGCGGAGTCGATCTCGACCTCGGCCGCGAACAGATCCACTGCCCGTTCGATCGCGGCCGTGGCCTCCGGCCTTCCCGCCCCTCGGTAGGCGACGACCGGGCACGTGTTGGTGACGTACGACGCGCCGACCACCTCCACCCGATCGATGTCGTAGACACCAGAGGCCATCAGGCCGGTCATGGATGCGAGGATCGCGCCCATCCGTGGGTAGGCGCCACAATCGGCGGCGATGGTCAGTCGGTAGGCACCGATCGTGCCATCTCGTGAACCCCCGATCTCGATCAGTTGGTCTTGGGCGCGTCCATGGCCCATGGCCATCATGCTCTCGGACCGTGTCTCCACCCAGCGGACGGGTTGCCCGACGAGCTTCGCCAACTGACCGAGCATCAATTCCTCGACACCGATCCCGATCTTGGCACCGAAACCGCCACCGACGTCCGGGGTGATGACCCGGATCGCGTCTTCGTCGATGCCGTGAGCCATTGACAGCTGGGTGCGAGCATTGTGTGGGGTCTGGCTCGCCACCCACTGGGTGAGCCGTCCGTCGTCGCCCCAGATCGCAGCGCTGGCACGGACCTCGAGCGGACACGGGGCCAACCGCTGATTCCTCAATCGCTGCCTGACCACAACCTCGCAGTCGGCGAACAGATCAGTGCTCGGCTCCTCGTACAGATCGAAGGCCTGGTTGGTGCCTGCTTCTGGAAACAGGAGCACATCATCGAGCATTGCGTTTTCAACAGTCACGACCGGGTCGAGCATCTCGTAGTCGATCTCGACAAGCTCGGCGGCGTCGACGGCAGCTTGTCGAGTCGTGGCGACAACGGCAGCGACTGGCTCGCCGACGAAACGTACGCGGTCACGTGCGAGCGGCCAGCGCAGCATTTCGGCCTCGACACCCAGGCCCACATATTCGGGCGCTAGAGCCTCAAGCCCAAGCGTCTCCGCGGTAAGGACGCCGAGCACGCCTTGAGCGTCCTGCGCGTCATCAACCTCAATCGAAGTGATCTCGGCGTGAGACAGAATTGATCGACAAAACACGACATGGGCAAACCCCTCGAATCGCTGATTGTCGATGAACGTCCCGGCCCCGGTGAGTAGCCGTTGATCCTCGCGCCGCAGGTTGACCCGGGTGTCTGTCACCCGGCTCGACCTGTCAGTCGTAGATGATGACACCACGGATGTTCTTGCCATCGCGCATGTCCTGATAGCCCTGGTTGATCTCCTCGAGGCTGTAGGTCTTGGTGACCAGCTCGTCGAGCAGGATCTTTCCCTCCTGGTACAGCCGCAGGAGCTTCGGGATATCCACGCGCGGGTTGCTCGATCCGAAGAGTGACCCCAGTACCTGCTTCTCGTAGAGCGTCAGCTCGAAGAGGGACAGCTCGACCGTCGTGTCATCACCGTTGCCGAGCGCCGTCACCACGACCCGACCTCCCTTGCCGACCAGGCTGAGTGCTTCGTAGATGTTGTCACCCTCAACCACGCCGACCGTGATGATCAGCTTGTCAGCCAGCTGGCCGCGGGTCATCTCGCTGACGATCTCCCAGGCTTCGTCAGTGTCGCCGCATGTGTGCGTGGCCCCGAACGTCTCGGCGTGCTCGTGCTTGGCCTCGACCGGGTCGATTGCCACGATCGAACGGGCACCTGCAACTTTGGCGCCCTGGATTGCGTTCATGCCGATTCCTCCGCACCCCATGACCACCACGACGTCACCGGGCTGCACGTCAGCCGTGTTCACCGCGCTGCCAAACCCGGTGGTGACTCCGCATCCCACCAGGGCCGCCTTGTCGAGCGGGATGTCCTTGTCGATCTTCACGACGGAGTCTTGGTGAACCACCGTGTAGGGCGTGAACGTGCCCAGGATGCACATCTGACCGACATCCTGGCCACGGGCGTGGAAGCGGTAGGTGTCGTCGAGTTGAGGGCCTAGCGCGATTCCTGCACCCAGGTCGCAGAGGTTCGACATGCCGGAAGCGCAGTAGCGGCACTTCCCACAGGAAGGGAGGAACGAAAGGACCACGTGGTCACCGAGCTCGATGCCGGTTACGCCAGGCCCGACCTTCTCGATGACGCCGGCACCCTCGTGGCCACCGACGACTGGTGTCGGAAATGGGAGGTCACCGGTGCGGATGTGCTCGTCTGAGTGGCACAGGCCCGACGCGGCGAGCTTGACCATCACCTCGCCCTCCTTCGGATCGTCGAGTTCTACTTCCTCCACGCTCCACTCTTCGTCCACGCCCCAGAGGATCGCAGCCTTCGTCTTCATTGCATGCTCCTGTCGTTGCGCTCAGGACTGCTTCGCAGCCCAGGCCTGGAGTTCCTTGATTTGGGTGTAGCCGCCGGATCCTTCGACGATGCCTTCCTTGCGCGCATCATGGATACACGCAACGGGACACGTCGGAATGCAGAGATTGCAATCGATGCAGTCGTCCAGCGTGATGGCGAAGCGGCCCAGGAAGTCGCCGTCTACTTTGTAGATTGCATCGACCTTGCCGGGGCAGGCGTGCTCACACGCTCCGCATCCGATGCAGGTCGCGTCGATATAGAAATGGCCTGGTCCGCGCGCCATGGAAGATCAGCCCTCCGACCACTCAGTCGTGAAGGTCGCCGAGTTGTTGATGAAGTGCTGGATCGTCTGGTTGAACCGGAAGAACGCGTCGCGTCCGAGTGGGTCGTGTGACCAGCATCGGATCGGCGTCCCGGGCATTGTCAGCCGGTTCAGTGTGTGCAGGAGGCCGGGTCGTCCTTCACCCTCGACGATGCTGTCGACCATCTCCTGCCAGGTCTCCCGGTCGGTTTCGAGGATGAAGTCGGCCGCTTCTTCATCCTCTTCACTCACGAGGCGGACCGACTCAACGCCGAACTCCTCGAAGACGACCTGGCACCGCCATTCATCCCCACCGGGACCATCCCAGATCGTGACCTGCGCGGTGCAGTCACACGACCCGAGCGACACAAAGTGGTCTCGCTGCTCGGCCATTCGCTGGGCCAACAACTCGAACCATTCGATCGAGGGGAATGCGACGATCTCGTCCGTCATCACACCGCCCATGGGAACTCCGCCGGAATCGTGCACTTCTCGCGACGGTCGAAGCCGGCACGATCACAGCGCTGCAGATATTCCTCGACAATGGTGGCCCAGAGGAAGCTCACGCCTTCCATCCCGTCATCAATGTCATCGATGCCATCGCCCATGAGCACGGCCAGGGGTTCGAGCACATACGGATCGGTGATCGCCGTAAGGATGACCTGTTCGCCGATATCGGCGAAGGCATGCATGTCGGCCAGGGCCGCTTCCTGATTCGGAGCAGCATCGAGGAACGACTTCAGTTCGAGCGTGCCGTAACTGACGTGGCGAGCCTCATCCTGCATGCAGAGACGGAAGATCTCCTTGTCGACATGGGTCTTCGACAAGAACTCGCCTGCGCGGAAGATGGTGAGAACCAGGCCTTCGCCCAGTACGTTCAACAGGAACGTGCCTTGCGTGTGCGTCGGAGACTCGAGAATGGCCTTCAGCGCCCATTCGAACGCCGGGCTCGGATGCAGCAGCGCCCCACCGCCAGCCAGGGCCCGCTTGCGGAAGACCTCCATATGGCGAGCCTCATCCATCATCTGGGTGACGAGGAAGTTCTTCGCCTCGAAATAGTCCGGCGCTATCCGGTAGATCCAGCGGGCGGGGAAGTCACCGGCGACAAACTCGACCTCGGTGAGAAACGTCGAGAGCTGGCACGCCGCCATCTCGAGGTCTTCGCTCACCGGTTCGAGTTCGGTCCAGGGGATATCAGTGGTGGAGTTCCACTGGCGGACCTTGGCCTCTTCGTACAATGTCTCGAGGTTGTCGGCCCAGACATGCATCTTCTCGACAACGTCGTACTCCTCGATGGTGGGAAGCTGGTCGGCGTACCGATCGCGGACGGAGCCGCGCGGGGCGAAATTCCGAAACTCCGTCTTCTCGGGGATGGTCCCGTAGGCTTTCGACCGGTTCATGTCGCTATAGGTGAGACCTCGCGAGCTGGGTTTTACCTGGGTGCCCCAGTTCGAACCCTCCTTGTCCATCCAGCCGAGGTGATAGCTGCCCCGATCGAGCCGATCGAGGTTGGTTTGAAGGAGCTCACCCCACTGGTCATAGAACTTCCGGTACCGATCGACGTACTCCTCAGTCGATACGGCGATCGGGATCGCGCTCCCATCGAGCGGTGGTGCGGGCAGGCTGTCGATGTTGTTTTCAATAGCGGTCATTGGTTGCTCCTTGGTCGCTCAGCTCGCGGCGAGCAAATCGGTTCGACCCGCTGCTTCGAGTTGAGCTCGATAGCGCGGGTAGAGGGCACGGGTGAGTGGCACCAGCTTGAGGATCTTGGGGATCGGACCCTTGGCTCGCATGTCGCCTTTGGCGAGTGCGGTTGAGATATTGACGTTGCCGAGCCAGAATTCGTGGCCAACATCGGCTGCCATGAACATTTGTACCGTGGGCTTGAGGTCTGCCGAGTCGTCGCCTCGATACACAGTGCGATTCGGCATGTCGACCACGATCACGGAGTCAGGGTTCGTGTAGCTGAGGCGCAGAATCACGCCAGATGCTGCGAATCTCGGACCAAGTTCCTCGTCGGCCATCGCCATATCGAAGATCCCACCTATGTACGTGTATACCTCATCGGCGCCCGTGAACGAAGCCATGTCTCTCCCCTTGTCGACTCAGTACAGTGTGACGGAATTCATAGCGCTGAGAAAGGGCCGCGTGTTCCAATCCGTGGCCCGCGGGGGCCACTACTGCGAGCGGGCCGCGTCGGGGGCGACGACGGGGATGACGACGACGACCGATAGCCCGCCATCGTCGACGTTTGAGGCTTCGACGGTTCCGCCGAGTTCGCTGACCAGCTCTGCAACAATCCACAGGCCGAGTCCGCTCTCCCCCGCTTCGTCGGCACCTTGCCACTCCGGGAGGAAGATCTGGCCCAGCTCTTCTTCGGCAACACCGTTGCCGGCATCGATGACCCGCAAGGAAACTGAGCCCTCGTCAGCTGAGGCATCCAGGACTACTGAGCTGCTGGCAGGGCTGTGGCGGATGGCGTTCTCGATCAGGTTGACGAGGACACGGCGGAGTTTGTCGGGGTCGGTTGTGATGACCGGCAGCTGGGTGCGGACATCCACTTCGACGGTGCGCTCGGGGCCGAATGTGTGCGAGCGGCACACCGTCTCGAGGAACGTATCGAGCTCCAGGCGAACCGGTGCTGGCCGTTGCAGCTTCGTCGCATCACCTGCATTGGCGACATCGCGAAGTGACGACGCGAAGCTCTGCAGGTGAGTTGCATGATCAGCGAGAATCTCGAGGACCTCCTGATGGTCAGCCTCTGACAGCTCCACCGAACCGTCACGCAGAGCCCCGGCTATTCCTTCCACTGCAGCCAGGGGGGCCGTGAGATCGTGTGCGACCATCCTCAGCGTTCGCCGTCGAGCTGCGACCTGCGCGCGAAGCGACGTAGCTCGTTCACGTTCGAGAAGCAACTCAGCCCGGTCCTGGAGTTCGAAGTTGGCCAGGAGTCCGACCAGGATCGAAGTGAGCAGCAGGCTGCCGGCCCATCCCACCGCAAGCTCGATCCGAAGTGCGAGGGGGATATCGGGAAGCGGTGTCGCAAGAACCACGATCGCCGTTGCGGTACTACCAATCGCAGCGATAACGCGCGCGGTTGCTGGCTGGAAACGAAGTGCCGACGCACCGAGAACCAAGAACAGATACCCGACCGCAATACTGCGCCCCGCTCCCGTGCAGGCGATTATCCCGAGCGAGAATCCCATGTCGAGTGCCGTCGAGGCCTCCGGCTTGAGCCGATACCTCTTGGTCGCCATCGCGAGTGAATAGACGACCGCAGCTGTCACGACGGCGAAACCGATGCTGGCATAGGAGCGAGCATCGACTCCACCGAGGGCAATGAGCGCATAGGCACCGAAGGCGGCACCGAGTCGCACGTTTGCGATCGTCCGCTCGATCAACTCGAACCGGGGACCGCCCGAAGGAGCAGGTTGGATCACGACACAATCCAGTGTTTCGATGGCATTCTCTAGGACCATGGTTGAGAAGCGCGATGTCGTCAAGCCAGAGCCGGTCACTGTTGCCGTGGTCGACGATCACGGCCTGTTCGTCCGAGGTCTTGAGTTGTTGCTCGGCGCAGCCACCGACGATCGACTGACGATCGTGGCATCGACGTCTGACCCGTTCGAGGCCGAAGCACTCGTGGCAGCCCACCGTCCTGATGTGCTGATCGTCGACCTCTCGATGCCTACCCGTCCGGGCGAGGATGTCATCGCCGCTGTGAAGGAAATCTCACCGGAAATCCGAACACTCGTGCTCTCCGGAACCGATGATCTCGACAGAATTCGGGCTGCGCTTCGAAGCAGCGCCGACGGCTTTGTGCCCAAAACCTCCAATCCAGCCGAGTTGCTCGGCCCGATTCTGTCGGTCGCGGCCGGGTGGTGCGTCCTGCCCGCCACGGTGCTTCGCGATCTGGCTGGCCCCGACCGTCCTGCGGTGTCGCTGACCGATCGAGAGTTGTGGGTGCTCCGGCGTCTGGCCGCGGGTGCCGAAGTGAGAGACCTGGCGAACGGCCTCCATGTGTCAGAGCGCACCACCAAACGAATGCTGGCTAGCGTGCTCAGCGATCTTGGTGTTGATTCGCGAATCGAAGCCGCCGCGCTTGCGGGTCGACAGGGACTCTTGGAAGAGCCCGCCGACCCTTCGTCTGCGCCTCCCGCTTGACCCCGCTGATCCAGGGCGTCAGGGAATCAACACCCTCGTCGTCGATGGCGGCGCATCGCCAGCCGCTGTGAGCTACCGACCTGATACCCGCTTGCGGACCTAGATTTCATCTCATCCGACTCAGATGAGATGTAGGGATGAGGTAGTGCCCTCGGATGGACACCACCAACGCGAAACGCTCGAATTCCGCCACGGCACACCGAGATCATGAGGGCAATCCGCAGTCACCCGAGCGTCACGGCCGACCGGCGCATGCCGGAGAGCCACCGCTCGTGATCCGCGGCCTTACGTCGCATCCAGTCCTCCGCCTGAGCGTCGGTTGTGATCAGACAGCGCTCGTCACCGATCGCGTGGACCACCATGTCCGCGACATCTTCAGGTCTCTTGGCCTCACCGACGAGGGATGCGAATCCTTCGTCCTCCGGATCACCCAGCGCCTCGAGCATCGGCGTTCGAACACCGAGCGGGGCAAGACACGACGTCCGAACTCCCCGAGCGTGATACGTAATGGACATCCATTCAGCCAAGCCGACAGCTGCATGTTTCGTCGTTGCGTAGACAGCGTTGCCAGGGCTCGACAGAATCCCGGCCATCGAAGCCGTGATTACGAAGTAGCCGCTGCCACGTTCGAGCATGGTCGGCAGCAAGGTGCGAATTGCATGAACGTGGGCCATCACGTTGACGTCCCATTGAGCGGACCATGCGTCGAGGGACGCTTCAAGCGGGTCGCCGCCATCGAAGATTCCAGCGTTCGATACGTAGAGATCGACCGGCCCAAGCTGTTCGGTCGCGGTATTGATGCATTCGGCGATACTGGCAGGGTCTGATACATCACAGCGGACGGCGATCGCTCGATCAATCTCGGCCGCGACAGCCCTCGCTCCCTCGAAGTTCGTGTCGGCGACGACGATTCCTGCCGGGCCCTCGGCTGTGAATCGCCGACATAGCGCAGCCCCGATCCCACTGGCCCCACCAGTCACGATGATTGTCTTGTCCTTCAATTGCATGACGTTCTCCTAGTCAGGTGACTGGGCCGGATGGCGAGGATCACTGTTCCTCTGTGTCTGCGTCATGTCAGTCCAGCGTTGAGCGGCTCCGACAAATCAAGATCATCGAGCCGCCGAACATTGTCGGAGAAAATGGAGCTGTCGCGCCAAGTTGACCGACGGCGGGCATGAGGGTTCACAACCCCGGAGGTCATTTCATGTCTGCCCGTCGGGGGCCAACACGAAACCGGCGTAGTCGTTCTCGAGGGACGCCTTGCAGCCCTCGAGGTAGATCTGAAGCCCCGGGAAGTTCAAGAGTTCACGATGTTTTCCAGGAATGTTCGCTCCCATGTACCACGAGTCAGCGCGAGGAAAGAGCGTCATATCGGCGATGGTTTTCACCAGGCTTCGCCAGGCATCTTCGGCCTTTGTCGTCGCCTCGATCCGGGTGACTCCTCGGTTCCGGAGTTCGACGAGAAGGTCGACCACGATGTCTCCCTGAACCTCCGCACACGTCGGGCCGTTGCAGAATCCAGATGGGCTCTGCGGGCCGTAGAGGTAGAGGAGGTTCGGAAAGTCAGCTGTAGCCATGCCCAGGTGGGTTCGAACGCCATCTCTCCAGGCCCCGGCAAGGGTTTCGCCGCCCGTACCCTGAATATCCATGCTGGTCAGGCCACCCGTAACCGCGTCAAAACCGGTGGCGAGTACGAGCAGATCCAACCCGTACTCCTGATCAGAGGTCTTGACGCCGTTTGCGGTGATTCTCTCGATCGGCGACGTACGAAGATTCACGAGTGAGACGTTCTCGCGGTTGAAGTCGTCGTAGTAGGTCTGCTCGAGCGATGGCCGCTTCACGCCGAACGGATGTGGCGGCTCCGTGGGTGCCAACAACTCCGCAGCCGACGGGTCGTTGATTCGAGCCCTCACCTTGTCGCGCCAGAAGTCGTAGGCGGTCCTGTTCGCCGCCTCGTCTCGAAGGATGTCGGCGTAGTTTCCCGCCCAGAAGCTGAACCCGCCACGCTTCCACAACCGTTCGAACGTCTCGAGCCGTTCTTCGTCGGAAACTGCGAGGGCAGATTCGCCGCAGTTGGAGTAGTCGAATCCACCCGACGTCTGGGTGCGACGACGGAACGTCTCGGGGTATCCGGCCTTGGCCTCGTCTTGTTGCTCAGGAGTCAACCTTTCCTGCTGCATTGCGAGAGCAAGAATCGGCGTGCGCTGGAACACTGTGACCTCGGTGGCCACCCTGGCCGCTTCCTGGGTGACCTGCACCCCGCTGGCACCGGTTCCGATGATCCCGACGCGGAGACCATTCATGTCGAGCCCATCTTGAGGCCATTGGGCCGTGTGGTGACAGCGCCCCTCGAAACTGTCCAGGCCGCCAAAGTCGGGAAGGTGGGGCTTTGACGCGAATCCTGTGCAGATGACGAAGAACCTTGCATGGATTCGCTCTCCGTGCGCCGTCAGAACGCGCCACTGTCGTCGACCCTCCTCCCATACCGCGCCCTCGACCCGCGTGTCGAAACGAATGTCACGGCTCAGGTCCCATGTGGCGTCGACGTGGGCGAAGTACGCACGAAGGGCGCGCCAATCGGGGAAGCGCTCTTCCCATGACCAGTCGCGCCATACCGCTTCATCCGAGAACTCGTAAATCGGGACGTTCGAATCCACTCGTGCTCCGGGATAGCAGTTCCAATGCCAGATGCCTCCAAGGCCCGAACCAGCCTCCAACAAGACTGTGTTGAACCCAAGGGACCGGAGCCGGTGCAGCTGATACAACCCCGCGAAACCGGCTCCGACGATCACAACGTCAAAGTCGGCGACTGGATCTTGCATCGGCTCAGCTTCTCGGTGCGACGATGGTCACGGTGCCCTGAGCGACACAGACAGTTTCGCTGCCCGCGGTGATGTCGATCCGGGCGACACCGCTTCTCTTCGACAACGCAACGATCTCTGCGACCGCCACACACGTACCGGCCGAAACCGGGCGCAG
>JAJCXZ010000042.1 GCA_029263175.1 Acidimicrobiales bacterium | reverse complement strand
CGATGGCTCGTATCGCCGATCAGGACGTGGCGATCGGCGACGTGTGCATTCACGCCGGCGACAAGATCCTCATGAACTTCCCGGCCGCCAACCATGACCCGGAGCACTTCGAGAACCCCGACGAGTTCATCATCGATCGGGCCCGCAACCGTCACGTGGCCTTCGGCTCCGGCATCCATCGTTGCGCCGGTTCGAACCTGGCCCGCCTCGAGATGACCACTGCCCTGAAGGTCTGGATCGAGCGCATCCCCGACTTCCACGTCAGCAATCGCGAACCCATGAAGTGGGCCGGTGGCCAGGTTCGCGGTCCCCGCATCATGCCCATGAGCTTCGAACCCGGCACAAAGCGCTAGCGCTCTTCAAACGACGAGTCAGCTGTATTTGTTTCGGCGAGCGGCGACACGCTCGGTGTCGCGGGCGGCGTCGCGCTTGGCGATGTCTTGGCGACGATCGTGCTGCTTTTTGCCGCGGGCCAGGCCGAGCTCGACCTTTGCCCGGCCGTCCTTGAAGTAGATGGCCAGTGGAATCATGGCGAGGTTTTCGCGGTCGAGGCGGGAGCCCCATGCCTCGATCTGGTGACGGTGGGCGAGTAGCTTGCGGCGACGATCGGTCTGGTGGGCGAACGCTGCGGCCGAGTGCGAGTAGGCCGAGATGTTGAGGCCCGAGAGCCAGAACTCGCCTTGGTAGTGGATGGCATAGGCCTCGGAGAGCTGAACCTTGCTCTCACGCAGGCTCTTGACCTCGCTGCCCTTGAGCATGATGCCGCACTCGAGCGTGTCGAGGATCTCGTAGTCGCGGCGCGCGACACGGTTGGTGGCGACTGCCACTGCTCCCGCTGGAATGTCACGCTTCTTCTGCGACTTGGCCATGGACTGGCACGGTAGCGGGTCACCGCTAGCCTGCGCGTTGTGTTACGGATCCCCGCTCAGGTCCATGCCGAGATGGTCGCTCATGCCATCAACGGGCTTCCCAACGAGGCCTGCGGCTTGTTCGCGGGGGAGTACGGGGGCGACGAGGTCACCCGATTCTTCCCGATGCGCAATGCGGCCGAATCGTCGACGATCTATCAGCTCGACGGCCAGGAGATGATGGACGTCGAGCGCACCGCCGACGACGCCGGCATGGCGATCATCGGCGTGATGCACTCGCATACCCACTCCACGAACTACCCGTCACCCACCGATGTCGACGATGCCTCGCGCTTCGATCCGTTCGGCTCGTGGCGCTTCATCATCGTGTCGCTGAAACACGCCGACGCGTCGATCCGCAGCTACCGGATCCTCGACGGCAAGATCACCGAAGAGCCCATCGAGATCGTCTGAGCGGCCAATCCCGATAAAGATGACTGGTGAAGTCGGATTTTACTCCCTATAATCCTTAGTGTTCCGATCGGAATTAATGACATTCCGGGCGCGTTGAGGATTCTGATGACCGTTACCGCACCCCTGATCACTGCGAACGTGGCCCACGACGTGCTCGATCTCATCGGCAACACGCCGATGATCGACGTCAGCGCGCTAAGCCCGAATCCCGACGTCAACATCTACGCCAAGCTCGAAGGCCAGAACCCCGGCGGCTCGGTCAAGGACCGTATTGCTCGGGCCATGGTGCTCGCCGCGGAAGCCGACGGCACACTCCGTCCTGGCAAGACGATCATCGAGCCGAGCTCGGGCAACACCGGGATTGCACTCGCCATGATCGCTCGTCTGCGGGGCTATCCGATCAAGATCGTGATGCCGGCGAATGTGTCGATCGAGCGGCGGCAGATGCTCGAGATCTACGGCGCCGAGATCATCGTCACCCCCGGTTCTGAGGGCAGCAACGGCGCAGTGCGCCGTGCTCAGCAGTTGGCCGACGAGAACCCCGAATGGGTGTTCCTTTACCAGTACGCCAACCTGGCGAATCCTCAGGCCCACTACGACACCACCGGCCCGGAGATCCTGGCCGACGTTCCTGAAATCACGCATTTCGTCGCCGGTCTCGGCACGAGCGGCACCCTGATGGGTGTCGGACATTTCCTCAAGGACAACAAGCCCCGCGTGAAGGTGCTTGCTGTCGAGCCGCCAATCGGCGAAATGGTCGACGGCCTCCGCAACCTCGAAGATGGGTACATCCCTCCAGTGTTCGAGAAGTGGGGAGGCGTCGACCTGCTCGACGGAAAGCGGATCGTTCGGCCCCGCGAGTCCGTCGAATACGTGCGCCGGCTCGCCGACCTCGGCATCTTCGCCGGTGTCTCCGCCGGCGCGGCCATCGCCGGCGCCGTCCGTACCGCCGAGAAGCTCGACGAGGGGACCATTGTGGTGATCGTCGCCGACGGCGGATGGAAATACCTCTCCACCGGCGCATGGACCGACGACCTCGACGACGTGGTCAACCGCACCAACGAGATCATCTACTTCTGACCCGATCTGACCCCCGGTTTTCCACCGTAGAGGTGGACTGGGAGCAGCAATTTCGGGTTAGCCGAGGATGGTGGCGGATTCGGTTCGGGTGATTCTGGTTGTTTCCAGATCGCCCGGCAGTGCCGGAGCGATGACCAGGTCGACCTCCAGCGACAGGGTGACCACGAACTCGGGTCGGCCGAGTGCGTCCGCCTGGATCCCGACGAACTCTAAGGTGGCGCTCGGTAGAGG
>JAJCXZ010000041.1 GCA_029263175.1 Acidimicrobiales bacterium | reverse complement strand
GAGTAGAGCCTCGCAGCGTCCAGTGGCGATCGGCTCGTGCCGCATATGATCACCGCCATGACTCGGGCACTCGCGATCGACATCGGCGGCACCAAGTTCGAGACCGCCGTTGTTGGTCTCGACGGCACGATCACGGACCGCCGAAGGTGCGACTCGACGGGCTCCGCCGACTCCGAAGATCTCTGGGATCGACTCGTGTCGATCATCGAAGGACGTGAGCTCGGCTCGCCGGTCGTGTGTGGTGTGGGGTGTGGCGGGCCCATGCGCCGTGGTGGTGTCGGTGTGTCGCCACTCAACATCGCGGTTTGGCGTGACTTCCCCCTCCATGAGCGGCTGTCGTCGCTGACCGGTCTCGAGACCCACATCGACAACGATGCCAAGGCGCTGGCCCTCGGCGAAGCATGGAAGGGAGCGGCGATCGGCGAGGCCAACTTCATCGGCATGGTGGTGTCGACCGGCGTGGGCGGCGGAATCGTGCTCGACGGACGACTGCTTGACGGCGCCGATGCCAATGCCGGTCACATCGGCCATGTCGTCGTGGAGCCGGAGGGCACCGAGTTGCCCGATCACGTGCGCGGCACCCTCGAGGCCGAAGCCTCCGGCACCGCCATCACGTTTCGAACGGGTCGGCCCGCAGCCGAAGCCGACGATGCGGAGATCCATCGGGTCGGCACGATGGTCGGCCGGGGGATCGGATCGGTGGCAAACCTGCTCGACCTGAAGCTGGCGGTGGTCGCCGGGTCGGTCGCTCTTGGCTATGGCGAGCCCTTCTTCGCCGCCGCGCAGGCAGAGATCGACCGCGTCGCCAGGCTCCAGCACTCCACCGGCACGGTGATACGTCGGGCTGCTCTCGGCGCAGACGGCCCATTGGTCGGCGCTGCCGCGGTGGGATTTCGTGGCATGGGCCATGATGTGGGCGTCCGATGAGTCCTCTTCGCACCTTCCTCGCTGCTGCACGCGCAGTGATCATCCGTCCCCGCCTCTGGTCGACGGCGTTGGTCATGGCTCGCCGCTTCGCCCCTGATCGATGGTGGGCGCGCAGGCCATTCCTTCCGCTTCCGGATCCCGCTCTGCTGAGATTCCGGGGAATCACCCAGTACGGCGATCCCACTCATACGCCGGACCCATACGACATCGTTGCTTGGCTTCGCTGGTGTAAAGCCGAGAATCAGCGGCAACGGTAGGAGTAGCGTTTCGTCATGGCCGGGGTCCTCGTTCTCAACGCAACGTTTGAACCCCTTGCCGTGGTGAGTATCCGCCGGGCCATCTGTCTTTTGCTGACCGAAAAGGTCGAGCTGGTGACCGCCAGCGGTCGAGTGGTGCGATCGGAACGGTTGTCGCTCGATGAACCGTCCGTGGTCCGCCTCGGACGCTACGTATCGGTTCCCTACCAGCGCCATCGTTCGCCGAGTCGCCGCGGCGTGTTCGCCCGAGACCGGCACAGCTGTCAGTACTGCGCCGGCGCCGCCGAGACGCTCGACCATGTTGTGCCTCGCAGCCGCGGTGGAGGCCACACCTGGGACAATGTCGTCGCCGCCTGCCGCCGCTGCAATGCCGCCAAACGTGACCGCCTCCTGGCCGACACCACCATGCGCCTGGCGACACGACCCGGTCCGCCACCCCCTTCCACCTGGATAGAAGTCGCAGCCGGCTCGATCCCTGCCTTGTGGGAGCCGTTCCTGACCGACCGCCGCCGCTCCGCGTGAGCTGGCGAATCGAGAGGGTCTGCGGCGACGCCGGTGATCTCCACGCGGTAGCGGTCCCCGAGATCGCCGAGCGGGTCGCGCGGGTTCAGGAGATCACCCGGCCCTGTGTGGTGCTCGGGAGTTCGCAATCCGATGCGGTCATCGACCATCAGCGAGCTGCGGAGCGTGGAGTCTCGATCGCGCGGCGGCGAAGCGGCGGGGGAGCGGTGTGGATGGCGCCGGGGGATCAGTGCTGGATCGATCTCTGGGTCCCGGCCGGCGATCTGCTCTGGGTCGATGATGTCGTGCAGGGCGCATTCTGGGCCGGCGAGAGCTGGTCAGCGGCGGCGATCAGCCTCGGAGTGACCGCGGTCGAGGTCCACCGTGGTGGTCTTGAGCGAACAACGACGGCCGATCTGGTGTGCTTCGCCGGGCGTGGGCCCGGCGAGGTCTTCGCCGGCAATCAGAAGTTGGTCGGCATCAGCCAGCGACGTAGCCGGGACTGGATCCGGCTTCAGACCATGGGTTACCGGGTGTGGGAGCCACAGCGTCTGCTCGACATCCTCTCGATGACCGATGACCGGCGGTCAGCGCTCGAGCGCGAACTGCATGACGCGGTGCTTCCTCTCGGCCCCCCTGAGGCGGTTACCGACGCCGTCGTCCTCGCTCTTCGGTAGGTAGCGACCGCCGAACGCCAAGGCGTCTTGAAACGGCAGGTGACGCGGGCCGATTCGCGCCGAACGTGTGTTCGCAAACGCTCTGCGTGGAAAAGATGCTTGCCAGTTTGGAGGTAAGGGGAGTATGGTGGGGCGATATGGAGGAACCGGGAGAGTTCTGGGGAGCCGAAGGGTCAGCCAGGCGCAACATGGTTCCAACCAGCGACAACATGGTTCCAACCAGCGACAACACGGTTCTCAACCCGTTCAAGGCATCGGAAAGAGGTGAGCAATGGCACGGTTCGTCGGGAACTTCGAACACACGATCGACGACAAGGGCCGGCTCATCCTCCCGTCGTCGTTTCGAGCGAAGCTGGCCGAAGGCGCGTTCATCACGCCGCTCGACCACTGCTTGGCGATCCTTCCGGCCGAGGAGTTCGACCGGATGGCCGACCGACTCGAAGCCCAGGTGGCGGCGGGCGAGGTTGGTGTGGATGCGCTGCGTCACTTCGCCAGCCAGGCCGACGAGGTGACTCCCGATTCTCAGGGTCGAGTGCGTTTGCTGCCGCATCTGCGGGAGCTGGGCGGGCTCGATCGCAACGTCATTGTCACGGGTGCGCTTCGTCGCATCGAGCTTTGGGACCCGGTGCGCTGGTCGAGCGTCAGCCCGAGCGGCGCCGAGAAGCTCACCGACGCCATCGAGCGTGGGCACGGTCTGGGACCCAACTAGCTCGTCAACTCCGCAACAACCCGAAACCTCAGGAAAGGACCCACCCGGCTACTGGCCACCAGTGAACGAACCGAACATCTGCAGTCTTCCGATCAGCAAATGGAAGACCCGTACTCCGCCCGCTTGCCATTAGGACGACCGGGGAGAAATCCCGGCGTGCGCCGCTGATCGGGAGACTGCAGATGGGCGATTCGGCTCCGGCCGCACCACTCCGGGTGTTCTTGAACCATGACCGACAACGGCGACAACCCGACAGGCGGAACAGAGTTCCGCCATGTGCCGGTCATGCGTGACGAGGTTGTGTCAGTGCTCTCTGAGGTTCCTGATGGACTTGTCGTCGATGCCACTCTTGGCGGCGCTGGTCACGCATCCGCTCTTCTCGCAGCCAACGATGGCCTCTCGATCCTTGGTCTCGACCAGGACGAACAGGCGCTCTCTGCTGCCGGCGCCCGGCTCGCTCCCCATGGCGACCGGGCGACCCTTCGCCACACCCGCTTCGACGGCCTGGCCGACGAGGTCCGGGCCCTCGGACATAGCCGGCTCTCTGGTGCCTTGTTCGACCTGGGAGTGAGCTCACCCCAGCTCGACCACGCCGATCGCGGGTTCAGCTTCCGAAACGACGGTCCGCTCGACATGCGCATGGACCGCTCGCGAGGACGAACCGCAGCCGAGCTCGTCAACACGATCGACGAGGGTTCCTTGATCGGGATTCTGCGCCGCAACAGTGATGAGCGCCAAGCTCCCCGCATCGCCAAGGCAATTGTTGCGAACCGGCCCTTCGCCTCGACAGCCGAGCTCGCCGACGTGGTGCGCGATGCCGTGCCCGCGGCTGTTCGACGGAAGGGAGGTCATCCTGCTCGCAAGACCTTTCAGGCCCTTCGCATCGAGATCAACGACGAACTCGACATCCTCGAGAACGCCATCCAACAGGCTCTCGACCTCCTCGCGCCCAAAGGTCGATGTGCAGTGTTGTCGTACCATTCCGGTGAAGACCGAATCGTCAAGCGTCTCTTCCGCGATGCTGCGGGAGAGGCTCCTCGTCTTCGCCCCGAGCTGCCGTTGCCACCCGGCAGTGAACCGTCTGTGCGTCTGCTGTGGCGCGGCGCCCAGAGACCGAGCGACGCCGAAGTGGAGCGCAATCCGCGCGCTGAGGCTGCTCGTTTTCGTGCCGTCGAGAAGCTGACCGAGGTCGCCTGATGGCCACAGCCCGCCCCGTCCTTTCGCCGAGGTCCGTCCCAGGCCCCGCGCGCCCGCTGAAGGCTGCGCCTCGCCGCGCCCCGCTCCAGGTTGTTCGACCCGACACGCGGATCCGCACGGTCGGCGCCATCGGCTCCACCGTCGTCTTGATCGGCTTCGCCACCCTCTTCATCCTGGCTGCCGTTCACGCCATGCTCGTCCAAGGACAGGCCCAGATCGATGCGATCAACTCGGAGAATGCGGTGCTGGAGGCCGAAGTCACGAGGGCCATCGCCGCGCTGGCAACGGCTGACTCGCCGGAAGGTCTCGCCAGCCAGGCGGCCGCCGCTGGTCTGGTGGAGTCAGCGTCCTTGGTGATGCTGCCACCCGTCAGCGAGGGTGCCCTGCCATCGCCTGCCACCCCTGACCCGTTCGGACCCGGGGTTGACCGGTGACGGCTCGCCGCCCCGGCACCCATAGACACAAGACGTTTCGTTCCTCGGCCTCGCGCCGGTCCCTGCGTCGTACGGTCGTAGCCACCCGTCCGACCGTCTGCGGGAAGCGGGTGGCAACGCTCGCTCTCGGCCTGCTCGTCGGGTTCGGGTTGCTCGGCTACCGGCTCGCCGATCTCCAGATCACCCCCGACCCCGCACTCCAGGAGGGGCTCGGCACGCGCGTGATCACTCAGGAACTGGTCGCCCCCCGTGGCGAGATCACCGATCGCTGGGACCGGCCGATCGCCCAGTCATTGCCGTCGATCACGATCCAGGCCAACCCTCAGCTCATTCCGGCCGAAGATCTGGTGGATGTGGTCGCCCAACTCAGCGCCCACGTCGACACGCCAGCCGATGTGTTGATGACGCGGCTCTCCCGCGACAGCTCGTTTGCCTATGTCGCACGCCAGGTCGACGAATCAACGGCCGATGCAGTCCGCAGCCTGGACCTCCCGGGCATCTGGTTCGATGACGAACCGAGGCGTACGCATCCCAACGGACCATGCTCGGGGCTTGCGATAGCGGGCCGGACCGACATCGACAATGTCGGGATCAGCGGACTCGAAGAGGAGTACAACGCGAGCCTCACGGGGGTTGCCGGAAGCGTTGTCCGCGAGTCGAGTGCTGATGGCGAGTCCACCATCCCGAACGGCGAGCAGGTCATCGAGCCGGCACAGCCGGGTGAGGATGTGCACACCACGATCGACCGCAACGTGCAGTACCAGACGGAGCAGATTCTGGCAGCGGCCGTCGAGCGGGTCGAGGGTCAGCGCGGCATCGCGATCGTCATGATTCCGGACACTGGAGAGATCATCGCCGCCGCGAATGTCCAACGCAGTGGCGAGAGCGGCGCGATCGAGTGCACCACCACCAACCTCTCGGCGATCTGGACCTATGAGCCGGGTTCGATCATCAAGCCGCTGACGATGTCGGCGGTTCTCGAGTCCGGTGCGGCGACACCGCACGAACTGCTTTCGCTCCCTGAGCAGATCAGCTTCGCGGTCGAGGGCGGCACCAAGACCTACTACGACTACTTCACCCACACCCAGACCTTCTACACGCCGACCGATGTGATGGTGCTCTCCTCCAATATCGGCACGATGGAGCTCGCGGCTCGCGTCGGACCGGAAGCGTTGTACGAGGCGTACACCAACTTTGGTCTCGGCAGCCGAACTGCACTCGAGTTCAAGGGCGAGGCCAGCGGAATTCTGAACACGCTCGACTCGAACGTGCTCGAGTTGTCCGCCACGGCGATCGGCCAGAGCGTCGCCGTGACTGGTATCCAGATGCTTCAGAGCTACAACACGCTCGCCAACGGCGGGATCCGTATCGCCCCGGTGCTCCTGATGAACGAGGTTGGCACCGGCCGGCCACAGCGGGTTGTCAGCGAGGAAACCGCGGCCGCTGTCATGGAGATGATGGCCGAGGTCGTCGCCCGAGGAACCGGCACCCGCGCTGCGGTCCCCGGCTATCACGTGGCCGGGAAGACCGGGACCTCCTGGCAGCCGTGTGAGACCGGGGGCTATGTCTGCAACATCGATGAAGATGGAAACGGATCACGGCACTACACGGCGAGCTTCGGTGGAATCATCGGCAATGATGACGGCCCCAAGCTGTCAATCGTGGTGATCATCGACGATCCGAAGACCGACGACTATGGCGGTGGCGCGGCAGCGGCCCCGGTGTTCGCGGAGATTGCCGGCTATGCCGTGCGCCAGTTGCAGATCATGCCAGGCACCTCAGCCCCGAGCGATGAGCGTGTGCGGGCCGATCCGGCCGGCGTGCTGGAGACTGCCGACGGCACTGCGGAAGGCAGCGAGAGTACTGCTGAAGGCAGCGAGAGTACTGCGGAAGGCAGCGAGAGTACTGAGCCGGCCCAGTGAGTGCTCGCCTCGGTGAGGTGGTTGCGGTGGCGGGAGATCTGGTGACTTCGCTGAACGCTGACGCGATCGCAACGTCGTCATCGCTTGCACTGTTCGATGCCGAGCACGACTCGCGTCGGGTCGTCGATGGTGTGCTCTTCGCCTGTATCCGCGGCGCCAACGCTGACGGGCATGACTTCGCCGCCGAGGTCGTGACGGCCGGGGCTTCGGCTCTGCTCGTCGACCACGAGCTCGATCTGGCGATTCCCCAGATCGTTGTCAGCGATGTACGTCGAGCGGTGGGTCCGGTAGCGGCCTGCATCCACGATGATCCGAGCCGATCACTCGACGTCGTGGGTATCACCGGCACCAATGGAAAGACGACGACGGTCCGCATCGTCTCGTCGGTCGCCGACATTCTCGGCTGGGACTGTCTCGAGATCGGGACCCTCACTGGGGAGCGCACAACTCCTGAAGCCACTGACCTCCAGCGCCTGCTCGCCTCCGCACGCGCTGAAGGGCGGGAACTGGTGGCGATGGAGGTGTCGAGTCACGCACTCGATCTTCACCGCGTCGACGGCACCCGGTTCAGCGTCGCTGCGTTCACCAACCTCGGGATCGATCACCTCGACCATCACGGTGATCTGGAGGCGTACTTCGCGGCGAAGGCGCTTCTGTTCACGCCGGAACTCTGCGATCTTGCGGTGATCGATGTGCGGTCCGAGGCCGGAGAGCGTATGGCGAGTGCCACCTCGGTTCCCGTCGTGGCGATCGATGACGGTCTCGTCGAGATCCTCGAGCTGGGTCCGCAGCGGAGTCTCTTCCGTTGGCGGGGCGCAGAGGTCGCGCTTCCTTTGGGCGGGGCCTTCAACGTTGCCAACGCGGTGCTGGCGGCGGAGATCATGGTGGCGCTTGGGGCAGAACCAGTCGACGTGATCGACGGGCTTGCTGTGCTGCCGACCGTTCCTGGTCGATTTGAACAGGTCGATCTCGGCCAGCGCTTTGCCGTCATCGTGGACTACGCGCACACGCCCGACGGGCTGGAAGCGGTCCTCGAAGCGGCACGCGCCGTGACCCGCCGATCGCTCGTCGTCGTTTTCGGCGCCGGGGGTGATCGTGACCAGGGCAAGCGCCCCCAGATGGGGGCGGTGACACGCCGCTTGGCCGACCGTGTCGTGGTGACCAGCGACAACCCTCGAGGCGAGAATCCGGAGACCATCATTGCCTCGGTCGTGTCGGGTATGGACAAATCCCCCGATCTGGTCGAGCCAGACCGCAGAATGGCGATCCGCCATGCATTCGCAGCAGCCCGCGACGGAGATGTCGTGCTGATCGCCGGAAAAGGTCACGAGATGACGCAAACGATCGGGTCGGATGTGCTCGACTTCGACGACCGCGCGGTTGCGCGTGAAGAACTGCGTCGTCTCGGAGGAGCCATCTCATGACTCGCCTGTTGATCGCGGGAGCGATCTCGATGATTGTGTCGCTGTTCGGCACGAAGGCGCTCATCAATTGGTTGACCGCTCATCAGCTTGGCCAGCCGATCCGTGACGACGGCCCCGAGAGTCATCACATGAAGGCGGGTACGCCCACCATGGGGGGACTCGCCATCGTCTCTGGTGCCGTGGCCGGCTATGTCATCTCCGATCTCTTCGGCGGCATCTACACCCGCACGGGCCTGTTCGTGATGCTCGCCATCGTGGGTGGTGGTGCCGTTGGTCTGATGGACGACTGGATCAAGGTTGTCGCCGCGCGCAACCTGGGCCTCAGCAAGCGAGCGAAGATGCTCGGCTTGCTGATCGTCGCAATCGGTTTCGCCACGCTGATGACTCAGTTCACCCATGCCGAGACCACGCTCTCCTTCACCCGTTTCGACAACCCTGGCTGGGACATTGGTCGCATCGGCTGGATGCTGTGGGCGGTGCTGCTCATCGTGGGCACGACCAACGCCGTCAACCTCACTGACGGGCTCGATGGGCTTGCGGCCGGTGCTGGTGCTTTTGGCTTCGCGGCGTTCACGTTCATCGGGTTCTGGCAGTTCCGTCACCTCGACGTCTACGGAAATCCCCATGCTCTCGATCTGGCAGTCGTGGCCACGGCAATGGTCGGCGGCATCATTGGGTTCCTGTGGTGGAACGCGGCACCGGCACAGATCATCATGGGCGACACCGGTTCGTTGGCAATAGGCAGCGGTCTCGCCGCGCTCGCCCTTGGGACCAACACTCATCTTCTCTTGCCGATCGTTGGTGGTCTCTTTGTGGCCGAGACGGTGTCGGTGATCCTTCAGGTCATCGTCTTTCGGCGCTTCGGGGGCCGCAGGCTCTTCCGTATGGCCCCTGTGCACCATCACTTCGAGTTGGGTGGCTGGCCCGAGACAACTGTGATCGTTCGCCTCTGGATCGTCTCCGGTCTCTGCACCGCGGTCGGGTTGGGCCTGTTCTACGCCGACGCCATCAGCGCGGGAATCACCGAATGAACGGTCCGATTGCGCGCGCCCTCGGTGCCGGTTCATGCACGGTCCTGCTGGTCGGGATGGGGATCACGAATCGAGCCGTCGCCGGCGCACTTCTTCGGCGCGGTCACCGGGTCATCGCGGTTGACGACAAGGTCGAGTCCGAACTGCGCGATGCCGCGGCCGCACTCGATATCGAGATCCACGCATCGCCCGACGACGCACTACTCGGATCGCTGGTCGAGCAGGCCGATCTCGTGTGTCCCGCTCCAGGCCTTCCCGAGCACCACAGCGTCTTCGCGCTGGCGCGGTCGATCGATCGGCCCCTGGTCGGGGAGTTCGATCTCGCGGCTGCTTGGGATGATCGCCCGGTTGCAGCCATCACCGGCACCAACGGCAAAACCACGGTCGTGGAGCTGGCGGTCTCAGCTCTTCAGCGCTCAGGGGTCAACGCCGTCGCCGCCGGCAACACCGAAGTGCCGCTGGTGACCGCCATCGACGATCCGACGGTCGAGGTCTTCGTGGTCGAGGCGTCGTCGTTTCGCCTGGCCCGGGCATCGGAGTTTCGTGTCGCCGTGGCGACCTGGCTCAACTTCGCTCCCGATCATCTCGACGTTCACGCCGACCTCGCCACGTACGAGCAGGCGAAGGCGGAGATATTCGCGATGGCCGGCCCCGACGGCGTCATCGTCGCGAACGCCGATGATCCGGTGGTGATGCGCCACGTTCCCGACTCGGCCAACCTCGTCACGTTCGGTGGCGCAGACGCTGATTGGCATCTCGATGGCCACGACCTCGTCGGCCCCGACGGTGCGTTCACGTCGACGGACCGTTTGTGGCGCAGCCTTCCCCACGACATCGAGGATGCTCTCGCGGCCGCTGCCACCACGATCCCGGTCGGGGCCCAACCTGGCGCGGTGGCGGAAGCCTGCCAACACTTCGCCGGCCTGGCCCACCGAGTTTCTCCGGTAGGAGCGATCGACGGAGTCACCTATTTCGACGACTCGAAGGCCACGACCCCGCACGCCACGGTCGCGGCGTTGCGCGGCTTTGACAAGGTCGTGCTGATTGCAGGTGGTCGCAACAAGGGAATCGACCTGTCGAGCATGAGAGAAGCCGGCGACCACGTTCACGCGGTGGTGGCAATCGGCGACTCGGCCGACGACATCGTTTCTGTGTTCTCGGCCACCCACGACGTGGTGGTTGCGCACGACATGTCGGAGGCAGTGGCGTTCGCTCGCCGTCTTGCCGATGGCAACGTTCCGGTGCTGCTGTCGCCGGGTTGTGCCTCATTCGACTGGTACCGGAACTACGGCGATCGCGGCGATGACTTCGCCCGAATCGTTCGCGAGCATGACGGGGAGTGCGTGCGATGACGGCCATAGAACGCCGGCCGAAGAAGCAGCAACGAGCCGCGTCCAAGGGTCGACACCCCGCCTCGAGTGTCGAGGCTGATGGACGAGGCCCGAGGCGACCCTCCGGGCGTCGCACCCCCCTCTTCTTGATCCTTCTGGTCGCAGTGAGCTGCCTGGTGATGCTCGGCGTCGTCATGGTCTTGTCGGCCTCCGCCGTCGTGAGCATCAACAACTCCAGCAGCGCCTGGAGCCTCTTCCGACGCCAGCTCGTCTGGGTCGGCGTCGGCTCCGTGGCGATGCTGGTGATGATGCGGATCGACTACCGCCGCCTTCGCATGTTCGCGGCACCAGCGACGGTCGGTTGTTGCCTTGCCCTCATCGCCGTTGTTCTGCCCGGTGTCGGGGAGACAACGAACGGAGCGACGCGCTGGCTTGCGGTCGGCCCGCTCTCCGTTCAGCCATCAGAATTCATGAAGCTGGCGCTCATTCTCTTCATCGCCGATCTACTCTCTCGACCCGGTCGGCCGATCTCGGAGACACATCTCACGGTGCGCCCCGTGGTGGTTGTCACCGGGCTGGTGGTCGGTCTCTTGATGCTGCAGCCTCACCTTGGCGCCATCCTGGTCTTCGGCATGATTGCCGGCACGATGATGTTCCTGGCGGGCGCGCCGATGCGACACCTGGCGGGCCTGAGCGGCCTCGGCGTCGCCGTCGCCAGCCTGATGGTGTTCGCCACGCCCTGGCGTCGAGCGCGCTTTCTCGCCTTCCGTGACCCCTGGGCAGATCCGGTCTTCGGCTACCAGTCGCTGCAGTCACTCCACGCCATCACGGTCGGCGGAATCTCTGGGGTCGGCCTCGGCGCAAGCCGGGCCAAATGGGGGTTTTTGCCGTATGCCCACACCGACTTCATCTTCGCCATCATCGCCGAGGAACTCGGTCTCATCGGCGCGGCGACCGTGCTCCTCATTTTCACCGTCATCGGTGTGGCGGGGATCGTGACGGCACTGCGCGCTCCCGATCGCTTCGGCATGTTGCTGGCCCTCGGCATCACCACATGGATCGTGTCCCAGGCGGTACTCAACCTCGGTGCTGTCCTCTCCCTCTTGCCCGTGATGGGCGTGACGCTGCCATTCCTCTCGTTCGGCGGATCGTCGCTCGTGGTCACGATGGCCGGTATCGGCGTCTTGTTGAACGTTGCCCGGCAGGGACGATGACCGCCAGCGCCAGGGCCTGGGCGATCATCGCCGGAGGCGGCACGGCCGGCCACGTGACGCCAGGACTGTCGATCGCACGAGAGATCGAGCGCCGCGGTGTTCCGGCCGATCAGATTCGCTGGGTGGGGAGCGAGCGGGGGATCGAAGCGCGACTCGTCCCTGAAGCTGGTTTCCCGTTGGAACTCCTGCCTGGACGGGGGATCCAACGGCGTCTCACATTCGCCAATGTCGGCGCAATCGTCGGCTTGATTCGTGCGGTCGTCCAAGCCTTCGTGCTGGTTCGTCGCACCCGCCCGGCGGTCGTTGTCGGGCTCGGTGGCTATGCCTCCGTGCCCTGTGTTCTGGCCGCGGCTGTCTGGCGGGTGCCGATCGTGGTCGCCGAACAGAACGCAGTGCCAGGCGCCGCCAATCGCCTCGCGGCGCGCTTCGCCAAAGCCTGCGCGCTCTCGTTCCCCGACACCGACCTTCGGCGAGGCACGTGGACCGGTAACCCGGTACGCCCGGAGATCCTCGCCGTTGATCGTGAAGCCGATCGAGCCAGTGCTCGCGCCCGTCTGGGTATCGAGGACGGGCGCACCTTGCTCGCCGTCTTTGGCGGATCGCTCGGAGCTCGAAGGATCAACAACGCCTTGTTGGACGCCCTGACCGGGTGGCGAGACCGGGCTGATCTCTCGGTACGACTGGTCGGTGGCAGCCGAGACTACGCGGACCTGGCCGATCGCAACCCAATCTCCGGCGACGACCCAGTGCAGTTCGCGTTGATCGAATACGAAGATGACATGCCATCGATCTATGCCGCCGCTGACCTCGTGCTCTGCCGCTCGGGTGCCAGTTCGGTAGCCGAGCTGGCCGCAATCGGCGTCCCCGCGATTCTGGTTCCCCTACCCGGCGCACCGGGCGATCACCAGACCGCGAATGCTCGAGCGCTGGTCGAGGCGGGGGCCGCCGTCATGGTTGCTGATGGCGAGATGGACGGCGCTCGCCTCCGTACCGAAACCCAGGCGTTGATCAGCCGACCCGAACGTCTCCAGGACATGTCCGAGCGAGCGAAGGGTGTCGCTCGACGCGATGCCGCTGAGGCGGTCGTCGATCTCGTCGTCGCCCACGCCCGCCGTCCGCTCCCATCACGCGAGGAAGCCGTATGAGCCCTGATCTGACCAGTTCCGACCTCACCAAAGATCTGGTGCCAGACCTCACCGTTCACCGTCGTGTCCACGTTGTCGGGGCCGGTGGAGCCGGCATGGGAGCGATTGCGGCAGTGCTCAAGACCATGGGTCACCAGGTCACCGGTTCTGACCTGAAGGACGGCCCCGTCAGCGAAAGACTCCGGGCCGCCGGGGTCTCGGTGTCGATCGGTCACGACGCCGCGAATCTCGGTGATGCGGAGCTCGTGGCCATCAGCACGGCGATCCCAGAACGCAATCCAGAGGTTGTGGCCGCCCGCGAGGCCGGCATTCCCGTACTCCGCCGCGCCGACATCCTCCCGGCCATTGCCGCCCAGCGCCGCACCGTTGTGGTCTCCGGCACGCATGGCAAGACCACGACCAGCTCCATGTTGGCGCTCGTGCTGGTGGAAGCGGAGCTGAATCCGTCCTTCATCATCGGCGGCGATGTCAACGAGATCGGATCCGGGGCTGTCTGGGACGACGGTGAATGGTTTGTCATCGAAGGCGACGAGAGCGACCGGACCTTTCTCGCTCTCGGAGGCGAGATGGCGATCGTCACCAATGTCGAGCCTGATCATCTCGAGACCTACGACAATGACCCCGCTCGCCTCGTCGAGGCCTTCGAGGAATTCGCCCTCCAGGCGCAGATGCGGGTGATGTGCATCGACGATCCGGGCTCGGCATCTTTGGCGATCACCACCGATGCCACGACCTACGGCACGTCCGATGACGCCGACTACCAGATGGTCGACATCGAACCCCGGCGCTCGAGCATCGGCTTCACGGTTCGCCATGACGACGTCGACCTGGCCCGGATCGAGCTACCGACCCCAGGCCTGCACAACGCGAGAAACGCAACCGCTGCCGTCGTTGCCGGGCTGCTCCTCGGCGCACCCGCTGATGCTGCGGCCCGAGCGCTCGGACGATTCGGCGGCGTCGCTCGCCGGTTCGAGTTTCGAGGTGAGGTCGGCGGAATCACGTTCGTCGACGACTACGCCCATCTGCCCACCGAGGTCGAGGCTGCAATCGAAGCAGCGCGCGATGGTGGCTGGAATCGGGTGGTCTGCGTCTTTCAACCCCACCGCTACAGCCGCACCGCCGCGCTGTGGCAGGACTTCGCCCACTCCTTTGATGGAGCTGACCAGCTTGTGCTCACCGATGTCTATTCGTCGGGCGAAACCCCGCGCCCGGGCATCACCGGCAAGCTGTTGGTCGACGCCGTGCTCGACGCCAATCCGTGGGCATCGGTTGCGTGGATGCCACGACTCGACGATGTGGCCGGGTGGCTCACGTCGCACCTGCGCCCCGGCGATCTCTGTCTGACGCTCGGTGCCGGCGACCTGACCGCCATGCCTGACCAAGTGATCGCACGCCTTGCTGCCCCAGGCGCCGCGTGATGGGAAATCATGACGCGCTCGACGCGCTGATCAACACGCTCCTGACGGGGCCACTCGCCCCGCAGGTCACGCTCGACGCGCCCCTCGGATCTCGGACGACTTATCGGGTTGGTGGCAACGCCAGTGTGCTCGTGGCGCTGGACTCTCCGGACCAGGTCCTGCCGCTGTTCGACGCCCTGAGCGGCAGCTCGGTGCCCACCCTGACTGTCGGGCGCGGAAGCAATCTCCTGGTGGCCGATACCGGGTTCGCCGGCGTTGCCATCGTGATTCGCGATGCCTTTGCCGAGATCACCATCGACGGCACCACGGTCATCGCGGGTGGCGCGGCGAAGCTCCCGGTCGTTGCGCGTGCTGCCGTCAATGCCGGTCTGGGTGGATTCACCTGGGCGGTCGGGGTTCCCGGATCGATCGGCGGCGCGGTGCGGATGAATGCCGGTGGGCACAGCTCCGAAATGGCCGACGTCGTCGTATCCGCCGACATTGTCGACTTCAGTGCTGTTGATTTCAATGCTGCTGCCGAGCGGACATGGCCGCGGGAGGAACTTGCGTTCGGCTACCGCACTTCGGCCCTTCAGCCCTCACAGCTCGTGCTTCGGGCAACGCTCGACCTCGAACCCGGCGATGTGGTCGAAGGCAAGGCCGAGATGCTCGGGATCGTGCAGTGGAGGCGTGACAACCAACCCGGTGGTCAGAATGCGGGCTCGGTGTTCACCAACCCACCCGGCGACTCCGCCGGTCGGTTGATCGACACCGCCGGGTTGAAGGGACTTCGTGTCGGGACAGCCGAGGTGTCAACGAAGCACGCCAACTTCATCCAGGCCGATCCGGATGGATCCGCGGACGACGTGCTCGCGTTGATGAAGGAAATCATGAGGCGGGTCCACGAAACACACGGCGTGGAGTTGCATGCTGAGACCCACGTGGTTGGCTTCGAGGAGGGCACGTGGCAACCGCAGTAGCGATGAGAATCGATCCGCGCCTGCGTCAACGGCGTATCGCCGTTCGTCGGGCTGAGGGCCGCCGCCGTCTGCGGTTCGTGCTGATGCTGATGGTTGTGGCCGGTCTCGGTGCAGCCGGGTGGTTTGCGACCCAGTCAGCGCTCCTCGACCTCGACCATGTCGAGATCGTAGGCGTCGAACCATCCCAGGCCGCCCTCATCGAAGCGGAAATGGGTGTCGAGTACGGCACGCCGTTGTTGGATCTCGACCAAACGGCGATCGAGCAGGTTCTCACCGACTTGGCGTGGGTCGAATCCGCCGACGTCGCTCGCGACTGGCCGGGCACGATCAACATCACGGTGGTGACCCGCCAGGCCGTCGCACTCATGCCTCGCGGTGATGGCAGCCATGTCCTGGTCGACGCTGAAGGGGTGGCCATGGCTTTCACCCCGGGCACAAGCCTCCCGTCGGCCATGCCGCTCGTCGACGTGCGACCCCAGGGATCGCTCGGCGACACTCAAGCCCATGCCGGGCCCGCCCTGGCTGTCGTGGCCGCGCTGCCCGACGATCTCGCGTCGTGGGTCGACGCCATCCAGATCGACGAGTCGGGAATCCGTCCCGCGGTGGTGCTCGATCTGGTGGGAAGCGCCACTGTGGAGTTGGGTGCCGCTGATGATCTGGCCGACAAACTCGACGCAGTACGGGCGGTGCTCGGTGGTGTTGAACTCGAGTGCTTGGCCACGATTGATGCCCGCGTTGCCGACCATCCGACCGTCACCCGGGATCCGATCTGTGAAGCGGCGCTCGTCGTCGCCGTGGTCGATGACTCCTCCTCCTGACGGCTCGCACCTCCAAGGTCGAGCCGGCAAATGCCATGACTTCCGCGCCCTGTCCACGAACCGTCCGCACAACTCCGCACCAGCGGGTATACCGTCGACCGCTAATCCGGACATGTACGGTGCTCCGGGCGGTACCCAGAACCATGCCCCTGCCGCGCAGGGGCCTGCCTCCGACCAACGAGGTCTCAAATCCGATGTCTGATCCGCAGAACTATTTGGCTGTAATCAAGGTCGTCGGTGTCGGCGGTGGCGGTGTCAACGCCGTCAACCGCATGATCGACGCCGGCTTGAAGGGTGTCGAGTTCATCGCCGCCAACACCGATGCGCAAGCCCTGCTCATGAGCGACGCAGACGAGAAGCTCGACATCGGTCGAGAGCTCACGCGCGGTCTGGGCGCCGGATCCGATCCCGAGATCGGCCGTCAGGCCGCCGAGGAACACATTGACGAGATCCGCGAGTCGCTCGCGGGCGCCGACATGGTTTTCATCACCGCGGGAAAGGGAGGCGGCACCGGCACCGGCGCCGCTCCCGTGATCGCTGAGGTCGCCAAGAGTCAGGGCGCGCTCACCATTGGCGTCGTCACCCGCCCGTTTGCCTTCGAAGGTCGTCGTCGATCCGTGCAGGCCGAACAGGGCATCCAGAAGCTCAAAGAAAAAGTCGACACACTCATCGTCATCCCCAACGATCGACTTTTGTCGGTCGCCAGCAACGACACATCGGTGCTCAATGCCTTCAAGATGGCCGATGAAGTGCTGTTGCAGGGTGTGCAGGGGATCACCGACCTGATCACCACCCCGGGCCTGATCAACACCGACTTCGCCGACGTGCGCACGATCATGACGGATGCCGGGTCGGCATTGATGGGTATTGGCAACGGTAGCGGCGAGGGCCGCGCTGTCGCTGCTGCCCGCGCCTCGATCTCCAGCCCGTTGCTGGAAGCATCCATCGAGAACGCGCGCGGCATTCTGCTCAACATCTCGGGTGGGCCGGATCTCGGCTTGCTCGAGGTCAACGAGGCGGCCGAGATCATCCACGGCGTTGCGCACCAGGACGCCAACATCATCTTCGGCGCGGTCATCGATGACGAGATGGGCGACGATGTCCGTGTCACAGTCATTGCCGCCGGCTTCGATCGTTGGGACGACTCTCCCGGGCGGGCAGCTCCTCCGGTCATCCGTTCTGGTGATGAGCCAGGCGACGCCGGCGAACCCACGGGCGAGGTGCCGATCGCAGACGTCTTCGCGACCGGTGACGACGACGGCCTCGATCTCGGCGATGACGACTTCGATGTTCCGTCGTTCTTGAAGTAACCACCCCGCTTGCTCAGCGCGGCGTGAGAGACTGAAGCGGTGCTAGTTCGACGCGTACCTGCGGGATCAGAGACCACCGCCACAATGGGGTTCACCGATCGCGGCGACGGCGACTTCCACGTGGATCGACCCGTCGAGGAGCTCGACGCACTGCGTCAGCGGACCATGGAAGGCGCTTGGACCTGGCTTCGACAAGTTCACGGCGCTGATGTCGTGACTGTCACGCACCCGGGCGACGGCGTCGGGTCCTTCGCTGATGCTGCGGTCACGGCGGTTCCCGGCGTCGTCCTCGCAGTTCAGACCGCTGACTGCGTGCCGGTCGTGTTCGTCGGCGGGGGAGTGGTCGGGGTCGCCCATGCGGGCTGGCGAGGCATCGTCGAGGGTGTGCTGCCGGCCACGGTCGAGCGCATGCGAGAACTCAGCGCCACCGACATCCTGGCCACGATCGGCCCGTGTATCCGCCCGAGTCGCTACGAGTTCGGCCCGGCTGAACTCGATGCCGTCGCAGCTGCCAGCAGCGACGCAGTGCGCTCGGTGACCGACAACGGTAAACCGGCGCTCGACATGGCCGCAGCGGCTCGGGTGGTCTTGGAGAACGCAGGCGTCGAACGGGTCACCGATCTGGGCCACAACACCGCCGACGTGCGATTCCACAGCCACCGCACCAGAGCCGACGGCGGACGACAGGTCAGTCTGGTGCGCCTTGAGGCCAATCGATGAGCGCCGTTGACGCGGCGGTCATCAACGATCGGCTGGCGGCGCTGAGGGAGCGGATCGCGATGCTCGGTGGCGATGAGGTCAAGATCATCGGCGTCACGAAGACGCACGGGGTTGATCTCGTACAAGCGGCAATGACCGCCGGAATCACCGAGATCGGCGAGAACTACGCACAGGAGACAGTGGCGAAACTGACCGGCCTCGACCCGCGGCCCACCGTTCACTTCATCGGCCAGCTTCAGCGGAACAAGGTTCGAAAGTTGGTCGGTCTCGTTGACGTGTGGCAGACCGTCGACCGGATCGAGCTCGGAGCGGAGATCGCCAAACGCGATCCTGCCGCTCGTGTGATGGTCCAGGTCGACATCTCGGGCGAAGACACCAAGGGTGGTTGCCTGCCCGCAGATACCGGTCGTTTGGTGGACGAGTTGCGAGAACTCGGGCTCGATGTCATCGGCTTGATGGGGGTTGCCCTGCTAGCGGATCCCACCGAAGCACGCCCCGGATTTTGTCTCCTGCGCTCGCTGGTGGACGAACTCGACCTGTCCGAATGCTCCATGGGGATGAGCGGCGATCTCGACATCGCGGTGCAAGAGGGGTCGACGATGGTTCGGATAGGCACTGGACTCTTCGGCCCACGGGAGCGTTGACGCAGGTCAGGAGGGTTGTCGAGGTGAGATGACACCCTCCAGAACCCTGTGCGCAGTAGCCTGTGCGAGCAAGGAGGGCAAACGTGTCCATGCTGAAAAAAACGCTGATCTATCTGGGTCTCGGTCCTGACGAGGAATACGAGCACCATGACGAGTTCGCGCCTGCAGGTGCGGCCCCGGCCCACGCCGATCGTCCCGCCGAGGCGGCACCCGCTGAGCGTCCAGTGATGCGCGCCGTGCCCGAGCAGCGGTCGCGTCCACAGTCCAACACCGTCCGTGCGATTCCTCGGCCCCAAGCGAGCCATCCGTCGGGTTCGGTTCGGGTGATCCAGCCGAACCCTGGCTCTCGTCCGGCCGCGGCCGACAACGACTCAGGCGCCGAACGGTCTGCGGCCCGCCCCCAGGACGCCGTGTCCGCGGTGCGAATCATCGACGCTGACACGGCCAAGCCTCACGCCATGAGCCCGACCTCGTTCAACGACGCTCAGAGTATCGGTGATCGATTCAAGAAGGGTCAGGCCGTCATCGTGAACCTTCAGGGCGTCGACCGTGATCTTCGCCGTCGCCTTGTCGACTTCGCCAGCGGCCTCTGTTACGCGCTCGGCGGCAAGATGGACAGGGTCGCGTCGCAGGTGTATCTCCTCACCCCTGCCGATGTCGTCGTGTCGGCATCTGACACTCGTCGCGCACTGAACTGACCACTGATGGCAGAAATCATTTGTACGGCGCTGCTGCTGTACCTGATCGCCATCTTCGGGCGCATCATCTTGAGCTGGTTCCCGCTTGACCCCAACGGGCTCGGGGCCACGGTGGCGGGCTTTCTGTACATGGTCACCGATCCGATCCTGGGGCCGTTGCGCCGCAATATCCCACCCGTTCGCCTCGGTGCGGTCGCACTTGACCTATCGCCGATCATCGTCATCTTCGGTATCAGTATTCTGCGGACGAACATCTGCGGGTGATCGCGGCGGAGGAACCTCGCCATTCTGGCCGAAGGGTCCACGGCCTCGCAGCGTGGTGAAACTACGGTTTCCGTCATGGATGAACTGCCACAGCTGTTCCAAGACATCGAGTTTCACGTGGTCTGGAAGGGCTACGACTCAGACGAGGTCGACGCCTATGTCGATCGTGTCGCCAAGGCGGCCGCGCTCGTTCACGGACGGGTCACCGAGCTCCAGCAGCGCGCGGAGGCGGCCGAAACCCGCGCCGCATCAGGTGGCGGTTCCTCCGCCTCGAGTGAGACCGAAGAGACGCTGACGCGCACGCTGATATTGGCCCAGCGCACGGCTGACGCCGCCATTGCCGAAGCGAAAGCCGAAGCTGCGCAGCTCATCGCAACGGCGGAAGGTCAAGCGCAGATCGCATTGAGCGAGGCGAGGTCTTCAGCTGCAGCCGTCACCAAGGACGCCGATGACCATGTATCTCGCGTCAAGGCCGAGGCCGAGACCGATCGTCGCTCCCTCCTCGCCGACGCCGAGGTGGAGGCAGCTGCTGTGGCATCCTCTGAACACGAGCGGCTCGCCGGCGAGGTGGCGGAACTCGAACAGTACCGCGCGTTCCTCATGGACGATGTCGACTTGCTCGAGCGGCACCTTCGTGAGCAGCGCTCTGTGCTCGCCGCGTCGGTTTCGGCATTGAGCGATCTGGTCGAGCGGCCGGATGCGTTCCGGATCGACCGGGCGCCGGAGACCAGCGGGGTCGTCCCGCCGCCAGGCACCCATATCGATCTCGCCGACGCTGATGAACCTGGGCCCGAACTCGACGCGGTGGAGTCGGCTGACGACATCGACATCGAACCGATGCCGGTTGTCGCCGAAACAGCGCTTGAGCCCGCGTCCGACCCTGAGCCCGAGGTAGAACCCGAGCCGGAAGCGGTTCATGAACCGGCACTCGAGATGCCGCCGGTGATCGCCGTTGACGGCGATGTCGAGTTCGTCGATGTCACGCCCGTCTCCCCGCCTGTCGCGGAAGAGCCCGTACCCGAGCCGATCGACGTCGCCGAGGTTGAGGAACTCTGGACCGCTCCGGTTGCGGCATGGGATGAGCCAAGCTTCGCATCCGAGCCCGCCGAGACCATCGAGCCAGCGGAGTCCGCACCGGACCTGATCGACCTCACCGCGCCGGTGGAAGCGCCGCCTGAGGCAACCACCGCGGTCTCCCCCGAAGAACCACTCCACCCGGTGTTTGATCCTCGCGATCTGCCGACGCTCGACACGTCCGGCGGTCCGTCAGAGACGGCCACGGCTCAGCTCGAGGTGCCGGCGCCACCACTATTGGTGACCGCGGCCGACATCGAGCCATCGGCTGAGGATGCCACCGAGGCCGACAAGCCGACGCTTGATGAGCCCACGGCGCCAATGCCGATAGTGGAAGACACACTTTTCGCCCAACCGGCCGAAGACTCGAGTGACCCGTTTCTCGACCAGCTCCGCGATGCAGTGGCATTCGACGATGTCGACCTCGGTGATGACGCCCTCGCCGCATTCTTTGACCACGACGACGACGCTGCCGGTCGGGGCTGGTTTGGACGCAAGCGCTGACACCGAAGCTCGAAGCCGGTAGGTGCGGTCCTATTCGGTGATCTACGATGCGCCACTTTCCGGGGTGGGAGTCGTAAACTCCCCGATCTGACCCGGCCGGACTCGCCGGTTTACGGGATCGAGAGGACCAAGTCGATGGCGACGGCAAAGAAATCGTCCGCAAAGAAGGCGGCGAAGAAGACAGCTACCAAGAAGGTTGCCGCGAAGAAGGCGCCGGCCAAGAAGGTTGCTGCGAAGAAGGCACCGGCGAAGAAGGTTGCCGCGAAGAAGGTTGCCGCCAAGAAGGCCGCCTCCAAGAAGGCTGCCTCCAAGACAGCCAAGAAGACAGTGAGGAAGGCGCCGGCCAAGAAGGTTGCCGCGAAGAAGGTTGCGGCGAAGAAGGCACCCGCCAAGAAGATCGCAGCGAAGAAAGCGCCGGCCAAGAAGATCGCAGCGAAGAAAGCCACCAAGAAGAAGGCGGTGAAATCGCCGTTCGGTGCAAAGTTCGTCGGTGAGATGAAGGCTCGACTCATCGAAGAACGAGCAAAGTATCTGCACTCGGCCGAGGAGTACCGGGCCGAAGCTGATGCGTTGCTCGAGGGCCGTGAGCCCGGCGATGTTCAGTTCGATGAAGAGTCTGGTGAAGGCGACACGCTCGCGGTAGAACGTGAGCGAGATCTCGCCCTCTCGGCCCAGGCCCGCACCGCAGTGGCCGAAATCGACGCCGCTCTCGAGCGCATCGAGAAGGGCGTCTACGGCGTCTGCATCACCTCTGGCCTCGCAATCCCGCAGGAACGGCTCCGTGCCATTCCGTGGGCCGGTCAGCGCGTCGAGTACAAGGTCGGTGGCCTCGGCCGCATGTAGGCCGTTCCACCACACTGCATGACCATTCGCACCGACGTCGTCCCGGCTGGGTTCGACGGCGAACGGCTCGACCG
>JAJCXZ010000040.1 GCA_029263175.1 Acidimicrobiales bacterium | reverse complement strand
GGTGCCACTCGGCGTGGCTGTGGTGTTCCCTTCGATCCTTCGCAAAGGCCACCGCGAGGCCGAGTCCGATCGGTATGAGGTAGAGCCACCAGGCGAGCTCGACGTCAGCATCGCGGACCCGAGACACCAGGGCGGGGGTGCCGAGCAGAAGGACCAGCGACCACGTCAGCATGCGGTCGTCGCGGTCGCGCCCCAGCCACTCCGTCAGGATCCACAGCACGGCTGCGGTGGCACCGACCACGAGGCCACGAACGTTCGTGGCGATCGTCAGCGCGGGCACCACGGTTGCTGAACCGATGATCAGGGCGTTGAGGCCCCAGATGGCCCCGGACGTCAGTGGTTTGTCATCCGATTCTGCGAAGACGCCTTTGACCTCGACTCGCACCACCTGCACAGCAGGGACGAGTCCGGCGAGAAGGAATGCCAGGGCATAGGCAACCGTGAGCTCGCTGTTGGCTGCTGATCCGAGCCGGATCAGCAATGCGCCAAGCACCACGAAACCGATTCCCGCCGCCGCGATGCCGAGGTGCTTGCGTAGCCATTGATTCAGTGTTTGGCCGGCCGGGTGTTCGATCAGCCCCCGGTATTCGACGTTGATGACCCAGAGGGAGAACGCCCCGAGGAGGGCTGAGAAGACGACAATTGGCGTCGGCTGCGACCAGCCGATTCCCTTCGCCGCCATGGGAAGGACCAGGCTCGCAACGAGCCCGAAGAACCCCCTGACCGTCCGAGACTCGAGATCCGCCATTTCCCGACAATAGTTGGTGCTTCGCTACAGCCCCACGTAATCGTCGTAGCCGCGGTCGCCCCAGTAGTCCCGGCCCGGCTCGCGGCGGAACTGGATGACACCGATGCGCTTCAGCTGCTTTATGCCGTACTTCAGCGGTGTTGCCAGCCGCAGCGGGGCGCCGTGGGCATCGTCGAGGGGCTGGTCGAGCATGTCGTAGGCGAGCAACGTTTGGGGGTGGCGCATCGTGGCCATGTCCATGCTGACGTAGTACCTGCGGTCCGGCGTCTCCATGCCCACATCGGTGATGTCGTCGCCGATTCGATCGGCGTAGAGGTCGATCACATCCGAGAACCGAGCCCCGCCCCAGTTGGTGACTTGGGCCCAGCCTTCGATGCACTTGTGCTCGATGGTCATCTCATGACGGGGGAGCGCCCTGATGTCGGCAAGGGTGTGCGTACCCCACTCCTCGCCGTCAGGCCCTTGCACGGTGACCTGCCACCGGTCGAGGTCGATCTCGTTGTCGATGCCGATGCGGCCGTTGATTCTCAGGATGGAAGCGTCCTCGCGGGCGAACTCCTTGGCCAGATGGTCCTCGCGGAACAGCGATGACCAGATCGACTCGTTGATGCCATGCACGTCGCGCAGCACTCCCGGGATACGGCGATCGGCGGGGGAGCCCTGCACGCCACGCCAACCCATGAAACCGGCGGCGACGGCGGCGCCACCGGTGAGGAACGAGCGGCGCGATCGGCGCCGGTATTGATCCCTAGAGAGATCACGACGCTCAGCCACGATCCGCACCTCCGCCCACGACCTCGTAGCCGGTGATCATGGACAAGAAGTTGCGCCCGCCGGCTCGGGCGACCTGAAGGAGGTGCACGACGAAGAAGAGCATGAAGATGATCGTGACGGCGAAGTGGATGCGGCGGGCCATGGTGTACCCGCCGAACATCGCGGTCAGGAAACCGAGTTGCGTCGGCTTGAAGATGGCGAAACCGGTAAGCAGGGCCAGGCCGCCGAGCAAGATGATCAGGCTGTAGGTCATCCGCTGAGCGGCGTTGTACCGACCCCGATGGGCGGGGGCTTCCTTGCGAAGGTGCAGGTCGTGGAGCAGCACGCCGAAGCTGTCCTTGAGTGCTCGTCGATCGGGAACCAGCTCCCGCCATTCACCGGTGACGAGGGTGTAGATGCCGAAGGCGATCCCGTTGATGGCGAACAGCCAGGCGAAGGAGAAGTGAAAGGCCAGCCCGCGGGCGAGCTTTCGTTCGAGGCCGAGCTTCTCGTTGAACCAGTCCGGGAAGAACTTGAACCACTCCCAGTCGAGGATGCCGAAGGCGTAGATGTCCTCGGCCCAGTAGATCCGGAGACCGCTCCACATCATGATCGTGAGCAGTGGGAAGTTGATCCAGTGCATCCAGCGGGTGCCGCGTCGGTGTTTCAGTACGGCGTACGGCTCATCGGCCGGTGACGGCGCCAACTCTGGAGCGGCCTCGTGTGGTTCGAGAATTGCAGTCATCGGAAGCTGAACGTCAGCGACCGACAAATGGTTCCAGCGATTCGCCCTCGAGCGTGATCCGGTGCATCAGTCGGAACTGGTCGGGGTAGTCGTTGATCGCGTTGTGCTGCACGGCTCGGTTGTCCCAGATCGCCATCGAGCCCTTCTTCCACGCGAAGCGATACGTGAACTCGGGGCGTGACGCGTGGGCGTAGAGCTGTTGGAGCAGTGGTTCGGACTCAGCGGGCGTCCACCCGTCGAAACGGACGGTGAAATCACCGTTGACGTAGAGCGCCGGGCGACCTGACAGCGGATGCTTGATGATCACCGGGTGCAGTGAATCCTGGGTGGCGAGTTCGGGATTGCCGAGCCGGCCGACCACGTCGACGGTTTCGGGGGGAACGTAGGCGAGGGCTCCGAACGCGTGGCGGCTGGAATGGTGCGCCCACATCCGTCCAAGCGTCTCCTTCATGCCGTCGCTCAGCGCCTCGTACGCCGCGTACTGGCTGGCGAACATCGTGTCGCCCCCGATGTCGGGCACATCGCGGGCGTAGAGAATCGAACCCATCGCGGGTTCGTTGTCGTAGGAGTGATCGGTGTGCCAGTTGCTGCCGATGTTGCGTTTCTGACCTGGCTCCTTGCGCACCTCCGCAATCCGCGAGTGGCCGTCGACAGCCTGGAAGAACCGGTTGACGTTGATCTCACTCCAGCGTTCGGCGAACTCGATGTGCTGCTCGGGGGTGATGTCCTGACCGTGCAGAAAGATCACGCCGAAATCGATGTAGGCCTGGCGGATCGCTGCGAAGTCCTCATCACCGACACCCGCCGCGATATCGACACCGTCGATGATCGCGCCGACTGCCGGGCCGGCCGGAGTGACGCTCACACTCATGCGGTAGTGGCCCGATGCTCTCGGACTTCGATGATCACGTAGGCAATACAACCACAAACCACGAACATGTCGGCAACGTTGAACACGGCGTACCAACTCACATCGATGAAGTCGACGACTTCGCCGGAGAGGAGTCCTTCGCTGCTGCGGAACAAGCGGTCGATGAGGTTGCCGAGTGCGCCGCCGAGGATGGTCGCGAGGATCACCAGGCGAACTCGGTCGGTCGTCTTCCAGATCAACGTGCAGAGGAAGATGCAGAGACCGATGACCAGCACGCCGACGATCTGGCCGCGGCCGGACCCGGTGCCGAACGAAAACCCACTGTTGTAGGCGAGGTCGAACTCGAGCGTCGGGATGAGGCCGAAGGTGTCGCCGTCGCTCAGGGCGCTCTCGGCCCACCACTTGGTCAGCTGATCGAGAATGACGGTGACGACGACGATGCTGCCGGCCAGGCGGAGAAGACGGGCTCGATTCACCTGGACACGGTAGCCAGTCGGGTGCCGATCGCTGTGGCGACTGCCAGCGCGGCAACAACGAGCAATCCACCGGTGAAGCCGGCTGACGAGTCGGCGATGAGGCCCATGGCCAGCGGTCCGGTCACGCCCCCGACCTCACCGACGGCAAACCACACGCCGTTGGCCAGGCCGGCGTTGGCCGGCGTCACTCGATCGGCTTCCATCAGGATGAGAATGGTCAATGGAATCAACGCGGCGCGGGCGGCGGTGATGATCGTTCCGACCACAACGAGCGTGGGGGATCCGAACGCGGAGATGCAGAGTCCGATTGCCAAGATGACAAACCCGGCGACCAGCAGGCCGACGACCCGTCGCGGGTTGGCGAAGTTCGGGATGACTGCCGAGATTCCGATGCCGACCACGCCGGCGAGCGCGGTCCAATTCGATGCGACCGAGGGCGAGAAGCCGCCCAGGTCCTCGACCACGGTGACCGTCCACGGCCCGAGTGAGTGGTTGACGAAGAAGACCGTGAACGCGAGCCCGAGAGCGAGTCGTACGCCGGACGAGCCGAGAAGCTCACGGAGATGTCCCCCTTCCGGTGTGGCCTTTGGTCGAGGAATCGACGGCTTGGTGGCGGTTGCGTAGGTGACCGCCCAAAGAATGGTGAGGGCGGCGGCGAGGCCAGACTCGGCCACCAACACGGCGCGCCAGCTGTCGTCGAAGAACGGCAGGAGGATCGAGTTCGTCGTGGCCACGATCACCACGCCGCCGATTGCGGGGGCGATGACGTAGATGCCGACCGCGCGGCGGCGTTCGGCCTCATCGGGGAACCAGCGGGTCACGAACGTCGGCGGGGAGGCGGAGATGAGTGGCCCGAAGACGCCGAACAGGGCGACCGCGAGCCACATGGTCAGGACGCTGTCAGCACCTGCCCTCGCAAGGAGCGAACCGGCAACCGAGCAGCCGCCGAGCGCGACCGCCCAGCCGACACCGAACCGGTCGATGAACCGACCAGCGAGCGGCGCGGTGAAGATGAAGATGAATGCCCACGCGCCGAGAGCGAGACCCATGGACCCGCGCGACGCGCCGATGTCTTCTTGCACCACGGTCAGCATCGGGGCGAGCGCGGTGACCGCCATGCCGAATGCCGCGTAGACCCCGACGAGCCCGAGAAGGACCCGCCAGCGGTGGGGAGGGGAGGTCACCGAGTGTCAGGTCTCTTCGTGGATGATCCAGCCACGACCGAAGTCACGGTCGGGGTGGACGGCCGTCATCGGGTCTTCGCTGTCGCGGAAGTAGCCGAGCGCGTCCGCCCGTTTCTTGTACCCGATGAACCGGACCAGATCGTCGGGCCAGTCGACCACCACGGCGGGTGGGCACTCGAGCATGATCTGCTCGCTCTGGGCCAACCAGCCGAGGCAATGCTGCAACGAGAGACCGGCCCGGGGCGCGTCGGATTGGTTGGGCCCGCCACCGTGGTAGAGCCGACCTGTGTAGAGCAGGAGTGAACCCTTCGCCATCTCGGCAGGTGTTGAGTGCTCGGAAGTCGGGTGTTCCTTGTTCCCCCACAAATGGCTGCCCGGAATGACCCGGGTGGCGCCATTCTCTTCGGTGAAATCGTCGAGCGCCCACATGCCGTTGAACTCCACCTCGACGGGCAGGTCGAGGTAGTCGTATTTCCACTGGTCGCGGTGCAGCATCTGGTCGGGTTGGCCAGGGAAGATCTCGATCAACTCGACGGCCGAGAGCATCCAGCTGCTGGCCTTGGCGAAGATGTGGTCTCCGCCGGCCATGACCGCGGGATGCATGGCGAGACTGCGGTAGGTCTCGGACCGGTCGACGATCGAGCCCGTGCGACGGGTGAGCATCCCCTCGAACTCACCGACCCCGAATGTTGCCTTGCCGGAGTACGGCAGCATCTCCGCCCGGATCGCATCCATGACCGATGGATCGGCAGCCTTCTCGATCAGGCAGCAACCGGCGGCATCGAGCGCCTCGCCGATCGCGGCCCGATCGGCGCTTGTCTCCAGCCGTGGAATGTCGATCATGACCGTCCTCCTGTGCGGACCGTAGCGAACGCGTCGGCCCCGGGCCCAGCGTCGATGAGTCAGTCTGTGGGTTCGTCGAGCCCGAAAGAGGCAGCATCTTCGGCAATTGCGGCTCGCATCGCGTCACCGAAATCGGGTTGACCCGCCGATTCGCGGACCCCTGCTGCAAGTGTCTCGAAGCTCGTCAGCACGTCGGGCGATCGATCGATGCAGCGAACCGTCCATCGCCATTCGGTGCGGTTCTCGCCCACGCTCGTGAAGGTGCAGGTTTCGATCCAGGCGGTGTAGAGGACCAACTCGTGGGGCAGTGGCGTCAGGCGACAGGTGAAGTACTCATATGGTCGCCAGTCGAGGTACTCCCGTAACGCATCACCGCCCACGGCATGTGCGCAGTGGCTTGACGCACCGGTTGTTCGGCGCCCCTCATCGTTCGGCGAGAAGACGACGGAGGTCTCGTTGGCAGACAGCGACCACCGCGCCCGTTTGTCCGGTTGCACCCAGTACTGCCAGACCACTGACGGTGGCGCCTCCACGGTGTAGCTCACATCCAGGTCGGCATCCTCGCGGGTGACTCGGACCCGCTGCGACTCTCGGCGCCGGTCGGCGACCGCCGCCAGGTCCTGTATGACGCCGGTGACCTCGCCGAACGAGTCGTAGGACTCGGAATGCTGCGGGAGCGAAAACTCTGCCGAGCTCCGAGCCAAACACGCATCGGAGAAGAAGGCATATGCCTCCGGTCCTCCCGCTTCGATGATCGTGTTCTTCAGCAGTCGATGCGCCAGAATTACGTCGGGGCCGGCGAGGTCAATCCGGCCGTCCTCCTCGTCCCGGTCGACGAGGAAGGTCCCGTAGTGGGCGACAAACTTGAGATCGAGCCCGCCGATCTCCTGGCACGCGTCGCAACGACAGGTGGTTGAGCGGGTCATGTCGAGCAGCCGGCTGCTGAAGTCGAAATAGCAGGACTCCACCAGCTCGACGAGCTGCTCGCCATCAGGAAACGCATCGGCACCGGCGAAGCAGAACACGGCGTCGCCTTCAAGCTTCACGAAACGCATTGGGGGGACCAGCGTCGACCTGATCAGCCTGGTCAGCTCGGTCACGATCGCATGCGAATGCTCGAGCTCGGTGCCCGTCAGGAACGCGGTATACCCCGAGATGTCTGCCAAGAGCAGATACCCATCCGCCGCACCGACGTCATCCATTGATGCTCCCGAAGTGGCCAAAGATCCACCGTAGTGCAGGAGGCCCGGACCTTTGTGGGGCCCGGGCCCTGCTGGCGGAGGGTATGGGATTTGAACCCATGGAGGCTTGCACCTCACACGCTTTCCAAGCGTGCCCATTCGGCCGCTCTGGCAACCCTCCTGGCGAGACCCGCGGCGCGGGTTCCGGACGAGAAGGGTATCGTGTTTCGTACA
>JAJCXZ010000039.1 GCA_029263175.1 Acidimicrobiales bacterium | reverse complement strand
TTACTTTGTGTCTAACTTTTCCACTCTTGTCACGATAACGGGTACTCGTTTTAATTTTTCCCACGACATGCTTTCGCCGACTCGGGGTCGCCGTGCCAAGATTCGGGCATGACCGCAATCGAAACCGGAACCAACGATCTGCTCGCTCGCCGCGTGGGGCATGTCGGCGTGATCACGTTCAACCGGCCTGAGCGCCGCAATGCCCTGTCGAACGCGATGTACCACGGCTTTCAGGCTGCTCTTCCCGCCATGGCAGTCGATCCCGACATCCGCGTCGTGATGCTCACGGGTGCGGAGGGAGCCTTCTGCGCCGGTGGCGACGTCAAGGGAATGCATGCGTCCAACTCGAGCGGCGAAACTCGAGACGGGCAACCCGCAGGTATCGAAGATCGGCTTGCCTATCTCCGAATGCGTCAGCGCTGGGTCAGCGAGGCGATTCACAACCTTCCCAAGCCCGTCGTCGCGGCCTTACCGGGTGCCGCTGCCGGTGCCGGTTTGTCGATGGCCCTTGCCGCCGATCTGCGAATCGCGGCGGAGCGGGCACTGATCGTCACCGCTTTCGCCAATGTCGGCGCCTCCGGCGATTTCGGGGGAAGCTGGTTCCTGACTCACCTGGTCGGAGCGGCGAAAGCAAAGGAGCTGTACTTCACCTCTCCTCGGCTCACCGCCACCGAAGCCGCCGAAATGGGGATTGTGAACAAGGTCCTGCCCGACGACGGCTTCGCCGACGCCGCCCTGAACTACTGCCACGAACTCGCCGAGCGAGCGCCGATCGCCATGCGGTACATGAAGGAGAACATCAATCGCGCCGCTCATGCTGACCTCCCCACTGCGCTTGACGCCGAAGCCTCCAACATGGTCCACACCATGCAGACCGCAGACCACAAGGAAGCAGCCGCGGCATTTGTCGAGAAGCGTCCACCGAAGTTCATCGGCAGCTGAGTCACCCCAAAGATGTACGCCGCCCGAGATTTCGAGTCGGCGAACCAACCCATCGACCGGGCGCGTTCTCGCGGCATGAGTGAGCTCCGGATACTCACGGACACACCCTGGCACTCCGCCGTCGAGCTGTAACGGGCGTGCGGGTTCGATGTGGTCAGACGGGACAACGTCGACACGTTCTTCCAGATGCGGTTGACGGCATCGCCCCTCGTGCGCTCTTCTGGCGAAATGCCCACGGATCACGCAAGCCACGAAGAACGGTTGACCGCTGCCGGAATCACGCTTCCTGATGCCATGTCGCCGGCCGGCCTCTATGTTTCCGCGGTGATGGTCGGCGACATGCTTCACATCGGCGGACACGGGCCAATCTCCGAAGCGGGACTGGTCACGGGAAAGGTTGGTGATGACCTCGACGTCGACGACGCCTACCAGGCGGCCCGCCTCACCGGCCTTCAACTGCTCGCTGCAGCTCGTGATGCGCTGGGGACACTCGACCGAGTCGTCCGAGTCGTGAAAATCTTCGGCATGGTCAACTGCGCTCCCGGATTCAACCAGACGCCGGCAGTGATCAACGGGTGCAGCCAGCTCATGCACGACGTGTTCGGCGACGCTGGGATCCACACCCGTTCGGCGGTCGGCATGGCCGAGCTGCCCTTCGACATCGCCGTCGAGATCGAAGGCATCTTCCAGGTGATCCCGGACTAGCCCGCGTCCACGGGGCCCGGTCCGATCCCTCCGCGCACGCGGCCAGATTCCACGTGGCGCCAAAGCACACGATGGTCCTCGGGAAGCGGCCGATTATTGGGCATGCAGAGCCAGAGCCGCATGAGGAGTCGGTCACGACCTGCGGTCGGGTCGTCCTCGAAGGGGCTTCGGCCGTGGTAGGTCACGTGTGAGTTCAGGAACTGGACATCTCCCGGGTCCAGCGTCATCTCGAAAGACAGCTCGCGTGCGAGCTCGAGGAGTAGCGCCAGGGCCTCCGACTGGGAATCGGTCAGCCTCGGCACCGCACCCGACTCGTGCGCGGCCTCGATGTACGTCAGCGAAAAGTGGCTCGTGAACCGGCCGTCCTGCATGCCGAAAATCGGAAGAGGGTAGACGTCGTCGGCATTGTCCGATTCCTCCCCGTGACGGCTCCGGTAGTACGGCTCGAAGAGCTCCGCGGCAAGGTCCGGTCGGCGATCGACCATCTGGTTCATCACTGAAACAGAGCTGCAAATGGTGCTCGACCCACCGATCGCGGCCTGACGGACGCAGAGGAGGCTCACGACATCAGTGCGGTCCGTGTGGTGGCGCAAGGCGCCGTTGGTGAGCGTCCGGGCGTACGACGACAGAAAGGGTTTCCCGTCGGCCATCGTCGCCTGCTCGATCTGGCCGTAGTTGGCACCGACGCCGGCTCCCTCGTCGCGGATGAACCGCATCAGTTCACCTCGACGGTTCTGATGGACGGGTGTGCCGATGTTCACGCCGAGCCCGAAGTAGATCTTGCGGAGTTGATCCTCGGTGAAGCGCTCGACCGGCAATCCCCGCAGCTTCAGCACACCGCAACCGTCCTCGAGTTCGTGGCGGATGTCCTCGATCAGAAGGGCCAAACCCGGAACGACAAAGTCTTCAGCGATGATCTCGTCCCACTCGAGGCCACGGCCCTCGACAGAGGACAGCGCGGACTCCAGCTCGCCGATGTGCTCCGGCTCGAGATCTCTGATCCAACGATCCGAGCGAACGAGATCACTCCCCGTCCACGCGCAAGGCCCTTCGATCTGGTCCGGCGTCATGGCCGCAGCGTAGTTCTCGACGAGACACCGAGCCCTCCACACCACTAGACCTGCAGGATGTTGGAAGATCGATACGGCCTCGAACTCAGCACCTCGTCGACGCAAGCGCGTGACGCCTACGTCGACGGAATCGACCGCATGCTTTCGGCCGATGGGCACGTGGAGGACATCCTCGGTCAAGCCGTCGAAGCCGATCCCGATTTCGCACTCGCTCACGCCGCCATCGGTCGACAGCACCATCTCATGGCCAGGGGCAAAGAAGGACGCGCCTCGCTCGAAACCGCAACTCAGCTCGCCGCTTCGGTGACCATCCGCGAGCAACAGCACGTCGAGATCCTGAGAAACCTCGTCAGCGGTCAGGTCCCCAAGTCGTTCGAACTGACCAAGGAGCACTTGGCCGACCATCCCCGCGACGCCTTCGTCCTGTCACCGGCCTGTGGTGTCTTCGGCACGATCGGCTTCAGCGGTCGACTGGACCGAGAGGCGGAGATGATCTCCTTCCTGGAGCCGTTCGCCGCGGACTACGCCGACGATTGGTGGTTCCAGACGGTCCACGGATTCGCCCTGCTCGAAACAGGCCGATGGGAGCGAGGTCGAGACCTTGCCCGCCAGTCCCTCGAACAGCGGCCCTCCAACGCCCACGCCGCCCACACACTCGCACACGCGCTCTACGAGGGCGGCGCCGATGAGGAAGCGCTCGCGTTCATGTCCGAGTGGACACCCGGGGCTGACCGCGCCGGCATGCTCCACTGCCACATCTTCTGGCACTACGCCTTGCTGCAGCTGATCGCTGGACAAAGCGATGCTGCCGTTCACACAATCGAGACCAACTGCCTCCCCGGCACAACGCCGAGTCCGTCGATCAACGTCTTCAGCGATGCCACATCCTTCCTCTGGCGTGCCGAGCTCGCCGGGTTGCCGCGTAACGCGGCGCACTGGGCAACGATTCGTGACTACTACGAGGAGAGCTTCCGACGTCCGATCGTCTTCGTCGATGCCCACGCCGGCCTCCCGTACGCCGCACTCGGCGAGCACGAGAAGCTGACCGCCTGCATTGCCCAGCTTCAGGAACTCGGCGAGGCCGGCAAGCTCCCCGCGGGAACTACCGCCGCCACACTGACACGCAGCTATCAAGCATTCGCCAACGAACAGTGGTCCACTGTGATCGACATCCTCGAGCCGGTGATGGACCAGGTCGTACGGATCGGCGGCAGCCGTGCCCAGCGTGATCTGATCACCAACACCCTGCTGGCGGCCTACATCCACGACGGCCGAGCGGATGCTGCCCGCGCACTCGTCGCTGCTGAACACGATCGTCAGCCGACTCACGCGGTCGCCGGCCTGGCCACGCGTTGAGATCGACTAGCGCGGAGACGCCTCGATATCAGCGGCCACGCTCTGCGCCAACGACGTGAGTCGACGGCGGTAGGTCGCAACCGTCGGCTGGTCGAACCGGAACCCCTTGGGCGAGAGCTGGAGCATCTCCAGCCAGCCGAGGCGAGCCGTCTTCACTGCCGCTGAGCGCCCCGGCGCGACCTGTCGGAGGTAGGTCGCCATTCCGTCTCGCAGTCGCATCACTTCACCGGCGATGGCCGCACCGACATCTGCCGTCTTTGCGCTGCTGATCTCGTCTATGTGAGATGACGTCGCCATCTTCTCCCAGAGATCGCCTTCGTACCGCTGAAGAAAGCCGTCGAGTTGCTCCGCCGTCGATCCGGGATGAAAGAGGGCGAGGAGGGCACTGGCGACGTGCTCCTCGAAGAGGGCGACGAATGCGGAGGCAAAGATGTCGCCCTTGTTGGCGAAGTACTGATAGAGAGCCGGTCGAGACATCCCGGCTGCGGACGCGATATCGGCCATCGAGGTCGCGCGGTACCCCTGCTCCGCGAACTGCGCGATGGCAGCGGCGTGGATGATCGACCGCTTCGCGTCTGGTGCCACGCCATGATGTTGACACATTTCTGCAATTGTGTCAGGTTTCCTCTGACACATTCAGTAGAAAACGTCAGCCGATGCAAGGTCGGTGACAGACCGGAGCGCCCAATGACCCGACTCGGCTACCAGATTCCGAACTTCACCTACCCGGGTGTCGACGAGGCCGACATCTTCAGCAACGTGGTCGCTCAGGCCAAGGCCGCGGAAGCCGCCGGTTTCGACCGCGTTTTCGTGATGGATCACTTCTACCAGCTGCCTGGAATCGGTGCCCCTCATGAACCGATGTTCGAGAGTTACTCGCTACTGGCCGCGCTCGCGCAGCACACCGAGACCGTTCGGCTCTCAGCCCTTGTCACCGGCAACACGTACCGCCACCCAACCTTGTTGGCCAAGGCGATCACGGCGCTCGACCACGTGTCCGGTGGCCGCGCCTCGCTCGGCATGGGCGCCGGCTGGTTCGAGCTGGAACACGACTCGCTCGGTTATGAGTTCAACACGTTCACCGAACGGTTCAGGAAGCTCGAGGAGGCACTCCAGATCATCCTCCCGATGATCCGCGGCGAGAAGGTCAGCCTCGACGGCGACTACTACCACGTGATCGACGCGGTGAACTCTCCCGCCCCGATCTCTCGCATTCCGCTCATGATCGGCGGCAGCGGCGAGAAGAAGACTCTCCGCATGGTGGCGCAGTACGCCGATGAGTCAAACCTCTCGAGCGGGTCGGCCGAGGAGATCCCCCGCAAGCTCGAAGCCCTTGAAGCGCATTGCCAACGCCTCGGGCGCGACAGGTCTGAGATCAAGGTCACCAAGCTCACCATGGGAATGGTCGCCCCCACCATGGAGGAGGCCGAGGCCGATCTCCGCGAGATGGCCGGAGTCAAGGGTTGGAACGACGAGATCATGGACATGGTCAGGTCCATCCTGATATTCGGCGATCCCGACACTGTCGGCGAGCAACTGCGAGCGCTCATGGACACCGGTATCGATGGCCTCACCATCAATCTTCCCGCCAACGGCCACAACACCGATCGAATCGGTCTCCTCGGCGAGATCGGCCTGGCCGCAACCGCCAAGTAGTCGGCAAGGTCAACAATGAGCATCCGATCAACTCGCTCACGACGAAGAGACTGCCGGTGGACGAGTTCGCCACGTTCCTCTAGACCTCTCTCATGCCCTCACCTCTCGACGGTGGCTGGTCGTCCGCGTGATGCGCTCCCGCGACAGAGCACCGGGTCTACGCCATAGCACGGCGGCCAGCGAGGCCGCTCGCCTGGCAGGTGTCGCCACGCCGCAGATCCTCGAAGTGGTCGAGATCGATGGCCTTCCCGCCCGGGTGATGTAGCGCGTCGATGGCGCCGACCTGTTCGCCAGAACGCGGCTGCTGCTTCAGGTGGGCGAGTTGCCGCCCGGATCTCCGGCCGTCCTGAGACCGCTCGCCCGCCTGGGCCGAGATGCACTCTGGCGTCTCTACTACCGCGGCTACCAGCGGTCCCGGCCCGTGGATGCCGATCTGCTCGCTCGTTGGACCCGGGTGGCCGCCACCAATCGACTGGTCGAAGACATCCCAGGCGAGCGCGATTCGCTCCTTCGGATCGTGGAGCGACTGAGCGGCTGACCATCCGGCGTCTCAACTGTCGTGATTGGGTGAGCTTCCGGCATGCTGTCGGGCGTGACTCACAGCGAACCAGTCCTGTCGATTCTCGATCTGGCCATCGTCGGTGAAGAGGAGACGCCGGCTGACGCGTTCGCGAACAGCGTCGCCGTTGCCCGGCTGGCCGAGGAGCGCGGCTACAACCGCATCTGGTACGCCGAGCACCACAACATGAGCTCGATCGCCTCGTCTGCAACCAGCGTGTTGATCGCGCATGTGGCAGCCAATACATCGACAATCCGCCTCGGGTCGGGAGGCGTGATGCTGCCCAACCACTCGCCGCTTGTGATCGCCGAGCAATTCGGCACGCTCGCCACGCTGCACCCCGGCCGGATCGACCTCGGCCTCGGCCGCGCCCCCGGCACCGACCAGAACACGATGCACGCGATGCGCATCGACCACAGGACCTCGGACCGCTTCCCCCAGGATGTGCTCGAGCTGCAGGGCTACCTGCGGGGAGCATCGCTCGTGCCGGGAGTCCAGGCCGTGCCGGGCGCGGGCACCAACGTGCCGCTCTACATTCTCGGCTCATCGTTGTTCGGTGCCCAGCTCGCGGCGAAGCTCGGCCTCCCATACGGCTTCGCCTCCCACTTTGCCCCCGGCTCGCTTCTCGACGCTGTCGCCCTGTATCGCCGCGATTTCGAACCATCCGAGCAGCTTGTCGAGCCGTATGTCATCGCCGGCGTCAACGTGATCGCTTCGGACTCAGACGAAGACGCCCAACGTCAGTTCCTGGCGGTCAAGCGGCGACGAGTCGCGCGCTTCCTCAGCGCCCCGCGAGCGTTGAGCGATGAGGAGGCCGACGAGATCATTGCGTCGCCTCAGGGCCGCCAGATCGTGCAGATGGCTCACTACACCGCCGCCGGCACCAAAGACCTGGTGAAGCGGTACCTCGACAACTTCGCCCACGAGGCCGGAGTTGACGAGTTGATCACCGTGCACGCCTCACTCACGATCGGCGAACGGCTCCGTTCGGTCGATCTCCTCGCCGACGCGTACGACGGCATTGGTCGTTGAGACTAGGCGGATGCCTGCGGTCCAGTTCTATTGTGTGGGGATGAGCCCAACGACGCCCGAGCCGGTCAAGGTCACACCCCTGAGCGGTGCGATCGGAGCCGAGATCACCGGCGTCGATCTTGGAGCGGATCTCGCCGAGGAATGCTTTCAGGCCATCCGTCAGGCGTTTCTTGACCACCACGTCGTCGTCTTTCGCGGCCAGCGGCTCACTCCCGAACAGCAGATGACGTTTGGTCGACGGTTTGGCGAACTCGACTTCCACCCGTTTGTCGAGGGCAGCGCCACCCATCCCGAGGTGCTCGACATCGTCACCGAGCCTGACGACCGACTGAATTTCGGCGGCGGTTGGCACACCGACGTCACCTTTCTGGCCGAGCCCGACCTCGGATCGATTCTCTACGGCATCGAGATTCCGGCATTTGGCGGTGACACCCTCTTCTCGAGCCAGGTTGCCGCATTCGACGCCCTCAGCGATCCGGTGAAAGAGATGCTGAGTGGATTGACGGCTACCCACAGTGCGGCGAAGCAGTACGCAGAAGGCGCCCCGTCGACTCGATCCAAGGCGATGAAGCCCGCCGAAACCGACCCGTTCGAGTTCACCGTCAGCCATCCGGTCGTCAGGACCCATCCCGAGACCGGACGAAGGGCGCTCTATGTCAACGGTGGATTCACCACCCGCATCGACGGTCTGAAGCGCGAGGAGTCAGACATGCTCCTGGAGTTCCTTCTCGCCCACGCCGTGAAGGAGCGATTCACCTGCCGGGTTCGCTGGGAGCCGGGGACACTCGTCATGTGGGACAACCGGTGCGTCCAACACCACGCACTCCACGACTACGCCGGCCAGCGTCGCCACGTTCGACGCATCACCGTCAAGGGGGATCGACCCCGGTGAACCTCGACGATGCTGTGGCAGCTGCTCGCCGTGCCTACGCGGACAAACGGCCCGTAAGTCGTGACTGGACCGATCGAGCGCGCACCGTCCAGCCCGGAGGAAACACCCGGTCGGTTCTCGACTTCGCACCATTCCCCTTCCGAGTCGCGACTGCCGAAGGTCGAGAGTTCCACGATGTCGATGGACATGGCTACATCGACCTCCTCGGCAACTACACCGCAGGTCTCTTGGGCCATAACCCCGAGCCGGTGCTCGACGCGGTCCGAGAGGCACTCGACAATGGCTGGGTGCTCGGTTCGGTCCACGTCAACGAAGTGCGGTTCGCGGAGCTACTCGTCGGACGCTTCGAAGCAATGCAACAAGTGCGATTCACGAACTCGGGCACTGAGGCCAATCTCATGGCGTTGGCCGTCGCCACGCATCACACCGGCCGACGCAAGGTCGTGGTCTTCGCCAACGGCTACCACGGTGGCGTGCTCACCTTCGCAGGTGGCAGCAATCCGGTGAATGTTCCGCACGACTGGGTGATCTGTCGCTACAACGACCTCGCCGACGTGACCGGCGTGTTCGAAGACCATGGTGATGACATTGCGGCGATTCTCGTCGAACCCATGCAGGGATCCGGCGGCTGTATCGCCGGCACTCCCCCATTTCTCTCTGGGTTGCGAGATCTGTGTGACGCCTTCGGATCCCTCCTCGTCTTCGATGAGGTCATGACCTCTCGTTTCTCGAGAAGCGGAGCCCAAGGTCTGCTCGGAATCCGGCCCGACCTCACCACGCTCGGCAAGTACCTGGCGGGCGGTTTCACCTTTGGGGCGTTCGGCGGGCGAGCCGAGGTGATGGGCCACTTCGATCCCGCGGCGGGTGGCGTCCTCGGCCACGCCGGCACCTTCAACAACAATGTGTTGTCAATGGCGGCCGGCGTTGCCACGCTCACCGAGGTTCTCACCGACGAGGTCCTCCGAGAGACTCACGAGCGGGGCGATCGCCTGCGAGCAGCGATGAACGCCGCGTTCGAGGGCAATGGGCTGCCGATGCACGTCAGCGGTGTTGGATCACTGCTGGGCGTTCACGGCACTACTGGACCGATCACATCAGCCGCGGACCTCGCCGACTCCGACGATCGACTGAAGGAGTTGTTCTTCTTCCACTGCCTCGACGCCGGCTTCTACCTCGCCCGACGCGGCTTCATCGCCCTGAGCATCGAGATCACCGACGCCGACATCGAGGCGTTCCTCGAGGTCGTCAGACGATTCGACCCACGATCGTCATAGGCATCATTGCTTGATCGACACTGTTCCAGTCATCGCTATCCGGCTGCCTTCTTCTCCGCTCGCTGACGGGCTCTCCCTTCAGCGAGGCGCCGCTGGATCAAGTCGGTGTCGCCTGTCGTCGGATCGACGCCTCGTTCCTCCATCCTCTGTTGGCGGCGTTCCCGGACTGCCCGCTCCATCTTCGGATCCCACGCGGGCGTCACTATCGCGCCCGTCGCCTGATCCAGCCGCTCATGTAGGTCTTTTTGCCTGGTCATATAGGTCCAACGGCCTATTTGGTCCCAGACTTGACTGTCACATTCCAGAAGTACGGTCTTGGGACCCAATCAGCAACCGGCCCGGCGAGCACAACGCGGCCCGCGGCCAGTGCGACGTCACGAGCCTTGTGCTGCTCAGCGGACCTCCGCAACCCCTTGGAGGCCGGATCGTCGAAACCTAATATCGCCACCATGAACTCAGGCACGAGAAGCAGACGACTGTGATCGATTCCCTGGCTGAGATCTCGGCTGCCGTGCAGCGGATCTCGACGCTGGCCCGCGTGGGAGACCTGGCAACACCCGCCACCGGACTCGGGCGATGGAACGTCCGAGACGTTGTTGCCCATCTCGGCGGCGTTCATCGATGGGCCGCCCGGGTCGTGGCAACTGGTTCGCGCGACGGCCCAGGGTTCACGAAGTCGAAGCTGGATGGCGCCGAGTTGTGCGACTGGTTCGACGAAGGAGCGATGCATCTGCTCAGTACCCTGCAAACCGCTGATCCTGACGCACCATGTCCCAACTTCAACCCGGGCTCGCCGAATACGAACGCGTTCTGGATCCGGCGCCAAACTCACGAGACGCTCGTTCACTGCTTCGATGTCGAGCGGGCACTTGCCAAACCGAGTCCAATCGCCGCCGAGGTCGCAGCCGATGGCATCGATGAGTATCTCGACACCTTTGTACGCACCCGAGGCAAGCAGACCCTTACTGCTCCGCTCCGCCTCACCACAACCGATCACCCGGCAAGTTGGGTTCTCGCCCCTGCCGATCGCTCCGGGCGACTCGAGATCAACAGTCCTGAGGAACCTGAGCCCTGGGCAGAGATCGCGGGGCCCGCAATGCCGCTGCTGCTCGTGGCATGGCAGCGAATCAGCACCAATGACGCCGAGATCAAGGTCTCCGGTGATCATGCCGTGGCTGCCAGCTTCCGGCCGTTCTGAGGTCGTGCACTACGGTGCCGGATGTGACGCCCGCCGATCAGACGTATGCAAAGCTCCGGACTGAAGCCGAGGCCATGGCCGGAGTCGCGGAGATGCCGCGCCGGGATGACGGGGAACCCGTCTTCGACGAGCCATGGCAAGGCCGGGCGGTGGCGATGGTGATCGAGACCGTCGCGGGTCTCGGGCTCGAATGGGATGCCTTCCGGGGTCGCCTCATCGAGGCCATCTCCGACGATCAGCACCGGGACTACTACGAGTCGTGGCTGGTCGCCCTCGAGGCGCTTGTGGCCAGCCAGTCACTGGCCACCCAGGATCAGATCGACTCGGAGCGGCTGGTCGCAGCCTCGTATCGAACAACCGAACAAAACCATGACGATCTCGAGGTGTTCGCGCTCCCGGCGAACCCAGACCTTCTCCTCGAGTTGCTTACCACGGTCTTCCAGAATCACTGGCGACACGTCCGATTCGGGCTACTCATTCAGGGAGCCGTCTACGAACTCGCGGCCACCGAGCAACCCCGTCTCGCCATGCTCGACGGCTATCTCACGATTGATCTCGGCGGACCCCACATCCATCTGTGCATCGGCGAGCAGCGCGGTCTCCCCGGCCATCCCGTCGACCCGGCGCTTGCGAAGCGTCGGCGCTGCGCCCACGTCGAACTTCAGAGGCAGTGGATCGACGGGGCGCCCCGGACGTGGATGCTGCGGATGTTCAACGGCGATGGTGACCAGATGATCACCGTGCTCCTGCCCAATCCGTTCCTCAGCGATGATCAGCGACTGCTGGACGAGCCCGACTGGACGCGGCTCTCCCTCTGGGACGAGCTACGTCGTCGATACCTCGATCTCCCGGCCGATCCGTCCGACCGCCTGGGTGATGGTTTCGCCCATCCGTAGTCAGGCCGGAATCGGCACCACACCCGTGCCGATCATCGAGTTCCTGTCGACCAAGTCGGCGAGTTCCTCCTCCGTCATCCCCTCGGTACCGGCCGGGCGTTGCGGCAGGACGAAGTAGCGGACCTCTGCACTCGAATCCCATACCGCGATCCGCACATCCGGATCGATCTCGAGACCGAATTCGCGCAGCACACCCCTCGGCTCGATCACGGCCCGGGAACGGTAGGCGTAGTCCTTGTACCACGTCGGCGGCAGCCCGAGCAATGGCCACGGGTAACACGAGCACAGCGTGCAGACCACCATGTTGTGGGTGTCGTCGGTGTTCTCGACGACCCGGACGTTGCCCTCGAGCCCGCCAACGCCGATCTCGGCGAGTGCGGCATTGGCATCGGCGAGAAGCCGTTGCTTGAAATCGGGGTCCGACCATGCCGTGGCGACGACCCGGGCGCCGTGGTGGGGTCCGAATCGATGTTCCATCACATCGACGAAGGCATCGATGGCATCGGTGGTGAGCACGCCGTTCTCGACGAGGGCGGCCTCAAGGGCCATGGCTCGCACCTCGAACGTCGAGCGGGCTCGGCGAGAGGCGGGCGAGTCGTAGTGGCTGTGGCCATGGTCGTCGTGATGGTCGTCGTGATGGTCGTCGTGATGGTCGTCGTGAGGGTCGTGGCTCATGGCGGCTCCAGATAGCTCTCGCACAGATCGATGTAGAGGTCGTAGGCCGGTTCGCCATCGCGGGCGCGGTCTCCCCACAGGTCGACCGAATCGAACCGAACGGTGAAATAGTCTTCGCGTTGGCTGTCCGCGGGTTCTCCGGGGAGCACATCAGAGCCCAGGGCTCGCTCGATCACGCCAACCACCCCACGGATGTAGCGAGGGCAGCGATGATGCCCACGCGGGGCCATGCGTCGGACACGCACCCGGTCGCCTTCGAGTAGCAAGCTGCCGGCCGGGTCGTGCAGGAGAGGCGTGGTGGTCAGGCTTCTGATGAGCCCCTCGACACCCTTGTCGGACAACGTCCGCGGCGGGGTTGCCGCATTGTCGTGCTCGAAGACCTCACGCCAGTGCTCGAGTTGGTCGTCTGACAGCACGCCCTCGTCGACCAAGCGACCCTCAGCACACGTCAGCCATCGGTCGTGATAGTGCGAGCGCAGGTAGACGGCTGGGTCCTGCGCCTCGAGCGTGGCGCGGTTGACGCCTCCGGAGAGCATGGCGATGACCTGTGCGCGCGTTCCCAGGGGGGAATGCGATGACTCGACGGCATCTGTATCGACAGCGCCGAAACCGTGCATCCCTCCCATGTCATGAACTCCATCCACGTCGTCACCATAGATCGCTCGGGTGGGTCCCGGGGCTTTGCTGTGGTGGTTCTTGGCGCGGAGAATGTGATCCCCGTTCCGCTGGCACTTCGGCTCAGGTGCCGAGCGTCTCTCGTCGGAGGTAGTGCACAAGGCTGTCGAAGATCGTGGATGTAATCGCTCGGACAGCTTCGTCATCGTGGTCGAGGCCAAGAGCTCGGATGATCGCGTCGAGACCCTCGGCCTCGGGGGCGTCGTAGAGATCATCCTCGACGTCGGCTTGATGGACGATCTGTGCCAGTCGCCAAAGAAGCGGGTCATTCAACTCGTAGCGACGAAGAATCGTCTCGAACGTGACATCGGTGCCCTTGTGGGTGAATTCGCAGTCGACCATGTCGAACGGCGTTGCGTCGGCCGGCCTCTCAGTGGGATCGTCGACATACACGAACTCGGCCGCCCCATCGACGTATCGACTGATCAGCCAGGCCGACGCCGCACGGTCAACGTGGATGCCTGAGCGGGTGACCCATCTCATCTCGATGCACCCGCCTTCGCTTCAGCAGCCGTACTGGCGAGCGCGTCAATGGCAAGCCGTGCCCGATCGCGCGTTGGCGCCTTGAAATAGTCTCGCCGGTTGATCTTTCGCAGGGTTCGGCGCAGTCGCTGCACGGTCCGGTGATCGGGCGACGCCGCGATGTCGGACGCTTCCTTCACCAGTTCGCGGTACTCCAGATCGCGGGCTGCTCGCATCTGCGTAGCCAAGCGTTCACTGCTCGCTCGGTCGGTTTGGGCCACCCACACCATCGCCTCACCGTCGGCTTCGAGCACCTCGGCCGCGATCCATTCGAGGTGTTCACGGTTTCGTGCGTCATCGGGAAGCGCCACGAGACCGTCACCGATCTGTTCGATGCCGAGGTTCTTGAGCTTGCGCCACACGGCGATTCGAGGGGTGGAAGGTTCGCGCGGCAAGCGGTACGACATCAGCGCCCATTCGATCCGGTGATGTTCCTGTTGCGCAACCATGGTTGCCACACTACCATCAAATATATCTCGCAACCACGGTTACACAACAATCAGGACCAAAGCGAACCGATTCGTCCGCCGACTTGGCCCGGCGATGGCATTCCGCGGTCAGAGTGGATCGAAGCGTGGTCACGCGTTGCCGCGAACAGCTTCGGCGGTCCTGCGGGACAGATCGCGGTGATGCACGACGAAATCGTGACGAAACGCGGCTGGGTGAGCGAACGCCGATTCCTCCACGCCCTCAACTACTGCATGTTGCTACCCGGACCCGAAGCCCAACAGCTCGCGACCTACCTGGGGTGGATGTTGCGGGGTCCGGTGGGAGGCCTGTTCGCGGGCGCCGTCTTCATCCTCCCCGGGTTCATCTCCATCATGGCGCTCAGCATCATGTTCGCCGCCTACGGCGACGTCGACTGGGTGGCCGGTGTGTTCTTCGGCATCACCGCTGCTGTTGTCGCGATCGTCGCCAGCGCAGTGCTGCGCATCGGTCGGAGGGTCATCACCAACCAGACGATGTTCGGTGTTGCCGCCGCCGCCTTCATTGCCGTCTTCGTATTCGAGATTGCGTTCCCGCTGGTGGTGGCCGCTGCCGTGATGACTGGCCTTGTCGGACACCGCACAGCGCCCCATTTGTTCGCCACCGAACGAGCTCACGGAGCGACCGGGGCCTCCAGAGACGCACCGACTGCACTGGTCGATGACGACCACCTCTCCCTCGGTTCGCCCACTCTCGTTCGTTCGCTTCGGGTACTCGGACTCGGCCTCGTGCTCTGGTTCGGGCCGGTCATCGCCTTGCTGATCGCCCTCGGCAGAGGCTCCGTCTTCGTCGACGTTGCCTGGTTCTTCTCGACCGCTGCCGTTCTCACATTCGGTGGGGCGTACTCGGTGCTTGCCTACATCGCCGACGCCTCGGTCAACGACTACGGCTGGCTCCAACCCGGCGACATGCTCAGCGGCCTCGGGATGGCCGAGACGACACCGGGGCCGCTGATCCAAGTCGTTCAATTCGTGGGGTTCATGGGGCCGTACCGGGATCCCGGCGGTCTGTCGCCACTCACGGCCGGCGTCTGGGGCGCCGCGATCGCCACCTGGGTCACATTCGTCCCGTCGTTCCTCTGGATCTTCCTCGGTGCTCCCTACGTCGAGCAGCTCCGAGGACGCCGCTCGTTGACGACGGCGCTCAACACCGTCACGGCAGCAGTAGTCGGCGTTGTTCTGAATCTGGCTGTGTGGTTCACGATCTACACACTCTTCGACGCGGTCACGCCCCGGCGCCGATTTGGTGCTGTTCTTCACCAGCCAACGCTCGCCTCGATCGACTGGATGTCACTGGCCATCACGGCCGCAGCGTTCGCCGCTGTCTTCCGCTGGAAGGTGCCAACCCTTCGTCTCGTCGCTGCTGCGGCATTCGTCGGCATCGCTCATCAATTGCTCACCTGATTGTGACCGGTCAGACATCAAGGAGAATCCCATGACCACCAATGTTCTATTCCTCTGCCCGCACGCCGCCGGCAAGAGTATCTTCGCCTCCACCTACTTTCGTGCGGCAGCGGCCCGGCTCGGCATAGATGCCACCGCCGAGGTAGCGGGAACCGACCCCGATGCCCAGGTGATGGAGAGCGTTCGCGCCGCGCTCGAGACCCAGGGATTCGGCATCACCGACAGCCCGAGACTGGTGTCCTCCATCGACACCGACGGTGCCGACATCGTGGTCAGTATTGGTTGCAGCCACGACGAGATCCCCGCCGAGTCGATCATCGAATGGGACGTACCCATGCTGAGCGACGACTTCGCGGGATCGATGAACGCGATCCATCGCCACGTCGAGCAACTCGTCAGCAGCCTCGCCACCCAGCCCTAGGCAACTAGTCGTTGTCAGTGAGCCCAGCGCCGGCGCCACTGAGTCGGGACTCGTCGGTGGCGGGCACGTAGACACGTGCGGCCAGCGAGCTCACCCGCTCCCACTGCTGGTCGTTGACAGACACGGCTCCGTGGGCACTCGATGAAGGTTGCGATCGAGACTCCGCCAGTTCGATCTCGACCTTGCCGACCACCGCATCCATCCGGCCACCGCTCAGTCCGTTGCTATCGACGATGGCCGAGTGGCCTTCGCCGGTGGTCAAGGCGAACGCAGTCGAGCCGACGGTTGCCGCCACCCCCGCCATGCCGACGAGCAACATCAGGGAGTCGGGATCCTCGAGGACGATACGACCGACCTCACCGGAGGCGAGGAGCTCAGGGACAGAAGCGCCGCATCGCCCGATGCTCGCGTTCGCGATGGTCAACGTCTCATGGTCGCGCTGCAGCTCGAGGGTTGGCTCGAAGCCGCCGTCGAGCGCAGCCAGCACCGCGCCAACTCCGTCGAGATCGCGGGCGCAGAGCCAGACGCCGGCAGCCGACATCGCGTCCGCCAGGCCGACCGGATACCCGGACCCCATGGCCGCCTTGCGGAGCAGTCCGCCGATCTCGTTGAGCGAGCAGATCACGAGGCCTCCAGCACCGGCAACCACCAGTCATCGGCGTCGAAATTGGGCGCCGGGTTGGCGATATCGGCAAACAATGGGGCGCCCTGGTACAGCGTGATCCGGGTCCATCGATCACTCTTCGGGTCGAACTTGCTGGCACCGAAGAACGCCAGCTTTGCCCGCAGCATGTCGATGGGGAGACACCGGTCGGCGATCAGGTTGTCCCTGATCTCGGAGTAGGGGTGCATCGACGCGGTCTGGACTCGAACAGCAGCGAACCGATGCTCCGGATGGGAAAGAAGGAAGTCTGCCAGCGACTGCCCCGGCGGGGTATCGCTCAACGCGGCGCCGAGCGCCTGGACCTGCCGAGCGATGTCGAGAGGTTGTTCCAGCTCTGCCCCCGGTTCTTCGAAGCGCATACCGAGGCGAGGTTCGAGCTTCTCTTCGGAGATGTACCAGAACTGTGCCGACTCCGGAAGCGAATCGAAATCGATGTCGAGTGTCCACTCGAACGTCTCTGCGAGCTGAGCGCGAAGCGTGTCGACGGTGCCCGCGGCATCGAGTCTCGGCGGAGTGGCGCTTGCCATCCGGTCAGCCAGATCATCCACGAGTTCCGGGTGTGCTTCGATCAGGAGAGCCGCGATGAGTTCCTGCGTCTCGGTCGTCCACCGGCGAGCTACCGTCAGCAGCCGATTCCATGGCCTCGACTCAGTGGTCCAGCTGCCGTCCACGAACTCCGTCACCTCACCGAGATCGGACTCGAGGGCACTGATCCGGTCGGCTTGTCGCTGATCGTCGACTTGCCACTGCGCCACGTGTCGGCGGGCGCGATCCAGGAGTTCACGTACCCGGGCAATGGACTGCGGGGAGGCGGCCTCGACCGCGCGCACTCGGGCGATCGCGGTCTCCCTCGCCGTCATCCAATTGTTGAACAGGATTGGATGGGTGACCAGGAACGGCGCCATGCCCAGCCCCGTTGCGTTTCCGATACCCAGCTGGCGTTGCCGCCGGTCACTGAGGGGCACCGCTCTATCGGGCGAACGTCGCCGGGCGACATGGTTGACCAGGTCGATGGTGAACCCACGTGTGAGCCAAACGCTGAGCATCTCGGCGCGGAAGGGCGCGCTCATCCCCGGGCGGTCGGCGAAGTTGCCCCGATCGGCGATTCCGAACTTGCCGTTGCCATAGACCGCTGTCGTTCGCATGAGATAGCCGACCGAGGCGAGCATCGCCGGGTCGGGTTGGTGACCCCGAGCGAGACTGTCAACGACGTGCTCGAAAAGCCGCACGGACTTGTTGGCCCTACTCAGGCTGAGTTCGGTCGAGTTGTATCTCGCTGCTTCCTGCCGAGGAGCAGCGGCCTGAAGCCGGTCGAGGTCGTCGGTCGTGGGCACACCGTCGAAGAGGACAAAGCTGCTGTCCCACGCCTCTGCGATCACTCGGTCAGTGCGGTTCTCCGGGGCGAGCGGGGTGCTGAAGGCCACCAGACTGTACCGATGGCCCGTGAGGCCGACGGTGTAGACGGCCCGGCCAAAGCCGTCGTCGTTGATCTCCCAAACGGGCCGGGTGACCTCTGCCTGCTCCTCGGCGAGCTGTCGAATCAGTGTTCGCATGAAGCTGAGCCGGGTCGGAAACGAACTACCCAGCCGTTCGAGACGCATTACTTCCGACGGCGGCCGCAGCTCCAAACCAACGCTGCCGTCGATCTTGTTCACGCCGGGCCGAACGAGGTGTCGTAGAACCGAAGCCAGTTTCCGCCCATGAGGCTCTCGACATCGTCGGCGGAGAATCCCACGTCTGCCAGCCCTCGCGCGATATTGCCGAAGTCACGACTATCGCTGAACCAATCCGGTTGATCGGGAAATCCCGGCGCGTCGGCAGAACCCTCGCCGTAGTCGACTGTCTTGGTCCAACGACCGTTGCGCATCCATGACACGACCGAGTCGGGCTGGTCCTGGCAGAGGTCGGAACCGAGCCCGAGGTGTTCGACGCCGTACCGGTCGGCCGTTTCGTGCACCATCTCGCAGAAGCCCGCGACCGTGCAGTCCGTGCTGTCTTTCAAGTGATGGGGGTAGAGGGAGAACCCGAGCATGCCCCCTGCGTCGGTGAGTGCTCGGAGCACCTCATCGGACTTGTTTCTTAGGGCGGGATGCCACCACGCCGGATTGGCGTGGGTGATGGCGATCGGCCGCTCCGAGATCTCGATCGCCTCGAGCGTGGACCGTTCGGCCGAGTGGCTCATGTCAACGACCAGGCCGACTCGGTTCATCTCCGATATCACTTGACGGCCGAACCGCGTCACCCCCGAATCGACCTCCTCGTAACAGCCGGTCGCCAGCAGTGACTGGTTGTTGTACGTCAGCTGCATGAATCGGATGCCGAGCGTGTGACAGATCTCGACCAAGCCCAGGTCGTCCTCGATCGGCGACGGGTTCTGGAAGCCGAAGAAGACGGCGGTCCTGTCCTCGTCGGCGGCGCGGCGAACATCGTCGCCAGAGCGGCCCATGAAGATCAACTCGGGGAATTGTTCGAACCATCGGTTGAACGCCTCGATATTGAGGACCATCTCTCGAAAGGTCTCGTGGTACGCGATCGTCGTGTGTACCGCGTGGACGCCGCCCTCGTGGAGTTGCCGGAAGATCCTTTCCGACCAGTTCGAGTACTGCAGATTGTCGATCAGCGGTGCGGTCACGAGAGGAAAACCTAGCCGCGGAGAATCGACGCTGCGGCCTCCGCCATGACCTCGCAGCCGACCACGATGTCGGCCTCCAGACTGTCCTCCGCAAAGTCGTGGCTCACACCCCCAATGCTCGGAATGAACACCATTGCGCAGGGAAGATGATGCGAGATGACCATCGGGTCGTGGCCGGCTGCGCTCGGCATCTCTCGCCAGCCTCCCGGCACGATTCGTTCAGCTGCTGCCGCGATGTGGCGACGGAAACCGGCATCCATGTCACAGGGCAGAATCGGATCTCGTTCCCGCCGAACTCGAGCCTCGACACCGGTGGCTGCGGCTACGTCGGCCGCCACTCCTGCCAGCGCATCCTCGAGCGCAGCCAGTCGCTCGTCTTCAGGATCGCGGTATTGCACATGCGCTGCAGCGAAGCCGGGGATGATGCTGGCCGCCCCCGGTTCGAGCCGAACCTGGCCGATGGTCCACACGGTTGTCGGTCCCGCGATGGCCGTGAACCGTTCCCGCAGCCGCACCGCAAACTCGAACATTGCCACGCCGGCGTCTCGCCGCCTGTTCATCGGTGTTGTGCCGGCATGATTCTGATCGCCGATGAACTCCACCTCGGTCGAGCGAATGCCCACGATCGAGGTGACGACACCGATCTGGTCACCCAACTCTTCGAGGTACGGACCCTGCTCGATGTGGGCCTCCAGGTAACCAACGTGACGCCCGGGATCCAATGCAGCCCTCGCAACGCCGGTGAGCCCCACTCGGGCGATGGCCTGCGCCACCGTTTCGCCGCCATCGTTGGCATGCTCCAGCACTTCGTCCGAAAGGTCACCGACGAATGACTGGCTGCCGAGGCAACTCGTGTACGTGCCCTCCTCATCGATCCACGCCACGACATCGACCGCGAGGTCACGCGTGCCCGGATCCTCGGCGAAGGCCCGGGCGATCTCCAGCGCATAGATGACACCGAGGGTGCCGTCGAGCCAACCGCCGCGAGGTTGTGTGTCCGAATGCGAACCGAGCACCAGCGCCGGGCCAGGGTTGGGTGAGGTGCCGAACACGTTGCCAACGCCGTCAATTGCCGCAGCCAACCCAGCATCGGCGAACCGTTTTCGAAGCCATTCCCGGGCTGCCATGTCGATATCGCTGAACGATGTCCGAACCACACCGTCACCCGTGCGCCCGAAATCACGGAGCCGATGCAGATCGCTCAGCAGACGTTTCCCGTTGATCTCGACCATTGCCCGATCCTAGATCGCCAAGCGAGTAGGCGAGTCGCCGTGGGCCCAGCGCGCGATGATGCCTCATGTCGTGGACTCAACGCGTTTCGCTCACGCTCGCATTGGCGCTGATCGTCGTGGCGTGCTCGGCGTCGCCGTTCGAAGCCCCCTTGTCGACAACCCCGACCTCAACGGCCCCACCAACGTCGGTGAGCCTTGATGGGCAGTCCACCTCGACAACCGTGGCCGCTACGGCCACGACCACCTCCGAGGCGGCGGACGCACAGCAAGCCGACTTACTCCTCCGGAACGGCCGGATCGTCACCGTCGACGCCGAGTTCACCATCGCCGAGGCACTCGTCATCAGCGGCGGTGTCATCACCGGCGTCGGCACCGACGAGGAGATGGCGACCGCCATCGGACCCGACACCGTCGTCGTCGACCTCCAGGGTCGAACCGTCATGCCCGGCATCGTTGATCCCCATACACATCACATGCAGCTCGTTGCACCTGACCAGGGAGCCATGCTTGCTGCTCAGGACTACATGCTCTCGGTGGGTACGACGACCAGCGGTGCCCCCTCAGTTCGGCCCGATCAGCTCGCAGCATTCGAAGCTCTGGATGACCAGGGGGCTCTCACCCAGCGCGTCCACGTCTATCTGAACCACAACGGCGTGTGTGATGAGCGCGAGGACACCGGGCTGTTCGCGGGCCGTACGTTCACCCAAGACCCGTCGCTGCGGTTGGCCGTCGCCGGCGTGAAGCTGTTCGCCGACGGCGGCACCTGCAATGGATTCGCGATCTCCGAGCCGTTTCGTGACACCGCACCACAGAACCTCAAGGATCGCGGCTTCCACGACCACGGCTCCCTTTACCTCACTGCGGCCGAAGTCAGCGACGTGGCGTCTGCCGTTGACGCAGCCGGTGGTATCACGGTTGTCCACGCCATAGGCGACGTTGCCGTATCCGAGGCACTCAGAGGACTGGAGGCTGCGTACGAAGCGAAGCCGTTCGTTCACCACCAACGGATCGATCACAACAGCTTCACCCAGCTGCTGACGCCGGCGCAGTTGTCCACCTATGGCCGTCTGCACATGACACCAGTGGTGTTCCCTCAGCCCTGGGGCAACGGTTGCTCCGAAGAGACCGCAGGCGTCTGGGAGTCGATCCTTCCCGAGGACTTCTATGAATCGGTGGAGGACACTGCGGCGCTGCGTGACGCGAACCCCGACATGCGGATCGCCTGGCACGGCGATGCCCCGAACCTGCCGGGCGATCCGTTCCATCTCATGTTCACACTCGTGGCAGCCGGCGCGATCGATCTCGAGACAGGTGATGCGTGCTACCCGGACTGGTGGACCGGCTGGCACACGGTGGATGTCGAAGAGGCCATCAGGATGCTCACCATCAATGCCGCAGCGGCGATGGGCATCGGCGACGCCGTCGGTTCGATCGAGGTGGGAAAGGTTGGCGACGTGCTTGTGCTCGCCAACGACATCCTCGGCACCGATCCCGAGATCGCCGTCGCCCACAACTCCGTGATTGCGACGCTTGTCGACGGCTCGACAGCGTTCTGCGTGGGCGAGATGTGCAACCTCCTGAATCCAAGCCCGGCGCCGGTCTCTGGCGATTGCGTTCCACCGCCCGACGGCGTGCAGAGTTGGTGGCCCGGCGATACGGGTGGCGATGACCTCATCGGTGACAACCACGGTTCCTTCCTCGACCGGACACGGGTTGATCGTGGGTACGTCGGCGACGCCCTGAGGATGGATCTCAGCTCGATGGCGCTCTCGGAGCAGCCCTATCTCGCCGACGGATTCACGATCGAGGGCTGGGTCTACGTCGAGGCCGCCACGTTTGATCGAGGGAACAATCTCTTCAACAACAATCAGTTCTTTCTCCGTAAGAACCTCCCCGCTGAAGGCGGTGGCTTCGCTGCCTTCGTGAAGCTCAGCGACGGAAGCGTCGAGCCACGGGCGCAGTCGGCAACCGCAGCGGTGCCCGAGAAGTGGACCCATGTTGGGGTCACCTGGGATCAGCGAACGCTGAACCTGTACGTCGACGGCCAGTTGTCAGGATCGTCGGCGAGGGCTGGGACACTCGTTTCGGAGACGGTGGAACCCCGAGTTGGTAGCGGCGAGCAGACTGACGTCGACGGGAACGACTTCTCAGGACTCTTGGATGAGCTGACGATCTACGACCGCCCGCTCGAACCCTCGGAGATCGCCTCCATCCACGCAGCCGGTAGCGCCGGAAAGTGCAAGGGCTGAAGCGCATCGATTTTCATCATTGCTCGATCCTAGGACGCGCCAGCGGTCGTGGATGGCTTGTTGGCCACCCACGACCGCGTCGCGTTTGTTGCGTTGTCCGGGGAACCTAGACGGCGGTCTCCCGGCTCAGCTGACGCTTCGTCTCCCAGATGAAGGCGGTGCCCATTGCAGAGCAAACCACGCCGAGTCCGGCGAGAAGTCCAGCGACTCCCAAGGCGAGCATCAGTGTGCTGTGGGTCGCCGCCCCGACACCGAGTTCGCCGACCAGTGCATGGGCGGTGCCACTCCAGGCCGAGTCTCGGGCTGGGCCGTCGAGCAGGTCGGTGCGGTTGAAGCCAGTCCAGTACCGACCGTCGACCGGGACCTCATAGGTGCCGGGTTCGAGCACCTGGCCTTGGTAGGCCTCGACCACGCCGTTGTAGGTGCCGTCGGCATCGAGCTTCTCGGCCGTAATTGCTGCGCTGATGTCGTCGGCAGTCAAGGTGATCATCTGCGTGCCGTGAAGCGTGTGGTACGTGATGGTGGCCATCTGGAACATGTATTCCGATGCGCTGTTGACGAGCGGATCGTTTGAATCAAGATCGCCGGAGACCACCGGGAAGTCCCAGTCGTCCTCGAGCAGCGACATGATCGCTTCCGCTCCCTCGACAGTGCCCCGGTCAATCAATTGACCGTCCTCGTTGTAGGACAGCTCCACGTTCTGGGCCTGGCTGAATGCCTCGAGTGACCCGTATCCGCCCTGGGTCCGGCTGTAGGCGACGCCGGCACCGATGAAGTATCCGAGCCCGACGATGATCAGGAACACTCCCAACAGTCCGAGTGGCCTTTTCCAGATGTCTTTCATTGCAATTCTCCTTGATCGAACTTGTGAAGATGTTCACAAGCTCTCCACTGCCCTTACTGTCGCTCCTCGATACGGCATGCAACTAGGGGCGAACGTCCCCGGGCGGGGTTACTCGCCTGGCCGACCGAACGATCGTTTCCAGGCGCTGACGCGATGATCGTCGCGATCGTCGTATTCGTTGATCGCATCCTCGAGTGACCGCTCGACGTCGCGCTCGTGATGTCGAGCAATATCGGTGAGTCTCATCGTGTACCAGGCCGTGACCCCACCAAGCGGGTTCGACGCGAACCGGGGGAAGGTGGGATCAACCGCGTCATGTGCGAGCCAGTGCGAGGGAAGCTCCGGATCGACCACGAGCGCTCGGGCGAGGCCGACGAGATCGGCGGCACCACTCGCGACCGCTGCAGCAGCGTCACTTCTGGTCTTGAAGCCCCCCGTGACCATCAACGGAACCTGCGTGACCTGCCGGGCGCGACGGGCGAAGTCGACGAAGTACGGCCCAGACGAACGCCTATCGGAGCTCGACGGCGCGCCCGGGAAGTAGGTGCCGCCACTGATGTCAACGAGATCGATCGACTCGTTCGACAGGAGCTCGATGGCGGCGAGGCTGTCGTCCTCGGTGAGACCGCCCTCGAGCTGGTCGCTCGAGTTGATCCTCAAGCCGATTGCGAAGTCGGACCCCACCGCGGCACGCACCTGCCGCACGATCTCGATGATGATTCGACACCTGGCCTCGATCGAGCCGCCGTAGCCATCCGAGCGGCGATTGAACAGCGGCGACAGGAACTGGCTCAGCAAGAAGCCGTGCCCAGCGTGCACCTGAACACCGGTGAAGCCGTCCGCCTTCGCTCGATCCGCAGCGTCGGCGTAGATCCTCGGGAGCGCCTTGATTTCGTCGACCGAGAGTCCGGCGCACCGGAGACCTTCGACGTCGAGCGCCGATGGGCCCGCGGGCTGCGAGATCGGCGCGTGGGCCAGCGCGCCGGCGTGCCCCAGTTGGGGCCAGATGCGCGATCCTCCTTCTGCTCCCCCACTGGCGAGCCGCTGGAACATCGCGTGGTCCCGATCCGTCCGCAAGACGAGATTGCCTGGCTTCTCCGGATACCTCGATTCGACCTGCACCTCACCGATGACCGACAAGCCAACCCCACCGCGCGCCCACCGCTGGTACAGCTCGATCTGATCTTCGGTCGGCTGGCCTGCCCCGTCACCGAGCGAGTCGGACATTGCCGCTTTCACCAGTCGATTCTCGAGCCGCAGGCCGCAGGGCAGACCCAACGGTGACGCCAGAATCTCGAGCGGGTCGCGCTCACCAGTTTCCATGCGGGAACGCTAGTCCGACCCCGCTGGCACCAAGTCCTCCTTCGATTCGGCTCACCCGCTCGGGTTGTGATCGCCTTCGATCGTGCCGAGCCGAAGTCCGAAGCTCGCCGTGAGCTGGCTACTGTCGACCCGATGAGCGGAATTCCCCTTGACCCTGGATCGGCCGTACGCCAAGCGCTCGGCAGCGAGGTCCTCGAGTTCGTCGACCAGTGGATCGAGCGTCGCGAGCAGGCTCCAGCATCGTGGCCCGATCCCGACCGTCACCTGGTCGAGGCTCTCTTGCGTCCTCCGGGTGCGGATGCGCAAGAGCTTGCACCGCTGCTCGAGCTCATCGATCAGGCAACGAACACCGGATTCGACACAGCCAACCCCGGCTTTCTTTCGTACATTCCCAGCGGCGGGTTGTACACGGCTGCGCTGGGCGCGCTGATCGGAAGCATTACGAACCAGTTCACCGGCGGCGCCCACGCCAGCCCCGGAATGACCGCACTGGAGGAGTCGGTGGTCCGGTGGATGACCGACCTCTTCGGTCTCCCGAGTTCGGCCGGCGGGGTGCTCGTCTCCGGGGGCTCGATCGCCAACCTGATCGCGGTCGTCACGGCACGCTCTCGCCTTGGCGACCATTTCGCCGACGGCGTGATCTACACCTCGACCGGCACCCACCATTCCATCCACAAGGCAGCTCGCATCGCCGGCATCTCCGCGTCACGAGTGCGGCTGATCGACGTCGATCAACGCCTTCGCCTCGACCCCGCAGCGCTGCAACAAGCGATGACCAAGGACGCCCAGCGAGGACTACGACCGCTGATGATCGTGGCGAATGCGGGCACAACCGACACCGGCGCGATCGATCCGCTGAGCGCCTGTGCCGAAATCGCCGCCGAGACAGGCGCCTGGTTCCACACCGACGCCGCATACGGCGGGTTCTTCCAGTTGACCGAGCGCGGCCAAGAACGGCTGGACGGCATCGAACGGGCCGACTCGATAACCGTCGACGCCCACAAATCCCTCTTCCTGCCCTTCGGCATCGGTGGTCTCCTGATGCGTGACCGATCTGCCGTCGTGGACGCGCATGAGGGCGCGGGCGCCTACATGCAGGACATCTCGAGCGGCGACCTTCCGCACTACATGGAGATGGGACCCGAGCTCACTCGACCGAATCGTGGAGTCCAGGTTTGGCTTTCACTGCAGCTTCACGGAGTCGAACGGTTCCGCGTCGAACTCGATCGCATGCTCGACCTGACCACCAGCGCCGCCGAGCACCTCGAGGCGATCCCAGGGATCGAGTTCGCTGACACTCCGCAACTGACCGTCGTGGCATTTCGGGCCGCCTCCGGCGACGATCAGACCCGCACGCTGCTTGATGTCCTCCTCGACTCTCGAGAGGTGCACGTGTCCAGCACCACAATCGACGGCGATCTGTACGTCCGGTTCGCCTTCCTCAGCCAACACACGACCAGTGAGATCGTTGAGCGGGCGATCGCCATCGTGAAGGGGGCAATGGGCCTCACCAACTCAACCACCTGAGGATGGTTTCAGCGCCATGTTTCCTTCCTCGACCAGGAACACCGACGAGGCTAGATCTGCTCGCCTGACGACGGTGTTGTCAGCGATGACATCACCCAGTGTTCGGCGGTAGTCGATGCCGTACAGCTCCAAGATCAGACCGAGTGCCGGGTCGTTGCCGTAGAAGAATCGATCGCCGTCCCGCAGCGCCCGGAACTGCTCGGTCCAGATCGCGAACTGGAGCTCGCCGAACTCGGTGCCGGGAATGCGCTCCTCCGACACCATGCCGGTGAAGGCATCGACGCGATCAACGTTCGTGAAGATGGCGGCCAACCGGGCCGCGAGCGTCGATCTACGGACCGCGGCAACTGGCAGACCCCGATCGTCGACCAGATCGACGACATCGAGGATCTCGGGATCGTTGATCGTCAGTCCGTCGGGCAGCTCGTCGGTGTCCTCACCGGTGATCTCGGTAAAGGAGGAAACGGAATCGAGTCCATAGGCGACTCGTAGATCGTTGTACGCGGCGATGCCGTGGTCGTAAGCGCGGTACACATCCAGTCCACCCAGATCGATCACCTTCAAGAAGCACGAATCGATTTTCGTTTCGTCGAGACACTCGAGCGGGTTCTCCACGTTTGGATCCGGGATCTGGAACAACACCGTCCGCATCTGGTCATCGATCAGCTCGTCGTTCGCCCGCTGGACTTCTCCGGCGAGTCCGGTAGCCAGGTTGCCGAGCCCGATGTCAGCGACGAGGGCAGGATTGGCGAACGCGACGTTGTGCGGGACGGTGATTCGAAATGCCGTGCCGAGATCCTCAACCTCGACGCCGTCGGCGGCGAACCGGGCAAGAAGTTCGTCGGTGACCTCTTCGCCAGGCATGTCGGCGATCAACGAGTCCGGAATCTGGCTGTGGGCGCGGAACCCGACGGTGGCGAACTCGTTGGTGATGGCCGCGTCGACCGTTGGGTCATATCCGCCATAGTCGCCGATATCGATGCCCATCGCGGGGAGGAACTCTTCGTAGGTGATGAACTGCTCGGTTGCAGCAATCACCCGGCGGACGATGGCGAACTTCGTCTCCGAATCGAGGGTGTCAGGCAGAAGCCGCACGAGCCGGTTGTGTTCGCGAACGAACAAGGTGTGCACAGCGGTGAGGCCGATGTTTTCGTTCGCCCGCTCATCGCCGGCGACGACGGCCGGACTCGGGTCGTAGCGAAGACGCCCGGGAAGATCCATGTGCGGCATCTCGACCTCGGGGCGAGACATCGCGGTCGGTAGGTATCCGTCTTCCGTCAGCAGTTCGGCCGAGTTGTTCGATGGGTCACCGTCGGTGGGGCCGGCGCGAAGCCAATCGAGCCGTTCGGGCGTGCCGCCGTAGACGTTGAAGGCGTCGATGTAGGAGCTCAGCTTGTTGATCTGCTCAGCCGGTAGAGCAGCGCCGGAACCAGTGCCGGGGACGGTCTCAGATCGAAACGTGTGGGCAATCCCCTGGGCGTTGGGCGACAGCTCGAGCGGGTCCTCCGGGTTCCACCGCATAGCGATGATTCCGTCAAGACCGAAGTCGTTGATCGGATTGTCGTCCCCATCGCCCCCGGCCACGCTCAGACTGATCGTGTGGTCGATGAACTGGCCCCAGACGAACCCCCAGTGGCTGATCCCGTTCTCCGAGAAGAGGTCGAGATCAGTGTCGTTGAACACACGATTCGACATGTATCGCTCGGCCGGACGATCAGCATCGATCGCACTGATGCCGTCGGTGTAGACGGCGTCAGTGACACGAGCGAACGGCTGGCCAGCAGCCCCGCGCATCGGATCGGCGAGGTTGTTGCCGCGGCCATCCAGCGTTCGGTCGTCCTCCAGCAACTCGCGAAGCCTCGAGTCGTCGGCGTGCTCAGCAACCGGGTCGGTGCAGCCGCTCGTAAGTACACAGATCGCGACGATCGCACTACCAATTGGCGCGAAGGCCTCGCGAGAGAAAACACCCCTTCGGGCGGACGGATGAGATGCGACGTTCGGCATGGCTGGAGCGCCAGGGTAGACGGCGCCCGGTTCGCGTGCGGAAACGGCGAAGGCGTCTTGACCGCTCAGCGAAGCCAAGACACCGAGGATTCGGGAGACAGCGAACCCAACGCAACGGGTGTTTCGGCGCAGCCGAAACACCAAGGAACTCGAAGAGTTCCCACCAACGATGCCGTAAGCGCAAGCGAACAGCTCGGGAGACAGCGAACCGAACGCAACGAGTGTTTCGGCGCAGCCGAAACACCAAGGAACTCGAAGAGTTCCCGTGGGCGTTGAGGGATTCGAACCCCCGACCCCCTCCTTGTAAGGGAGGTGCTCTAACCAACTGAGCTAAACGCCCGGAAGTCGAAAGACTACCGGCCGAAGTCGTGTGCTGGTCAGACGATTCGACCGTCGCGGAGGGTGATGACTTCGTCGGCGAGATCGAACGCCAGCTGGCGGTGCGACACAGCGATGATCGTGCTTCTGCCCTGCTCTCGTAGGCGGGTCCAGAGCTCGAGTTCGGTGGCCACGTCGAGCGCACTCGACACGTCGTCGATGAGCAGGAGCTCAGGGGTGGTCAAGAGGCTGCGCGCCGCGGCGACCCGCTGGGCCTGGCCGCCGGAGAGCCGCAGACCGCGCGCCCCCACACGAGTCCCGGCACCCAGTGGCATCTCGGCGAGATCACGGTCGAGGGTGGTCAAGGCGAGGATGTCGTCGAGGGGGAGGTCGTCGCGGCCGAGGGCGATGTTGGAGGCGAGCGACTCGCTGAACAGACGCGGTACTTGGGGGAGGTACGCCGCGTTGGGAGGCACCATCCACGCCGCGACGTCCTCGATCAGCTGGCCGTTCCAGATGATCGAGCCGGAGTCGAGTTCGTCGAGGCCGGCGATGGTGCGCAGCAGCGTGGACTTGCCGGCGCCGACCTCTCCGGTCACGACGATGAACGACCGTCCGCGAATCGACAGATCGATGCCGCGGATGCCGCCGCCGGTCGAGGGGTACACGGCAGTGAGACTGCTCAGCTCGAGGCGATTCAGCGGATCTCGCCCCGGATCCGGGTCTCGGGTGAGCATCGTGTCTCGCCGTTCGATCGTGACCGGACGGTGGTCGAGGAGATCGTCCAGACGATCGGTCGCCACCATCTCCCCCATCCGCTCGTAGGAAACGATCGCCTGCTCTCGCGACGTGATGATCCGCGAGACGTAGCGGGGAACACGGCCGAGTTGGACCGCGTAGGCAACGAAGAGGGCAAGATCGCCAACGCTCAGGTTGCCGTCACGAACCGACGGCACCAGGGCGAGCAGCGTCAGCCCGATGACGACATCGGATGTCGACGAGGCGATGCCGTCGATCGCTTGCTGGAGGACGGTGTCTCGAACCGCCGTACGCCTCCGTAGCGAGGTGTGCTGCTCCAGGCGAGCAATGCCGGCTTCCTCGCGTCCGGCCAGACGAAAGGCCAGCATGCCGGCGAACATCTCGCCGAGGAACGAGTTGACCGTGCTCGCCGCCTTGCGATCCGCCGAGCGGGCCGCGTAGAGCCGTGGGGTCAAGAAGCGTGTGATCAGGGTGACGGTGACAAGCGGCACCAGGACCACCACGGCTGCGACCTTGCTGATCGTCGACATGATGACCAATGCGCCGATGCCGTACGCGATGATCCCGGCACCATCGAGCCATGAGTCGGTCCACAGGACGGCGTCTCGGGCATCCTCCTGGAATCGAGTGATCGCTTCAGATGGGCTCAGCGGCAACTGCGCTGCGCGTGGCCCGCCGCTGGCGGTTTGGGCATGCAGCATGTTGGTCCGCATCAGGGTGAGAGCGGAGACCCACCAGCGGATGACGAACCACACCGAAATGGCGAACAGAACCCAGGAGAACGACTCCGCCACACCGATCCAGATCAGCAGCATCGTGATCGAACCACTGCGCTCGAGCTCATCGAAAGCGAGCTTCAGCAGCCAACCGGTGAGCAGCGGCATCAGGTAGAACACGGTCCACGTCAGCCAGCACCACGCCCAGATCCGCCCGCGAAAGATCCCGGTGCGCCAGGCGAACCACATCGGCCGTACCGCGGGGTTCATGGCGTCTCACTCTCGGTCTGAGCGGGTTCGAGCAGGGCCGCGTCGACCTCGTGATCGGAGCCGACGGCAAGCAGTGCTGCATACCGGCTGCCGTCGCTGGTGCGAAGAGATTCCTGAGTGCCGTGCTCGACGACTCGTCCGGAATCCAGAATGAGAATCTCGTCCAGTCGCTCGACGGTGGAGAGGCGGTGAGCGATCACAATTGCGGTACGGCCCTGCACGAGGCGGTCGACGGCCCGGGTGACGCGCGCCTCGGTGACCGGATCGACCCGCGACGATGCCTCGTCGAGCAGCACGAGGTCGGGTTCCCGCAAGAACAGCCGCGTCAGCGCGATGAGCTGGCCCTCCCCCGCTGAAAGGCCGCTTCCTGCCGGACCGAGCACGGTGTCGAGCCCGTCGGGCATTCCTTCCACCCAGTCGAGAAGCTCCAACTCGCCAAGGGCAACCCGAACTCTTTCGTCGGAGATCGAGTCGTCGAACAGAACGAGATTGTCGCGGATCGACGCGGCGAAGAGATGCACATCCTGGGAGACCACACCGGTCCGCGCTCGGAGATCTCGCATGGGAACCGAGGAGATGTCGACGCCACCGAACGCCACCGAGCCCGCTGTCGGCTCGACGAGGCGCAGCAGCAAACGCGCAAGCGTCGTCTTGCCGCTGCCGGTACGGCCGAGCACCCCGAGCGTGGTGCCGGCGGCGAGGTCGATATCGACGTCGTCAAGGACGGGGATCGGGTTGTCTTCGTCGTCATAGGAGAACGACACATGATCCAGATGCAGGGCCAGCGGGCCGGAGGGCAGGGTCGCCTCGCCGGTGTTGACGATCGAGGACTCCTCGGCCATCAACTCGATGGTTCGGCTCATGCCACCGGCCGCTCGCTGCACCGCCTCCGTTTCGTCGGAAAGCTGACCGAGCGGCTCGCGGAGGATCTGCGTGTACTGGAAGATCATGTAGGCGGCGCCGAGCGTGATCGTCCCCCGTCGCAACAGCGCAGCATCGACGGCGAGCACGATCAGGCCACCCGTCACAAAGACCGCGTTCGAGACGACCCACAAGGTCACTCCCTGCTTCTCACGCTGAAGCGTTGAGCGAAGAACGGCTGCGCTCGCTCGTTGGAACGTGGCCACCGCATGCGAGCCGCCACCGTTGCCCCGAAGATCATCGGCGCCGGTGAGCCGCTCCTCGATCTCGCCGAGCATCCGTCCATTCGCGGCCTGTTCCGAGGCTGCCTCGTCGACTGCCTGATTCCGCATCACATAGAGCGTGCCGATGGCCGCCGCCAGGTAGACGCCGAGCCCGAGCCCGATCCGCCAATCCTGCCAGGTCACAACGGCGACGATCCCGACAAGCGTCACGGCCGCCGACACAGCCTTCACCACGAAGCTGGCGATGAACTCGCTCAGTGCTGTGACGTCGCCATCCACACGGCTGACCAGCTCCCCGGGGCTTGTGCGGCGATGGAAGCCGAGGTCAAGGGCAAGGACATGGCGGGTCAGATCCGAGCGCAACTCGTTGGTGACCGTCCACGCAAGATCGGCGGCGCTCCATGCCACAGCAACCGACATCAGCTGTCGTCCCAGACCCACCGCCACGTAGAGGCCGGCAATGAAGAGCAACTCCGCGGATGTCGCACCGGCATCAGCATCATCGATGAACCGCCCGATGAGGAGTGGTCCGAGGAGCGGAAGCACGCCAGCGACGGTGAGGACTGCAGAGATGACTCCCGCCCGGACGCGATGGGGCGCCAGAAGACCAAAGAGCGCGCGCCAAGGTGATGTCTGCCCCATCGGTGTCGACGGTACTGCCGACCGGTCAGCCGAGGTCAATGATTTTCGAGATCGATCCGTTGTGAGAGATGGCGTACACCTCGCCGTCGAGGTCTTGGAGGAACGACACGACCGAGGTGCCGGGCACGTCTACGCCGAACCAGATAGCCCCACCGCTGAACTCGTCGTTGAATCCTCGCAGCTCCGGTTCCTTCCAATCCGCCCACAGGTAGGTGCCGTTCAGCCCGACGATGTCGGCGCCGCGGTAGACGAAGCCACCGGTGATCGAACCGCCCTCGGCGCCGTTGGTCGTGTACTCGTAGGTCGGGCCGACATGATCTGGGATGTCGGCGCCCGCCTCGTGAAGATGGGTGCCCTCCCAGCGGTCCCAGCCGAGGTTGGCGCCAAGGCCGCCGCCGTCTGTCGCTCGAAGTCGAGTGATCTCCTCGCGGGTGTTCTGGCCGACGTCGGCGATCCAGAGATCGTCCGTGCCGGTGTCGAACGAGAACTTCCACGGATTGCGCACACCAACCAGGAAGATGCTGTCGTCCCCGGCGACTCCCACAAACGGGTTTCCCACAGGGTTGGTGTAGCCCGTTGCAGCCGACGGATCGATTCGCAGCATCGCTCCCAACAGGGTGTCGATGTTCTGACCGTGCTCATCGGGATCGCCGCCGCTGCCGCCGTCGCCGAACGAGGCGTAGAGATACTCGTCCGGACCGAATGTGAGGTGACCTCCGTTGTGGTTCGAGTGGGGCTGGTCCACGGAGATGAGTTCATCCGGCGCGCCCGACGGCACCCCACCGACGAGGGCGTACTCGAGCACGACCGATCGCTGGTTCGCCGTGGCGGAGTCCGCGGTGAAGGACATGTAGATCTGCCCGCCGTCCGGCGAGATCGCAACACCGAGGAAGCCGCATTCGTGACACCCGGTTGGCACGTAGGGTCCGGGGATCGACCAGATCGACACGGCACCCGCGCCCCAGTTCGGGGCCCCCGAGCCGTCCCCGGGCACGCGGAGCAGATCGCCGCCCTGCTCAACGATGTAGACCGAGCCGTCGGCCGGGTGAGGTGCGGCGGCGACCGGATTCGAAAGACCACTGATCACGGTCGAGAAGCCGAGGTTCAGATCAGCCGGATCGATGATCCCGTCGGCCAGATAGTTCAACCGGTACAGGAAGGTGACCGCTTCGGCCCGCGAGATCTCACGTTCCGGTGAGAAGGTGGTCGGCGACGTGCCAGTCGTCAGTCCCCTCCAGAGAAGCCAGTCGACCGCCTCGGTGTAGAAGGCATTGTCGGCGACGTCGTGAAAGCCGCTCTCGGGGGCGCCGGTTGGTTTCCCGGCCAGGCGATGGAGAAACGTGGCGAACTCTGCCCGGCTCAGCGCGTCGTCGGGGGCGTACAGCGTGTCGGTCTTGCCGGTTGTGAGTTTCGCTTCCCACAACCAGTCGAGCGCATCGCGGTAGAACGCCCCAGCGACGAGGTCAACGAACGGTGCTGAGCCTCCCGCAGCCGGCTCACACATCATCCGCCACATGAATGTGGCGAACTGAGCTCTCGTGACCTGATCGGCCGGCGAGAAATGCGTTTCGTCGGTGCCTGTGGTGATGTCATTCAGGAACGCCCATCCCACGGCGTTGCTGTAGAACTGCCCACCGGCCACATCCACGAACGGTTCGGCACCAACCGCATTGGTGATGCACGGTCCGACCGTGTAGCCGTCAACAGCTCCGGCCGATGCCGGCGAGACGGTGAGACCGGCCGCCAGGGCGGCGGCCACGATGAGCGACAGGCCGACCGCCCGCATACGGCCAATTCCTGTCTGAGTTGTCATGACCGCCGAAGATACCGGGTCAACGCTTCGAGTTGAGGTCAGCCCAACCATCTAGCGCATGAGGATCGGATGGCCACCGTCGCTGATCAGTCGGCGCAGCTCCAGGATGTCGTGCGCCTCATGCTCGAGCGGCGGAGGTTCGTCGGGGTCGAACCATCCGATGTCCTCGAGTTCGGGTGTCTGGATCGCAACCGAGTCCGGGTCGGTGCCGTCGACGAGGCGGGCCATGAAGATCGTGTCCAACCGCCGATGGGCCGAGTCGTGGACCATCCACGGGTCGGCGTCGAGGACCACCTCGATTCCGAGCTCCTCGCGCAGCTCACGGTGCACGGCCTCCGCCGGGAGCTCCTTGCGGTCGATGAACCCTCCGGGCAGGCCCCAGCCCTTGCGATACACGGGCCGGACCATCAACCAGCGGCCGTCGTCACGCATGACGACCGCAGCCGCACCGGCGCTCCAGGTCGGCGTCACTCGCCGGATCACGAAGCGCCGAGCCGCAACGGGCAGGTGCCCAAAGGCGAGCAACGCGAACCGGTAGAGACTCCGACCCGATCCACCAAGCTTCTCGCCGGTCATAAGGCATCCCGGCGGGCCGAAACCAGTTCGTCGAACAGTGCGCCGACCGCGGCTATCGGCGTGCGCCGAGCCAGGTGCTCAGTGGTGACGAGGTCACGCCCGAAGGCATCACCGACCGTCACACCAACTTCCTGACATACGAGCATTCCCCCGAGGTAGTCCCAGCTGCCGTGCGCTTCTCGGTCGTAGTCGACATAGGCATCGAGCCGGCCGTCGGCGACAGCGCACAGATCCAACGCCGCCGCACCCAGGGCTCGATACTGCGCCCAGCCGGGGTTCCGTGGCGGCAATCCATTCACACCGACGATTGCATCAACGAGCGCAACCGGCTCCCGACGGGCCAGCGGTGCGCCGTCGATCCGCGCCCCTCCCCCTCTGACGGCGTCATAGCGAACACCGGCGGGGTGGTCATGAACGACCGCAGCACGTGCACCCTCGCTGTCAACGACGCAAAGACTGGTGGCGAACCATGGCAGCGGACGCGAGGCGTTCGTCGAGCCATCGAGTGGGTCGAGTACCGCGATGACCGAGCCGTCGCCGTCGCCAACCAGGCCCGATTCCTCGCTCAGGACCTGGATTCCATGTCTTTCGAGGATGACGAGCGCAGCTTCGTCGGCCACCAGATCACTGGCGTACTGGCCATCCCGACCTCCGGACAACCCCCAGTCGTTGTGGTCGCCGAACGCGCCGACCACAGCGTCTACGGCCTCGTGAAGGGCAGAGAGAAGCGTGGCATCGTCCACCGCGGCAGTGAACCACAAGAGCGACGCGAATCCACTGACCCTCGATCCCGCGACGCGTCGCCCTGAAATCATGGCAGGCTGGTCAGCGATGGCAGTGATCGATCTTCAGGGCTTCGTCGCCGATCTGAAAGACCACGTTGCAGAGCACGGGTTTCACGTCCACGACGAACGCCATTTCATCGAGACCTACACAAACCGACAGACGTGGGAAGTCGACCTGCATCCCGACCGAGCGTGCGATGGACCACTCGACATGCACGTCGCACTCGAAGTCGACCCGCGCGTCACGATCTTGTTCGAGGACGAGGTCGTCCGGGTGGGGGAAGGCGGCGAGCCCGACGGCTCGATCGTCATCCCGGTCACGTTCAGCTTCGCACTGCCACCGCTACCCGCCGGCCCGGATCTTCTCGTGCTGGCAACCGACCTCGCCGCCATTGGCGGGATGGGGTTACCTCTCGAGGTCTCGGCGGTCGACAGCTTCGCTGCCGTCACAGACGCCCCCGAGCGAGCCATCGCCATCGTGTCTCGCGTCGAAGTCAGCCTTGCCCGGATCTATCTGGGCCAGGAAGTCCTCTGCGATGTGCTCGACAAGTGCCAGAGCGTCGCCGAGTTTCTCCTCGACCGCGCTCCGGCCTGGCTCGACGAAGGTCTCAGCTAGCGAGTTCGCGAAGCACCTCGAGCGCTTCATCAGCGTGCGTCAACATGTTTGTCTCGCTGCGGATCGAACGCACGAGACGCCGATCGCTGTCGACGACGAACGTCGCTCGCTTCCCCGGCAACGGCCCGAGACGCTTGGTCCCGAACAGGCGGTGGACCTCCCGATCGGGGTCGCTGAGGAGCGGAAACCCCAGATCGTTCGCCTCGTCGAATTCCTTCTGCCGATCAACCTGATCGGCGCTGATTCCCACTCGCTGGCCTCCGAGCTCTTCGAACTCGGCGGCCAGGTCGCGGAAATGGCAGCTTTCCTTCGTTCAACCAGGCGTCATGGCCTTCGGGTAGAAGAAGACAACAACCGGACCC
>JAJCXZ010000038.1 GCA_029263175.1 Acidimicrobiales bacterium | reverse complement strand
AGAATGGCCAGGTCGTCCGCGTTGATCTCGCCGAGGCCACAGCGGGGCTCAAGTACACGAGCCCCGAACTGCTTCGAACGGCGCGCACCTTCTTCGCATGATCGACCCGATCAGCCCGCCGGCTCCTCCGGAACCTCGGTCGTGGTCGGCGGCGCTGTGGTCGTGGTGATCTCGAACTCGGGGTCGTATTGCGGGTAGTCCGACGTCTGTAGAAGGCCGTCGGAATCGTCTGTCTGCGTCGGTACCTGAATGCTGTTGCCGTCGTACAGCAATCGAATCGACGAAACCTCCTCGAACCGGCTCGTCGTGTAAACCAGCTGCGCCGCGGTGTCGCGGAGCACATTGTTGTCGAAGTCGATCGGATCGGCGATGGTGCCGTCTTCGTTGATGGCCACGATGTCGATGATGAGTACCGACTGATCCCTGGTGGCTCGGGTGAGGGTGAACTCACCCGCCGGGTTGAACCAGCTGTTCTCGGCTTCTTCTTCGGTCGGAATGCCCTCGCCGAAGAGAACGGCGAGACGTTCGAACATGCTGGCGCTGTTCTCGACTTCTCGTTCGACGGCGACCACCACCCGACGTTCGCCCTGCGAACCGATGAGGAAGTACTCCAGGGTGGTGGCGATCGGGGTCGGACGCATCGAGGTCGTGGTCGTGCTGGCAACGTCGGTCCGCAGACTGTCGGGCAGCGTTTCCGGGTCGATCCCTACGGCGGTCTCGTCGGTGGGAAGCGCACAGCTCGCAAGAATCACGACCAGGCCAAGAATCAACGCTCCGACGCGTCTCATGCGTACTCCTCCTCGAAGTCCTCGAGCTCGCCAACCGGAAGCATCACCACGAAGCGGGCACCGCTTGTGCCGTCGCGGCGATCTTCGACCCAGATCTGGCCACTGTGAAGGCCGACGTGCTCGGTCACGAGCGAGAGTCCCAAGCCGGATCCTGATCCGGCGCCGCGGCTACCTCCTGCGCTTCCGCGCGAGAAGCGATCGAAGATGACGTTTCGTTCCTCCGGAGCCACACCCGTGCCTTCGTCCTCCACCGCCAAAAGCACCCACTCGCCTCGGTCTCGCAGTTCGACTCGGGTCGTGCCGCCCCCGTACTTGGTGGCGTTGTCGAGAAGGTTCGCCACCACTTGGGCGAGCCGGCGTTTGTCGCCTTGGATCACGAGGTGTTGAAGTTCGCCGGCATCGATTTGGGCGGCGGGGTAGGGGCTGTGCGCAACCACCTGGCGCACGAACTCGACGAGGTCGAGCGGCTCAGACTGGAGGGAAGCGGTGCCCACGTCGTAGCGGCTGATCTCGAGAAGGTCCTGGACGAGCACGGTGAAGCGATCGACGTCGTCGGTGAGGAGGTCGAGGGCGGTCTGGTTGCGCGACGAGAGTTCCTCCCGACTGTTGTTCAACACCTCGATCGACGCGTTGAGGGTCATGAGCGGCGACCGAAGCTCGTGGCTGACTTCTGACGCGAACCGCCCGTCGCGCTCGATCCGGTCTTCCAACGATCGGGCCATGGCGTTGAACGATGCACTCAGCGAGGCAAGGTCAGCATCCGCCGGCGGAGTGAGGCGGGTGTCGAGCTCGCCGGCAGCAAGCGACTCCGCGGCCTCGCGGAAGTCGGCCAGTGGGGTGAGCGTGCGCCGTGACGCCCATGATCCCAACGCCGCCGCGAGCAGGGTTGTGGCGGCGGCGACGCCAATGAGGATGATCGTCAGCGTGTTGAGGGTTTCCTCGACATCGTTGGTGAGAGCCGCTTCGTAGTAGGCGGCGTCGACTCCCGGCATCGGGATGCCAGTGACGATGGCGGGCTTGTCTCCGAGTCGGGTCCGGATGCGAGCGGCAAGACCGGCGTCGACTTTGTCGACAAGGGCGCTGGGGACGTTCTCCTCGCTGAACACCAGCGGCTTGCCGGCGGTCCAGCCTTCGTTGAACCGCAGGAGCGGGAGTGATCGATCGGTGATGGTGAGGGCGTCGAAGACAACGTCGAGCGCCTCGGGATCGGTTTCGTCGCTCAGACGACTGGCAACACGATCGGCGTTGCGCAACACGACCGCGAGCGAACGCTCCTCGCGGTCGTCAACCAGGTTCTGGCGCGCGATCGTGAGCGTCGACACGGCAATGGTCACAGACAGCAGCAGGCCGCCGAAGGCGAAAAGCAGGGTGATTCGAGCTCGTAGCCCGAGTCGCGCCCAAAGCGATCGCATCGCGACTCAGGTCTGCAGCTTGTAACCGAGGCCGCGCACAGTGACGACGTAGCGGGGGTTGGCAGCGTCGGGCTCGATCTTTGTGCGGAGGCGACGAATGTGAACGTCGACGAGGCGACCATCGCCGAAGTACCCGTAGCCCCAGACCCGCTCGAGCAGAACCTCTCGGCTGAATACCCGGCCGGGGTTGGCGGCCAACTCTACCAACAGGCGAAATTCGGTCTTGGTGAGGTGGACTTCCTGGCCACCAACTCGCACCACGCCCTCGTCGGGAATGATCTCGAGCTCGCCGAAAACCATCTGCGGGGCGTCGGGCTCCGACGTACGAGCGCGGCGGAGAAGGGCGCGAATCCGGGCCGACAGCTCCTTGGGAGCGAACGGCTTGGTGAGGTAGTCGTCGGCACCGGCTTCGAGCCCGGCCACGACGTCGTGGGTGTCGGCGCGAGCGGTGACCATCACGATCGGAACGTCGCTTACGCGTCGAATCGCCCGACAGACATCGAACCCGTCGATACCGGGGAGCATGATGTCGATCAGCACGACATCGGCGGCTTCACGAGTGAACGCGTTGAGCGCTTCCTCGCCGCTGTCCGCCTCTTCGACCTCCCAGCCTTCGTCTTCGAGCGCGAGCTTCACCGCGGTGCGAATCCGCTCGTCGTCTTCCACCGTGAGAATCCGAGTACCCATCGCAGTGATGCTGCCAGATATGTCGCGCTCGCGCGTGGCGCGGCGTTGTGAAATACGTCAGGCCGTGTTCGCGCCGGAGCCGTCGACCAGCGCGAAGAACGCGGCGGCGATACCCGGCGCCGCGGTCACGAGGGCTCCGCCGTGCGGCTGTCGGTCTTCGACAACGGCCCCGGCTTCGGTGGCGATCACCGCTCCGGCGGCGGAATCCCAGGTGCCGAGCCCGCGCTCGTAGTAGGCGTCGACTCGGCCGCAGGCGACTGCACAAAGATCCAACGCGGCACCACCAAAGCGGCGGATGTCTCGGACCTGGGGGAGCAGGATCGTGAGTGCCTCCGCCTGGGCTCGGCGTCGATCGGCCTCGTACGAGAAGCCGGTGGCGATGAGCGCGGTGGCGAGGTCGACCTTCGTGCTGGCGTGGATCGGAACATCGTTGCGGGTGGCGCCGCCGCCCCGCACTGCTCGGAACCGTTCATCGCGGATCGGGTCGTGCACCGCGCCGACCATGTCGATTCCATCGATCCGAGCCGCGATCGAGATCGAGAAGCCGGGGATGTCATAGAGGAAGTTCGTGGTGCCATCGATGGGATCGATCACCCAGACCACACCGGTTTCTGATGGTCGAGACGCCCCCTCTTCGCCGAGGAAACCGTCGCCGGGCCTCAGCGCAGCGATGGTCTCGACGATGGTGGCCTCGCTCCACTCGTCCATCTCGGTGACCATGTCGGTCGCCGAGGACTTGGTGCTGACCGAGATACTCGATCGCACCCCCGGATCAGTAAGGCGAGGGACGACCCTGTCGAGTGCGGTGTCGGCCACTGACCTGAGTTCGGCGAGATCTATCACTCACCGGCCTCACGAGCCTGGGTGGCCTCCCATTCGGCCATGGCTCGAAGTGTGAGCACCGACACAATCGCGACGCCGAAGGCTGCCCCGGCCGCGGTGAGCACGCCGACGATGCCGGCCGTGGTGTTGCACCCGTCGTCGCATTGAAGCTCCATCACGGCGTAACCGATCAGGCCGCCGCACAAGCCCGCCACGACGATGGCGAACAGAGCGAGAACCCGCGCCAATACAGGCGGAGCGGCGGATTCGGCAGGTGGGCCGGATGGCGAGGTGGAGGGTCCCGAAGACATCGTTGGGAAGCCTACCGAGCAGGAGGTGCCGTACCCGAGGCGGCGCGGCCCCTAGAGTTCACGATTCGTGCGAGTTCTGGTCGTTCTTCCCACCTATGACGAAGCCGCGAACATCGAAGAGGTGCTTCGCCGGCTTCACGCTGCAGTGCCTGACGCTCATGTGCTGGTGGTCGACGACTCGAGCCCTGACGGCACGGCTGACCTCGCAGAGGAGATCGGTGCCGAGTTGACCGACGACGACGGGGACTGCCTTGTCGAAGTGATGCGCAGGCCATCCAAGTCCGGCCTTGGTTCGGCGTATCGTGAGGGTTTCCGCCATGGTCTGATCAACGGATTCGACGTCATGGTCGAGATGGACTCTGATCTCTCTCACGACCCCGCGGCCCTTCCGTCGCTCTTGGAAGCGGTCGCGGACGGCGCCGATCTCTCGATCGGCAGCCGCTACATCCCGGGGGGATCGATCCCGGACTGGTCCTGGCACCGTCGAGCGCTCTCCCGCTGGGGCAACCGGTACGCCGCATTCGTCCTGGGCAACGATGTGGCCGATGCAACCTCAGGCTTTCGCGCCTACCGATCCAGTGCGCTTGCCGTTGTGGATTTCCACACGGTGCGAGCCGACGGATACGGGTTCCAGATCGAGATGGCGTACCGAGTCGTCTCCACCGGCGGCACCATCCGGGAAGTGCCGATCGCGTTCATCGATCGGGTTCGCGGAACCTCGAAGATGTCCGGCTGGATCGTGGTGGAAGCGCTGGTGCTCGTGACCTGGTGGGGCCTTCGCGATCGGGTGCTCAGAATCCGTCGCTGACTGCCGATGAAAGCTTCATGGAACGCGATGCTGACACCCTCGTGCCCCCTCGTCGGCTGGGCAACCTTCTTCGTCAGGCCCGAGTGGCGGCCGGGCTCAATCTGGCGGACCTTGCTGTCCACACGGAGCTGACCACCGTCGATCTCGACGATCTCGAACACGGCCGACGCCTGGTCGATGATGCGCTGCTCGACGAGTTGGTGAAGCTCTACGGAGTCGAGGACGCGGGCCTGGTCCCGGAACGTAGCCAGCTGATAATCGATCTCGATGAGGGACGGATCGCTGTCGCTCGTTCCGACATCAGCGTCGGCGAGATGAGCGAGCCGGATGCGATCCTCGCTCGGTATCTGGCGCTGGTCTACCGACTGCGCGAGCTCCCGATCGGTTCGCCGATCGGGTTGCGCGACGTCGACTTGGACGTGCTGTCGACGGCATTGAAGCTCGAGACCACCGATATCGAGGGCCGCCTCAAACGACTCATGGCGGACGAAGACGAGATCGAGAAGGACCAGCGACGCATTCGCCGCCGGCTTCTCCTGCCGCTCGTGGGTGTGGTCATCGCCGCGACTGCAAGCGGTGTGTTGGTCCTGGTCGCCGAGACCAACACCGAACCGGAGATCGCGACGAGCACATCAGCGGCAGTCGATGCCGAGATCGACGTCGGCACCCCAGCGGTGGCTGCCGTCACGATTATCGAGACCGATCTCGGCAATGGCGCCGCAGTGGTCGAGGCTCCCGCGGTCGTGACCGACATCGGTGCCGGCGGCGCAGTCGTCGAAAACCCCGATGCAGGCTGAGGTACGCCGCCGCTGAACAGGTACTGCCATTGCGGGACTCGTGATGGCATGCTTGCAACATGCGTGAATGGAAGGTCGCCGGGGGCCTGCTCGCTGACGAGCGAGGCTTGTTGCTCGTTGCGAACACGCGCCGTAATGGATCGATCGACTGGACCACGCCCGGGGGTGTGGTCGATGCCGGAGAATCCTCGATCGAAGCCCTCGGCCGTGAGGTCGCCGAAGAGACCGGGCTGCTGGTTCCGAGCTGGGAACGCCTGTGCTGGACCGTGTCTGTCGCGTTTGTCGAGATGGAGATGACGCTCGACGTCGAGGTCCATCTGGCAGAGTCGTTCTCGGGAGACCTCGTCATCGATGATCCTGACGGAATCGTGACTGCCGCGGAGTTCGCTGATCGACAGGGTGTCGCCGCTCGTCTCGAGGGTGCCGCCCGTTGGGTGGCAGAGCCGCTCGGCGATTGGATGGCCGGCACGTGGAGCGATGTTCGCCACTATGACTACGCGGCTCACGGGAGTCGCCCGTCAGAACTGCGAGCCGAGCGTCGAAATCCGTGAACGAGTCACGTCTCGACGGTCGAACGCCGGACGGCACCCTCGGGTTCCTGCATGTCGACATGGACGCCTTCTTCGCATCGGTCGAGCTCCGCCGTCACCCTGAGTTGATCCACGAGCCCGTTGTCGTGGGCGGCACCGGAGAGCGTGGTGTCGTGGCGGCCGCGAGTTATGTGGCCCGCTCGTTCGGGATCTACTCGGCGATGCCGACCACGCGGGCGCGCCGGTTGTGCCCCCACGCGGTGTTTCTGCCTGGTGATCACGCGCACTACGGCGAGGTCAGCGAACGAGTCATGGCGATCTTCCACGACGTCACCCCGCTGGTGGAGCCACTGTCGTTGGACGAGGCCTTCCTCGACGTACGCGGTGCACTCCACGGCGACGACATCGCCCCGCAGATCGCGAAGGCGATTCGCGATCGAGTGTTCGAAACAGAGCAGCTCACCTGTTCGGTCGGAGTGGCGACCAACAAGTTCCTCGCGAAGCTCGCCACCGACAGGGCAAAGCCCCGACCAAGCGCGTCGGGTCCGGTGTTCGGATCCGGGATTCACGTCATCGAAGCGGGCACTGAGCTCGACTTCCTTCACCCGTTGCCGGTGCGCGACCTGTGGGGGGTCGGCCCCGCGACCGCGGCGAAGCTGTCACGAATGGGAATTGAGACGGTGGGTGATCTGGCGGCCCAACCGGAGCGCCATCTCACGAGTGCGCTCGGCAACGCGGTCGGCACGCACCTGCACCGATTGGCCCACGCCCGCGATGAGCGACCGGTCGAGGTGGGTCGCGAGGCCAAGTCGATCGGCCACGAGGAGACGTTCCCAAGAGATCTGACCGACCGAGATCGACTCGGCCGCCAGCTCATCCGGATGGCGGATGCGGTGGCCGGTCGGCTGCGCGATGCGGGTGTTGCCGGACGCACGCTGACCGTCAAGGTCAGGTTTGCTGACTTCACGACGATTACGCGCTCGAACACATTGCGAGAACCGCTGGACGGGGGCCTTGCCATCGCCCGGGCCGCCGAGCGGCTGCTCGACGCCGTCGACATCCAACCGGGTGTCCGGTTGCTGGGTGTGAGCATGGGCCAGTTGGCGGAAGTCACGGCAGAACAGTTGAGCCTCGACGATCTCGTCGGGCGGAGCTGGAGCGATGCCGACGACGTCGTCGGTGAAATTCGTGGCCGATTCGGTGGTGATGCGATTGGGCCGGCAACACTTTCTCGTCCGGGAACAGGACTGTCACGAATGAAACAGGGTCAGCGACAATGGGGCCCGGATCAAGATCTGTGACCCCACCGCGTTGTTGTAGCGGTGACGTTGTGCGAAACTGTTTTGCAGCGTGTGACCAGAAGGAGGTTCTCGTGCCCCTGAGCGAGGACGAACAGCGCATCCTCACCGAGATTGAGGATCATCTCTACCAGTCTGATCCCGCACTCGCTCGCGAGGTGGCTGAGACCACCGTTTACACGCACGCATTCCGGAACCTCAAGTGGGCATCGTTTGGCTTCCTTGTCGGTGTGGGTCTGATGGTGATTCTGTTGTCGGTTCACTACGCATTGGCGTTCGTCGGCTTCTTGTTGATGCTCGCCAGCCTGCTGTGGTTCGAACGCAACCTCCGATTGCTCGGGCGCGCCGGCCTTGAGCAGATGACCTCCACCATGCGTGGCGGCGGCGGATTACGAGACGTGATGGGTGGAGCCGGCGCCAAGATGCGCGACCGGTTCAACCGGCCCGAGGAACCGCCGACGGAGTAGCCAACCGGTCACTTCGATCGGGGCCGCTAGTTCCAGCGAAGGTTGCGGGGATCGATCGCGTCGATCGCCACGTTTCGTCGACCAGCCTGCGTACGGCAGACGATCTCGATCTCGCGAGCCGCCTGCTGGGCCTGGAGCGCCGGCGTCACGAGATCGGCCAGATTGGCGTAGCGCAGGACGGTCATGGCATCGGCAAGATCCCTCACCGGCCCGAGGGCAAAGCGAGAACGATCGACACGTTCCGCGAACTCGAGCGGCGTTTCCTGGGGAACCGGCGCGATTCCGACCAACGCGAGCGCGACGCATGCGTCGTCCCATGCGAGTTCACCACGGCCCACGGGGTCGGCGGCAACACGATTGATGCGTCGGCGACGTCGGACGTATCTGATCAGAGGGACGATGCCGAGAATGGCGGCAGCGGCGAGGATCACAATGACCACTCGCAGGAGCACCCGGGCGGCGTCACTGTTGGCTCCGCCCCCCACGGCCCCGACCGGCACGGTTGTTGTGGGCACGAGATCGCCGAGTTCCTGATCGAAGGGGAACGTCGGATCGAAGCCAGACCCTTCGGGGATGCTGGTGGACGCAGGAGGGACGAATCCGGCTCCTCGATTTTCTTCGTCGTTGAAGTCGAGTTGGGCAGGGGCGAGGCCGGTGATGTCGGAGTTTTGCGAGGGCCCGCGCCCGGGTGTGGGATCGAGAACAATCCAGCCGACTCCCGAGAAGTAGACCTCGGGCCACGCGTGGGCGTTCTCGCCCCGAACGACATATTCGCCCCGTGCGGGGTCGAACTCGCCCCACGTGAAGCCGACCGCCACCCGAGATGGGATACCGATGGCGCGGGCCATGGCGGCGAAGGTCGAGGCGAATTGTTCGCAGTAGCCCCTCCGCACTGTCAGGAAGTCCTCGATGGTGTTGATCGAATGGCCTTGAGCGACGTTGAGGTCGTAGGTGAATGAGCTCGAATCCACAAAGAAGCTCTGGAGGAGACGGACTCGGTCATAGTCGGTGGCGGCTGCAGCCGTGATCCTGTTGGCTTCATCGGTGACCCAATCGGGCCAACATTCGGTCGCATCGTCGCCTGGCCCACACGAGGGCGGCAACGAGGTGTGCTCTGCGACGAACTCGGCATCGAGGCCAGCCGTGGCATCGGCGGGGAGCGATTCGGGGGTGTAGTCCGGCACGGCGGACTCGATCACATAGGTGAATCCGGCACTGGCCGCTTCGGTCGACTCGCGAGTGACCACGAGGGCGCCAGTAGCCTCCTCGTACTCGAGCTCGACATCTCCTGAGTCGAGCACGGCGCTGACCTCGTACGCGGCCGGCATGTAGATGTTGCCGAGGCTGCGGGTGGTGATCGTCTGGCGGACGGTGGTGCGCGGGGTGCCTTCGGGGATATTGCTCCCGACCGGGCCACGGGCGTCCTCGAAGTTGCTCTTGCGCTTCCAGATGGCGCCGTCGAAATCGGTGAGGGCCATGAGACGCCAGTAGTGGCGGTTGGCCTGCGGGTTGTCGACGCGCACCGAGAACATCTCGAAGTTGGACTGGTTGACGAGAGACGCCCCGATTTCGACGAGAGGGCTCACCACCTGGCGGGTCTCCGGTCCGTTGTCCCATTCGCTGGGGTCGAGCAGGACCTCGCCGGCGCCGGGGAACGCAGGGCCGGCCGCGGCGCCGAGAACAACGGCGACCGTTGCCGCGACGGTGCCGACTCGCAGCGTCGTGCTGATGCCCTTGCCGGTACCCGAGGCGACCCATACCTCCTCGCGAACCTGGCGGTCGGCGCGCATGGTCAGCAGTACTCCGGCGACTGCAGCCGCGAAGAGCGCGCCGTGACGAACCTGGTCGGTTCCGGCCCCGAGGACCGCGGCGAACACAAAGATCGATGTGGCGGGGGCGATGGCCTCCAGGGTGGAGCGAAGGCGGAACGCCGCCCAGTCGGCGAGGAACGCAACCATCCACAGCGCCGCGCCGCTGACGACAACAAATCCACGAGCGGCTTCGACTGGTGCCTCTTCATCCTGGAACAGCGTCCACGAATCGCCGAGGTCAACGCGCAAGAGCGTGAGTGTCTCTCGGGTGGGCACGATCGATCCCGAGGTCTCGGGGAACAACAACATGTTCACCATCGCGAGGAACGCGACGATGCTGACGAGAGCGGCCGGCAGCATCGAGAATCCGGCGCGCCGAGCGATGATCGCAACCGCGTGAGACGCGAGCCCCAGCGCGATCAGGTCGTCGAGCATCGAGTTCCCGATGAAGACGCGTCCGAGGCTCAGGGCCACGACGATGCTGAGAACGACCGTGGCCAGTTCGGCGGCGAGGGCGACGGTGCGGCGCGGTGTCATGCCGGGGCCGATGCGGTTTGTGCGCCCAACTGCCAGATGGCCGCGAGCTGGCCGGGGCCGGTGAGGTGAATCCAGTCGGCGACGCGTGCCGGCGCGCCGCCCGGGACCCAGTTGCTGGTGTCGACGGTGATGACGACTGCGGCCCGGAGACGCTGTGCGAACCGTCGGCGGGTGGCGGCATCGGTGGCGACTCGGGGGTCAGCGGTGACAGCAACGACAGTGCCGGGAGAATTGGGCACCGATCCGTTGATGACCTCACTGCCGCCTTCGAGCAGCGCCAAGAACTCGAGCACAGAATCAAGCTGGGTTCGGCCGGTGACGAGAGGCGTCATCCGACCATCTGTCGTCTCGATTCGGGTGGCATCGCCGGCCTCGAGAACGGCGGCCGCGATCGAACCGGCCACCGAGGCTGTGGCATCGAGGGCGTAGGGGTCGTCGCTCGGCGGCCGCGTGTCAATCACGACGGAAAGCCGACCGTGACGCGGTGGACGGAACTGCCGAACCTGGAGCTCGTCAGACCGTGCTGAGCTCGCCCAGTGGATCTTGCGCAGATCATCGCCGGGGACGTAGTCGCGAAGGCCGTCGAACTCTTCATCGCTCAGGCCCAGTGACTGTTTCAGTTCTTGCCCCAGCAAGGGATCATCGCCCGCAGGGACACGGATCGGCGGCACCGGCTCGAGTGGGGGATGAACGATCAGGCGGACCCTGGTTTCCACCCGGTGGCTCCGGCGGGCCAGGCCGAGGGAGTCGACGTCGTCGATCCGTATCGGGCCGAGCTCGAGGATGCCACGCCTGGTGGTGGGAAGACGATACGCCCCGTGACAGGTGCCGCCCTTGCCCTCGAGCGGGGCCAGCGAGAGGTGAACCCCACGGGTGCCGCTGACGCTGTCGTGGAGGCGAAGCAAGGGGCTTCGGTACGGAGCGTGGTTGATGATCTCCAGATCAACCCGGGCGGCTTCGCCGGCAGGAACCCGCGGGGGAGTGAGCTGTCGCGCGATCGCAAGCCGGGAGGGACGGAGGCGGCGAAGCAAGACCGCGATGCCGACCGCGGCGACGCCAACGGTGCCCACGACCAGGAACTCGATCGTGCCGAAGAGACGTCCGGCCAGCACGAAGGTCAGCCCGCCGGCCAGGACCGTCCATCCTGTGCGGGTCGGCATCTTCAGTTACTGCCAGGACGCGGGACTGGCACGCCGTCGAGGATCTCGGTGACCACATCTGCGGTGCGAAGGCCACGCATCCGACTCTCCGGTGTGATCAACAGCCGGTGGGGGAGCACGTAGGGCGCCATCAGCTTCACGTCGTCCGGGGTCGCGAATGCTCGGCCCTGTGACGCGGCCTGCGCGCGCACGACTCGCTGAAGTGCCAGCACACCGCGAGGGGAGAGGCCAAGCGAGAGGGACGGGTGGTGGCGGGTGGCAGCGGCAAGATCCAGGAGGTAATCACGAAGTGCCGGTGCGAGGTAGACCGACTGTAGCGAGGCAGACATTTCGTTGATCTCGTCGGCTGTGACGACAGCTGCGAGCGAGTCGACCGGTTCGACATTGTCGCCGTGGGTCTCGAGGATCTCGCGTTCGGCATCGCGTTCGGGGTAGCCGATCTCAACGCGCATCAGGAACCGATCGAGCTGTGCCTCGGGCAAGGCATAGGTGCCCTCGTGCTCGATTGGGTTCTGGGTTGCGATCACCATGAACGGTGCGCCCAACTGGTGCGTGATCCCATCGGTGGTGACCTGACGCTCGCCCATTGCCTCGAGCAGGGCGGACTGTGTCTTCGGCGATGCTCGGTTGATCTCGTCAGCGAGAAGAATGTCGGCGAAGACCGGCCCGGGCCGGAACTCGAACTTGTCGGATGCCCGGTTCCACACGCTGACACCGGTTACGTCGGTGGGGAGCAGGTCGGGGGTGAACTGCACCCGACCGAACTTGCCCTCGACGCTTCGGGCCAACGCCTTGGCAATACTTGTCTTGCCCACTCCCGGCACATCCTCGACAAGCACGTGTCCGTCGGCAACGAGTGCCAGCACGAGAAGGTGCACGATCTCCTGCTTGCCCTTGATCGCCCGCTGGATATTTGTCGTGAGCGCCCCGAACTTCTCGGCGAAACCCGGACTTGCTCCGTGGTCCTCGAATCCCTGCTCGGTCGCATGTTCTTCTGTTGTGGTCACTCTGCCTCCGTGCCGCCCGACAAACAGAACGATCCTGTTCATCGCGGTTTGACCCGCTCGTTCGGCGCAAGAGTAGAGCCTC
>JAJCXZ010000037.1 GCA_029263175.1 Acidimicrobiales bacterium | reverse complement strand
GATCGAGGTCGTGATGTTTGACCACTGCGAGTGCGATCTCGATGTGCGCGAGCGTCGGTGGATTGAAGGATCCGGGGTACACACCGATGCCTGACACGGAAGGCACGTTGTCATGTGCCGGCCCGTCCGTCATACTTGGCGCCGTGAACAGCACTGTGCTTGCCCTCGTAGTAGTAGGACTCACATAGCGCACGTTCACGCCCCCATTCGGTAGAACTTGCGCCACGGCCTCCCCACGGGAGGCCGTTTCGTCTTTTCCACCGGTAGTTTTTGTCCGTTCGCTTTCAGCGCAACTCGACCCTGGAATCAGCCATGACCAGCAAACCGACCAACGGCGGCGAAGCCCTCGTCCGATCCCTCGAGCTCGAGGGTGTCGACGTGATGTTCGGCCTTCCCGGTGGTGCCATCCTCCCGGTTTACGACCCGATCATCGATTCGTCGATCCGCCACGTGCTCGTGCGTCATGAACAGGGTGCCGGCCACATGGCGCAGGGGTATGCCCACGCCACCGGCCGGCCCGGTGTCGCGATGGTGACGAGCGGTCCGGCGGCCACCAACATCGTCACCCCGCTGCTCGACGCCTACATGGACTCGGTGCCGATGGTATGCATCACTGGTCAGGTGCCGTACGGCGCGATCGGCACGGACGCCTTCCAGGAAGCCGACACCACCGGCATCACCATGGCGGCCACGAAGCACAACTATCTGGTTTCAGAGGCGCAGGACATCCCGCGCATCATTCACGAGGCGTTCCACATCGCTACGACCGGCCGCCCCGGCCCCGTGCTCGTCGACATTCCCAAAGACATCGTCGACCCGACGAACGCTCGCTCCGCCATCGACTGGTACGAAGCCACCGATGCCGACATGGACCTGCCGGGGTATCACCCGGTCAAAGAGGGCGATCCGGCCCTGATCCGTGAAGCAGTTGAGCTGATTCGTGGCGCCGAGCGCCCCGTGTTGTACGTGGGCGGCGGCATCCTCAAGGCCCGCGCCGCGGAGGCGTTGCTTGCGTTCGCCGAGATGACCCAGATTCCGGTGGTCACCACGCTGATGGCTCGCGGTGCATTTCCTGATCGCCACGATCTCTGCCTTGGTATGCCCGGTATGCACGGCAATTACACCGCGGTCACTGCCATGCAGGAGTCGGATCTGTTGATCTCGCTCGGTGCTCGCTTCGATGACCGTGTCACCGGCAAGCTCGACGGTTTTGCGCCGACCGCAAAGATCGTGCACGTCGACATCGACCCTGCCGAACTCGGGAAGGTCCGCCAGTACAACGTCGGCATCCAGGGCGACTGCAAGGTCGTGATCGAGGGAATGCTCGAAGCCATGGGCGAACTCGGCGGCGCCGAGGCGCAGACCGATCGCATGGCCTGGCGTTCCACCGTTTCGGGATGGCAGGAGAAATTCCCGATGACCTATGAGCAGTCGGATCCGGGCGACAAGCTCAAGCCTCAGTTCTGCATCGAGCAGCTGCGCGACAACAACCCCGCTGACACCATCGTGTGCTCGGGCGTCGGCCAGCATCAGATGTACGCCAGCCAGTACTGGAAGTTCGATCACCCCTACACCTGGATCAACTCCGGCGGCCTGGGCACGATGGGCTTCTCGATCCCCGCCGCCATCGGTGCCAAGGCCGGCATGCCCGACAGTCGCGTCTGGGCGATCGACGGCGACGGCTGCTTCCAGATGACGGCACAGGAACTCGTCACGGCCACGGTCGAGGACATCCCCATCAAGGTCGCCCTGCTCAACAATTCGTATCTCGGCATGGTTCGCCAATGGCAGGAGATGTTCTACGACGAGCGCTTCAGCGAGGTGCACCTCTCTGATCGTGTGCCCGACTTCGTGAAGTGGTCTGAGGCCATGGGCTGTGAGGCCATTCGTGTCGAGTCGCCCGAGGAGGTCGCTCCCGCGATCGAGCGCGCCAACGAGATCAATGATCGCTCCGTGGTCGTCGAGTTCGTCACCGATGCCCGCGAGAACGTCTTCCCCATGGTCGCGGCCGGAACGACCAACTCTGAGGTTCTCGTCCATCCGAGCCAGCAGGACTTGATGTCATGAACGCTGCAACTCCCAACCAGCAGTGGCACACGATCGTCACCACCGTCGAGAACAAGCCGGGCGTGCTGGCCCGTGTCTCGGGTCTGTTTTCTCGCCGGAACTACAACATCCACTCGTTGGCCGTTGCCCCGACCGACGACGAGCGCTTCAGCCGCATCACCTTCACAGTCGATGTTGAGGGCACGCCGCTCGATCAGGTCGTGAAGCAGCTGAACAAGCTGATCAACGTCGTCGACATCCAGGAGCTCACACCGGCCGACTCCGTCGAGCGGGAACTGATGCTGATCTCGGTCAGGCTCGGCGATCATCGCCAAGAGCTCATGGAGATCGTGGATGACTATCAAGCCTACGTTTTGAACGAGGGCGACGATCGCATCATGCTGTCGTGGTCGGCTCGCCCGGCCCGACTCGACGAACTCGAAGAACGTCTGCGACCCTTCGGGATCGTGGAACTTCAGCGCACCGGGCGTGTCGCTCTCCCGTCGCTGGACAACTGAACCGGCGCCGGCTGGAAGGCCCGGCACGTGGAGCCGGGACCAGGAGGCGTGGTGCCAGCAAAAGGCGTCCCCGCGGGGACGCTTTCTCGCTCAGAGTGATCGACACAAAGCGGTGCGTGGCGGATCGGCGCGAGAGGCCCCGCCGCGTTCGGGTGGTGGATGAAAGCCATCGTCATCATCGCTGTCGGTGATCCACCCGCCCGTTCTTGCTGTCGGTGCCGATGGTGCTGCGGGCGATTATCGAGTGGCCAGTGTTTGTCGATGGGTCACGTCGATCAGGTCCCGCTGAAGGCTGTCGCTGCGCCGAGTCCTAGATAGGTGACTCCTGCGAGCGCATCTTTGCGTCGCTGGAGCCGCTGTGAACTGCGGAGTCGGCCGCCAACCCAGATCAGATAAGCGGCGCCCACAAACTTCACGATGCTGAAGGCGGTCGCTGAGGCGGCGAGAACTGCCGAGAGTCCGATCATGGCTGCCATCACGTGAGCGACGGTGCCGAGATGGATTCCGGCGACCGAGACGAGTCCGGCACGTCGGCCCTGCGTGGCGCTTCGAGTCACGATGTACATGACGGCGGGGCCAGGGATGACGAGCAGAATCAGGGTTGAGGCCGAGAAGCTGAGCACGTGTTCGGAGACATGGGCCGACAGTATCGGACGCCGTGAGCGCGCCGATC
>JAJCXZ010000036.1 GCA_029263175.1 Acidimicrobiales bacterium | reverse complement strand
CGCCGCCGAGCTTCAGCGAGCGCGCCGCACCGGGCTCACATTTGCTCCCGAAGCCGGTAGTTGGCGAATGCGTCAGGTCATCAACAAGCTCATCAGCGAGGATGACCTCTACGGCGCCGTCGAGAGCGCCTACAGCCAGGGTTGGCGCCGGATGAAACTCTACTTCCTGACCGGTCTTCCTACTGAGACCGACGTCGACACCCTCGGCATTGCTGAGCTCGCTCGCAATTGTGTCGAGCTCGGCCGCAAACACCAGAAGTCGCCGTCGGTCACCGTGTCCGTCGGCGGGTTCGTACCCAAGCCGAACACGCCGTTCCAATGGTTCGGGCAGAACACGGTTCCAGAGCTGCGTCGCAAAGTCGACCTGCTCAAAGATGATCTTCGCCGGACCAAGGGCGTGCAGCTCAAATGGCACGACCCCAAGGCAACGCTCGCGGAAGGTATTGCCAGTCGCGGTGATCGTCGCCTTGGTCCGGTTATCGAATACGTGTGGCGCCACGGCGGCACATTCCAGGAATGGTCCGAACACTTCAACTACGAGCTGTGGCTTGAAGCAATGGCGGCCAACGACTGCGATGTCGACTGGTATGTGCACAGGCACCGCACCGAAAACGAGGTTCTCCCGTGGGAGCACCTTTCAGCTGGACTCCACAAGGATTTCTTGTGGCAGGACTGGCGTGATGCCCTCGAGGAAGTTGGTCTCGAGGATTGCCGGTGGACGCCGTGTTATGACTGCGGCGCGTGCACCGGTTACGGAATCGAGCATCGGGTGGCGTCGGCCACCCCGCCTGCGGGCGGAAGCCAGGGAACGGGTGTCGACCTTTCCTCTGGCGGTGCGGTTCCGGTTGTGTTGCAGAATCGGCCAACCGTCGGAGCTGTCACCAAATGAGAATTCGGATCCAGTTCAGCAAGCTCGGCAAGGTTCGGTTCACCTCGCATCGCGATGTGGCGCGGATCTGGGAACGAGCGCTGCGGCGGGCCGAACTCCCGGTGGCGTACAGCGAGGGCTTCAACCCTCGCCCCAAGCTCTCGTTCGGTCTGGCCCTCTCCACCGGCCACGAGTCGGATGTGGAGTACATCGACCTCGACCTCGACCCTGACCGGGTCCAGGATCTGGATCTCGATGCCCTCCCTGACCTTCTGAGTGCCCAATTGCCTGTGGGGATGACCGCAACCGCAGCTGTCGTTGCCGACAAGCGGATGCCGTCATTGCAGCAAGCAGTCACCAGTTGTACCTGGCGTATTGATGTCGCCGAAGACGATCTCCCGCTTGTCGAGCGCGCCGTTGCCGGCGCGCTTGGGGCCGATGAGATCGTCGTGACCCGAGAGCGGAAGGGGAAGCAGGTCACCGACGACCTCCGACCTCTCGTCCTCAGGCTCGACGTGCAATCGCCGACAGAAGAAGGTAGACCCAACGAATCGGGGTCAACTGCGACCCCAGGATTGACACTGATTGCCGAGCTTGGCACCCAACCGCGTGCGGTCCGGGTCTCTGAGCTCCTGGCGGCGCTCGATCCTCCACTCACCGAACTTCGGGTCCACCGACTTCACCAATGGATTACCACCGACGATGGCCAGCGCACCGACCCAATGAGGGTCAACGCGGCCGCGTCCGCAACCGTGGGAGCGACATGATCGTTCACCACCGGTTGCCCAATCGGAAAGACACCAACCATGGCCGACGAACAGGCCCCATCCACTCCCTCGGACCGCCCGGGCGGCTCTGAGCAGCCCAACCAGCCCGAGAACTCACAACCGAAACAACACAAGCAGGGCAGCGCCACCGGCTCGGGAGCGCAAGACATCCCGAGGGTCGGCGACTCCCGTCCCGCCCCAAAGATCGGCGATAGTCGACCCGCTCCTGACGACGGGACCAGCGGCGGCCAGAACCGAGGTGGCCGACCGAATCAGGGCGGCCAGCAGAACCAGGGCGGGGAAGGCGGTGACGGCGCCAAGAAGCGACGTCGACGTCGTGGCGGTCGTGGTCGTGGCCGTGGCGGTCAAGGTGGCCAGCAGAACCAGGGTGGTAGCCAGAACCAGGGTGGCCAGAGCAACAACAAGCAGGGTCAGGGTGGTGGCAATCGCAACCAGGGCCAGAACCGCAACCAAGGCGGCGGCCGCCAAGCCCCGACCCCGGTCGAAGCAATCACGAACGACGATGCTGTCGAACTCGACGAGAACACGCTGAAACGTCGGCGCGGCCGCACCCGCAAGGGGAAGGCAGTCGGGCGCTACCTGATGTGTGTTCACGTCGGTGAGCACGCCACCCAGATCGCCTCGCTGGAGGGCCGAAAGCTCGTTGAGCACCAGGTCTCGCGCCCCGCGGACGACGTCAGCCAGATCCACGGCAACATCTATCTCGGGCGTGTGCAGAACGTGCTGCCCGGCATGGAAGCGGCGTTCGTCGACATCGCCACGCCGAAGAATGCTGTGCTCTACCGCGGCGACGTGCAATACGACGCTGACGAGATCGAGGGCAAGCGGCACGAACAGCCGCGGATCGAAGACATCCTGAAGGCCAAGCAGTCGATCCTTTGTCAGGTCACCAAGAACCCGATCGCTCACAAGGGCGCTCGCCTGACCCAGGAAGTCTCCCTCCCCGGACGCTTTGTGGTGCTCGTGCCCAACAGCAGCACGTACGGAATCTCCAAGCGTCTGCCCGACGGAGAACGCAAGCGGCTTCGCAACATCCTCGACAAGGCCAAGCCCAAACACCACGGCGTGATCGTGCGCACGGCAGCCGAGAACGTCACCGCTGAGGAAATCCAGCGCGACGTCGCCCGTCTGCTCGCTCAGTGGGACGACATCGAGAAGCTTGCCAAGAAGACCAAAGCGCCCGCCCTGCTCTACCGCGAGCCCGAGGCCGCTGTCCGCATCATCCGTGAGGAGTTCACCAAGGACTTTCGCGGCGTGATCATCGATGATCGTGAGCTGTTCGAAGAGATCCGTTCCTACGTCGAATCGATCACCCCGGCGCTGGCCGAGCGGATCGAATTCTACGACGAAGAGGCTGAGGGTCTCCCGCTGTTCGAGCGCCAGCACATCGACGAGCAGCTCCGCAAGGCGCTCGACCGCAAGGTCTGGTTGGCGTCTGGCGGCTCGCTGATCATCGAGCACACCGAGGCGCTCACGGTGATCGACGTCAACACCGGCAAGAATGTCGGCAAGTCGTCGCTCGAAGAGACCGTCTACCGCAACAATCTCGAAGCCGCCGAAGAAGTGGCGCATCAGCTTCGGCTACGCGACATCGGCGGCATCATCGTGATCGACTTCGTCGACATGGAGATTGCCAGGAACCGAGACGACGTCATCAAGACCTTCCGATCATCGTTGGCTCGGGACAAGACCCGGACCCAGGTGTTCGACATCTCGGATCTCGGCCTGGTCGAGATGACCCGCAAGCGAATCGGCGAAGGCCTCCTCGAGTCCGTCTCCGAGCCCTGCCCCACATGCGAGGGCCGCGGTCACCGCATCATCGACGGCCTCCTCAACTAAGTCACGCCGGGGACAGACCCCAGCGTGACTCATCTAGGCCGCAAACCTTGGTTACGACGCTAAAGTAGAGGGCTATGTACGCAGTAGTGAAGACCGGCGGCAAGCAGTATCGCGTGGAAGAGGGCCAGACCCTCGAGGTTGAGCGCGTCGGTGAACCCGGCAGCGAAATCTCTCTCCCCGCGTTGCTCGTTGTCGACGGCGACACCGTCCTCGCCACCCCTGATCAGCTTGCAAAAGCTAGCGTCACCGCTCGGGTCGTCGAGGAAACGAAGGGCCCGAAGATCAACGGGTTCGTCTACAAGAACAAGTCCAATAATCGCAAGCGGTGGGGTCATCGTCAGACTTTGGCCCGCATCGAGATCACCAAGATCAAGAAGGGCTGATCCTCAATGTCAAAGACCAAAGGCGGCGGCTCAACTCGTAATGGCCGCGATTCCAACGCTCAGCGCCTCGGCGTGAAGGTGTATGACGGCGCGGCGATCAACGCCGGCGGCATCATCATCCGCCAGCGTGGCACCAAGATTCACCCCGGTGAAAACGTCATGAAGGGCGGCGACGACACCCTGTTCGCCACCGCCGACGGCACCGTCAAGTTCGGCAGCCGTAGGGGCCGCAAGCTGGTCGACGTACTCCCCAACTAGGAGACACAGTCGATCATCCGGTCGATTCAAGCCTGATCGAACACCCCGCTTCGGCGGGGTGTTCGTCGTTCTGCGTTCCTTCAGTAGACGTCGATTCCGCGAGGGAGTGCGGCGGCCGTGAAGCCGAGCCACTCCTGCGCGGCGTGCATGGCGTAGCGATCGGTCATGCCTGCGACCCATGCCACTGCGGCGTGACGGACGCCCGCTTCACTGTCGTCCTCGATGAGACGCTGGGGGAGCCTCGACGGATCGGCGGTGAGATGCTCGACCAGGGCCTGTAGCACAGACACAACTCGGCGCGCCTGTTCTCGAGATTCCGGTCGGAGGTAGATCTGCTGATAGTTGAACGACCGGAACGCGGCCAAGGATGCCGCGCCGTCCGACGACATGCCGATGCGGCCCGTTCGTTCGGTGGCCTCGAGCATCGATCCGATGAAACCGGCGAGTTGGGTCCGACGGCTTGAACCGCAGAAATCGAGCACCTCGACGGGAAGCTCATCCCCGCGGACCACACCGGAGTTGGCGGCGTCTTCGAAGTCGTGACAGACGTAGGCGACTCGATCCGCCCAGCTCACGACCTCGGCTTCCGGAGTACCAGGTGCGGGCCGGGACCATGAGTGATTCCGGATGCCGTCGAGCGTCTCGCTACACAGGTTCAGCGGCTTGAGCGTGACATCGGCGCCCCAGACAGCGTGATCGAACCCCCCATCGAGGAATGGTGACAGAGCGTCCTCCGACGAATGCCCGCCGGGCCCGTGCCCACAGTCGTGGCCAAGCGCGATCGCTTCGGTGAGCGGAACATTGAGGCCGAGAGCGCGGCTTACGGAGCGGGCGACCTGAGCCACCTCGAGTGCGTGGGTGAGTCGTGTTCGTTGGTGATCATCGGGGAACACGAAGACCTGCGTTTTCCCAGCAAGACGGCGAAATGCGGTGGCATGGAGGATGCGGTCCCGGTCTCGCTCGAAGCAGGTGCGGGTGCGATCGGGGGCTTCCTCCACCGCGCGCGCCCCGGAGCCATGGCTCCGTGTGGCGCCCAGCCGCATCGTCTCGTCTTCGAGTTGTTCGCGAACGGCTCGCTCGAGCGCTGGGCCGGTATCGACTCCGACGAAGGTGTTGGCGTGAGCGAGCTCAACACCGTCGACAGCGTGGCCACGCATCGTGGTGCCCCACTCGATCTCGCGTTCGGTGAGGTCTTCGGTTGCCCGCATCGCAGCGATCCTAGATCTCCGGCCACGTAAGGCGTATGACCCAGTCTGACCAGGGGATTTCGACCCGGCCCGTTCAGTGCCTCACCTTCAGCTTTTTGGGATTCCTCGCTCAACTACGGCGCGTGAGATGCCGACAGAGAAACAGGATCGATCTTTGGTGGGATAGAGGAACTTGATGGTGGAACGTCAGCGTCGCATGCGAGGCGACAGTGGAGCAGTGATCGTCGAGTCGGCAATCATCACGCCCCTGCTGATGCTGTTCGTGTTCGGCATCTTCGAATTCGGCTTCGCCTTCCGTGACTATCTGGCCGTCGCCAACTCCGCTCGTGACGGCGCTCGCGAGGCCAGCGTCGCTGCCGATGCAGCCGACGCCGACTACCGCATGCTCCGCGCCATCCAGCGCGCGTCGGCGGCGCTACCAGACGGCGTCATTGAACGGATCGTCATCTGGGAGGCCGCCGGGCCGACCGACACCGTGCCCACCAGCTGCAAGAACGGCACGCCCGTGACCGGCAGCTGCAACGTCTACGACTCGGCCGATCTCAGCACTCCCGAGTATCAGTTCGGGTGTCAGGAGATCGCCTCGGGAGACCTGTTCAACTCGCCCGATCGGTTCTGGTGTCCGATCGACCGCGAGGTCATCGCCGGGAGTGGCCTGGACTTCGTCGGCGTGTATGTCCAGATCACCCATGACTACATCACCGGTCTGTTCGGCGACACCGTCGAATTCGACGACCACATCGTGCTCAAGGTCGAACCACAGGACGCATCATGATCACACTTCGCCGCCGCCTCGAACGTCGATTCGAATACCTCCGCGGCAATGACCGCGGCCTCGCCATCGTTGAGATGGCCATCGTGGCGCCCCTGTTGGCACTGCTCGTTGCCGGGATCATGGAGTATGGCCTGCTCTGGCGTGATGATCTCACGGTCACCAGCGCAACCCGTGCGAGCGCCCGTGTCGCGTCCAATTTGGGTGACTCCTACCTGTCCGACTACGAAGCCCTGCTGTCTCTCGATGCGGCTCTGGCCAGTGTCGACGGGATCACGATCGAGGGTGTGCTGATCTATCACGCCGACGCCGCTGACGGCGCTCCGCACTCGTCCTGCTTCGATGTCAGCGGCGACCCGCAGAGCTCCAACAACGAGTGCAACTACTTCTCCGCGGCTGATCTCGTCACCGTCGCGGCGCTGGACTGCTCTGTCGCGTGCACGGAGTTTCCTGACAACGCGAACTGTTTTGGCGGCATGAGTGTGAACTTCTGTCCGCAGCAAGATCGAGAAACTGACCAAGCCACGGGGGTGACCGACGTGGGCGTGTGGGTGCGGATCAATCGCGAATACACGACCGGGATCTTCCCCGGCGACGGTGTGACGATTACGGACTACACCGTGATGACCGTGGAGCCGAGCTCATGAACCCAATTCGTCCGATTCGTTCGATGCTCGCTCGCGTGCGCGCCAAGTCCGAGGGTGGCTATGCCGTCATCCTGACATCGCTGCTCCTGGTTCCGCTGATGGGATTCGCCGGTTTCGCGGTCGATGTCGGCTCGTGGTACTCGCAGGCCTCGTCGATCCAGCGCGCGGCCGATGCGGCATCTCTCGCCGGCGTTGTCTGGCAGCCCGACTTCGATACTGCCGAAGATGCCGCTCGCAACGCTGCAGAGCGCAACGGCTATGTTCACGGCGTTGACGGAATAACGGTCGAGGTCATCGACGTCGGCGTCAACCAGCTTCAGGTCGTCATCACCGACACCGACGTCGAGATGTACTTCGCCGGCTTGTTCCTCGACGAGGTGCAAATCGCCCGAGCAGCGACATCGGAGTATGTGAAGTCAGTGCCGATGGGATCTCCCGAACATTTCCTGGGCAATGATCCGATCGAAGGCGAGAGCCCGAACCTGTGGCTCGCAACCTTCGGCCCGCAAACGTCCAAGCGATCAGGCGACCGTTATCACACCGAAGTGTGCGGTGGCGCAATCTTCTGCACGGGCAGCGCCAACGATGAGTTCGACGAGGACGGCTATTTCTTCACCCTCAACGTCTCGGCTGTCCAGGCTGCTCCGCTCAACGTCGAAGTCTTCGACGTGGCTCACCACAACTACGGGGATCATTGCGATGCGTCATTCCTGTTCGACGACGGAGATGTCGGCAGCGAGGCGTGGTACTCGGGCAATATCAAGGGGCTGGGTGATTACGACGAGGAGCGCTACGAGGTAGGAGGCGCCGGCAACCCGGGCGGCGCGGCATGGTGTCCGGGCGACAATGGCCTCGTTGGCAACTTCGAGATGACGGTCATTGTCCGTGAGCCGGACAACACTCCGTTCGACCTCGAGGACAACCCAGTGGTTTGTTGGACCCGATGGGGAGCAAACCAGCCGTCCGACCAGACCGACTGCGCCGCCGATCTCCAGGATGACACTGGCGACCAGCCGAACGGATCGGGGGCGGCAGGAACCGGTTCGGTGCCCGCCGTCGACTCGGTTGTCTTCCGTGACTACTTCCGTGAGTGGGTCAACGTCTGCTCGATCTCCAGCCCTGAGGTCGGCGAATACGTGATCCAGATCAGGACCAATGCGGACAGCTCCGACCCCACGCTGTGGGATCCGAGCATCAGCACGCAGGGGCGAAACCGCTATTCCATGCGAGGCGGATTCGGCGCAATCACGTCTCCCTCCTACGGAACAGGCGTGTCGCTCTCGGCCGACGGTCGCCTCCCCATGTTCGTGAACGTGCCCCCGGGCGCCCCGACCACGTGCTCCGGCAGCCCAACGTGCTTCTACATCGCCAGAGTCACCCCGGAATACGCCGGCCAGCAGCTTCAACTCGACGTCTTCGACTTGACCGACGGATCGTCGATCAATGTGACGTTCTCGCCGCCGGCAGACTCGGGCCTCGGCACGTTTACGGCCTGTGACTTCATCTTCTACGACGAGGGCGGCGGTGTCACCGATCTCAACGAGTCGAACTGCACGGCGACATACGCCGCCAACTCACAGTTGGCCAACGGCGGCAGCAATGGCGACTCGATCGCTGCCATCATCGATGTGCCGGTCGGCTACACATGCAACGATGCCAGTGCCTTCGGTTGTTGGGTCACCGCCGAGCTGACCTTCAACGGCACGCCGTCAGATACCACCACATGGTCCGCCGAACTCACCGGCGACCCCATCCGGTTGGTCGAATAGAACGTCGAACTCGTGCAACGTCGTCCCGAGAACAGGGACGACGTTGCACGAGTTCGTGAATGTGGTTGGCGTGGGCCGTAGCCTTTCGGGGTGTCCGCCTTTGTCGACGAGTGCAATATCAATGTTCAGGCGGGTGACGGCGGCGCGGGTTCGGTCGCCTTTCGGCGTGAGGCCCACGTCGCCATGGGTGGCCCTGATGGCGGCGATGGCGGAGATGGCGGATCGATCTGGCTCGTTGCGAACCGCAACGTCGCCTCACTGCTCTCGTTTCGGGATCACCCTCATCGCAAGGGTCCCAGTGGCGCTCACGGCAGTGGCCAGAACCGCCACGGCGCCCGCGGCAAGGACCTCGAGATCTTTGTCCCTGAAGGCACGGTCGTGCTCGACCACGAGACCCGTGAACCACTCGCCGATCTGCTGCATCACGGTGATCGGTGGCTCGCGGCCCAGGCCGGTGTCGGTGGGCGCGGCAACGCCCGATTCCTCTCGAACAATCGCCGGGCTCCATCGTTCGCCGAGCAGGGTGAGCACGGTGAGGAACTCTGGCTTCGGCTCGAACTCAAGTTGCTCGCCGACGTGGCCATCGTCGGCTTCCCCAATGTCGGCAAGTCCACGCTGATCAGTCGCCTCTCGGCCGCCAAGCCGAAGATCGCCGACTACCCCTTCACCACGCTCGAGCCCAACCTCGGAGTCGTCCGCACCGACGATGGTTTCGAGATGGTGCTCGCCGACATACCCGGCCTGATCGAAGGTGCCAGCGAAGGGCGCGGCCTCGGCCATCAGTTCCTGCGTCACGTGGAAAGGGCTCGTGTGCTGCTGGTGCTCCTCGATCTCGCGCCCTACGACCAGACGCCTCCGGAGCATCAGCTCGAAGTGCTGCTCGATGAGCTGGGCGCCTATCAACCTGATCTACTCGACCGGCCTCGTCTAGTCATCGGCTCCCGAGTCGACATGGCTCCCGAGCACGACTTCGACGGGATGACCGCGTCATCGATGACGGGGGAGGGACTCCCGAAACTTGTGGGAGAACTCGTGGGGCTCGTGCGGGAAGCCCGTGCGTCGACTGATGTCGTGGAGGCGGTGACGATCCATCGCCCGGCGAGCCGCGAGGTCGATCTCGAACGACTCGACGACGGGTCGTGGAATGTCGTCGGTCGGGCCGCGCTCCGAGCTGTAGCACTCAGCGATCTCACCAACGACGAAGCGCTCGCGTATGCGCAGACTCGACTCAAGGCGATCGGCGTGAACAACGCGCTGCTGCGCGCGGGGGTGAAGCACGGCCAGACCGTGCACATCGGGGCGTTCTCCTTCGTGTACCAGGAAGACTTGTGAGCGATTCCACTGTTGTCGTGAAGATCGGCACGTCATCGATCACCGATGCAGAGGGCGTCATCAACCGCGAGGTCGTCGCCAAGCTCTGTCGCGAGGTAGCTGAGGTCCGCGCGCTGGGCCAACGCGTCGTGGTCGTTACCTCGGGGGCAATTGCCGCCGGGCTTCCCGAACTCGGACTTGGAGGCCAGCGCCGTCCTTCAGACGCGATCACGCTCCAGGCTGTCGCCACGGTTGGCCAAATTGCGCTCATGGAGGTCTACCGAGAGGCTTTCGCCTCCCATGATCTCGTGGCCGGGCAGGTTCTCCTGGTGCCTCAGGACTTCATCGTCCGGGCCCAGTACCTGCATGCCCGCCAGACGTTGGGCCGACTCCTCGAGCTCGGAGTGGTTCCGATCGTCAACGAGAACGACGCGATTGCCGACGACGAGATCCGCTGGGGCGACAACGATCGCATTGCCGCGCTGGTCGCGAACCTGGTCGACGCTGAGCGGCTGGTACTCCTGACCGACACTCCCGGTGTGTTGACCGCCGATCCTCGCGTCGACTCGTCCGCCAGCCTGATCGAGGAGATCGTCGAGATCGATCATCAACACGTCGCCCTCGCAGGCGGCGCCGGATCGGTGCGGGGGAGTGGCGGCATGGCATCCAAGCTCACCGCGGCAAAGATCGCCGCCTGGTCTGGCGTCTCAACGGTGATCGCCGACGCGGCGCGCGACCATGTGCTGGCCGATGCCGTCAATGGTGTCCCTGGTGTCGGAACGCTGGTTCGCGCCCGAGACTCCCGCATGCAGGCTCGCAAGCTCTGGATCGCTTTCGCCGTCGTGGCTCGCGGTCAGATCACTGTCGATTCCGGCGCCCGCGCTGCTCTCGAACGGGGCAAGTCGCTACTCGTCGCCGGCGTTCGTGCGATCGACGGCGCGTTCGACCCGGGTGAACCGGTCGAGATCGTGGACACCGATGGCGTCGCGTTCGCCAAAGGCCTCGTTCGCCATGCCGCCGCTGAGCTACATGCGATTGCCGGCCTTCGAAGTGACGACCTGCCGCCGGGTGCGCCCCACGTCGTGGTGCATGCGGACGACCTCGTGACTCTGCCGGGCTGAGTCGCTACTCGCCCTCGGTGATCGCCTCGGGCTCCGCCGCGGCGGCAAGGCCGAGATCGGCTTTGATCCGGTCGAGACGAGCGTGGGCTTCGACACCTCGAGCCGCTTCCTCGATCTCGACCATCCGAGCTTCCACGTTGGTCTCGGTCAGCTCAGCTACTGCGGACGCCTTGGCGAAGCGGGCGTCGATCTTCTCGCGGACCTCATCGAAGCTCGGCACGTCGTCGCCGATTGATTCACCGAGCGTGGACATCGCCGAGTTGACGGTCTCCTGCATCCTGGCCTGATCGAGCTTGCTGAGCAGTGCCTGACGTTCGCTGAGCCGCTTCTGGAGCAGCATCGAGTTCTGCTTGACCGCACCCTTCGCCTGATCGGCAGCCTCACTGGCCTGGAAGTGCATGCTCTTGAGGTTTTCGATCTCCTCCTCGAGAGTGATCAACCGATTGGCGAACTGCTCAGCGGCTGAAGTGTAGGAATCGACCTTGGTATCGTCGCCGGCCTTCTGGGCCTCTTCGGCCATGAGGATGGCTTGGCGCGCATTGGCATTGGTCTTCTCGAGTTTTTCGAGTGCCTGGTTGATGCGCATCTCGGTCTGCTTCTGATTGGCGACCACGTTTGCCGCTTGTTCGCGGAGCCGGCGATGCTGGTCCTTCGCCTCGCTGATCGCCTGTTCGAGCTGCACCTTCGGGTCGGCCTTCTCTTCGTGGGTGTTCGAGAGCTTGGCGACGAGGTAGTTCCAGCGCTTCTTCAGGTACTTGAGCATGCATCGATCGTAGACCGAACGGAGAACGCGGGCGGTTCAGCGCCACATGATCTTGCGCGCGGGCCGCAGGATCATGTCGGCTTCTTCGACTCCGGTGCGGAATGCGGTCACGACGTAGACGACGCCGCCAACCCCCACGATCGCGATGACGGCGACCAGCGTGGGTAGGTCCCCGACTGTCAGCTTCATGGCGGCGGTGACGGCGAACGCGATTGCCGCCGCGGTCGCCGCGGGTCGAAGCGTGGCCACTGGTGAGCGAAGCGCAGGTAGGCGACGGCGAGTGAGCGAGCTGAGCAGCGCGAGTTCGACCCATGCCCCGATGGCTGAGCCGACAGCCAGCCCGACGGCACCGATCCGCACGATCGACTCATCGCTGCGGGTCTCGGCATCGAGCGGCCCGACGAGTCCCAGTGCGTCGCCGAGTCCTTCGATCCCATCGGCGCCGACCCAGGCCCGGTCGAGCGGGAACATCACAACGAGTCCGATCGCAGCGGCGATGGCGACGCGGATCGCAGCGATTCGAGCTGGCCCCGAGGTGTCGCCAAGTGCGAAGTTGGCGTTCTGCAGCATGCGGCTGAGGCCGATGGCCGGAAGGCCGATGGCGTAGAACACGAGGATCAGCCAGACGAGGGTGGTGTCGGCGGACGTGAACTCGCCGCCCTCGAAGACGAGGCGGACGATCGGCTCTCCGGCCGCGATCAGCATCAGCGACGAGCCGAGCATCCAAAAGGCGATCCGGCGGAGTGCAGCGTCGGTGCGGCCATGGATGGCGATGGGGTCGGATCGCAGGCGGGACAGCTCGGGCAACTCGGCTGCGGCCACGCTCATGGCAAACAGGCTGACCGGCAGTGTGTACAGGATCTGAGCGCGGAACAGGGCGGACAATCCACCGGCAGCAAGGAAGGAGGCGAGGATCAAGTCGAGATAGGCGCTGAGTTGCACCGCTCCCCGGCCGAGCACTGCAGGGCCGAACCGCTGTCGAATCGTACGCACGTGGGGGTTGCCGCCGTCGGGGCGAAGTCGAATTCCCCTCGCCAACCGGAGCACCGTCGGAAGCTGCACGAGCAACTGCAGTGCACCACCGATCGACAGGGCGATGGCCACGCCTTGGGCAGCATCGGCGACGGACCAGTTTCGCTGCCACGCAACGAGGAGGGCGACGATCTGCACCGCATTCCACAGCACTGGGGCGGCGTAGGGGAGGAAGAAGTTCCGGTGGCTGTTGAGGATGCCGAGACACCACGCGGACATGACCATGAAGCCGATGCCGACGGCGATGATTCGGGTGAAGTCGACGGCAAGTTCAAAGCTCTCGCCGGTGAGACCCCAGGCGAGCAGGCGAGTGATCGGGCGCGCGGCCACGACGAGGATCAGCACGCTGACAGCGGTGACCGCCATGAGCATGGCGCCGATCGCTCCGGCCACCCGGCTCGCTTCGGCTTCGTCGCCCTCTTCGAGGAGCTCGCTGTAGACGGGGACAAACGAGGCCGACAAGACCCCTTCACCGAGCAGGTTCTGGAGGAGGTTCGGGATTCGGAGGGCGGCGACGAGCGCATCGCCGGCCAGACCGTTGCCGATCACCCGCCCGGCGACTGTTTCGCGAAGAAGCCCTGCGAGGCGGGACAGCAAGATGCCTGCGCCCACGAGCGCAGATCCGCTGCGCACCTTTCCTGCGCTGCTCATCGGATCGACTGCACGTCATCGAGGCCGGAGCGCAACGCTTCGAGTTCGTCGACCACCGCATCTACGGCTTCGCCGGCCGCGGAGACTTCGTCGAACTCTCCGGCACGGGTGCCGAGCTCGATCGCACGCACGACAGCCTCATCAAGGCGGACATCGAGCTGCTCGAGTTGTTCCTGCGTGGCTTCCTCGCGGGCAGCGACGCGGCCGTGGCTGGCGACCTGAGCCTCGACTGATGAACGGCGGGTGTCGCCAGCGGTGAGTTCGCTGAGCTCCCGCCGGAGCCGTTCGATGTCGATCTTGCGCCTGGCATCCGTGAGTTGCTGGCCCTTTTGGGCAACCTCCCAGCAGTGCTCCACGCCGGAATCGATTCGCTCGCCGATCTCGACCAGTCGGTCTCGGAGGGGGCCGGCGGTTGCATCGCTCAGGCCGTCAGCGAACCGGTTCCGCGCTTGCATGGCGTCGCGGACGTAGAAACGCCATGGCTCGCGGAGAGCGAATGGGTCGATGCGACGCGGGAGGCCACGTACCCGTCGGGCGACCACCCGGGCGAGGAGCACACGACCGATCCACATCGCGATTCCCAGACCAATCGCGAGAACCACGTGCCCCCCGGCCACCAGTGTCAGCGCCACTGTGGCCGCGACGAGGCCAACGGTGATCGGAGACACCGCGGCGAGGAACACGGTTGGTTCCATCCCACGGCCTGATGCTCGTCGTGACACAGCTCGCCCAGACATTTGCTGGCGAGGCTAGTGGTCCCTGCGAGTACCCTGGGGTCCCGTGACTGAGACTCCGACTCCGATACCCGAGTTGGCCGCTCGGGCCAAGGCCGCCACCACTGCGCTGGCGGTCGCCTCGACGGCCGAGAAGGACGCTGCGCTTCATGCCGCGGCCGACCTGCTCGTTACACAGGCCGACTCGATTATCGACGCGAACCGCGAGGATGTGGCCCGCGCCGAGAGCAACGACATGGAGGCGCCGCTCGTTGATCGACTGCGCCTCGATGTCGGACGCATCGACGGAATGGCCGGCGGTCTCCGCCAGGTTGCGTCTCTGCGTGATCCTGTTGGCGAGATCACTGAAGGCTGGGTCCGTCCCAACGGGTTGCGCATCGAGAAGGTGCGCGTTCCGCTCGGTGTGGTGGCGATCATCTACGAAAGCCGCCCCAACGTCACCAGCGATGCGTTCGGGTTGTGCCTGAAGTCGGGCAATGTCGCGTTCTTGCGAGGGTCCTCGTCGGCGATCTCATCGAATCTCGCCATCGCGGCCGTGTTGCGCGAGGCGTTGCCGAAGGCTGGCCTTCCTTCCGATGGGCTTGTTCTGGTCGATGACGTCAGCCGTGAGGCCGCTACCGAGTTCATGCAGCAGCGGGGCTATGTCGACTGTCTCATTCCCAGGGGTGGGCACACCCTGATCCAGTCGATCCTCGACAACGCCACCGTTCCCTACGTGATCGACGGAGCGGGCAACTGTCACATCTATGTCGATGCTGCGGCCGACCTGGCGATGGCTCGCGAGATTCTCGTGAACGCCAAGACCCAGCGCACTGGTGTCTGCAACGCGGCCGAATCGCTTGTGGTTCACACCGATGTCGCAGCAGAGTTCATCCCGATGGCGGCGGCTGCTCTTCACGATGTGGAGCTGGTCGGCGACGACGATGCTCGTTCGTTCGCCGGATCGATCGGTGCCGCGACTGACGACGATTTCGCCACCGAGTTCCTCGACATGAAGATGAGCGTCAAAGTCGTCGGCAACCTCGACGCCGCCATCAGCCACATAAACGACACGAGCACGGGCCACTCCGAAGCGATCATCACCAGCGACATCGCCGCGGCCGACCGGTTCACCCGCGAGGTCGATGCTGCCGCGGTCTTGGTCAACGCTTCGACCCGTTTCGTCGACGGCGAGGAGTTCGGTTTTGGTGCCGAGATCGGTATTTCAACCCAGAAGCTTCATGCCCGCGGCCCCATGGGCCTCAGCGAACTCACTACTCAGAAGTACATCGTCCGCGGCGATGGCCACGTCCGCCCGTAGTTGCAGCAAACGCTGCAACCGGTTCGGGGGTTGGGGTTAACGGGCGCTAACCTTCCGGGCATGTCGAATCGCTTTACTGACGTCGCCAGTGTCAAGAACGACCTGGCCTCCGTTGACTACCTCTCCGACGAAGGTATTGCCGGGGTGGTGTACCTCGCCGACAGGCTGGAGAAGCCGATTCTTGTCGAGGGTCCTGCCGGAACCGGCAAGACCGAGTTGGCCAAAAGCGTCGCCAAGATGCTGGGCGCTCGCCTGATCCGTCTCCAGTGCTACGAGGGCCTCGACGAGTCGAAGGCGCTCTACGAATGGAACTACAAGAAGCAGCTGCTGCGCATCCAGGCCGAGCGTGGCGAGTCCCAAGACTGGGATGACATCAACGACGACATCTTCTCCGATGACTTCTTGCTGACCCGTCCGCTTCTCGAGGCCATCCGGGCCGACGACCCGGTTGTGCTCCTCATCGATGAGGTCGACCGTGTCGAGGTGGAGACCGAAGCTCTGTTGCTCGAGATTCTCTCCGACTACCAGGTTTCGATCCCTGAGCTGGGCACCATCGAGGCCAAGCAGATCCCGCTCGTTTTCCTGACGTCGAACAACACCCGCGAGCTCTCCGAGGCGCTCAAGCGTCGCTGCCTCTACCTCCACGTCGACTACCCCGACATAGATCGTGAGAAGGAAATCGTGCTCACGCGTGTGCCGGACATCACGGAGAACTTGGCCGACCAGGTTGCCCGTGTCGTTCGCTCGATCCGCCAGATCGAGCTGAAGAAGGCCCCTTCGGTTTCTGAGACCATCGACTGGGCCCGCACACTCGTGCTGCTCGGTGTCGAGAAGATCGACGAACAGACTGCAGCTGAGACGATCAACATACTGCTGAAGTACCAGAGCGACATCAACAAGACGCTCAAGGACCTCGGCTCCGCAGACGGCGTCTCCTGACGCCGACGAGGCTGCCATGACGCTCACCGACGACACCGAATCCGAGCCCACGCCGGCAGCCGTCGGCGAGCCATTGCTGGAGCTTCTCAACGGGTTCATCATTCAGCTGCGGGCGGCCGGTCTGCCGGTGAGTCTCACCGAGAACCTCGATGCGATGGAGGCCGTCAAGCACGTGCCCCTGGGGGACCGAGACACGTTCAAGTACGCCCTCGCGGCCACGCTGGTCAAGCACTACAACCACTGGAAGGCCTTCGAGACCGTCTTCGAGGTCTACTTCTCGCTGCGCGGCCCCGAGTATTCGATCGGCGACGAGACCGAGCTCGGTGAGCTCCAGGACGACGACGGTCAGGATCAGCCTGACGGAGCCGGCGATCAGCAAGGCGGCGGCGGTGACAACCTGTCGCCCGAAGAGCTCGCCGAGATGCTGTACCAGGCGCTCATGCGTGGCGATCAGCAGATGATGCGCGGTGTTGCTCGCCAGGCCGTGAAGCGCTACGCCGGGATGGAGCCAGGACGCCCGGTTGGTGGTACGTACTACCTGTACCGCACGCTGCGCAACCTGGATCTCGACGGCGTGCTCGAGCGTCTCTTGGAGCAGGACCAGAACAACGAGGGCGACGACGAAGACCTCTCCGACTTCGAGCAAAGGCTCCAGAAGGACGAGTACCAGAGCCGTGTCGACCAGCTCCAAAAGGAGATCGAGGCGGAAATTCGGCGTCGCCTTGTGGCTGACCGCGGTGTGGAGGCGATGGCCAAGACGCTACGGAAACCGCTGCCTGAAGATGTCGACTTCATGCACGCCTCTCGCGAGGAGATGGCATCGCTGCGCAAGGCGATCTACCCGCTCACTCGCAAGCTCGCCGCTCGTTTGCAGCGAAAGCGTCGCCATGGGCGCAAGGGTCCGCTCGACTTCCGCCGCACGGTACGTGCCTCACTGAGCTATGGCGGCGTTCCCGCCGAGCCGAAGTTCCGCAATCCGCGCCCGCACAAGCCCGAGATCATGGTGATTGCCGACATCTCCGGTTCGGTCGCCGCGTTCGCTCGCTTCACCCTCCATCTCGTCTACGCCATCAGCGGTCAGTTCTCGAAGGTCCGCTCGTTCGTCTTCATTGATGGGCTCGACGAGGTCACCCAGTACTTCGAGGGTGTCGAGGACATCAACGAGGCCGTTCACCGGGTGAATACCGAGGCCGATGTGGTTTGGGTCGACGGCCACTCCGACTATGGCCATGCCCTCGGTGTCTTCTGGGAGAAGTACGGCCAGGACATTGGACCGCGCACGTCGATCATGATCTTGGGTGACGCCCGCAACAACTATCACGCGTCGGAGAGCTGGATCATCAAGGCGATGCGCGAGAAGGCTCGCGACGTGTATTGGCTGAATCCCGAGCCGAACAGTTACTGGGACACCGGCGATTCGATTGTCGGCGAGTACGCCCAGCACTGTGATGGCACCTTCGAGGTCAGGAACCTTCGCCAACTCGAAGGGTTCGTCGAGAACCTGGCGTAGCCGGGGGCGACCCAGTAGACAGCGAGAACCTGGCATGACCGATCTTGACACCCACCTCGAGGATCGTCTCCTCGCCGCGCTCCCGTCCGACGTTGACTATGCATCGGCCCGGCATGTGGTTGAACGCGGCTCTCGTCTGGAGGTGCGCAACGGGGTGGTTGAGCCGAGCGCCACGGCGCACAACGAGGGTGTCATGTTCAGCGTTTGGGTCAACGGGGGAGCGGGTTACGCGGCCACCAGCGACCTGAGCGTCGAGGGCCTGGCCCTTGCTGTCGAGCAAGCCCGAGGGTGGGCGGCGGCCACAGCCGGGCGAACAGTCATCGACTCGCCGCCGCTGCTGCACACGGTCGGAGAGTACACCACGCCGGTCACCGACTCCTTCGACTCGCTGTCTCTGGCCGAGCAGGTAGCGCTCCTCGTCGACGCCGACATGGCGCTCGGCGGCCACGATCGCATCGTCGACCGCAGTGCGTCCTTGGTCCGCTTCGACATCCAGTCACTCCTGCTCACCAATGGCGGCGGCCGGGTCGCTCAGCACATTCGCCAGGTGTTCCCCGATCTGCGGGCGACGGCGAACGAGGGCTCGAATACGCAGAACCGCACCTTCGGCGCCGGGAACTATGCCGGGCAGGGTGGTGTCGAGGTGTTGACCCGTCACGGTTTCCGTGACGCTGCGGCCCGAATTGCCGACGAGGCCGTCGCTCTGCTCGACGCTCCCAACTGTCCCACCGGCACTATGGATCTGATCTTGGCGCCAGACCAGATGGTGCTGCAGATCCACGAGTCGATCGGTCACCCGCTCGAACTCGACCGGATCCTCGGTGACGAGCGCAACTACGCGGGCACGAGCTTCGTCACCCAGGATATGTTCGGGTCGTACCGGTACGGCAGCGAGTTGCTCAACGTCACCTTCGACCCCACGGTGCCGGGCCAGATGGCGTCCTACGGCTTCGATGATGACGGCACGCCTGCCGAGCGGATCCACCTCATCAAGGACGGCATCCTCGAACGGCCGATGGGCGGCACCATCTCGCAGGCTCGGAGTGGCATGGCGGGTGTGGCCAACAGCCGGGCCAGCTCCTGGAATCGAGCGCCGATCGACCGCATGGCCAACCTGAACGTTGAACCTGGCGAGTCGACGGTGGAGGAGCTGATCGGCGGAATCGAACACGGTGTACTCATGGAGACCAATGTTTCCTGGTCGATCGACGACAGCCGCAACAAGTTTCAATTCGGGGCCGAGCTCGGTCGGGTGATCGAGAACGGCGAGATCACCCACATCGTCCGAAACCCCAACTATCGAGGCATCTCGGCCACTTTCTGGCGCAATCTGAGCGGCGTCGCCGACGACTTCACGGTCATGGCCGTCGGCAACTGCGGCAAGGGTGAACCCAATCAGGTGATACGCGTGGGTCACGCCGCGCCGCACTGCCGGTTTTCCAATGTCGAGATCTTCGGAGGCGAGTCATGAAGGCCGAGAGCGCTCAGGGCTACCTCGACGATCTGGTCGGTTGGGCCAGCGCTCGTCTCATCGGGGACGAGGTCCTGCTCGCTCATCTGTCCGGCGAGGACTCGGACTTCGTCCGCTTCAATCACGCGTCGGTGCGCCAGGCGGGATCTGTCAGTCAGCGTTCGATATCGATTGATCTGATCGACGGTCAGCGTCACGCCGAAGGGTCGGTTTCGTTGACCGGGGTGGTCGACACCGATCATCACCGTGTGGCGGCGCTGATGTCTGATCTTCGAGAACAGCGAGCCGTCCTGCCCGAGGATCCGTACCTGCTGTACTCCACGGGCGTCGAGGCGAGCGAGCGAGTAGTCGACGGTGAGGCGCCGACGTCGGCCGACGCGGTTGACGCCGTCGTCAGTGGTGCCGGCGCCAGTGATCTCGTCGGGATCTACGCCGCCGGACAGTCGTTCCGCGGTTTCGCCAGCTCCTTCGGTCAACGCAACTGGTTTGCCGCGGGTTCGTTCAACCTCGACTGGTCGCTGCATCTTCACGCCGACAAGGCCACCAAGAACGCCTACGCCGGGTTGGTCTGGGACGCCGACGCGCTCGCCGCCAAGCTCGCCTGGTCTCGTCGAGAGCTGGAAGTGCTCGGCCGGGAGCCGCGCACGCTCGCTCCTGGTGGGTACCGCGCGTTCCTGAGTCCCGCTGCGCTGCGCGAGATCATGGACATGCTCGCGTGGGGAGGATTCAGTCTTCGTTCGCATCGCACGAAACAGACACCATTGCTGCGCATGATCACCGAGGACGCCGAGCTGCACCCGTCGGTCACCATCGCCGAAGACATTGCCGGCGGCGTGGCGCCCGACTTCCAGGCGGCGGGATTCACCCGCCCGGGAACGGTCAGCCTCATCGCCGGTGGGCGCTTTGCCGGCCATCTCGTGTCGCCTCGGTCGGCCCAGGAGTACGGCGTCGACACCAACGGCGCCGACGACCACGAGTTCCCCACCGCCATCGCCATGGCGCCCGGTTCGCTACCCACCGACGACGTGCTCGCCCAGCTCGGCACTGGTCTCTACATCGGCAACCTCTGGTACCTGAACTTTTCGGATCGTTCTGCATGTCGTGCCACTGGGATGACCCGCTTCGGCACGTTTTGGGTGGAGGACGGCGAGATCGTCGCCCCGATCGAGGTCCTGCGCTTCGATGACACGGCGTTCCATCTGCTGGGCGATCGCCTCGTCGGGCTCACCGATACGGCCGAGACGATCCTTGATTCATCGACGTATGAGCAGCGCTCGACCGAGAGCCTTCGTTTGCCGGGTGCTCTGGTCGAAGAGATGACGTTCACGTTGTAGTTGCTCGCGAGCCGCCGTTGACAGGCCAACGGCTCGCGAGTCTGATGGTGGTACATCGACAAGGACTTCGAGGCGAGGAGCGAGTTGCTATGAGGTGGACGATTCGGACATTGATCGTGGCTGCGGCGTTCGCAGTCGGTGCGGTGGGTTGTAGCGACTCGGATGGCACTTTCGGACCCGGAGGTGTGCAGATCGACGACTCGAGATCAGACTTGGATGCCCTGGACTCTTTGGGCTCCAGTGGTCTGCCGGACGAAACACTCACGCTGGAGACCGAAGACGGATCCATCAGCGTTGGCGGCGATCAAGACCTTCCGGATCGGCTCACACTGCCCGTGCTCGACGGAGGAAGCACGGTGTCGGTCTTTGAGTCCGATGAAGAGATCGCGGTCGTGCTGAGCTATCCCGAAGCTGACTTCGACGCCGTGGCCGCCTTCTATGATGGCCAGATGGAGGGCCAGAGCGGCTTCGAGAGGAGTGCGTTCGAGATCGACTCGGCCGAGGGCGTTCGGATCCGAAACGTCACCTGGCTCCACGAGAGCAACCAACGCAGCGTGAACATCACGTCATGCCCCGACTTCACGGGCACGTTCGAGCGGGTCACCTGCGTCAGCCTGATCGACTCCTGAACGGCGATACTGACGGGGTGCCATCACTCCAAAGCATCGTCGGGATTGAGCGCATCTGGACCGAAGACGCCGTTCAGTTGGCCAACGCCGTCGCTGATCTTGATCCGAGTTGGGGCACGACTGTGTTCGATCTCGTGGATGGCGTCGCCGTCCTGTGCGGGCCGGGTCTCTATGTGAATCGAGCGTTGGGCCTCGGCCTCGACCGGGATCCCTCCGACCAGGACCTCGCCCATTTCGAGGCACGTGCACTCGAAGTCGGCGTCCTGCCATCGGTCGAAGTGTGTGAGGCGACACGACCGTCGTTGCCAACGATGCTCCTGAGCAGGGGGTATGCCGAGGATGGCCGCACGTCGGCACTCGTGCACGACCTCGTCGACGTCCCCCGACCCGACCCGGCCGTGGCGGTCGAGCTCTGCGGCGTCGATGGTCTTGCGGCCTGGCAGGACGCGGCAGCTGCGGGTTGGGGCCACGAAACGGTCGAGCGCCGTCGAGCGAGCGATGTTTACGCCGCGGCAGCAGCGACGGTGGACGATCCTGGCCTCATGATCGCCCGGTCGGCGGCAGACGGCAGTGTGCTTGGCTGCGCCACCCTCAAGATCGGTAACGGCATCGGCACCATCGGCGGGATGTCCACGCTCCCCCAGGAGCGCGGTCGAGGGGTCCAGGCCGCGTTGATCCACCACCGTCTCAACCTCGCGACCGATGCCGGCTGTCGCTATGTCACGACGTCAGCCGAGGCCGGAAGCGCGTCAGAGCGAAACCTTCTCCGCCACGGCTTCCGTCTATCTCACACCAAGGTCGAGTTCACCCAGTCGCGAGGTTGATGGCTAGGCCTTACCGCGGAGGATGTCGGCGACGCGGAAGGCGAGGTCTGTGGACTGGCGGCCGTTGAGGCGCGGGTCACACATCGTCTCGTACGCCTGGTCGAGGGCATCCTCGCCGAGGTCGTCACCGCCGCCGACACATTCGGTGACGGAGTCGCCGGTGAGTTCGACGTGGATTCCGCCGGCCCAGGTGCCTTCCTGGCGATGAGCGGCGAAGAAGCCACCGATCTCCTCGAGTACCTGGTCGAAGTGGCGGGTCTTGTGGCCACCTTCAGCCGTGTAGGTGTTGCCATGCATCGGATCGCAGGCCCAGACGACGGGATGACCGGCGTCGCGGACAGCAGCGAGCAGTGGCGGCAAGCCAGTCTGCACCCTCTCCGCTCCCATGCGAGAGATGAGGGTCAGGCGGCCCGGCACGCGTTCGGGGTTGAGCGCCTCGCACAGGTCGAGGACTTCCCCAGGAGTGGCGGTCGGCCCGATCTTGCAGCCGAGCGGGTTGCCGACGCCCTGGAGGAATTCGACGTGGGCGCCGTCGAGTTGACGGGTGCGTTCGCCGATCCAGAGCATGTGGGCGGAGCAGTCGTACCAGCGCCCGGTCAGGGAGTCCTGGCGGGTGAGTGCCTCTTCGTAGTTGAGGAGCAGGGCCTCGTGGCTGGTGTAGAAGTCGACTTCGTGCAGCGCGGGGGTCGTGTGCGAGTTGACGCCAACCGCGGACATGAACGTCAGCGCACGATCGATTTCGTCGGCCATCTGGGTATAGCGCTCGCCGGCGGGGGAGGAGGCCACGAACTCGCGGTTCCAGATGGACACCTGCGAGAGGTCGGCGTAACCGCCGCGGGTGAATGCACGCAGAAGGTTCAGGGTGGACGCGGCCCGGTGGTACGCCGTGAGGAGGCGTTGGGGATCGGGGCGACGTTCGGCCTCGGTGAAGCCGACGTCGTTGACGATTTGTCCGAGGAAGGACGGAAGTTCGATATCACCCTGGATCTCGGTGGCCGACGAGCGGGGCTTGGCGAACTGGCCGGCAATCCGGCCAACCTTCACGACCGGGATTCCACCGGAGTAGGTGAGCACGATCGCCATCTGGAGGATCACGCGGAGCTTGTCGCGGATCGAATCGGCGGAGCTGTCGAACGATTCCGCGCAGTCGCCGGCCTGCAGCAGGAAGGCATCGCCGTTGGCGACCGAACCGAGTGACTCTGTGAGGCTGCGCGCCTCGCCCGCAAAGACCAGCGGTGGCATGTCGCCAAGCTCCTTGAGAGCCTGGTCGAGTTCGGCTTGATCAGGCCAGGACGGCTGATGCTTTGCCTCGGCATTGCGCCATGAGCTGGGGGTCCAAGTGGAGGTCACTCGTCAAGTCTGGTGTCTGGGGACAAGAGTGCCAACCGAATTCGACGACTAACGCACACTGGGGTCTGTCCCCAGTGTGCGTTAGAGCCCGAAAACGGCCGGAGCCCTCGCACGTGGCGAGGGCTCCGGGAAAGTTCAGTCGTGCTTGCGTTGGTTACGCAGCGTCTACGGTGTCGGCGATTGTGGCGGCGTGCTCACGAACGGTGTGGATTGCACGCTTCACGAGGCGACGGGCGGCCTCGGCGGTAACGCCGAGATCCTCGCCGACCTCACGGTAGGAACGCTTGCGACCGTCGCCGAGACCGAAGCGCTGCTCAACGGCATGCTTGGCCCGCGGATCGAGGATGTCGAGCAGGCCGGTGACCATCTCTTCCTCAGCCTTGGCCATGACCTCGACCTCCGGGCCGGGGTTGGCGTCGGGGAGGAGGTCGACGAGCTCGTTGGAGTCGTCGTCGCCGATGGTGCGGTCGAGGCTGGTCGGCGTGGTGAGGCGGTGCAGACGTGCATGCTCGTCGTCGAGCTCGTCGCCGTCGCCGGAAACGGCACGGAGGGCCGCACGCAGTGAAGCGGAACGATCGCCGGGGAGACGAACGAGGCTGGCCTTCTGGTCGAGGGCACGGCCGATCGCCTGACGAATCCAGAACGTGGCGTAGGTGGAGAACTTGAATCCCTTGCGCCAGTCGAACTTGTCGACGGCGTGCTCCAGGCCGAGGTTGCCTTCCTGGATGAGGTCGAGCAGCTCCATGCCGGGGGGCAGCGGATAGCGGCGGGCGACGCTCACGACGAGGCGAAGGTTGGCTCGGATGAACCGGTCCTTGGCTGCGGCCGCCTGGCGAATCGCACGATCGAGCTCACGGCTCTTCTCGCCGTCGTCCTTGCGGGCGCGGGCTTCGAAGCCCTTTTCGATAATTTGGCTGAGCTCACGCTCTTCCTGTGCATTGAGAAGCGCAACAGCGCCGATCTCGTTCAGGTACTGACCAACTGAATCACTCATACATCTCTCACAACGGAACTCGCCCATGCGAAATTCCAGGTAGGTGGTATTGCGGGGGAGACCAGGTACCGTGTGCTCGCGTTCAGCGATTACGCGCCGCACTCCGGTCCAGCGGTGAACATTCAACTACAGATCCATGCGTTTGTCCCGCGTTTTCTTTATGACGTGTGTCACGCGTGCGACGCAATGGGTCGTTTTGCCGCTAAATGACTCGCAAAAGCGCGTACAAACGGTCCTTATCTGCATCGCCCGCAGCAAGCGCGACTCGCAGAACGCCTACACTCGCACCCGTGCATGACGGGCTGAGGCGTAGAATTGGTGTCTTTGGTGGCACCTTCGACCCGCCCCATCATGGCCACATCGCCATCGCCCAGGAGGTCCGGCACAGTCTGAACCTCGACGACGTGCTGATGGTCGTGGCAAACGACCCGTGGCAGAAGACCGCGGTCTCGAGCGTCACGCCGGCCGACACCCGGCTCGCCCTCTCGCATACGGCGTTCGATTCGGTGGACGGCCTCGAGGTGTCCGATCTCGAGATCCGCCGAGGCGGCGCGTCCTACACCGCGGACACCCTCACCACCCTGAGCGGTCCGGATTGCGAGTTGTTTCTGGTGGTCGGCTCTGATGCCGCAGCAGGTCTCGACACATGGAAACGCTCGGCTGAGGTCCGTTCGCTGGCCACCACCGTCGTGATTGACCGCGGCGGCCGCCAGGGAGGTCGACCACCAGCGGGCTGGACTCACGACGTGGTGGATGTGCCGGCCCTCGAGATCTCGTCAAGCGACCTCCGAGCGCGCTTCGGGTCCGATCGCCCGGTCGACGGCCTCTTGCCTCGCGGCGTCATCGATCAGGTCAGGGCTCTCGGGCTCTACGGGAGCTGTCGATGACCACGGTCAACTTGCCTCCCGGCGAAGGCGTCGAGCTCCAGGAGCTCGAGGAAGATGCTCCGAAACGCCGACGACGACGCCGTCGACCTGCTCCCAAGGCGAATACCTTCTGGCGCTTCCTCTTCCCTGCCATCGTGGTCGGCGCCGGAATCGCGGTGTTGTTGTTGTGGGAGGCCGGCACCAAAGCTGTGCTCGACTCGACCGATGGCGAGGAAATCACCGTCGTCACCGACCCGCAGGCACCGGGATTCGAGGCCTTCGTCGAACCGACGCCCACGATGCTGCTCGTTCACACGGATGCGGGACAGCTATCGGGCATCACAGTGCTGTCGCAGACTGCGCTCGACAAGGGCGGCACGGCGGTACTTCTGTCTGCCGACCTGGTCGTCGACGCCGACGGGGTCGAAGCCACGTACTTGAGTGACGCCTACGACGCCGGCGGGGTCGAGGCGGTGGAGATACTTGTCGCCGAGCTCTTCGGATTCGGATTCCTCGACCGGGCGGAGCTCGACACGGCGCAGCTGCGGGAATGGATGCGGCTGGTCGAGCCGATCCCGTTCAACCTGCTCGACGATCTGGTGCAGATCAACGATGCGGGCGAGGTCGAGGTTTGGCTCGCGAGGGGCCGCAAGGATCTCGACGGGGAAGTGGCCGCCCAGATCTACGGCTTCACCAATCCCGGCGAGTCCGATGCCAACCGCATCGAGCGCCAACTCGACCTCTGGGTCTCGTGGCTCGACACGATCGACCGAGCCGAGGATCTCACTGCCGCCACACTGCCGTTTGATGACGGACTGTCGCCATTTCTCCGCTCGCTCGGGGCCGGCACGGAAGACGTCTCGATCCTCGCCGCCGATGCCGTGACCGTGGCTGAGACCGAGTCGTTCTTCACGCTCAATGCCGGCCAGATCGAACGGCTTGCCGAGATCGCCCGCTCGATGGTGCCGGTCCCGATCGCCCCACCTCTCTCGGACCGGTCGTCGGTTCGGCTGCTCAACGGCACCGATGACGCGGGGATCCGCGACGATGCGATGGATCTGCTCATCGATCTCGAGATCACCATCGGTGTTATCGGGAACGCCTTGGAATTCGCGGTCACCGAAACCACCGTCACGTATCATCGGCTCGAGGCCAAGGCGGACGCGGACCGAGCCGCCGCTGCGTTCGGAACTGTTGCCAGACTCGCGGAAAACGTCGATGAGCCGGTAGACCTCACCATTGTGATCGGTGCCGATTGGGAGCCTTCGTGACACAACATTCGAGCAGCGAGCCCGACCTGATGTCGCTCGTGCGATGCGCCGCCGCGGCAGCTGACGAAAAGAAGGCCAACGAGCCTCTGATCATCGACGTCGGCGACGTGTTCGCCGTTTCGGATTACTTCGTGATCGCCAGCGGCTCCAGCACTCGCCAGGTTCACGCAATCGTGCATGGCATCGAAGAAGACGTGAGGCGCATGAGCGGTCGCGGCCCCGTCCGCATCGAAGGTGTCGACGAGCGCGAGTGGGTGCTCATGGACTACGGGGCATTCATCGTGCACGTGTTCAACCAGGAGCAGCGCGACTTCTACCAACTCGAGCGCCTGTGGGGCGATCGTCCCCGAGTGGCGTGGGAGCCAAACGTGAGGCCCGAGGCGGAACTGGCCTAGCGCGGCGACCGGGTCATCGGGTAGAGCGAAACACCCGGCGCGAACACGATCTCGGTGACGGTCTCGAACCCGTGGCGCGCATAGAGCGCCTGGCTTCGTGGTGTCGTGGCTTCGAGATGGGCGACGAAGCCGTCGTTGTCGCAAACAGCGAGTACCCGATCGAGCAGGATCGAGCCGAGCCCCTGTCCGCGGGCCGCATCGACGGCTCCGATCTGAGCCAGGTAGAAGTGCGGGTCCTCGGGGTGGAGCTCGTGCATCGCCTCGAAGTTGGCGCGGGCAGACTCGAAGATCTCCGGATCGGCGCGCGTCACGAAGATCTCACCGAATGCTGACGTGTCGGGCTCGACGCCTGGTGGCGCCCACAACGCGGCGGCCTGACCGTCGATCACATACGAATGACCGTGGGGGAGATATGTCTCGAACGCCGCATCCATGAACTCGCGGAGCGTTTCTCGGGCAGGAATGCCGGGCTGACTGGTGTCGGGCCACAGGTAGCCCATGAGTGGGTCGGCGCTGAAGGCCTCGGTCAGGACTGCGGCGGCGGTGCCGGCATCGAGAGGAGTGGCGTGACGCATTCGGGGGAGACTAACGACCGCTAACGTCTCCCCCGAAACCCTGACCTGTGGAGGGACACGAACGATGCCGACCTACGGACGAGATGCCGTGATTTGCGAACCAGTGCGCACTGCGGTGGGTCGTGCGGGCGGGATGTTCCGCGACGTGCCCGTGGTGACCCTTGCCGCCACTGTGCTCGAGGGTCTCGTCGATCGTGCCGGCATTGATCCGGCGGAAATCGATGACGTCATCTTGGGTCAGGGCTACCCCAACGGCGACGGCCCGGCACTCGGGCGGGTGGCAGCACTCGACGCTGGTTTCCCGGTCACCGTGACCGGCATGCAGCTCGATCGTCGTTGCGGGTCCGGCCTGCAATCGTTGGCCTACGCAGCAATGCAGGTGCAGACCGGCATCAGCGAACTCGTCGTCGCTGGTGGCGCCGAGAGCATGAGCCAGGTCGAGTTCTATTCGATGGGGATGCGATACGGCGCCGGAGCCGCCGGTGTGCAGCTGCACGATCGCCTCACCCGAGCCCGCATCACTGCCGGTGGCGAGCGCCACCCGGTGGAGGGCGGCATGATCGAGACCGCCGAGAACCTTCGCAGGGAGTACTCGATCCCGCGTGAGGAGCAGGACGAGTACTCCCTGCGCTCGCAACATCGTGCGGTGGCCGCGGTAGAGAACGGCACGTTCATCGACGAGATCATCCCTGTCACGGTGAGGGACGAGGCTGTCACAGTCGATGAACATCCCCGAGCCGATACCTCAATGGAACGGCTCGCCAAGCTGCGACCGATCATGGGTCGCCAGGATCCCGGTGCCACGGTTACTGCCGGCAACGCATCGGGACAAAACGACGGCGCTTCCGCATGCATCGTCACCACGATGGAGAACGCCGAGCGCCTGGGCCTTCGTCCGCTTGCTCGCTTCGCGAGCTGGGCAACGGCCGGCGTTGCTCCCGCGACGATGGGAATCGGCCCCGTCCCGGCGTCCGAGAAGGCACTCACATCGGCCGGCATCACGTTGGCCGACCTTGATCTGATCGAGCTCAACGAGGCATTCGCCGCCCAGGTCCTGGCGGTCACACGCGAATGGGGATTCGGTGCAGCTGATTTCGACCGGACCAACGTTCACGGTTCGGGCATCTCGCTCGGTCATCCGATAGGCGCGACCGGTGGTCGGATCCTGGCGACGCTGCTGCGTGAGATGGATCGCCGTGAGGCTCGCTTCGGCCTCGAAACCATGTGCATCGGCGGTGGCCAGGGCATCGCCGCGGTCTTCGAGCGCATCGCCGCCTAGCCGAACGCGGGGATCACCTCGTCACAGAAGAGTTGCATGGAGCGCTTCTGTGCCTCGTGGTTCAGCCCCATGCTGGCGTAGTAGATGAACTCGTCGACGCCGAGCTCTTCGTAGATCCTCAGCTTCTCGATGATCTTGTCGGGTGTGCCGAACATCAGGTTCTCTTCGAGCATGTCGGGCCGATATTGCTCGCGGCCTTCCAGTTCGTCGAGAGGGATCTCTCGGGGGAAACCGTTCTCGACGTCGCCGAGGTTGCGATAGAGGTTCTCGAACTGTCCCAGGGTTCGGGTGACGGCGCCGACGGCGGTGTCGCGGCCGGCGTCGTCCTCGTAGACGGCCGTATGGCGCATCAAGGCGAAGACCGGGTTGGCGGTTCCGCCGTGTTTGGCGATCGACTCGTCGAGTTGTCCTCGGTACAACTCCGCCTCGGCGTGGGGACGGGTGAACGGCCAGCACATGATGTTGCAGTCGTTGGCGACGGCGTAGTCGTAGGTGATCGGTGAGCGAGCGGCGACCCAGATCCGAGGATGTGGCTTCTGGACCGGCTTCGGCACCGAGGTCGACGTAGGGAACTGCCAGAACTCGCCGTCGTGGGCATAGTCGCCCGCCCACAGCTTCAGCACGGCCGGCAGCATTTCCTGCATGTAACGCCAGGCGTCGGTCTGTCGCAGTCCCGGCGTCATACGATCGAACTCGCGTTGGTAGGCGCCGGACCCGATCCCGAATTCGAGTCGTCCGCCACTGATCAGGTCGAGGAAGGCGGCTTCACCGGCGAGGCCGATCGGATGCCAGTACGGGGCCACAGCCACTGCGCTACCGAGCCGAATCGTGCTCGTCTCGCCCGCCCACCAGGTGAGGATCTGAAACGGATTCGGGGCGATCGTCATCTCGAGTGCGTGGTGCTCGGCCGCCCAGACGATCCCGAAGCCTCCGGCCTCGGCCGTATGCACCATCTCCAGTGTGTGGCGGGCGACGTCGGTCATCTCCAGACGGCCATCGAGACGCTCGAGGTTGATGGCGAGTTGGAACCTCATGTCGTGATCTCCGGGAGTTCGTTGGCATACCGGTCGGCGAATGCGCGGAGCTCGCCCTCGGCGTCCGCGATCGTCTCGCTCGTGTAACAAGTCGCGGACAGCGTCGCTTCCGTCACTGCATCACGAAGGGGTTTGCCATGGGTTCGTCTGAGGTGTTCATCCAGATGGTCTTGGGACGGGTGTAGTCGTACATGGCCTGCATGCCGCTCTCTCGTCCGTAGCCGGAGCCCTTCACACCACCGAACTCGGCGATGGGGGAGACAACTCGATAGGTGTTGACCCAGACGATGCCCGACCGCACCGCGTCGGCGACGCGAAGTGAGCGGGCGCCATCGCGGGTGAAGATTCCGGCGGCCAATCCGTGCTCGCTGTCGTTGGCGAGAGCGACAACCTCTTCTTCGGTGGTGAACCGCTGAACGCAGAGCACCGGACCGAAGAGTTCGGTGTCGACGATGCGCAGATCCTGGCGCGGGCACTCGAGGATGGTCGGCTCGTAGAACAAGCCGCCTCGGGCCGGCTGCTTTCCGCCTGCGAGAACGGTGGCGCCCTCACTCTGGGCGTGGGCGACCTCGGCGTTGATGTGCTCGAGTTGGCCCGATGTGCAGAGCGGCCCCATCTGGGTGTCGTCGTCGAGTGGGTCACCGATGCGGATCTGGCCGACCGCGGCGGTCATCTTCTCGAGGAACTCATCGGCGATGTCGTCATGGAGATAGAGCCGTGAGCCGGCGACACAGCTCTGTCCGGTGGCGCCGAAGATACCGGCGATCGAGGCGTTGACGGCGCTGTCGATGTTGGCGTCGTCGAACACGATGAACGGTGACTTGCCGCCGAGTTCCAGTGAGACCTGGGCGAAGTTCTGCTTTGAATTGTCGAGCACGTGGCGGGCCGCGTCCGGACCACCGGTGAACGAGATCCGAGCTACTCGGGGATGCGAGGTCAACGCTCGTCCACAGGGCTCGCCATGGCCGGTGACGATGTTGACGACACCCGGCGGAAAGCCGGCCGCGGCGATCAGCTCACCGAACTCGAGCATGGCTGCGGAGGCGTGTTCGGAAGCTTTCAGCACCACTGTGTTGCCCGCGGCCAACGCTGGTCCGATCTTCACTGCCACCAGGAACAGCTGCGAGTTCCAGGGCACGACCGCGGCCACCACACCAAGTGGCTCGCGTTTTGTGAACACGAACATGTCGGGCTTGTCGATCGGCAGGGTCGAGCCGCTGATCTTGTCGGCGCAGCCCGCGTAGAACTCGAAGAACTGAGCGATGTACGCCGCCTGCCAGCGGGTCTCCTTGAGCATCTTGCCCGTGTCGATCGACTCGATGCGGCCGAGCTTTTCCGACGAATCCGCGAGGAGTACTCCGAGCCGGGAGAGGCACTTCCCTCGTTCGGTCGGCGTCATCGTGGACCACGGACCCTGGCTGAACGCCTCATGCGCAGCCCGCGCGGCGCGATCGACGTCGGCCTCGGTGGCTTCGGGTATGCGGCACCAAACCTCGCCGGTCGCGGGGTTGATACTGTCGAATGTGGTGGCGTCAGCGGCGTCGACCCATTCGCCATCGATCAACATCTGGTACGTCCGGATCTCTGTCATCGCGGGTGATCCTCATCGAAGACGACGGCACCCGTCAACCGGGTCGCAAAGGAAGGCACTGCACATGGCAGCAGCGAAGCAGGTAGTCGGTGGGCCGCTCGAGATCGGTGGACGGGTTCTGTCGTTGTCTCGGGCCGTTCGGGCCGGTGATTTCGTGTTCCTCACCGGCCAGATACCGATGCTGGATGGCGTCCCGATGACGACCGGTTCGGTGGAGGATCAAACCCGTGCCGTACTCGACGACATCAGCGCCACGCTCACCGAAGCCGGCTGCGAGTTGGGAGATGTCGTGAAGGCCATGGTCTGGTTGCGCGACCGCGACGACTTCGGTGGATTCAACCAGGTCTATGGCGAATATTTCCCGATCGAGCCGCCCACGCGGTCCGCGGTGGTGAGCGACCTGCTTGTCGACGTTCGAGTCGAGGTCGAGGTCGCCGCCTACCGTCCGCTCGACGCCTGACATGCGAATTCGATCGGTTCACGCGAAGGCGGTGACAGACCCGTCCGCCCTTGGTCGCCGAAGGTCGGGCTTCGACCAGGAGTTGGTGAGCTCGTCGATGAATCCCCTGGGTGACGACGCTCGCTACGAGACATCTGGTGAGCGGTTCCGGCCCCCCTGGGACGATGTCGCTTGCGTCGTCACTGCCGAGGACGGCACATGGGGGCTCGGAATGACGAGCCACGCCGGGCCTGTCGTCCCCTTGATCAACGACTTCCTCGGCCCGATCGTGGCGGGACTGGATGCCAGCGAGGTCGAGCATGCGTGGGATCTGATGGCAGTGGGTGCCGGTTCCCACCTCGGATTGTCGGGTGTGCTCAGTTACGCCATCAGTGCCGTGGATCTGGCGTTGTGGGACCTGCTCGGGAAGCTCGAATCGGTTCCGGTCTACGAGTTGCTTGGTGGCCCTTCTCGCGAGGCTCTGCAGTGCTACGCAACGGGCAGCGACATCGCCGGCTACCACGAGGCGGGGTTCTCGGCGATGAAGCTCCCCTGCCCCTGGGGCAGCGATGTCGACGCCGCCATCTCCATCAACGTCGATCGTTTCACCACCGCTCGCGGGATCGTCGGTCCTGACGTACCGATCCGGGTCGACGGGTGGCCCATCCAGACCGCGGGCGATGCCATCGCCCTCGGTGATGCGCTCGCTCCCCATGGCGTGGACTGGATCGAGGACTACGTCTTTCCTGAGGACTGGGATGCCTACGCGGAGGTTCGCCGCTCGCTACCCGACACGACACTCGCATCGGGGGAGCGCTGGTACGGCGTGGCCCCGTTTCGTCTCGCCATCGAACTGGGCTACGTCGACATCGTCCAACCGGACGCGCTCTGGGTCGGCGGGGCAACCCCGACTCGCCGGATCGCAGCGATCGCCGAGGAGGCCGGAGTCGAGCTGGCGATGCACTGCACGGGCAACGATCCCTATGGGCAGCATCTTGGCGTGGCGCTCGCAGCCAACACCACGAGCGAGATGTACTACGGCGGCTCGATCCCCGATGACATGATGGCGACGCTTCGTCCGCTTCCCGGCATGGCCCCTGTGGTGAACGGGACGATCGTGCCTCGCAATGCTGCGGGTTTCGGAATCGAGTTGAGCCTCAGCGATCTCGAGCGGGCAACCGCCTAGACCTCGAGGCTTCGTTTCGGCACGGCGGGCGTGCCGGCAACGAGCGTGTGGGGTGCAACGTCCTTGGTCACGACCGATCCGGCCGCAACCACTGCACCTTCGCCGATGGTGACGCCCGGGAGGATGATCGCTCGAGCGCCGATCCATGCTCCTTCCCCGACGGTCACCTTCATTATCTGCGTCTCGCCGCCGCGTTGATGGGGGTCGCCGATGTCGTGGCTGTTGGTCACGAACAACACCTCCTGCCCGATACCGACATGCCCCACGATCTCGATCACACCGGAGATGTCGAAGTCGACACGGGAGTTGACGTGGCAACCGTCGCCAATGCGGAGATTGGACGTCGGACCGTGTCCGGAGACCAGGATCGGTCCGTAGAACACGACGCTGTGGCCGATGCGGAATCCGGCGCACTGCATGAGCCGGGAGCGGACGCGGTTGAAGCTGAGCACCGGCATCCAACCCGTCAGCAGGCGAACGAGCTGGAACCGAATATGGATGCCGTCCAACTCTTCGCGCCGGATGCTGCGGGCGCGATCGCTCCACGAGAGGTTCATGGTTCTTCTGTCGGCCACAAGGAGCTCGGCAAAACGAAAAGGGACCCCAGGAGCGTTTCGTCAGGGCGATTCCGGTCATCCCCGGTGTCTCTCATGGCGTCCCCCTCGAACAGCCTGCCGCTGTTGACGCAGTGGCGAACACCTTCCTCCCGGTCTCGGCGATGCCCGAAACCCTGGGCGCGAAGAAGTCCCAGGCCAGGGACCTGGGACTTCGGGAGTGGAGCTAAGGGGAATTGAACCCCTGACCTCCTCCATGCCATGGAGGCGCTCTACCAACTGAGCTATAGCCCCGTGAATGAGGGCACGATCGTACCAGCGCGGTGCCAGTCTGACACCCTCCCCGAACCGATGGTTGCGGCGTTCTAGCGTCACATGAATGCAGGTGACGCGGCGTGTGCTGGGGGCAGTGACCGCCGTGTGGTTCGCCATCGGTGTCGCCGTGGCAACAGCCACGCCGGGACCACTTTTGTTCGCCGACGACGTGGCATACCTGTCGATGGCGCGGACGCTGGCGGGGGACGGCTCGTCTGCGCTGCCACCTCAACCGCCATATGGATTCCTGTATCCGGTACTGCTGGCCCCGGGCTGGATGTTCGGCCTCGACGAAGCCGGGATGCTCACCTATGCCCGTGCGGCGAACGCCGCGGTGGGTGCGCTGCTTGTGCCGGTGTTGTACACCATTGTTCGGAAGGTCTGGTCGACCGATCGCCTGCCGGCACTGCTCGCGGCGATGGGTGGCGCGGCGCTGCCGGCCCTCTGGCTGACGGGGTCGATCGTCTGGACCGAGCGATTGCTTGCACTGCTGGTCGCCGTCACATTCCTGTTGCTCGTCCGGCTTGCGACCAGCCGGACCCCTGGTCGCGCGTTGCAGGTCACGGTCGGTGCCGTCGGACTCTTCGCCACCCATCCCCGGATGGGCCCAACCGCGCTGATTGTCGTCGTGTTCGCCGCGCTCATCACTCGTCGCTCGATCTTCGTGAGGGTCGGCCTTTTCGGCATCGGCGTCGTTGCCTTCTTGCTCACGGAGTGGGCGCGACGCGCAATCGCGGATGCCACGTTCGGGAGTTCCGGTACCTACGACGCCGGCGACCTGGCCGCTCGGCGTGGCTTCGGTGAGATCCCCGACATGGCCCAGCACGCACTCGGCACCGCCGCCTATCTCACGCTTGCCGGCACCGGCATTCTGCTCATCGGTTTGGTCATGACTGCTCGGCGGCCGGTCGTCGGCCCGGCGCTGCTGGGAATGCTCGCCGGCACGGTGGCCGTGGCCGGCTGGTTCCTCACCGGTGTCGGACGCTCCGACGCATGGTTGCACGGAAGGTATGTCGAGGTATTCGCACCGTTGCTCCTCGCCCTCGGCTTTGCATCACTCAAGCACCTGAGTTGGAAGCCTGCGATGGGCCTTGTCGTAGGTGCGCCGATCGTGGCGGGACTCATCGCCGCATGGGCCGGTCCTGGCAACAACTGGAACACGCCGCGCTCGCCTGTGATGATGCTCGGCGTCGAAGTGAGCGGCGCACCGTTCGGATCGAGTTTCTTCGAACCCGGAGCCGCGGCATCCGTCTCGATCGTTGTTGGGCTCGTGTTGTGGTGGTTGTGGAAGCTGGGTCGCTCGGCCGCCGCAACCGTCGCTCTCGCCGGCATGGTGGCGCTCGGCGTGGCCAGCGGGCTCGAAGGACTCCAGCAGCTGCACGATGGCAACATCAGTGGGCAAACCGCAGGGGTGTTCGACGATTCGGACGCGGTCGGCGAGCTGTATGTCGATTCGGCTCGGGTGTCGCCCAACCTGATCGCCGCTCTCGCGTGGGAGGTCGGGTTCGACCGCACGGTCGACTCGCTCACGCCGGAGAGTACCCACCTGCTACTACCGCCCGAAGCCCAACCGCCGGCCGGGTCCACGCTGCTGCTGCAGTTCGAGCGCGGCACCGTCTGGGTGATCGGCTGATCAGTCGGTGCTGTCGCCAGGATCGTCGTCGGCCTGACTCTGCAGGAACTTCTCCACCTCGGCGGCAAGGTCGTCTGATGACGGGAAGTCGGCCTGTGCTTCGGCGAAGTCGTCGTGCTGAGCCTCGAGCTGAGCGAGCATCTGGCCGTGCGACTCTTCGGACTGCACCAGCTTGTCGAGCCGATTGCGGGTCGAGAGCGACTCGCTGGCGAGGTCGGCTGTGTCCAGCGTCAAACCGGCCGATCGTTCCAGCCCCTCGATGAGGGCCAGGGCCGCAGGCGGGTAGGGCGAGCTGGACACATAGTGCGGGACTTGGGCCCAGAGTCCGAACGAATCGATCGACACCGCCTCGAACGCCTTTTCCAGCACGGACTCGACTCCAGCCGGTACGTCGAGGGAAGCGTTGTTGAGGGTCTCGTCGACCAACTCGGGCGTTGATGCAGTGATCGACAGCATCGCGGGTCGGGTGTGCGGCGCCGCCGCGGGGTAGGAGCCGAGGCCGATCATGCGGCGAATGGCGAACCGCTGGCCGAGTTCGACGACAGCGTCCACGAACGTGCGCCAGTTGTGGTCCGGCTCGGTGCCGTGGAGGAGCAGGACGTCGTTCCCACGGAGGTCGCGACCGGCCACCAGCTCGATGAACGGCCAGTCAATGCCGACGTTGACCCCGTCGACGATGTGCATGATCGGACGCCGGGCCCGGTGGTCGACGAGCCATTCGGTTTCGAATGTGGCCACCGTGGTGGCGTCGATCTGACTCAGGATCCGCTCGACTGCGAGGTGAGCTGTCTGCCCCGCATCGATCCACCCGTCGAAGTGCACCAGAAGGACCGGATCGAGAAGATCCGGTGTGCGCATGAGGGTGTAGAGATCCTCCGGCGAGGTGGGACGAGTCATTACTCCAGAGACTAAACCGCACTCGGGAATTGTGGTGATGGGCGCTACGTTGAAACGCACGATGGCTGATGTAACTGATGCAACATTCGAGACCGCGGTCGTCGAGCGGTCCAAGCAGGTCCCGGTCGTAGTCGACCTCTGGGCCGAGTGGTGCGGCCCCTGCAAGCAGTTGGGTCCGATCCTCGAACAGGTGATCGCCGAGACCAACGGCGCAGTCGAGTTGGCCAAGGTCGACGTCGACGCCAATCCCGCCGTGGGGCAGGCGTTCCAGGTCCAGTCGATTCCCGCCGTTTACGCGATGGTCGACGGTCAGATCGTCGATGGATTCATGGGCGCACAGGGCGAACCCCAGGTCCGCGAGTTCGTCGAGAAACTGGTGCCGTCTCAGGAGCCTTCCGAGATCGAGAGGCTCATCGCTGCCGGCGACGAAGCATCCCTGGTCGCCGCCGTGAACATCGAGAAGGACAACCCCGAGGCGATTTGTGCGTTGGCCGAGATCTTCATCCAGAGCGACCGTGCCGATGAGGCGGCGGAGATCCTCGCCCGCATCCCGGAGTCGCCCGAGACTCGCCGGCTCGCTGCTCTTGCTCGCACCGGCGACGCTGGTGGCGGTGACATCGATGCCACCCTCACGGAGCTCCTGCCCCAGGTGAAGCTCGACGAGGATGCCCGGCAGAAGTTCGTCGACCTGCTCGAAGTGCTCGGCGCCGCTGATCCCCGTACCGCCGATTGGCGCCGGAAGCTGAGCGCAGCTCTGTTCTAGACGAGTCCGATGGATCCGATCGCCTGGGCCGAGTTGGCGGTCGGATACTAACGTCGCCCCGATGGCGATCGTTTGGGCGTTGCGAAGGCTCCGAGCGGAGCCGTTCATCGCCGGCGGTGCGCTCGTCACGGTCACCCTTGCCCTGGTACTCCTCGCGTCCGGGCCGATCTTCGCCGATGCCGTGTCGACCGGAGCGTTGCGCCAGACCATGGACGAGGCGCCGACGGCCGAGACGGCGATCCACATCTCCGGTCGCGTCGAGGTCACAGCGATCGAGGAAGCGGATGAGATCGTCGCTCGGCGCGTGGACGCGGCCAGCGTCGGAGCTTCCCTCGAGCTCTCTCGGATGATCGCCGCCAACGAGGCCTTCGCCCTTCCGGAACAGCTCGACGCTGAACGGGTTGATCTCACCCGTCTGACATGGGTGGACGGGCTGAAAGAGAACACATCCCTGGTGGCGGGAGCGTGGCCGACGGATTCGCCCTCTCCCGCAGGAGTTGTGCCGGTTGCGGTCGATGCCGGGGCCGCAGACGAGCTCGGCCTCGACGTCGATGAGGTCATCGTCCTCACCGCGCGGACAGGAACTGCGGCCGATGTATCGGCCCAGATCGTCGGCCTCTACCGGGTCGACGATGCTGCGGCTCCCTTCTGGCACGAACGGAGCAGGGTCGCCGAGTCGCTGACAGTGACGACGTCCTTTCGGACCGTGACCTTCATGGTCTCCCATGAGGTGTTGACGTCGGGTGTGTCGCCTCGGCCCGACCTGTCGTGGCTGGTACTTCCCAGTTTCGAGAACATCGAGCTCGACGAGGTCGAGCCCCTTCGACGAAGCACCCGCGCGCTCGAGGCGGACATCAACGCAGAGTGGTCGACGCTCGATCCCGTGGTTCCGATCGCCGCTTCGGTATCCACCTCCCTCGGTGAGGTCCTCGTTGACAGCAGCAGGACTCTTTCGGTTGCCCAGGCCGTCATCATCGCCACGGTCCTGCAACTCGCGGCGCTGGCGGCGTTCGCCCTACTTCTGGTCGGGGGACTCGGCGTCGAGACGCGTCGCGCCGAGGCGACGGTCCTTCGAGCCCGCGGCGCCAGTCCGACGCAAATGGGCGGTGAGGCATTGCTCGAAGCGGCGCTCATCGTGGTGCCGATCGCCATTCTGGCTCCGCTGCTCGCAAGCCGGTTGGTGTCGGTGTTCGACCAGTTCGAGCCGCTTGCTTCGATCGGGTTCGAACTCCAGACCCGTCGCGTACCTGGCTCGTGGTTGGTCAGCGCCGGCGCAGCCGTGCTGACGATTGCTCTTCTGACGTGGCCGGCCATCCGCGCTGCTCGCCTCGCCGCCGCCGAAGGCGCAGTGACCCGGCAAGACTCCCGTGGTCTGCTCCAGCGGTCCGGGCTGGATCTTGCCGTGCTTGCCGCAGCTGCCTTCGCCTACTGGCAACTCCGTGTCCTCGGCGATGACAGAGCCTCGGCGGTCCGCGGTCGATTCGGCGTGGATCCGATGGTGATCGTGGCCCCGACCTTTGGACTCGTCGCTGGTGCGCTCCTCGCGGTGCGTGCGCTTCCCGCGGCAACTCGGCTGGCGGAACGGCTCGTGACCAGAGGACGCGGCGCCGTGAGCGCGCTCACGGTCTGGCAACTGGCGCGCCGACCGCATCGCTTCACGAGGACCGCCCTTCTTCTCATCATGGCGATCTCGGTCGGGGTCTTTGCGGCCGCCTACGAGCGCACTTGGACCGCATCGCAGGGGGCTCGGGCCGAGCACGAAGTCGTCGCCGATGCGCGGTTGACCCCGAACCGTCGGACAGGCGATTCGATCACGGCTCTACAGCTCTCCTCTGCGCTCGAGGCACTCGACGGGGTCCAACGGGCGATCCCAGTCGTTGAGCTTGAACCAGATCTGCCGGGAGCGTCTGCTCCAGGGCGGCTGCTGGCCCTCGATGCAACGGCAGCTGGCGTGCTCCACGCTGACGCCGGCCTGACGGCGGCACTCGATCTGTTGGCCGCCGCTCGCCCCGAGATCCCCGGCATCGACCTCCCGGGAAACCCCGCCACACTTTCGTTCAGGACCGACGTGTTCCTGGTTGACCCCGAGGGCCGGCGCCTCGATCCTGATCCGGACGTGCCGCCGGTTCCACCGCTCGCGGGGGTGCTGTCGCTCTCGCTACTCGATGGGGATGGTTTGATTCACACGCTGAACACCGGAAACTTCGGGTTGGCGCTGACCGATCGGGCAGTGGAATTGACGGTCCCAGAGTCGGGGACCGGAGCGGTTCCTCGTCCACCCCTTCGCATCGTCGACATCGAACTCGACACGGTCACCCATGGAGCGGTGAGCCGAGCGGTGCGGGTCGAGATCGGACCGCTGGCGATCACCGATCTCAGCGGGCAGGTCACCCAGGTACCGTTGACCGGAATCCCGCTCAGGGCAACGTCGGAGGTCGTCGGGTTCCTCGCATCCCCCACGAGCATCACGTTGGCGTCAAACGATGCCGACCAACGACTGATTCTCACCGTCACCAGCGGAGCGGCGCTCCTCGCCGTGCCGATCGTTCACACCGTGGCGAGGCCAGACCTCCCACAAGTTGCAACGGTTCCGGGAATCGCTGGGCGAGCCTGGGCGGAGGCCGCCGACGTCACGGTCGGTGATGTGCTGAACGTACCGGCCGATCGAATCGAAGGTCTCCAGGTCGAGATCGTCGGTCTCGTCGATGTTGTTCCCGGGGTCGAGTCGGATCAGCAAGCCGCGGTGATGGTCGATCTGCCTTCGATGCAGTGGCACGAGCGGACTCCCGGTCGGCCCACCCGACAGATCTCCGAGTACTGGCTCAGCTTGTCGCCCAACAGTACGACTGTGATCGACGCGTTGGCACGGCCACCGATTGAAGCGGTCGAAACCATTGCCTTGCGCGAACGGCGGATCGAACTCACGTCCAACCCACCGGCACTGGGGTCACTTGGTGCAATGGGTGTCGGATTCGTTGCGTCGCTCGTTTTCGCCATCGCCGCACTCGTCGTGACCTCCGTCGTCTCGGCGCGGGAGCGAGGGGCCGAGTTGGCCGTGCTCGAAGCGCTCGGCCTGTCGGCCCGCCAGCGGCGTCGCTGGCTGATTCGCGAGCAGGTGGTCACAGTGCTGGTCGGCGTGATCATCGGCACCGGGGTCGGGTTGGGCCTCTCGATGTTGGTGCTCCCGGTCATGTCCCTGTCCGCCGACGGCTCCTCGTCGTTCCCGCCCGTGGTCGTCCTCATCCCGTGGACTCGTGTCGTGGCGCTCAGCCTTGGGGTTGCCGCGGCGTCGTTGGTCGGCGTCGTGGCGTCTCTCGTCGTGGGCATCGGAACGTCGACATCGGCTGCGCTGCGAACAGGGGTCGACGGATGACCCGCTTCGCGACGGGACGAGTCGGTCTCGTGGTCTGGTGGCGGCACCTGCAGAACGGCTGGAGCATCGTCACCGCGATCGGGATCGTGATCTTCGTCGTCTCGTCGGCCATTGCGCTCGGGCCAAGAATTCTGGAGACCGCCACTGGCGAGGATCTGACCGAGACGATTCGCAGCGCTTCTCCGGAGCAACGCAACATACGGTTCGGCCAGCTGACCGAAATCGGCGCGGGCGCCCCCGGCCGAGCGTTCAGCAATGTCGAGTGGATCGGGGATCAGCTCCGAGACGACCATATTCCGTCCTCGGTGCTCGCTCTCGTCTCTCAGCAGCAGTGGCTGTTCGATTCACCGCAGTTCATCGTCGGTTCCTACCCCGATCAGATCGAGGCGCAGTTCGCGCCGACATTCCGGTTTCGAGAGCAAAGCGAGATCGAGGAGCACTCCCAGCTCATCGCCGGCACGCTCCCCATGAAGCGTGACCCTGAGCTGCGGCTGGAGGGGCCGGATTGCCCCGAAGAGGTCAGTGAGATCGAGGCGTACGAACCCCCGGAAGGCGTGCTGTGTGGCCTGGTGGAGCTCCCGCTGTTCGAAACGGCGGTCTCGCCGATCACGGCCGAAGAGTTGGGTGTCGAGATCGGCGACCGATTGATGCTGCGACCCGACCCAACTGCGCTGGGATTTCGAACTGCGGCGATTGGCGTGGCTCCGGTGCGAATCGTGCTGGAGATCTCGGGGATCATCGGACTCGACGATCGCGGCGATGAGTTCTGGTATGGGGACACACTGCTGCACCAGCCTCGCACGGTGGAGAACTCTGACTTTCGGCTGGTATTCGCCGCCGGGTTACTCGGCGGGGACCAGTACCGGCCGTTTCGTGACGCGGTGCACGCGGCTGGTCTCGACTTCTCATGGCGCTACGTGCTCGATCCCGATCTCGTGGAGGGAGCAGACCCCGAACAGCTGGTGACCGATGTGGAGAAGATCGCCCCGCCGGACACCGAGGTGTTCACCCTGCTTCCCACGTTGCTCGAGGACCACATTGCGCAGCGTCGACTCACGCTCCAGGTCTGGTCGCTGATCCTGGCGGTGTTCGCCGGGGCGGCCGCCACTGTCGTGTTGACGCTCGCTCGCGGGGATGCCATTCGTCGGCGCGGTATCTCGGCGTTGATGACCGATCGAGGGGCCTCCAAATCGCAACTGCTCGCTCTCAACGCCGGCACTGCGGTTGTATTGACGACGCTGGCTGCGACCGCTGGAGGTGCGCTCGGATGGATGGCATTCCCGAGCACGAGCTCGCGCGTGCCGACCATCGGGGTGCTTTTGTTCGGGTTGGGCTGTGTCGCGGCGATCACCGCCGCCGGCCGTGAACGAGAGGCGGCCGGACGAGCGCGATTGGTCGTGATGAGCAGTTTCCTCCTTGGTCTGACCTCGCTCGTCGTTGCGCTGTTGCGTCGGCGCGACAGCGGAGTCGGTGATGCGACTAGTGGGGCGTTTGACCTGACGCTGACGGTCGCCCCAGTCCTGGTGGTCGGATCTGTGGCGGTGCTCGGGGCATGGGCCATCGGCCCGCTGGCACGCTTGGGCGCTCGAATGGCTGAAGGGTCCCGAGGTGAAGCATGGTTGATCGGGTTTCGCCGGCTCGGTGCACAACAGGAATCGCTGCGTGGTCCTCTTCTGGCGGTGGTGATGGCGGCCGGACTCGCGGTGCTTGCGATAGTCCTCTCGACGTCCATCTCGGCGAGTCAGGAGGAATCGTCGTTTCAGTTCGTGGGAGCCGAGTACCGGGTCGAAATGACGATCGTCGGCATCGGACTGCCTGACCAGTTGATGGAGGGCCTGGTCGAGCTGGATCCAGATGTCACGTTCGGTGCGGTGCTGCCATTCGAGAGATTCATCGGCCCGTCGTCGGGGTTTGTCGCAGATCTCGTGGCGCTCGACAACGGGCCGGCATCCGCGAGCGCGCAAGGGCCTGGCGTCGATCTCGTCGGGCCATGGAACGCTCCTCATCTCCCGGGCCCCGGCGACCAGGTGAGGCTCACGGCTGGGGGGTTCGCCGTTCCCCTGCAGGTCAACGCTCATGTGGAGCGAGTGGCCGGTTTCGACAGCACACGTGCGGTGATCGTCATCGATCGAGCGAGCCTCGCCGACGCGACCAACGAGGCCTTCGCCGCGGCAACGGTCGCGTTCGTCGGTCCGACGGTTGACCAGTCGGAGCTCGAAGCGCTGGTCGAAGACGTTCCTGCGGTTCAGCTCGTGTCTCGTCGTACTCAACTCGCTGAGATCACCGGCGACCCGTTGTCGACCTGGACTCGACGAGGACTTCTGACCGGTGCGATCGGTGGCGTGGCGCTGGCCATTGCCGCGGCCGTGGCCGCGGTGATGGTCGGATCGCCCGCTCGGACTCGTGATCTCTCGTTCCTGACCGTGCTGGGCGTCGAACGCCGCGGTGTGGTGAGGGTCGCGATGGCGGAGTTGGCACCGCTGTTTGCCGCCACAGTCTTGTTCGGTCTCGTCAGCGGAGTGCTGACGGCTCGGCTCCTCGGCCCCAACCTGAGCCTGAAGGCGTTCGCCGACGGAACCGCCTCGGCCGGCGTCGTGATCGACGGCACATCGTTGCTGATCACGGCCGCTGCATTGGTGGGCGCACTCGGGATTGCTCTCGCCATCGTCGCCCGGGCAATGAGACGACTCGATCATGCGATGATGCTTCGAAGGGGGAGTGACTAGATGTCCGATGCTGCCGTGATCGTCTGCGACAACCTGGTCAAGATCTACAAACAAGCCGACCTTGAAGTGATAGCGCTTCAGGGCTTGGACCTCGTGGTCGATGCTGGTGAATTCGTCGCCATCATGGGGGCGTCCGGAAGCGGGAAGTCGACGCTCCTCGGGGTGCTGGGCGGGCTGGTCTCGCCGACGGCGGGCGCGGTCAGCGTCGGTGGAAACGACCTCCTTCAGCTGTCGGTTCGGGACCGCACCCGCTTCCGTCGAAGCGAGGTCGGGTTCGTCTGGCAGCAGACCGCCCGAAACCTCGTCCCGTACCTCTCAGCACGGGAGAACGTCGAGCTGCCAATGCGGTTCGACGGCCGCTCTCGCCGGGACCGACGTTTGACCGCGATGCGGCTGCTCGACCAGGTCGGGCTGAGTGGTCGGACCGATCATCGGCCATCTCAGCTGTCCGGCGGCGAGCAGCAGCGCGTTGCGATTGCGACCGCGCTCGCGAACTCGCCGAGGGTCGTCTTCGCCGACGAGCCGACAGGCGAGCTGGATACTGATACTGCATCCGAAGTCGTCGAGGTGTTGCGCACGGTCAATCGCGAGGACGGCGTGACGATTGTCGTCGTCACCCACGACAGCGAGCTCGCCGCGTACACCGATCGCACCGTACTGATACGCGATGGCCGGACCAGTACGGAAGTCCTGCGACGGTCGACGGGAGGCGTCGGCGTCGGAGTCATCGCCGAGGAGTTTGCCGTGCTCGATCGTGTGGGGCGGCTGCAGCTGCCGACCGAATACGTCGATGCTCTCGAGTTGCAGCAGCGGGTACGGCTCACGCTCGACTCCGATCGGATCAATGTGTGGCCCGACCGCCCGGGTGCCGATGAGGTGGACTCCGAAGCCTGGGCGCAGCCAGCCGACCCGCAGGAGGGCGACGATGACTGACGAAACCCCCGTCCTGGAGGCATCCAACCTGTCGAAGGTCTTCTCGACCGGTGGTGGTGACATCCATGCCGTGAGCGACGTTGATCTCCGTGTCCAGGCGGGATCGTTCGCAGTGTTGAGCGGGCGATCGGGCAGCGGCAAGACGACGTTGCTCAATCTGTTGGGCGGGCTCGACCGCCCGAGCGCCGGCGCGGTCCGGCTTCATGGCACCGACCTCTCCCGGCTCTCCGATTCAGCGCTCGCGGCGGCACGTCGAGACGAGATCGGGTTCATCTTCCAGGCCTTCGGTCTGCTCCCGATGCTCAGCGCAACCGAGAATGTCGAGCTGCCGATGCGTCTGACAAGAGAGAACCCGAAGGAGCGTCGAGACCGGGCCCGCACACTGCTCGATGTCGTCGGCCTCGGTGATCGTGCCGATCATCGACCAGCAGAGTTGTCCGGGGGTGAGCAGCAACGCGTCGCGATCGCCCGAGCCCTCGCCAACCAGCCCCGCCTGATCCTTGCCGACGAACCGACCGGCCAGCTCGACTCGCGAACCGGGGCAGAGGTCGTGCGCGTGCTCGCGTCCCTCGTCGAGAGTCATGGAGTCGCCGCCTTCATAGCCACTCACGACGCCGCTCCTCGGGCGCATGCTGACCGGACGTATCGGATCGTCGACGGGCGGCTTCGCTGCGACGACTGAGCCGGGGTGCTAGCCGCGGCCGATGAATGGCATGTTCGTGGCCATCACGGTCATGAACTGAACATTGGCGTCGAGCGGGAGCCCGGCCATGTGCAGGACTGCATCGGCGACATGTTGCACGTTCATGGTCGGCTCGACCCTCGTCGAACCGTCGGCCTGCACGATTCCCGCCGACATGCGCTGTGTCATCTCGGTGGCGGCGTTGCCGATGTCTATCTGGCCACAGGCGATGTTGTACTCCCGACCGTCGAGCGACGTGGAACGGGTGAGCCCGGTGATCGCATGCTTCGTGGCGGTGTAAGGCGCCGAGAACGGACGAGGCACGTGAGCCGAAATCGAGCCGTTGTTGATGATCCGGCCGCCCCGAGGGTCTTGTGTCTTCATCAAGCGGAAGGCTTCCTGGGTGCACAGAAAGGATCCCGTGAGGTTCACGTCGACGACTCGTTGCCACTGCTCGACCGTGAGGTCTTCGAGAGGCACAGGTGGCGCAGCACTGCCGGCGTTGTTGAAGAGCACGTCGAGTCGCCCGAATGTCTCAACCGTTTGGGCGAAGAGCGCGGCGACCGCTCCGGCGTCGCCGACATCGGTCGGGACGCAGATGGCGTCACCGGCGTTCGCGCCCGAGAGCGCGGCGGTGTCGGTCAGCGCTTCGGCTCGGCGGCCGGCGAGAGCGACGTTGTAGCCCGCATCGAGGAAGGTGACAGCCGCGGCGCGGCCGATGCCGCTGCCGGCTCCAGTCACGATGGCGACCTTGCGTGGAGTGTCCATCGCCAGAACCTATCCGCGTGCCCGAGTGTCACCGGGTGCCGCTAGGTTGACCGCTGGCGGCTCGGCCGTCGCACTTCCCCGCGAGACCCCCGATTCCGGGAGCGTTGCGTGGACGCGCCAGTGCCCTCAGCCGATTCGCCGACTATCGAACCCGACTTCGATTGGCGTCGCGCGCCCCGACTGCTGGCTGATCGCCTGGGAGTGGCGCCGGCCACAGTGGTGATGGGTCTGGTCGGCGTCATCGCCGCCGGCGTCGGTGCCTGGTGGGCGTTTCGTCCACCCGCGGTTCCGGTGGAGCAGGTCCTTCCCTACGTGGGCGATGTGGTTGTGTCGGTGCCGGCGACCACCACCGCCGCTCCCGCCCCGCTTGTTGTTCATGTCGATGGCGCCGTCCTGGTGCCGGGGGTTCACGAGGTCGTCCCCGGCAGTCGGGTGATCGACGTGATTCAGGCCGCCGGCGGCCTCGGGCCCGACGCCGACCGGTCTCGGCTCAACCTGGCGCTCCTGGTCGAGGACGAGCAACGCGTCTGGGTGCCGCGTGTCGGTGAAGACGAGCCTTCGGTGGTGGAGCCGACCGGAGGAGGAGGCAGCGGGGGGTCCGCGGCCGATGGTGCGACTGTCGACATCAATCGCTCGTCGGCATCAGAGCTGGAAGCCCTGCCGGGGATCGGCCCGAGTCTCGCGGCCGCGATCGTGGAGCATCGAGAGCGGGAGGGCGCCTTCGGGTCGGTGGAGGAGCTGCTCGACGTGGCGGGAATCGGCCCGGCAAAGCTGGAGCAACTCCGGCCCATGGCGAGCTCATGAGAGCGCATCTGTTTGCCGCGGGCGCGCTGGTGGGCGCGTGGCTGTTGATCCCGATTCCGTCGGCCGTGGCTCTCGTTGTCGCCGTGTCGGCCATGCGGTGGCCGCGCCCAGCGCTGGTCGTCGTGGCTGCGTGCCTGGCCACGAGCTGGCTCGGCGTCCGGGCGCTCGATGGTTTGGAGCCGCTGGAGTCCGGCTCGTTCGAAGGTTGGGTCACGTTGGTGGAGGATCCACGTTCCGCGGGACCGTTCGGCGTGCGAGCCGCCGCCCGGGTCGATGGTCAGCGGGTGTCCATCAGCGCTCACGGACCAGTTGCCGGCCGAGTGGCGAACCGGCTGGCGGGCGAGCAGCTGTTCGTGAACGGCACCGCCCATCCGTTGCGCGCCGGCGACGATTGGGCGCGTTGGCGCCACGAGGTGGGCCGGATCACCATCGCCGCGGTCCTCGACATCGCCCCCGGTTCACCAGTCGCCCGATTGGCCAACGGGGTCCGCAAGACGCTCTCAGAGGGAGCGGACCCGCTGTCGAGAAGCAACCAGGCGCTCTACCTGGGGATGGTGATCGGTGATGACCGAGGGCAGACCGCGGTGGTGGCCGATGATTTTCGAGCTGCAGGACTCGGGCACCTGCTGGTCGTGTCTGGCCAGAACGTTGCCTTCGTCCTGGCCATCGTGGCGCCGCTTCTGATGACGGCGAGGCCGGGGGTTCGGATCCTCGGGCTCGGCACCGTCCTGGTGTTCTTCGCCGTGCTGACCCGATTCGAACCCTCGGTACTGCGGGCGGTGATGATGGCCGGGGTGAGTATCGGCGCGGTCGGTGCTGGGAGCCCCGTCGATGGGCGAAAAGCGCTGTCCGTCGCGGTGGGCGTGCTCTTGGTGATCGACCCGTTTCTCGCCCATGTGGTGGCGTTCCAGCTATCTGCTGCGGCAACCGCTGGCATTGTCTGGCTGGCGGCTCCGCTGGGGGAGCGCGTCGGGGGACCGGCAGTGATCCGAATTCCCTTCGCCACCACCGCCGCGGCACAGGTCGGCGTCGCACCGCTGCTTCTGCTCACCTTTGGCCCGATTCCACTGGCCAGCCTGCCGGCCAACCTGCTGGCCGGACCGGCGTCGGGTCCGGTCATGATCTGGGGATGCACTGCGGGCCTGGTGGCCGGCATCGCCGGTGGGCCGGTGGCCACGGTGATCCACCTCCCGACTCGACTCTTGCTGTGGTGGATCCGCGAGGTGGCTCGGCTCTCGGCCACCGCCCCTCCGGCGATGATCGGCGGGGTGGGTCTCGCGGTCGTCGTTGTGCTCGTGGCGTTGCTGATCACGCGTCCGGAGATACAGCGGTACGTGGGTGCGGTGGGAGTTGCACTGGCGATCAGTGCCGTCGTGAGCGCTCCCGAGTTGGCCACGGGCGAGCACCACGTCGTTGATGGTGTCGAGTTGCGTTCATCCGCGCATGGGTTGATCGCCGTGCTCGACGATCCGGGTGATCCCCGCACGGTGCTCGGCAGGCTTCGACGGCTGGGAATGCCGGCTCCTTCGCTGATCGTGGCGTCTGACGGTGATCTGGCCGATGCGCTGCTCGTGCTGGCCCTCCGCGATCGATACGGCCCCGTACCGGTGTTGGCCCCTGAGTTGCACAGAGTTCCGGCCGCTCGGACCGCGCGGACGGGCGAGCACTACCGCATCGGCGATCTGTTCGTCGAAGCGATTGTCACTGACGGCGGGCTCGATGTGATCGATCTTGCGACCGCTGGCGTCCCCGGGCGGGGTCCGCCCGGATAGGGTCGCCGCCGATGCACCTCGAGCTGGGCTCAACCCGATTCGACATCACCACACGAGCGCTCGTGATGGCGACTCTCCACCGCTCGCCCGAGTCGTCGTTCGACGACCTCCTTCGCCAGGCCGACACCCTCGTGCGGGAGGGCGCCGACCTCCTCGATGTCGGCGGTGCAAAGGCGGGGCAACGGCGCGAGGTCACCGTTGCGGAGGAGCTGGAGCGAGTCGTGCCGGCCATCGAGGCCCTCAGCGCCCGTTTCGATCTACCGATTTCGGTCGACACGGCCAGGGCCTCCGTACTGGAGGAATCGCTGAACGCCGGTGCTTGTACAGGGAACGACATCAGCGGATTCTCCGACCCGGCGTTCCTGGGAGTAGCGGCGCGACACGGTGCGTCGGTCGTGGCAACCCATGGGCGAAGAGGCCCGCCTGTCCCGGATCCGGCACCGAACTTCACCAACGTCCGGTCCGAGGTCACCGACTTCCTTCGTGTCCGTGCCGAATGGGCCCAAGCCGCGGGCATACCCGACGAACGGATCATGGTCGACGCCGGTCTGGATCTCGGCAAGCCGCCTTCCATGTCCCTGGAGCTACTCCGCCACAGCGACGACCTCGTTGACCTGGGGTTTCCCGTGCTTGTCTCCGCGTTCAACGAGGGTTTCGTCGGTGACGTCGCCGGAACCGGAGTCGACGATCGCCGCGAAGCCAGCTGGGGTGCACACACGCTCGGGATAGCCCTCGGGTGTCGGATCCTGCGAGCGCACGATACGGGGGGAACTCGGCGCGTGGCCGACACGATGAGCGCAATCCTCCAACAGAGGCAAGACTGACCGCATGGTTGTACGGCTCATTGTGGGAGACGATCCCGTGCTCGTCGGTGAAGCGGTCACCACCGCCATCGACGACCTGGTTGGCGAGGGTGACCGAAGCCTCATGCTCGAGCTCCTGACTGAGATCGACTACCGCAATGACGAAGGGTTGTGGGAGTCGGCCAAGGTGCTGGATGCGGCCCGGACGCCTCCGTTCCTCACCGAGCGGCGGGTAGTCGTCGGCCGGCACATGAGCCGGTTCTCTCGCAAAGACGACTACGGCCCGATCGTCGATCTGCTCGGTGGGCCCCTCGAAACCACTGACCTCATCCTCGTGTGGGAACGCGGTGTCGAGCCGAAAGTCGACCGCATGCCGGCGCTGCCGAAGGCAGTGAAGGAAGCCGCGGAACTTGCCGGTGCCGAGGTTCTTCAGACTGCGGCTCCGAAGGGGAGGGCGGCAGGGGATTGGCTGCGCGGCCAGCTCGCGTCATCCTTCATTCACTTCGATCGATCGGCGGTGAGTGCCGTCGAGGAGTTGTTGGGCGAGGACCGCAGCCGAGTCATCGGCCTGGTTCGCACCATCGAGGGTGCTCTCGGCGAAGGAGGCATCGCCACTGCCGCAGATGTGGCGACATTCGGTGGCGAGAAAGGTTCGACGGTGCCGTGGGCTCTCGACGATGCCGTCGACAGAGGCGATGTCGCCGGTGCGCTGGCGATGCTTCCGAGACTCATTCCCTACTCGGGCACGCCGACCGACCGTAACGGCGCGGCATTCCGGCTCATGGCTGTCCTGCACAAGCGCTACAGCAACATGCTGCGTCTCGACGGCGCCGGCGTTGGCGACGAGAAGCAGGCGGCAGCCCTTCTCGGAATGAAGGGCTCGCCGTTCCCGGCGAAGAAGGCCATGCAGCAAAGCAAGAAGCTCGGCACCGCGAAACTCAGCCGGGCGATCCATCTCCTCGCCGAAGCCGACATGGATCTCCGTGGCACCAAAGACTGGCCACCAGAATTGGTCATCGAGGTCCTGGTCGCCCGGCTCGCCAACCTGAGTCGCCGTTAGAACGGCGGGTCTGGAGCGCCGTCGAAAACGGCGAACGCCGGGCCCGTCGGCCCGGCGTTCGAAGCGTTTTTGTGAGCGGCGCTCAGCTCTGCTGAGCGAGGCGCTTTGCCAGCTGGCTCTTCTTCCGAGCAGCCTTGTTCTTGTGCATGATGCCCTTGCCGACGCTCTTGTCGAGGCGCTTGATGGCGGCCTTGACGGTCTCGGCGGCATCATCGGAGCCGGCATCGAGTGCGGCTTCGGCTGACTTGGTGCGGGTGAGGATCTCCGAGCGAGTCTTGCGATTCGCGAGGTTGCGCTTCTCGGTCTGACGATTGCGCTTGATCTGCGACTTGATGTTTGCCACGACGTTCCTACTGCTTCATGCGATCTCACGGCCTGAACTGGCCGACGGAGCAGGATATCGGGCTACGGCACCGGATCGCACCCTCTCGACAGGTGCTTCGGTCGCTACCCTCAGGACACGATGGACCTGCAGCGCATTCGCAACACTTCGATCATCGCGCACATCGATCATGGCAAGTCAACCCTGGCCGATCGAATGCTCGAACTCACCGGCGCGGTCGACGCCCGTGACATGCGTGCCCAGTACCTGGATTCGATGGATCTGGAGCGCGAGCGCGGCATCACGATCAAGCTGCAATCGGTGCGCCTCGACTGGCATGACCACGTCATCAACCTGATCGACACCCCCGGTCACGTCGACTTCGGCTACGAGGTCAGCCGATCGCTGGCCGCATGCGAGAGCGTGATCCTGGTGGTCGATGCGGCTCAGGGCATCGAGGCTCAGACCCTCGCCAACTGCTACCTCGCGATGGAGAACGATCTCGAGATCGTGGCGTGCCT
>JAJCXZ010000035.1 GCA_029263175.1 Acidimicrobiales bacterium | reverse complement strand
TGGATGGTCTTCGTGCCGATCTGGTCGATCCTCGTCTACACCCCGGTGACCTACTGGGTGTACACCGGCTGGCACCACACCAAGCTCAACCCTGCGGCCATCGACTTCGCGGGCGGCACCGCCATCCATATCAACGCCGGTGTCGCAGCGCTCGCCCTCGTGCTCGTGCTCGGAAAGCGGGCCGGTTGGCCGCAAACGGCCATGCCACCGCACAACCTCGTGTACGTGATGCTCGGAGCCGGCATTCTCTGGTTCGGCTGGTTCGGCTTCAACGCGGGTTCAGCGTTCGCGGCCAACGACCAAGCCGTGCAAGCCCTGCTCAACACCTTCATTGCGGCATCGGCAGGAATGATCGGTTGGCTCGTCGTCGAGCGTCTTCGTGATGGTCACGCCACAACTCTCGGCGGGGCCTCTGGCATCGTTGCCGGCCTCGTCGCCATCACACCGGCGGCCGGCTATGTAGGTGGCCTCTCGCCGATCATCTTCGGCTTCGCCGCTTCGGTCTGCTGCTACTTCGCCATCCAGCTCAAGACCAAGTATGGCTATGACGACTCGCTCGACGTCGTTGGCGTGCACATGGTCGGCGGAATCGTCGGTGGTGTTCTCCTCGGGTTGTTCGCTGATGCTCGCATCGGAGGAACCGACGGCCTCTTCTTTGGTGATGCCGGTCTCGTGGTCAGCCAGGTCGTCGCCATCGGTTCGGTGCTCATCTTCTCGTTTGTGGTGACCTTCGCAATCGCCAAGATCCTTGATGCCACGATCGGCCTGCGGGTGTCCCATGACGACGAGCGAATCGGCCTCGACCTCACACAGCACGCGGAAGCGGCCTACGTCGACTGACATCGGTCGGTACTCTCAACACCGTGAACGCCATTCCCGCCACCTCTGCCGTCCTGGCCGACTCCTCCCTGGTCGGTGCGGCACTCTCGCGGGCCTACACCGCCGAGGTCGACGCCTGGCTCAAGTCGGTCGTCGACGGGGTCGGCGACAAGAAAGGCGTCGCGCTTGCTGCCGTCGGCGGTTACGGGCGTGCCGATCTCAGTCTGGGTAGCGATCTCGATCTCCTCCTGATCCACGACGGCTCTGGAGCGGTTGCCGAGGTGGCCGAAGCGATCTGGTACCCGATCTGGGACACCGGAATGAAGCTCGGCCATGCGGTTCGAACGATCGACGAGGCGATCGCCCTCGCCGCCGATGACCTCGACACGGCCACGTCGCTTCTCGACATTCGACTCATCGGTGGGTCGGCTTCACTCGTCGACGAACTTGCTGAGCTCTCGTTGCGGCAGTGGCGCGAGAGCGCCGATCGGATGCTGTCCCGCATCGGCGAGAACTCGCGGGAACGCCACGCCACGTCAGGTGAGGTTGCCTTCCTGCTCGAACCCGACCTCAAGATGTCGCAGGGCGGTCTTCGCGATCTCCATATTCTCCACTGGGTGGATCTCGCTGACCCGTCGCTGCTCAAGGACTCCGAGCGAGCCGGGGTCATCGGCCCGCACGAAACGCTCATGTCGGTGCGCATGGAGCTGCACCGTTCCACCGGGCGAGCATCCAACCAGCTTCTCCTCCAAGACCAGGACGAGGTGGCGTCGGTGCTCAAGTACGCCGACGCCGATGACCTGATGGCTGATGTTGCCGCCGCAGGCCGCACTGTCTCGTGGGTCCTCGACGCAGTAATGCATCGCATCCATGTGCGCAGTACCAGTCGCCGCTGGCGCCGCACGACCCGATCACTCGGCCACGGCATACAGATCGTGGACGAAACGCTTCACCTCGCACCCGAGGCCGACGTCCATCACGACCCTGTGCTGCCGCTTCGAGTCGCACTCGTGGCAGCTCGTCACGATGCCTTCATCGAACGCGATGTGCTCGACCGTCTTGCCGAATCGAATGCTCGGCTGTGTGACCCGTGGCCCGACGAGGCTCGCGAGTTGTTCGTCGACCTCCTGCTCGAGGGGAAGAGCGCAATCCCGGTCATGGAAGGGCTCGATCAAGTCGATCTCGTCACCCGCATCCTCCCCGAATGGGCGCCCAACCGCAGTCGACCACAGCGCAACGCCTATCACCGGTTCACGGTCGACCGGCACCTCTTCGAAGCGGCGGCTGAGGCTGCCCGACTCGCTGATCGGGTCGAGCGGCCGGACCTTCTCGTTCTGGGCGCTCTGTTCCACGACATCGGCAAGGGGTACCCGGGCGATCACAGCGTCGTCGGCGTCGAGCTCGTGCAGCGCATCGCCGTGCGAATGGGTTACGACCACACGGACGTTGAGACGCTCGAGGCGATGGTTCGACATCATCTCCTACTTCCTGATGTCGCGAGTCGACGCGATCTCGACGACGAGGGGACGGTCCGGTTTGTGGCCGAGGAGATCGGATCCGTCGGCACCCTCGAACTGCTCGCCGCCCTCACCGAAGCGGACTCGATCGCCACGAGCCCGTCCGCTTGGGGCCCGTGGAAGGCCGAGCTGGTGAGAGAGCTGGCGGAGCGCACGACCCGCTACCTCACGGGTGGGTCGCCGAGCGATGTAGCCCCGGCGTTCCCTCAGCCGGAGCATCTGGCCTTGCTCGAGGCCGGTGAAGAGGTTGTGCGTCTTGTCGATCATCGCCTCCTCGTCGTCACGCCGGACCGACCGGGCGCATTCAGCCGCGTCTCCGGCGCGCTTGCGCTGCACGGTGTCGAGATCCTTGGAGCCAACCTCCACACCGAAGGGTCATGGGCGCTTCAGGAAGTGCGTGTCGGCGGCGGAATCGGCCTGGAGGAGCGACCCGACCGAGTGACCGATGACGTGAGGTTGGCACTTCGCCGCCGTCTGGCCATCACCGCTCGTCTCCTGCGCCGCGCCCGCACCTATCGGTATCAACGGGTCACCACCGCTCAGCCGGCCGAGCCGAAGGTTGTGGTCGACAACGAAACCTCATCGACGGCAACAGTGCTCGAGGTCCGCGGGCCGGACTCGATCGGCTTTCTGTTTCGTGTCACGCGCGCGTTCGTCGAATTGGACCTCAACATCGTGCGCGCGAAGGTCCAGACGCTCGGCGACGACGTCATCGACTCCTTCTACGTCCGCGGGCCCGATGGCAAGAAAGTGCTCGACGCCGAGTACCTCGCCGAGATCGAAATGGCTGTGCTGTCCGCGATCCGTTCTGACGCGTAGTCCCGCCTCCGCGTTGGGTAGGGTCGGCGGATGACTGAGCGCCCGGCCACCGAACGCGATCTGCTGCGTTGGGCGGAATCATTGTCGGCCGTCGCCCAGACCGGACTCGGTTTCACGGAAAGCCTGTACGAACAAGAGCGATTCGAAGAGGTTCTGGCGATCGCGGCTGACATTCGTCAGCACACCCACGGTGGTTTGCAGCCTGACGTCCAGGTCGACGAGTGGCTGGACCGGGTTGGCGCCGGCGTCGCCGGTTACGTCACGCCGAAGGTCACAGTGGGCGCCGTCGTCGGCAACGAGGCCGGCGAACTCCTGCTCGTGCAGCGAGCAGATTCGGGCATCTGGCTCTACCCGACTGGCTGGGCCGATGTGGGCTATTCGCCGTCAGAGGTCGTCGTCAAAGAGGTGAAGGAGGAGACCGGGATCGAGTGCGAAGTCATCCGCCCGATCGCCATCCTCGATGGTCAACGACGCGGCTTCACACGCATCCCCCTCATCTCCATCGTGTTCCTTTGCAAGATGACGGGCGGGCAGCTCACCCCGCATCCGCTCGAGTGCGCCGATGTCGGCTTCTTCGGCCCCGACGACATCCCCGAGCCCACCGCCCCCCTCGACCTATGGGCCGAGCACGCGTTCGCTGCCATCAATGGCGAGGACGTTGCGGTTCAGTTCGACTTGCCCCGTCGCACGCCCTGGCGCGGCGGCGACGCGTAACCCAGGAGTTCTCATGCCCGCATTGATCGATCACGGTACAACCCGCGACGGACTGATTCAGCTTCGGCGCCGCTGGCGGCCCGAGAGTGACGCGAAGGGTGCCGTGCTCTTGTTGCACGGCATCGGCGAGCACTCGGGTCGCTACGAGCACGTCGGCGATCACCTCGCTGCAGCGGGCTTCGAGGTCGTGGGCATCGACCACCGGGGTTACGGGCAGTCAGGTGGCCGCCGCGCCTACCTCGACTCGTGGTCTCAGTTCCTGGACGATGTCGAGGACCAGCTGGCCGAAGTTCACTCCTTCGGATTGCCGACCGTGATGCTCGGACACTCGATGGGCGGGCTCATTGCCGCCAGCTACTGCCTCGACGAACGTCCGCTCCCGGATCTGCTCGTGCTCTCGGGCCCCGCGCTCGGCGTCGAAGTGGACGGCAAGCTGAAGATGCTCAAGAAGCTCGGCCCGATGATCCGCAAGGTGTCTCCCGGATTCGAGATCGCCGATGATATGGATGCCACCATGTTCGCGTCCGACATCGCCGTCGGCGAGAAGTTCATGGATGATCCTCTCCGCACCGACTTCGCCACGATCTCGATCGGGCTCGAACTCTTCGGTGCCATTGAGTTCACCCAGGAACGACTCGGCTCGCTCACCGTGCCCACCATGTGCGTTCACGGCCGCAACGACAAGCTCGTGCCAGTGTGGGCTTCTGAACCGCTCGAGGCGCTCGGCGCCCACCGAATCGTCTACGACGGCCTCGGCCACGAAGTCTTCAACGAACCCGTCGGCCTCGACATCCTCGACGAGGTCATCGCCTGGATCACCACCCAGCTCTGACCCCGGCCCACTTCCCGCCGGGAGTCCTACTCGTTGGAGTCGCGCAGGAAGTCTTCGACTTCGGCGACGAGGAGTTCGGGGTCATCGGCGAGATCCTCTTCTTCGTCCTCAGCGTCCCACGCCTCTTCGAGGTCGGCGACGTAGGCCGCAGTGTCTTCGTCTTCGGCGATCAGCTCGTCGATCTGGCGTTCGTAGGAAGCTGCGGAGATCTCGAGGTCGGTGACGTAGAGCGATGTGGCGAGCAATTCCGACGTGCGGTGCACGAGTGCGAGACCCGCTTTCGGTGACGGGGCGCCAGGGACATACGACGGCACCGCGGCCCAGAACGACACGGTGGTGAAACCCTCGTTTCGGCAGGTGGTCGACAACACACCGACGATGCCGGTGGGGCCCTCATACGACGAGCGCGACAGGTTGAGCGACGCCATCAACTCTTCATCGTCGGTGGCACCGTAGATGTCGACAGGACGAGAATGAGGCACGTCACTCAGCAGGGCCCCAAGTGTGAGGACTGTGCTGACACCGAGTTCGCGTGCGGCCGACACGACGGTCTCGCAGAATGCCCGCCAACGGAGCTGCGGTTCAATCCCGACCAGAATGACGACATCGCGTGTTGCGGCGGGGACCTTTGCGGCGAGGAGTTGGTTCGTCGGCCAGGTCAGTGAACGCTGACGTTCATGGTCGAGGTGAACGATTGGCCGGATCGTGCTGAAGTCGTAGAAGACTTCGGGATCGATCTGCGCGACGGGCTTGGCATCGAGGCGTTCAGCGAGGTGCCCGGCGGCGATCGTGGCGGCATCGCCGGCGTCGTTCCAACCTTCGAAGGCGACGATCAGGACTGGGTCGCGGAGCTCGGGCTTCGGCGTGAGCCATTCGAGATGCTCGCCGGGTGGCGGAAGGGCAGACACCCCGTAACGCTATCGGTAGCGAATGGTCAGCGGGCTTGCGTGACGCGGTAGGTGCCGTCGGCGTTGCGGCTCGCGACTGAACCGGGGTTCGCTTCGCGAAGCTTGTCAGCTTCCGTGCGGGTCGCACCATTGGCCAACAAGTAGCCGCCGGCGTGTTGCTTCGTATCCACGTTGAGATCTCCTTGAGCGCCGTGGGGGCAGCGCCAATCGTTCCCGCGGACACCACTATAGGCATGAGCCGATGGCTGAGTCCGTCATGAAACTGACATACAGGCCACCAATTCGTGAAACATTGTCCGGAACCCTGGAATCAAGCGATTCCCAGGCGTTGGAGCTGTTCAAGCGGCGCATCGATTTCGGTGAGCGCAGTCCGCAACATGTCTGTCATCTCTCGCTCGACTGCCTCACCCGCACGATTCTCCTGCTCGTCGGGGTCGATGTCGAGCCGGTACAGGTGGTGATCATCGGCGTTGTGGCGGCCGACCCAGAACGGAAGCATGTCACCGGCCTGGAACGGCTGGCGGATCACGGGGACGGTTGAACCGGGCATTCGGTCGAGCACGGCTCGATCGTCGGGCATGGGGAGTTTCCCGTAGCCAGAAATGTGAACCGGCATCGTGCTCCAGCGATTTGACCACATCGAGAGTGGGAAGTTGTCCCCTGCCGATGAGCGGGCGTACTTGCGGACGCCGTCGGTGATCTGAACCCAGTTCCCGTAGACGCCGCCGATTGCCCAGTCGCGAATAGTTGTGGCCCCGCCGGTGAGTAGCGGAACCAGCGATGAACCGTGAGTGCGATGGTCGACCCTGACGCCGTAGGCATCGGCGATCGTGGCAAACAGGTCGACGTTGGTGGTGAGGGCGTCGCAGGTCTGACCCCCTGGCCGGCCTGGCCAGTGAACGAGCAGCGGGGTGTGGCCGAGGGGCTCGAATTGGGGGACGCTCGGCTTACCCCAAATATCTCGATCGCCGCGCTCCTCCCCCAGGTAGTGACCGTGGTCGGTGCACAGGATCAGCGCAGTGTCGTCCCACAGCCCCTGCTCGTCGAACGCGTCGAGCACAGAGCCGAACCAGTGATCGATCATCGAGAGCTTGGCGCCGTAGTTGGCTCGAACATGGCGGCCTTCGGCCGCACTCAGCGTTCCGTCGGCCTGCGCACCAACCGCGTACGGGGGCCAGATGATCCAGTCGTCGTCCCACGGCCCGTCGTGGTATTTGCCGGCCCACGGCGCTGGCGTGTCGAATGGCTCGTGCGGATCGAACTCGTCGACGAACAGGAACCAGCTGTCGTGGTGAGGGGTGGCCTCTCGCAGGAACCGAGCCGCCTCGGTCATCGTGCGGGGACCGGGATAATCGAGCTCCTCTCGGAAGAACGTTCGTGATCGGTCGTATCCGCGCCGCAACCCGACGTCGCCGTACTGCTTTCGTGTCCACCAGTCGCCGGCTCGTGCCGGCATCGCCGGTGACCCGACCCACGAAGGGTCGGCATGGGTCCGCCAGAGGTCGCCCTCATGCCCGCGGACATAGTCCCAGCCACCGAAATCGGTGTGGTAGTTCTCGCCCCCGACCTCGAAGAGGTGCGGATGATCGGTCACGAGCATCGAGGTGACACCTTGCGCACCGAGGACCCGGGTGATCGGTTGCTCCCACAACTCGATCGAACCCCACGGCTTCCAGAGGAAGTCGAGCGCACCGACGAGAATGTCGTGGCGGGCAGGCATGCACGGCAGCGAACCCGTGACGTGGCGGGTGAACCGGGTCGCTCGTTCGGCTGCGAATCGATCGAGGTTCGGCGTCTCGAACTCCGTTCCGCCGTAGCTGCCGAGCATGTGCCGGTTGAGCGAATCGAGCACCACGACGCACACGTTGGTGGGCATGGTCTGGGGCGAAGCCAGCTCAGTCATGGAGCTTGGTCTAGCACTCGCCGTCTGCGCCGACGGTGGCGGTGTGCGAAGCTCTGGCCCATGAGCGACCCGCTACCCCCCGGCGCTTTCGACATGACCGCGACTCCGCTCCACCTGGGTCTCGGAGCTTCCGCAGTCGTCGAACCACCGATGACCGACATGACCTGGTACGAGGGCTATGCGGCCCGCCACGGTGATGACGGCACCGAAGGCCGGCTCGTTTCGCTGGGCAGCTTCGATGAGTCGTGGGCGATGTGGGAGATGCATCCTCTCGGCCATGAGGTCGTGCTGTGTGTCAGCGGCCGAATCACGTTGACCCAGGAACTGCTCGACGGCTCCATCGTGCAGACGACGATCACCGACGGCCAAGGTGTGATCAACGAGCCGGGGGTCTGGCACACCGCGGATGTCGACGTCGCCGACGGACCCGCCACAGTGCTCTTCATCACCGCCGGCGCGGGGACAGAACACCGCCCCCGAAGCTGAGCGCTACGACTCGAGTTGGGTCGGCTTGCTGTAGCGGTAGACGTTGGTGTCGCGCGGCACGAAACCGATGCGCTGGTAGAGCCGGTTGGCGGCTTCCCGGGACGGTCGTGATGTCAGGTCGACCGTGACGGCTCCCGCCTCGAACGCGTAGGCGATGGCGGCTTCGTTGACGAGGCGACCGACTCCCTTTCCGCGCGCCGCTTCATCGACGATCACGTCCTCGATCCATGCTCGACGCCCGGTGGGGATCCGGAAAAGGACAAGGGTCAGAGTGCCCAGAACGCCGGTGTGGTCGCGTGCGATGAAAAGCATCGACGCCTCGGAGTCGACGATCTCCTCGAGAATCTCGCGGGTCGGCGGCGGGTTCGACCTCGACAGCTGCGGGGTGAGCCGCGCGAAGGCATCGACGATCTCGTCGGTGATCTCGGTGGCGATGGAGACCTCGACGGCCCGATCGCTGGAGACCTGATCGCTGGAGACCTGATCGCTGGAGGTACTGTCGCTCATGGCGCCACGCTATTGCGCCGGAGGTGGGGGCGGGGCGGACCACGGAGCGTCGTCGAGATAGTCAGCCGCCGGTGTGGCCTCCTCGAGTCGGTATCCGACCGGAAGCCACAGGTCGCCGATCGCGGCCGAGTAGTGGACCTCCCACGCGTGGGCCGCGTAGAAGCTGGCGATGTCGGATTCGAAGAGCTCGGCGTAGGCCGACACTGCCGCGACGTAGTAGTCGGTATTGTTGTAGCCCCACAGCGCTCGCTGCATGTCTTCGGGTCCGCCTCGCCGAACCAGGTAGCGGGCAGCCGCGGGGATTGCGTCGTATGGGTCGGTGATGTCGCCGTCGCTCACCTCTTCCCACGTGGTGGGCAAGAACTGCATCGGCCCCTGTGCCCCGGCCGTCGACAGGCCGTCGATGCGACCGAAGCCGGTCTCGAGGAGGTTGATCGCGGCGAGGAACGTCCAGTCGATGCCTGTGTCAGCCGCGGCCTGCTGGTAGATCGTCAGGAGTTCGTCGGCCTCCAGCGGTTCGATGATCTCCCAGGCCGGCACGTTGACCGGTGGCTCGCCGCTGGGGATACCGGCAATCGACAATCGACCGGCGAGCTGGAGCTCGACGGAAGGCACGAGGCCGGCGGGAACGATCTCCCACAGGGTCGGGTGGATCTCAGGATGGCGACCCAGATAGCGGTAGAGCATCTGCTGCTCGTGTGCGTAGTCGCCGAACTTCGAATTCTCGAACGGTGTACCACGCACCAACCATTCGATCTCCACGAGTCGCTCCGCGACTCCGACCGCGTCCGCTGGAATGCCGGGGTACCGCCGCCCGTCGGGGGCGGCCACGCCGTCGGGGATCGGGGGGAGGGTCGTGGTGGTGACCGGGGCGGTGGTGGTGGTGGCCGTGGTCGTGGAGCTGACCGCGGCGAGCGTCTCCTCGGGGACGAGAGTGGCGCGTTGGCCCTCACCGCACGCCGCCACACCGATGGTGACGAACGGGGCGAGGATGCCGGCGATGATCGCGGCGCGAATGTACACGGGCTCACGTTTGTCGACGCCACCCGTGGGGGCGTGGATGGTGATCGCGCCGCGGGCGGTTCAGCCGGCAACGAGCCGGCTGATCGGACCGTTGAGCGAGATGGCAACGAGCTCGCCGCCGGGATCGACGGCAAAGCCGACGAGGGCCAGTCCGGGGACCGGGAGGTCGAGATCGCGGAATCGCACATCACCCTCGGCTGTCGAAACGGCCCAGATTCTGCTCGTGCAGTAGTCGCCGAACAGGAAGCTGCCGGTCAGATCCGGGATCGCTCCACCGCGGTAGACGTGCCCGCCAGAGATGCTGCATCCACTCGGGGTGCCGCTGTGACGGTACTCATAGACCGGCTCGACATTCCCGGCCGGGCGTTCGCCCGAATACTCCTGGGTCCCTTCGCGAAGGTTCCAGCCGAGGTTGGCCCCGCGCCCGGATTCATTGGCCCCGAGTAGGAGGGTGATCTCCTCCACCTCGTTCTGGCCGACGTCGGCCACCCAGAGGTCGTTGGTCGCATGATCGAACGAGATTCGCCACGGGTTTCGTACACCGAACGCAAAGATCTCGGCGGCACCACCGCCGCCGGCGAAGGGGTTGTCGTCGGGGATGGCGTAGGGGTCGGCGGCCTCGAGCGTTGGGTCGATCCGAAGGATCGCGCCGAGCAACGTGTCGGTGTCCTGCCCCGAACCGAGCGGGTCACCGCCGGAGCCTCCGTCACCGACACCGATGTACAGGTGGCCGTCCGCGGAGCTGATCTCGAGGCCCCCACCGTTGTGGTTGGAGAAGGGTTGCTCGATGACGAGGAGGCTGCGCTGTTGGTCCGGAAGCGGTCGTCCGGATTCATCGAGCGGCCATCCGTCGACGTGCGTGGTACCCGCCAGGTCGGTGTAGTTGACGTAGAGGCCGGTGTCGTCGGCGGCAATCCCGAGGAGTCCGCGCTCGCCGGCGGCACTGGTGTCATCGCCGATGTCGATGATGGTGGGACCGATTTCGCCGCTCTGAGGATCGACAACGAGGATCTGACCGCCTCGCTGGGCGATCCACCATTCACCGTTCGCGGCCACCGCTGCGTCGATCGGTTCAGCGAGCACCGCCACCTCTTCGGCGGCGATCTCGACCGAATCGAGATCACCAAAGAGTGGCGGCGCGATGGTCGTGCTCGGGGCCGAGGTTGTCTCGGGCGGTTCCGCGGCGACGGTTGACGCCGGTTCCACGTCCGCATCGGTCGTTGTCACCGACGGCACGGTTGTGTGGGCCTCGGTGGACGGTGTCGGGTCATCGCTTGCGCATCCGGCGACCATGACGGCGAGTGCCAGCGCGGCGTAGAGGCGGTTCACTTCGAGATCGGCCGGATCAGCCCCTCTTGGACCACCGACGCGATCATGCGGCCGTCGTGGGTGAACACTCGGCCGGTCGCCAGACCCCGGCCACCAGAAGCGGCAGGTGTGTGCTGGTCGTAGAGAAGCCACTCGTCGGCGCGAAAGTCGCCGTGAAACCACATGGCGTGATCGAGGCTGGCCATCATCAGATCGTGGTTGCCGCGGCCATGGGGAAGCGTTGTGGCGTCGAGCAGCGACATGTCGGACGCGTAGGTGAGCAGGCAGGTGTGGAGCACCTGATCGTCGGGAAGGTCGCCGGGCGTATGGAGCCAGACCTGCTGGTTGGGCGGCAATGGCTTGTCTCGATTGAATGGATCGGCGGTGATGTAACGAATGTCGAGGGCTGCCATTCCGCTGGTGTCGATCTCGCCCGCGGCGGCAAACCGCTCGGCCCGGGTCGGCAACGTCTCGGGCCGCGGCACGTCAGGCATCGGGTCGCCATGCTCGAAGCCCTCTTCACGAGCATGGAACGAAGCGGACATGTGAAAGATCGCCCGGCCGTGTTGGATCGCCACAACCCGTCGGGTGGTGAAGGAGCGGCCGTCCCGGATGCGGTCGACCTCGTACAGGATCGGAACCAGGGGATCGCCAGGGCGCAGGAAGTACGCATGGAGCGAATGGACCGGACGATCGTCATCGACCGTTCGCGCCGCGGCCACAAGCGCCTGGCCGGCGACCAGGCCGCCGAAGGTGCGCTGACGTTTTTCGTCGGGTTGTGTCCCGCGGAAGATGTTGACCTCGATTGGTTCGAGATCGAGCAGGCCGAGCAGGGTGGCGACGGGGTCGGACATCTCCCCATCATGCCCGCACGATGTCGAAGCCGGGGGTCAACTCCCGTCATGGTTCGGCCGACAAGAACGAGGATGACGTTAACCTCTGCTCCTGTGTCCACTGCCGGCGAAGCCCCGAGCCAGCTTGCGCAGCTTGTTGCCGATCACGGCGGCAAGGTGCTCCGCTACTGCAGCGTGTCCGTCGTCAACGTGATCGTCGGACAGAGCATCTTGGCGTTCTGTCTCGCCGTCCTGGATCTCAGCGGAGTCGTTTCGCAGTTTTGGTCGGCGATGCTGTCCGCCATTCCGGCCTACATCCTGAGCAAGCGCTGGGTCTGGAAACAGAAGGGACCTGACAGCCTCCGCAGCGAGGTCCTGCCGTTCTGGATCATGAGCGCCATAGGCCTCGCCTTTGCGCTTGTCGTGGTCGGGTTCGCTGACCGAGCCACCGATTCGACTCCGGTGTTGATGCTTGCGAGCTTGGGCGCATACGGCGTCGTTTGGGTGGCCAAGTACCTCGTGCTCGATCGGCTCATGTGGAAGGTCACCCACCCGGGTGTCGAGCCCGAAACAGTCTGACCCACCCGACCATTACCCTCCGGGGATGGACCCAGAACTCCTCGCGCACGCCGAAGCCGCCCGCGGTTTCATGCCTTCGGACGAGGGTCTGGCGTTGAACGCAGCGGCCGCCGCCGTTGAGGTCGATGGCCCGTTCCTCGAAGTGGGGAGCTACTGCGGTAAGTCCGCGGTCTATCTCGGCGCCGCCGCCCAGAGGTCGGGGAGAGTGCTGTTTGCGCTCGATCACCACCGGGGCTCCGAGGAGAACCAGGTTGGGTGGGAGCACCACGAAGCCGATCTGGTTGACCCCGCGGTCGCCAAGATGGACACACTGCCGGTCTTTCGTCGAACGATTCACGACGCCGGACTCGAAGACACCGTGGTCGCGCTGGTCGGCGATTCGCCGACGGTCGGCTCAGTGTGGTCCACCCCATTGGCGCTCCTGTTCATCGACGGCGGCCACGGCTCCGAACCCGCTCATCGCGACTACGACACCTGGGTTCCGCACGTCGCAGTCGGCGGCATCCTCCTGATCCACGATGTGTTCCCCGATCCAGCCGACGGTGGTCGCCCGCCGTACGAGATCTACCTCCGGGCTCTGGAGTCCGGAGAGTTCGAAGAGGTCGGTGTGACGGGCTCGCTGCGGACACTGCGCCGGATCGTTTCGTCGTCCGGCTGACACTTGTCACGGATCAAACGCGTCTCACGTGGGCCCTTTGGCCTAGGGCGCTAGAGCAACCTGCCACGAGGCATGGGCCCCTGGAATCGACTCACTCAACGCGGCCGAAGGTCCCGCCGACCTAACTGATAGAGGTCGGATCCGGGTGGATCTTTCCGATCGAGGCGGGGTTGAGCGGGATGAATCTGAGCACACGAAACACAGCATCAGTTCGGAATGAAACTGCATCGGGGCGCGCTGCCCGGCTCGAGGATCGGCCGAGCGATGAGCATGTCGTGGCCCGGGCCGATTCGGTTGAGGAGGCTCGGGCTCTCGCCCGCATGATGCCGAGGCCGATCTCCGTGCGCCAGGTTGACGATGGGTGGGTCGTTGTCCGGTTGCTGCCGGCTCGCTGGACCCCTGATCCGACTGTCGACTAGCTCAATCCCGGACGTGTTGGTCTCGGTTGATCGGGTCGATGTCGATGATCGGCGGCAGGAACGTGTGGTCGGCGAAGAGCCGGGCGGCCGGCGATGAACCATCGAGCGCTTCGGCCGTGAGCACGACCGCCGCGGCGCTGTAGGTCGATCGCTCGTCCGCCGGAAACATGTCGCCCTGCGGGTGGACCTTGCCGGTGATGTAGCGACCGTCAGGCTCGCGGAGCCGCTGGGCGGCGGTGAACAGCATCAGCGCCGTTTCGCGGTCGCCGACACCGAGGAAGGCGAGCGCGCATTCGCAGGTCTCCGCGGCCGTGACCCACGGCCGATCGCTGACACACCGAATGCCTTCGTCGGGCAGCAAGAACGTGGCGAGACGGTCGTTGAGACGTTCGCGGCCGGCTTCGCCGCTGACCACGCCGGAGAGCACGGGGTAATACCAGTCCATCGCCCAGCGATGCTTTGGTGAAAATGCGGTGTCGGGTTCGTGGCGGATGGCGTGCGCGAGTTGGCCGAGTGAGAGTTCCCAGTCGGGCCGTTCTTCACCGAGCTCCTGAGCGATCGCGATGGCGCAGCGAAGCGAGTGAGCAATCGACGAGGATCCAGTGAGCAATGCGAACGACCACGGAGTGCCGTCGGGGTGGCGGGCCCACAGAATCTCGCCGCGAGGCTGCTGAAGGTCGAGAACAAAGTCGATCGCCTTGCCGACCACCGGCCACATCGTCTCGAGGAATCCCTGGTCTCGATAGAGCAGGAAGTGATGCCAGGTGCCGGCCGCGACGTACGCGATGACGTTGGCATCGAGTTTGTCCTGCTCGACCTCGCCGTTGATGTAGTACTGATGCCAGCCGCCATCGTCTCGTTGGAGGTCGGCCAACCATTGGTACGCGGCCTCGGCTTCGGCGCGTCGCTCGCCGATCGCCAACGCGATCGCGGCTTCAACGTGATTCCACGGGTCGGCGTGACCGCCCGGGTACCACGGGATCATGCCGTCGGGCAGCTGCCACTCGGCGATGTGATCCGCGGTGAGTCGGACCTCGGCCGCAGTGAGAATGCCGGGAACCTCAGGCAGCATGAGCGGCTTGTCCGGCCGTGGGTGCGGGGGTACGCAGCGGCGACTTGTCGGCGTAGACGACCAGGCTCTTGCCGAGCACGGGGTTGAGCATCTTCTCGGCCGCGCGGGTGATCCACGGCTGTTTCATGATGTCCCACTCGAGGAGCTGGTTGTAGGTGCGCACCGACCAGTTGTCGTCGATCTCGTTGTTGACGCCAACGACGCAGCGCAACCACCAATAGGGGGAGTGCAGGGCGTGCGCCTTGTGCGAGCCGACGGGGTCGAGTCCGGCACCGGAGAGTTTGGAGCGCACTTCGGCTTCGCTGTAGATCCGGACGTGGCCGCCCTCAGCGGCGGGGGCGTGGTAGTCGGAGCTGAGCTTCCAGCAAACGCGCTCGGGGAAGCGAGCGGGGATGGTGACCGCCACCGTGCCGCCGGGCTTGGTCACCCGCATGAGCTCGTCGTAGGCGGCGATGTCGTCGGGCACATGTTCGAGCACCTCGGAGGCGATGACCTTGTCGAAGCTGTTGTCGGCGAAGGGCAGGCGGGTGCCGTCGCCCTGGACCTGGGTGTGGCTCAGTTCACGGTCAAAGAAGCCGTTGTCGATCAGCTCCGGCTCCGTGTCGCGGACCTGCTCGAGCTCGGGCAGCGCCATGTCACAGCTGACGACATGGGCGCCACGGACGAGGGCTTCGTAGGTGTGGCGGCCAAAACCGCAGCCGAGATCGAGGAGACGATCGCCGGCCCGTAGTCCGAGGCGGTCGTAGTCGACGGTGAGCACTATTCCTCGCTCCGGACGGCGCCGGAGATCCGCGAACGGTTGTTGGCCTCCCCATTCATCCGGACGGCGCCGGAGAGCCGCGAACGGTTGTTGGCCTCGCCATTCATACGGGTGGCGTGGTCGGCAAGCACCTCGCGATACTGCTCGACCGTGCTGATGGCGGTGTGGCGCCACGACCACTGGTTCTTCACCCGCTCGCGACCCTGGGCGCCGACCTTGGCCCGCAACTCAGGATTGTCGAGTGCATCCCGAATTGTGGACGCGAGCGCCTCGCTGTCGCCCGGCGTGGTGAGGAAGCAGGTTTCGCCGTGCTTGCCGCCGACTTCGGGGAGGGCGCCACCGGTGGTGGCCACCAGGGCCACGCCACACGACATGGCCTCGATGGCGGGTAGCGAGAACCCCTCGTACAGCGACGGCACGACGGCGAGTTCGGCTTCGCTGTAGAGCTCGACGATTCGTTCGTCCGGCACACCGGACACGAAGTTCACACAGTCGTCCAACCCGAGATCGGTCATGGTCTGGCTGGCATGCGAATCGGGGCGGCGCGTGCCGATGATCGTGAGCTCCATGTGTCGCTCGGTGCGGAGCTTGGCCACGGCTTCGAGCAGGTACTTGAGGCCCTTCATTGCCACGTCAGCCGACGCGGTGGTCACCAGGTGACCAGGTCGACGCTCGACGCCCGCGACCGGGAGGAAGAGATCGGGGTCGACGCCGACGGGGACGACGTGGATTTTGTCGAGGTCGACGTTGTGGTCAGTGGAGATGTCGGCTTTCGACGACTCGCTCACCGACATGATCCGCGGCATCCGTTTGGCGACGTGCGTCTGCATCTTGGTGAAGGAGTACCAGCGTCGCTTTCCCCAGCGCTCCGACCAGCCACGTGCATGCTCGAGTTCAAGCCGCCGATCGACGGTGATCGGATGATGGATCGTCTCGAGGATGGGCCACCCCTCCTGATGGAGCTTGAGAATGCCCCACCCCAGCGTCTGGTTATCCTGGATCAGATCGAAGTCATCACGCCGGGTGTGCAGGTGCTTCCACGCCCGAAGACTGAACGCCAACGGCTCAGAAAATGATCCCGTGTTGAACGAAATGTGCTCTACGGCATCGGTCCAGTCCTTCCACTCCCATAGGCGCGGTTTGCGCATGGGGTGAGGGTCGGCCCAGATGTCGAGGCTCGGAAGCTCGACCAGCGGGACTCGCTCGTCGAGAATCGGGTACGGCTGACCACCGAGCACTTCGACAGCGTGGCCCAGGTCGACGAGGGCCTTCGAAAGATGGCGCACATAGACGCCCTGGCCGCCGACGTGGGGCTTGCCGCGGTAGGTCAGCAGCGCGATGCGAAGCGGCGCGTCATCGCGTGGGGGGATGTAGGGGGCCGCAGACATGAGATACCAGGCTTCCAGGGGCGACCGTTTCGGTCAAAGAGGCAACAAGTCTGCCCGCACTTACGCCGTACACCACCGCGGCAGGCCTAACGCACACTGGGGACAGACCCCAGTGTGCGTTAGAACCGCTTTCAGACGGGCCCGACCAGTTCTCCGCCCTTGTAGACGCTGACGATGTTGGCCTGCAACCGGCTGACGTCGAGTGGGTCGCCGTCGACCACGACCAGGTCGGCGAGCTTGCCTTCCTGGATGGTGCCCAGGTCGTCTTCGACGCCGAGGAGTTCGGCGGCCGTCTTTGTTGTGGCCACAAGGGCTTGGCTGGGTGTGAGGCCGGCGTCGACCATGAGACCCAGTTCTCGGAGGTTCTGGCCGTGAGGGCCGACCCCGCTGTCGGTTCCCATGGCGATCTTGACTCCGGCGGCGATTGCTCGGCTGATCGAGTCCGTGTGGGCTTCGATCACCATGTGGACCTTCTCGAGCACCCGGTCACTGAGCCGCGAACCACCGTCGGCGGCCTCGACGACCATACGCGGAGCGAGCAGTGTGGGGACGAGGTACGTGCCGCGGTCGAGCATCATCTGGACCGCCTCATCGTCGAGATAGATGCCGTGCTCGATGGAACGAATACCGCTGCGGATCGCAGCCTTGATGCCGTCGGTGGCCTGAGCGTGAGCCATCACATGCAGGCCGGCCGCGGTGGCCTCCTCGACCAGCACCTCGAGTTCGGCGTCGCGAAGATGGCCGCGGGTCGGATCGCTGATCGGTGACAACACGCCGCCGCTGGTGGCGACCTTGATCACGGTTGCGCCCTCGCGAATCAGCTCTCGAACGCGCTTCCGCATCTCATCGGGCCCGTCGACCACGCCGCTCGGGCCTCCGGGGTACGGCACCTTCAGTTCGGCTCCGCAGAGCACGTGGCCGTCCCCGTGCCCTCCGGTCTGCGACAACATGGCGATGGAGATCTGCATGCGTGGGCCGGGGACCAGACCGTTGTCGACCGCTCGTTTGACACCGAGGTCGGCGCCGGACGCGTCGCGCACGCTCGTGATGCCGGCGTTGAGCGTCGTCTGCATGTTGTGGATGGATTGGTAGAAGCGGTACGACAACGGCGTGTTGAGACGTTCGACGGTGTCGATCGTCGTCATCGTGAGATGGACGTGACAGTCGAAGAACCCCGGGAAGATCGTCTTGCCGCTGACATCGATCTCATGGTCACCCTCGAGTCCGACGCCGACCTCGGCGATCCTGCCGTCCACCACCCGGACGTCGCCCTCTTCGGGCGCGCTGCCGGTTCCGTCGAAGATCCGTCCACCGGAAAACACAGTTGAGGTCATGGCCAACGCTAACGCACATGGGGACAGCGCTCTCGCTGCGACGGCAGACCCCAGTGTGCGTTGGGGCCGCCCGGTACCCTCGGGGCGGTGCGAGGACTGGTGCAGCGGGTGAGTCGGGCCAAGGTCACGGTCGGTGACGACATCGTGGGTGAGATCGCGGCCGGGTCGCTGGTGCTCGTCGGCGTGACTCACGACGACACGCCGGCCCACGCGGCGAAATTGGCCGACAAGCTCTGGAATCTTCGTATCTTCGACGATGCCAACGGGGTGATGAACGTATCGCTCGCTGACGCCTCGCGCGAGGTGCTGGTGGTGAGCCAGTTCACTCTCTACGGCGACACGCGCAAGGGGCGCCGACCGGGGTACACCGACGCGGCGCGCCCCGAGCAGGCTGAACCGTTGGTCGATGCGGTGGTCGCCGAGTTGCGTTCGCTCGGAGCCACGGTGGCGACGGGAAGGTTCGGGGCGGAGATGGCTGTGGAGCTGGTGAACGACGGCCCGATCACGCTGTCGATCGAGGTCTGATCCGCCGCCGCAACGTCGGGCCCCACGTGGCGCCGAGCGTCACGAGCGCGAAAACGAATATCGGCCAGCCACCCAGCGCAACTGCGGGGGTGCGGCCCGTGCGCCGCTCGATCGTGGCGTAGAGCACCCGCTGCTCACCGACCCCGGTGCGCTCGATGACCTCGGCATCAGGCGAGATGATCGCGGAGAACCCGGTCGGTGCGGCCTGGAGTACCCATCGGTCGGTCTCGAACGCTCGAAGACGGCTCGCGGCGATCTGTTGGCTCTGCACGATGGTGAGCCAGTAGCTCGATCCGTTGGTGGGGTTGAGGAGTACTTCGCCGCCGTTGCCGATGGCGTCGCGGGCTCGATGATCGAAGAAGATCTCCCACGAGATGGAGACGCCGAGTGGGCCGACGTCGGTTTGAAGCACGGCCTCGCCGGTGCCTGATCGCACGTCGCGGGCGGGGAGTTCGCCGCTGAACCGCTCGATCAAGGAGCGCATCGGCACGAACTCGCCGAAGGGCACGAGACGCACCTTGTCGTAGCGGCCGGTGACCGTGCCATCGGGTGACTGAGCGATCGAGTAGTTGAGATTCGCGGTGCCGTCTTCGGCTTGCTCGAACCATCCGCTCACCACGACTGCATCGAGGTCGGTCGCCAGGCGGGCGAGTCGGTCGGTGGCTTCGGCGAGGCGGAGAAGGGCCTGGTCGCATCGGTCGGGAGTGATGGCGGCGTCGGATGCGGGGTGCACGACGTCTTCGGGCCACAGCACCAGATCCACGTCGCGGTCGATTGATTCGCTCGCCTCCATGTGGCGTTCGAACACCGCACGGGTCGTGCACAGGTCCGCTCGTGTGTTCTGGGGTCCGCCGCCTTGAACCACGGCCACGTCGATCGATTCGCCCTGATCGACGAAGAGGGAGCCGCCGAGATGACCGCCGATGGTCGCCGCCACGACGATGCCGGCCGCGATCGCCGCCGGCCGCCATTCGCGGCGTTTCGCTTCGGCGACCGCGATCGACGCGACGACGAGGATTGCGGCCAGCAGCGGCGAGCCGAAGAGTCGCGCACTCATGGCGAATGGGGTTGCGACCCCGGCCATGGCGAAGGTGCCGATCGGGGTTCCGCCGAACGGCCAGTTCCAGCGGATCAGTTCCATCAACACGATTGCGGCGACGAAGGCAACGGATCGGAGGCGCCCCTCCGCGGGCGTCAGCAACCCGGCCAGAGCGAGGAAGACCGAGAAGATGATCACCGATACCGGCCAACCGGCGGGCGTGAGGTCGAACATCCAGATGGTGGTGGGAATCGACCAGGCCAGTCCGGTGAGCAATGAACGCCAGAAACGCGTACGGCCGGCGACTCCCTCGATCGACCGGAACCAGATCGCGATGCCGATCATCCCGAGCGGCCACCAGCCCCACGGCGGGATCGCGGCGGCGAGGAGGAGGCCGGCAGCGATCGACCGGACCGAAGACCGGTTCATCAGATCGCGAGCTTGAGGCGGTGGACGCCGCCCACCGATCCGATGCCTTTGATTCGTACGGAGATGTCCTGCTCGGACCGCACCCAACTGGGGAGATTGGTCGTGTCGGTGACCGCGAGCATCTCGCCGGGTTCTGCGGCCGAACAGAGCTTGGCCGCGAGATTCACCGGCTCGCCGATGTAGTCGTCACCTTCGAACAGCAGGGCGATGCCGGTGGCGATGCCGACGCGAACTTTCAGGCCGCTGTTGCGGAAGTGGTGCACCAGATGAGCACCGAATGCGATCGTGGGGGTCGGTTCGGTGCCGACCACCATCACGCCATCACCCAGCCACTTGGCCACTCGCACACCGCGCTTGGCGGCAACGTTGCGCGTGACCTGTCGGAACTCGCCGAGCAGTCGTACCGCGGCGTGGGGCCCCTTGGCCCGGGTGTAGGCCGTGAAGCCGCTGAGGTCGACAAAGCAAAACGTGCGGGTGACATTGAGATGGGTGTCGCCTTGGGGGAGATCAGGCGGCGCCGCAACTTGATCGGCTTGCGCCGCGGCTGCCCATTCGCGAGCCGGGCCAGTGTCTTTGGCAAGGATTGGGAGCAGGAGTTCCCCGGTCGGTTCGTCGGTCACGGCGGCCAGACTCTCACAATATTGTTCTTGTTTGGAGACTACGGGCGGTGGCGGTGACACCCCGGTTTTCCGGAAGCGCTGGTCAGACCTTTGTGCCACAGATCGGCCATGGTTGGCTGCCTCGCTCGCTCCAGAGCGCACGGGTCATCGAGTCTTGCCACCACGGGTCGACATCGATCGGGTCGATTCCCACCAGCCACTCGAAATGCCGCCCCGCGACGTCGTCCCAAGTCGTCTGGTCGAACTGGTACGCACCGCGGTAGGTGCCGGACCGAGAGATGGCCTCGTAGTTGTCGGTGGACTCGCAGTGGCGCAGCCGGGCGAGTTCTTCAACAGTGAGGACATCGCGGAACTCTTCGGTGGAGTCGAGGTATTGGACGATCTCTTCGACCGTGCAGGACGAGGCGAGGATCAAGGTTCCGAGCGCGAGCGAAATGATTCGCAGTTTGGTTGACATGAGGTGCTGCCTCCTCGGGAAAGTTCCCGTTCTGGCGTCTCTGGTGACCGTTTCAGCGACTGGTTGGTCGCCGGCAGTTGGCAGGATGGTCACCGCCGCCGTTTCAGCTCTCAAAAAGCTAGACGCAAAACGTCACACAACCGCAATATTGTGGCTGAAGTCACACCGGTGGGGGATGGCGTAAAAAGAACCGCCAGTCACGTTTGGGCGGCGGCTCGGCCCTGGCGGACGCACGCCGGCAAGCCGAGGCCCCGCATCTGGGCTCCGGTGACCGTGAGTCCGGGCGCATCGCCGGCGAGTTGAGCATCGATGTCGGCGCAGCGATCAAGGTGGCCCGGTCGGTACTGGGGAAGCGATTGGCGCCACGGCGTGACCCGGGCGACCGGCTCTCCATCGAGGCCGATCGTGGTGACCAGTTCTTGGCGCAGCGTGGCGACGACCCCGGCTTCGGTCATGTCGAGCCACCGCCGATCGTCGCTGCGTCCAGCGGAGACCCGAAGGATCGCGTGGGTGCCGTCGTCGTAGTGCGCCCACTTCGAGGAGGACCACGAGCAGGCGGTCATCAGGAGACCTTGGCTGCGGGGAACGAGGAAGCCCGAGCCCTGGAGAGGGTTGGCGATCTGCGTTTTTTCGATCACGAACGTGACAAGGATCGCGTCGCCGTAGCTGATACCGGCGAGTACGGCCGCGGCCTCGGGTGCGTAGGGGGCGATGAGCCCGGCGGTGACCCAACCGGGTGTTGCGAGAATCACTCGGCTGGCGTCTATGGCCTGGCCTCCGGCCCAGACGCGCCACCCGACGGCGGTGCGCTCGAGGCGTTCCGCAGCGGTGCCGGTGCGGGCTCGATCGCCGAGAGCGGCAGCCAGCGCATCGATGAGCTTGTGATTCCCGCCTTCCAGACCGTTGAAGACCGGGCCCGCCGCGGCCGCGAGCGCGGCATCGACCTGGGCTCGAAGGGCTGCTCGAAGCGAGCCACCAGCGCGCGCGGCGTCGGCGAGCTGCGCGGCTCCCAACTCGATGCTGAGCCGGTCTGCTTCGCCGGCATTGATGCCGCCGAGCAGCGGATCGACGAGCCGTTCGAAGACTTCGTCGCCGACCCGCGGTCGGAGCACCGCGCCAACCGTTGCATCGCCGACCAACGGGTCAGCGGCCTTGTCGATGCGAGCCGCGAAGTCAGCAGCCCCCGCGGAGCTGATCAGGTCGCTTGCTTCGATCGACGCCACCTCGAAGGGGACACCGAGCACCGAAGGCGCAGGGATGGTTCGAAGCGCTCCGTCGAACCAGATGTAGGCCCGGGCTCCCGATGGAGCGACTAGCTGGTCGCCAAGTCCGAGTTCGTGACAAAGACCGACGACTTCGGGCTGTCGAGCGAGGAAACCATCCGCTGCCATGTCGACGTCGAATGGGAGGCCGGCGCCATCCACGGGCCCGGCGTCTATCTTCCCGCCGAGACGCGAGTCCGATTCGAGGAGGACGACCGCACGGCCCTGCTGCACGAGGTCGTACGCCGCGGCGAGACCGGTGATGCCGCCGCCAACGACGACTACGGGGGAACTCATGGCACGTCCCTTTCGTGTTGGCCGGCCTATGTGGCGTTGACCATGCCCTCTTCGTGGACGGTCTTGACGACCTCGGTGAGGACGTCGGGGTCGGTGGCAGGCATGACGCCATGGCCGAGATTGAAGATGTGACCCGGGTGCCCCGCATTGTCGACCAGGACGGCTCGAGCGGCGGCGCATGCGATGTCGGCACCAGCAAAGGCGACGGTGGGGTCGAGGTTGCCTTGCAGTGATGTGCCGGGTGCGACTCGTTCGCGGGCGCTGGCCAACGGCACTCGCCAGTCGACACCCACCACGTCGGCGCCGACCTCACCCATCAGCGGCAGAAGCTCACCCGTGGTGACGCCGAAGTGAATGCGGGGCACGCCCGTGTCGGCCACGCCGGCCATGACCTTGGCCGAGTGTGGATACACGTAGCGGCGGTATTGCGCCGGGGAGAGAGCGCCGGCCCAGGAATCGAACAACTGGACGGCCGAAGCGCCGTTGTCGATCTGTGAGCGAAGCGAGGTGATGGCCATGTCGGCGAGCCGGTCGCACAGTGCGTGCCACAGTGGCTCGTTGGCGAACATCAGCGACTTGGTGGTGAGGTGGTCACGCGACGGGCGGCCTTCGACGAGATAGCTCGCCACGGTGAACGGCGCGCCGGCAAACCCGATCAGTGGCACATCGAGCTCGGCCACGAGCTGACGCACTGTTTCGAGTACGTAGGGTGTGTCGGCTTCGGGGTCGAGGGGGCGCAGCCGCTCGAGGTCGGCCTCCGACATGAACGGATGCTCGACCTCCGGGCCAACGCCAGGAGTGACGGTGAGCCCGAAACCGACCGCATGGGCCGGCACCACGATGTCGGAGTAGAGGATCGCGGCGTCCACGCCGTAGCGCCGGACTGGTTGGAGAGTGATCTCGGTCGACAGATCAGGGTCGGCGATCGCATCGAGGATTGTGCCGGTGCCCCGGATCGCTCGGTACTCCGGCAGCGAGCGCCCGGCCTGACGCATGAACCACACCGGCACACGATCGTGGGGCAGTCCGCGGCACGCACGAATGAAGGGATGGTCGTCGAATCGGCCGTTCACGGTTTCACGCTAACGCTGCTGCCTGCCGATGCTGCGATCGGGGAAGTACCGTTTGGGTGTGGCTCGCGGACCGGCTCTGATCATCACCGCGCTCGTCGTTTCCGCTCTGTTGGCGGCGAGTTGCGGCACAGCAGGCGTCGACCTCGCCGCGGACGCCGCCGCAGTCGACACGTCTTCCACCAGCTCGCCGACGACCTCCTCCACGACCTCGACGACCGCATCGACCGCCACGTCGTCGACGACCACACCGACCACCACGTCGACGACTTCAACGACGAGCACTACGTCGACGACTTCAACGACGAGCACGACAACGACGAGCACGACCACCACGACCACCACGACCACGCGGGCGCCGGTCCCGCTGGAGTACACCGAACAGAACTACGAATCGTTTGCCACGGCACTTGGGCTCGCGCTCTTTCTCCCCGCGAGCCGCGTGGAGTACATCGGGTTCCATGAGTCGGGCCACGACGGCTCGCGGCAGATGTCCACCCTCGACGGCATCCCCCGCTACGTCACGATGGAGTCACGTGGCCGCGGGACTGGGTCTCGCACCGCGGCCGACATCGTGGTGGCGCCGGATGCGGAGATCCGCTCACCCGTCAGCGGCACCGTTGTGCGAGCCGGCAGCTACACGCTGTATTGCGATCACACAGATCACTTCATCGTGATCGACCCGACCGATCATCCCGGCTGGGAAGTCAAGATCTTCCACTTCGAAGGTTTGCAGGTCGGTGTCGGTGATGTTCTCGAAGCGGGCGTCACGCTGATCGGCACGAACGCCCGGGTGCTGCCGTTCGAGTCACAAGTTGATGAGTTCACGGCGACACCGGCGAACCCGCATGTGCACATCGAGGTGGTCGATCCGTCGATCCCGGACCGACCCGGCACCACCGGAAGCTGCTGAAGCCGGCTGTGCTAGTCGGCGGCGCGCTGGATGAGCGCTCGAATCGTGTCGCCGTCTCGCCCGGCCAAGACCCGCTCGGCGGCTTGCCGGCCCAGAGAGACCATCGATCCGCGAGCGGTGGTGTCGATCTCGTCGAAGTGCGCCAACGTCTCGCCGTCGGGTTCGACGACGACCACGGCAGTGCCCCGAGAACGGATCGCTTCGACCTCTTCGTCGAGTTTCTTGGCGAACCAGTTGCGCTTCGGATCACGAAGCCAGCTTCGGCTGTCGGCCGTGGCCGTCATCACCGACGACACGATCACGAGGTCGAACCCGGCCATGGCGGCAAGATCTGCGTTTGTGGCGGAATGGACGGCGCCATCGATGTAGTCGCGCTCGCCGATCGTCACGGGCTGGTAGACGGCAGGAATGGCCGAGGAGGCCTGACAGGCCTGGCCGACGGTGCCGCGCACGTCGTCACGACCAAAGACCACACGACGTCCGTCGTTGCTGCGCACCGCGACGATCCATGTCGGCTGCTCGGGCCAGCCGTCGGGAAGGAGTTCGTTGATCCGGGTGGCGATGGCGCCGCCGTTCAGCGTGCCGCGGGGAATTCCGCCGAAGGCAAAGCGCACAGGGTCGGAGTTCCACGGCGGCCACATGGCGCGCGCCGACATCGCCAGCGACGAGGGGCGCCAGTCCCGTGACTCGGCCGGTTCCTCGTAGGGGGTGACGATGCGGTCGATGATCGCTTGTCCCTCTGCTGAGATCGTGCCGCCCTCATGGCGGGCTGCGAGGTCGATCGGACCGATTCCGGCCCGCAATGCCGTACTCGTGAAGCTGCCGGCCGAGGTGCCGATGAGTAGATCGGCGCGGCGCGCATCCCAACCCGTGGAAGCGTGAATCTGATCGATGACGCCGCTGTGCCACGGGTCGCCGCGCCAACCGCCTGCGCTGCACACGACTCCTACCGAGAACATGGGAACGCAGGGTACTCATTCGACGGTCGATCGGGAGTCGGGGCAGCCCGGACCGGCCGATACCATGAAATGTTCCCCCCTTCCCGGGAGTCCGACCGAGTGTCCGATCGTCACCCTGAGCTTGACGCCGAACAGGCGTACCTCGACTTCGCGTATGTATGCCTGGACGAGTCGCGCGAGCGCGCGAACCGAATGACGTCCAACTACGCCCCGTCGGCGGGCGGCACGACGCAGGCGCGTCATGAGCGCGAATCGATCGTCGAGAGCGTGCTTCAGCGTCTCAGCCAGCTCAACCTCGGTGATCGTTCGCTGGTCTTCGGCCGCATCGATCCCGCTGGTACGGGGGAACGCTTCTACATCGGCCGCCTCGGGGTTTGGGACCGCGAGCAGGACCCGGTGGTCGTTGATTGGCGCGCTCCGGTGGCCGAGCCGTTCTACCGAGCGACGGGCCGTGAGCCCATGGGCATCGAACGGCGCCGGCACTTCGCCACCCGCGGCCAAACCCTGCTCGGGATCGACGATGAACTGTTCGGTGATCTCGCCCACGCCCGGCCCGAGCCCCAGGTTCGTGGTCAGGGTGCGCTCATCGCCGCGATCGAGGCCTCGCGCACCGGTCGACTTGGCGACATCGTCGCCACGATCCAGGGCGAGCAGGATGAGATCATCCGCGCTCCGATGCCGGGCGTGTTGCTGGTGCAGGGTGGCCCGGGCACGGGCAAGACCGTGGTAGCGCTGCATCGCGCCGCGTATCTGCTGTACACCCATCGGTTCCCGCTCGAGGGTCAAGGCGTGTTGGTCATCGGCCCGAACCGACTGTTCCTGGCCTACATCGAGCAGGTTCTGCCGTCTCTCGGCGAGGCCGGCGTCGAGATCGCCGTGCTCGCCGATCTTCTCCGTCCCCGGGTTCGGGTCGACAAGCTCGACAATGAATCGACGGCCTCCGTCAAGGGCGATCTGCGCATGATTAAGGTACTGGCGCGCGCAGTTGCCGATCGGCAGCGTCCGCTGCGCGAGGACCTCGTCATCGGGTTCGGTCTCCAGCGCCTCCACCTGTCGGCTGATGAGAGTCGTTGGATCGTTGGAGAGGCTCGTCGCCGGTCCCGCGGTCACAACTCCGGTCGCAAGGTCGTCGAGGAGCTCTTCTTCCAGAAGCTCGCGGCCAGCGCTCGCAAGCCGGTGGACGCAACAACGGTCAGCGAACAGCTCGGCAACGAACTCCCGATCCGAGAAGCGCTCGACTGGATGTGGCCAGTGCTCACACCCGCTCATCTGCTGCACGACCTGTACGGATCACAAGCGTTGCTGCGCTCGGCGAATCGAGGCAGGAACGGCGGCATCTTCGCAGAGGACGAGATCCTTCTCCTGCACCGAACCCGCGCCCGTCATGCCGACGAGGTGATCTGGCGATTCCACGATGTTCCATTGCTCGACGAGGCGCGGGCTCTGCTCGGGTTCCGCCCGGGCAAGCGCAACGCCGACGCGGTCCGTACCTACGGCCACATCTGCATCGACGAAGCGCAGGACCTCGCGCCGATGGAGCTGCGGATGGTCTCGCGTCGATCGCTCAACGGGTCGATGACGGTCGTTGGCGACATCGCCCAGGCCACTGGTGCATGGGCGAACGACGGCTGGGGGAGCGTGCTCGCCCAACTCCCCGACAAGCGTGAGGTACAGCATCGCGAACTCACGATTGGCTATCGCATCCCCGGCCCGGCGATGACCCTTGCCAACCAGGTTCTCCCTCTGGCGGCCCCCGGTCTTCGCCCGCCGCGACCGGTGCGCGACGACGGTGATCCGCCACGCCTCGTGCAGGTCGCATCCGCGGCCGGCGAGCAGCTGGTGGATGTTGTGCGCTCAGAATTGGGTGCGGTTGTCGAGGGCAACGTGGCCGTGATCGTGCCCGACTCCCTTGTGGCTCCCGTCCGCGAACTCTTCGAGGCCCATCGACTTCCGTTCGGCGGCGCCAACCGTCACGGGCTCGATCAGCAGATCACGCTTGTGCCGGTGCGCCTCGTCAAGGGCCTGGAGGTCGATTCTGCCGTCGTGGTGGAGCCGGCCCGGATCATTCGCGAGGAACGACAGGGAGTACGTTCTCTCTATGTCGCGCTCACTCGCGCGACCAAGCGTGTCGCTGTTGTGCATTCAGAGCCGCTTCCCGACGTCCTACAGGAATAGACATGTTCGACACGTCGCTTCTCCCTGCCGCCGATGACTCGCCGCGGTGCGCGGTTCATGCCGAGGAGATCGAGTTGCGGCCAGGTGGGTCTGCACTTTTTGTAGACGAGATCATCGTTGTCGACGTGCCCCGCCCGTGGCCGAAACCGGTCTGGGCGGCCGACGGGTTCACCGCGGTGCCCGAATGGGTCATGGCTGCGGGTGAAGTCGGCCGTCGTGTACGGGTCCTTGCCGCCGTCGGTGATGAGCGTGCAGATGTCGCGAAGGTCGTGGTGCACCGACGGGTTGCCGGATCCGGCCAGCTCGAGCGCGTCGAACACCGCTGCACCCCCGGTTTGGTGCGCGATCTCCTCTCTTTGTTGCTGCTCGAGGGCTTGGAGGCGTCGCCACAAACGGTGGTCGACGTTCCTGTCCCGATCGCCGAACTCTTGATCTGCACACAGGGTTCCCACGACGTGTGTTGTGGATCTCGGGGCACCGCGATGGCGGGCGAGATCGAAGCCGTTCGTCCCGGGGTCTCGGTACGGCAGGTCTCCCATACCGGCGGTCATCGCTTCGCCCCGACCGGGATCACCCTTCCCGATGGTCGGATGTGGGGTCAGTTCGACCTCGATGAGATGGTCGGCATCCTCGACCGGGCCGGTTCGCCGGCTTCGGTGGCCGAACGTTGCCGCGGTTGGATCGGCGCCGATGGGCCGGGCCAAGTCGCGGAAGCAGCCGTGTTGGCGCTTGTCGACGATTGGGTATTCGACGAACTCGACCGCACGGTCGAAGTCGACGCCGAGGTCGGAGCCGACGGCGACGGCTGGCGGTGCACGGTGGGCGCCGGCGAGCTGAAATGGACGGTCGGCGTGGGTCTCGGTCGGTCGGTGCCCAGCATCAAGTGTGGCCAACTCGGTGGCGGCAAGGCGAAACCCGGCACCGAGTATGTGGTGACGTCGCCGCCCCAGGTGGTTGGCGCCTGATTCGAACCGGTAGCGTGTAAGGCATGCCTGACATGGCACTTGGTGCCGCTGGCATCTCGGCAGAGTCGGTTTCCGTATCCCTTGATGGCGGTCCGGTTCTTCGCGCCGTCGACTTTGCCGCCTCGCCCGGTTCGCAGGTTGCCGTGCTCGGCCCGAGTGGTTGTGGCAAGACCACCCTCTTGCGGTCGCTTGCCGGTCTCCAGCGAATCGACGAGGGTGAGATTCGCATCGGTGATCGTGTCGTGGCCGCCCTCTCCTTCCATGCTCCGCCGGAGAGCCGAGGCGTGGGCCTCGTGTTCCAGGACTGGGCGCTTTTCCCTCATCTCACCGTTGCCACCAACGTGGCGTACGGGCTCTCGGCCGACCAGCGTGGCCGGTTCTCCTTTGGGAACCGTCGCCAAGCGCGCGCGACGTCTCACGTCGCGGACCTGCTCGACATGGTTGGCATTGGCGATCTCGCCGACCGCATGCCCGGTTCTCTGTCGGGTGGTCAGCAGCAGCGGGTTGCGTTGGCCCGGGCACTGGCGCCCAAGCCGTCGGTCCTTCTGCTCGACGAACCTTTCTCGAGTCTCGACACCAACCTGCGCGCCGACGTTCGTGCTGACGTCGCTCGGCTCCTTCGCCACCTCGAGATAACGGCGGTATTCGTCACCCACGATCAGGACGAGGCGTTTGTGCTCGGCGATGAGGTGGCAGTCATGCGTGATGGGAAGGTCGTGCAGCACGCCTCGCCGGCCCAGCTCTACGCTCACCCCGTCGACCCGTGGCTCGCCCGTTTTGTCGGCGACGCCGATGTTCTGCCCGGCGAGGGTCGTGGTGATTGTGCCTCGACCGCGATCGGTCGTGTGCCGCTACAGGACAAAACGCTCGGCGACGTCGACGTGCTCATTCGCCCTGAAGAGGTGGTGGTCGAACCTCACGGCGACGGTGAGGTGGTGGCCATCGAGTACTACGGCCACGACGCTGTCACCATGGTCCGCTTTGCCTCAGGCGTCGAGGTTCGCAGTCGCACGACTGGCGCCCCTCGGTTCGCCGTCGGCGATTCGGTCAGTGTTCGTCACTCGGGAGCGGCGAGTGTCGCCTATGCCCGTCCAGCCAAGAAGTGACGAAAGTCTCATGTTAGGGATACTTGACATCCGTTATGATGTGAGCATGACCAACAGTTCCCTTCGTCGATTTCTCACCCCCGTTCTCGTCGTATTCGCAGTCCTGGCCACCGCGTGCGGCAGTGACTCCGATTCCGAGTCCTCCGCTGGCTCCGGGCCGATCACCGTGTACTCCGGTCGCGACGAGGAGCTCGTCCAGCCGCTGATCGATGCCTTCACGGCATCCTCGGGCATCGAGGTCGATGTTCGCTACGCCGACTCTGCCGAACTCGCGCTACTGATCCAGACCGAGGGCGACAACACACCTGCCGATGTCTTCATTTCGCAGAGCCCGGGCGCGCTCGGGCTCTTGGCCGGTGAAGACCGGCTGGCCCCGCTTCCCGACGATCTGCTCGGTCTTGTCGACCCGGGATTCGCGGCGAGCGACGGCACGTGGGTCGGGTTGAGCGGCCGCGTCCGAGTGGTGGTCTACAACTCTGATCTCGTCGATGTCGCCGATCTCCCCACGTCCGTGCTCGAGCTGTCCGGTGCCGACTATGCAGGCCGGGTGGCGGTGGCGCCGACCAACGGATCATTCCAAGACTTCGTGACCGCAATGCGCAGCGAACTCGGCGATGAAGCCACATCAGCCTGGCTGGAGGGACTCGCCGCGAACGGCGCCCCGAACTACCCGAAGAACTCTGCCATCGTCGAGGCGGTCGGTCGTGGCGAGGTCGAGATGGGTCTCGTCAACCACTACTACAACCTGCGGGCACTGGAAGCCGACCCGTCGGTCAGCAGCGTCAACCACTTCCTTCCGGCCGGCGACGTGGGTTCGCTCGTGATCGTCACCGGCGGTGCGGTTCTGGCCGCATCAGAGTCCGGGGCTGCCGGCGAGGAATTGCTTCGGTACCTCTTGAGTGTTGATGCCCAGACCACATTCGCGGCAGAGACGCAGGAGTATCCGCTGCTCGATGGCGTTGCCGCTCCCGACGGCCTGCCCGCGCTCAGCGGCTATGCCGCCGACACCATCGACTACGACCTACTCGGTGACGGCCTCACCGGCACGATTGACCTCATCCGTGAAAGCGGCATTGAGCAGTAGCTCAGTCCGCGCCCCGTTCGGCCTCACCGCCGCGGCGGTGGCGATCGGGCTCGTGTTTCTCGGCCCCCTCGCGTATGTCGTTTGGCGCAACGTTGATCTCGGCACCGACCTCGGGTCGGTCCTTGTCGACGCCGACACGCTGCGCCCGCTCAGCCAGTCGCTTCGGCTCGGAGTCGCAGTGGCGCTCAGCGCTGCGGTGATCGGCACCGGCCTGGCGTGGCTCACCGTTCGCTGTGACCTTCCCGGCCGTCGGGTCTGGCGGCTCCTGGCGCCGGTGCCCCTGGTTTTCCCGAGCTTCGTCGGTGCCACGGCGCTTCTGGCCGGTTTCGCCAGCGGAGGATTGGTGCAGGAGTTGCTGACGCCGCTCGGCATCCACAGCCTTCCCGACATGCGCGGTTTCCGCGGGGCGTGGCTGGTGCTCACTCTCTTCACCTACCCCTACGTCTACCTTCCGGTGGCGGCCCGCCTGGCGTCGCTCCCACCCAGCCTCGAGGAGTCGGCGCGGCTCCTGGGTCGAAGCCCGCTTGCCGTGTTTCGCTCGGTGGTGCTGCCGCAGGCGTCGAGTGCGATCTGGGCCGGCACGCTCCTCGTCTTCCTCTACGCAATCAGCGATTTCGGCGCCGTCGCCTTGCTCGGCTACGACACGCTGACCGAACAGATCTTCGCCGACAAGCTCTTTGACCAGCCCCGGGCCATGGGGTTGTCGCTGGTGCTCGGCGGGGTGGCACTCATCGTGGTGATCGCCGAACGATCCCTCGACCGTCGACGCCGACGAATCGAAGTGGTTCGCTCGCGTGAGTCGTTGATCGTACCGCTGGGCCGATGGCGTTGGCCCGCGGTTGTGGTGGTCGGCGGATTCCTCGGGAACGCGCTGGCCGGACCCGTTGCGGTTCTTGGCTTCTGGGCATGGCGGGGGATGACGGCCGACACGACCACGGTCGGGCTGGCCACCGACATGGGCGATCTCGTCGGCCCCACATTGCACACCGCCGAGGCCGGCCTCATCACGGCACTCGTCGCCATCGCTGTGGTTCTGCCGCTGGCCTGGACCATTTCGCGTTACCGCAGTCGTGTGGCCGGGGTGGCGAACTCGATGGTTGTCACCGGCTTTGCTCTCCCCGGTGTCGTCATCGCCCTGTCCCTCGTGTTCTGGGCGATCGATACACCGTTGTTGAACCGCTGGTACCAGACGCTTCCCCTCCTGATCATCGCCTACGTCTTGCACTTCGGTGCCCAGGCCACCCGCGCGGCCCAGGTTGCCGTCGACGCGGTGCCGCGGCGTCTGGGCGACGCCGCGGCCACGCTCGGCGCGGGCCGCGTTCGCAGATTCTTCAGCGTCGAGGTCCCGCTGATGACCCCTGGCCTCCTCGCCGGCGCCGGAATCGTCATGCTTTCGACCATGAAGGAGCTGCCCGCCACGCTGCTTCTCGCGCCGATCGGCTTCGACACGCTCGCCACCGAGATCTGGAGTGCCGAGCAGCGCGGCGCCCTCGCTCAGGGGGCGGTTGCGAGCCTTGTTTTGGTGGCCCTCAGCGCGGTGCTCACGTGGGTTGTGGTGATCCGTCGCATCGAGCACCACTAGCAGGTCGGCGAGCAGGCCTCAGGACGCGACGACCAGGATTCGTGCTGCGGCAAAACCGCCCACACCGACGGGCGCATCGCCGATGTCGAGCGTGGTGGTGCCATCCGGGGAGGATGAGAGCACCGTGCCGCGAGAACCGGGAACGATCGACGCGTGTTCGAGGAAGTCGAGCATGCCGTCGGTGAACTCGAGTTCTTCGGGGATGCGTTCGACGACGAACTCGTCGCCGACCGTGATCGAGTCGAGGGTCACCAGGGCGGGGGCCACATAGGCGGTGCCGGGAATCGGATTGCCGTGTGGGCAGGTGGTGGGATCGTCGAGGCGAGACATCATCGCCTTCTCGACGAGGGGGGAGATCACGTGCTCCCACTTGCCGGCCTCCTGATGGGCGTCAGCCCAGGACAATCCGAGGATGTCGGTGAGGAAGCATTCGGCCAGGCGGTGGCGGCGCACGACGGTTTCTGCCAACTGCTGCCCGGATTCTGTCAGCAGGATCTCCCGACGGCTGCGGGTGATCAGGCCCTCGGCCTCCATGCGCGTCATCATCTCCGATACTGCGGGTCGGCTGACGTCGATCCGTTCGGCGATGCGGGCCTGGATGACGCTTACGTCGTCCTCACCGAGCTCGTAGATGGTCTCGCAGTACTCCTCGAACGCCGGATGCCATTCGGGGGATTCGTACTCGGACATGCACACAGTCTAGTGACTGTTCTCCAGTTGGTCTTCCAGCCAGTTCTCGGTGATCGCTCCGGGGAGCCCGATGACGACCAGACAAGTCACGCTGGGGACAGACCCCAGCGTGACTTGCTCGGTCAGAGACCAGCGGGGACCGACGCGCTGGAACAGCTGGGCGCCCTGGGGGGTGGCGACGATGCCTTTCGCCCGGACGACGGCCCGTGGTAGGGCCTCGGCCATGGCCCGGACTCTGCTGAGATCGACCACGCCACCCTCGTAACTCCAGGTTTCGAACGGCACTCCGTGGTCGTGGAGGTGATCTGCCTGCGGTGCAACCGCGGGCGTGGTGAGGTCAAGCAATACCGCGGGATCGATGACCGCATTCACGGCTCGAACGGTCGGCACGGCGGGGGCGAGCCGGTCGAGGAGCTCGTCGAGCCGAGAATCTGCCGCATCGTCCATGAGATCGGTTTTGTTCACGACGACGAGATCGGCGGCCGCGAGCTGGCCACGAACCGTCTCACCGACGTACTCATCGGCTGCGTTCTCTGCGAACTGCTCCCCGTCCACCATCACGACGACGAGATCGAGGCGATACCCCCTGCGATGGGTGAATGCCGCGACCCCGGCTGGATCGGCGACCCCGCTTGCTTCGATGACCAGCCGCTCGGGGCGAGGGTCGAGCTCATCGATGTCGGACATGGCCGCTCCCAAGCCGTCGACGAGGCTGCAGCAGATACATCCGTTGGGTAGCGCGATGGTGTTGCCGGCAGTCGTATCGATCAGTGAGGCATCGATGTTGAGCTCGCCGAAGTCGTTGACGAGAATCGCCACACGCTCGTCAGCCGCGGCGAGCAGGTGGTTGAGCAGGGTGGTCTTGCCTGCGCCGAGGTAGCCCCCGATGATGGTGACTGCGATTCGGTCACTGCTCATCGGATCACCGGCTGGTGCCGGCTTGGAACTTCTCGCCGCCGACCACGGTGCCCCAAACGCCGATGTGCTTCAGCTCCGTCGGGTCGACCACGAGGGGGTTGGCGTCGAGGATGGCGAAGTCGGCGTACTTGCCGGCCTGAATCGACCCGAGCTCATGGTCGAGCTTCAACTGGCGGGCGGCGTCGATTGTGGCGGCTTTCATGGCCGTCTCGACGGAGATGCATTCGTCCGGACCGAGCACAGCGTCGGAGGCCGTTCGCCGGTTGACCGCACACCACATGACGTGAAGATGCCCGAGCGGCGTGATGGGTGCATCCGAGTGGAACGAGAACGGCACACCGAGCCGCTCGGCAGTGGCGCACGCGTCCATGCGCGCTGCCCGCTCGGGGCCGACGGTGAAGGCGGCGTGCTCGTCGCCCCAGTAGAAGATGTGGTTGCTGAAGATGTTGGCGTGCATGCCAAGCGCAGCCATCCGGGCGTACTGCGATTGGGTGGTGAGCTGGCAGTGCTGCACGGTGTGGCGGTGATCCCAGCGCGGGTGTCGTTCGAGCACCTCCTCGACTGCCGAGATGAAGACCTCGGCGGCCTGGTCGCCGTTGCAGTGGCAGTGCACGGTGAGGCCGGCGCGGTGGAACGCCTCGAGCGCGTCGACCATCGTCTCGGGGGGCATCACCCAGATCCCGTTCTCGGCGTTGCCCTCTGGGGGGTTGTGGTAGTAGGGCCACGAAATCCGAGCGGTGAAGCCCTGGATGGAGCCGTCGAGGAGAAGCTTGATGATGCCGAACTTGAGCTTGTCGTTGGCCGGGTTGTCACGAAGGTCGACCACCATCTGGGCCAGCGCATCGGGGTCCATCGGGGTGGCGAAGAACGAGCCGGCGACCATAACGCGAGCCGGGAATCCCGGGCTGCTCGTTACCGATTTCCACGCGCCCACGCCTGAGTCCGTCATCGGTGTACCGCCGAGATCGGTGATGAGGGTGTGGCCGGTGTTGCGGGCCTCGAACGCGAAGTTCCACTTGCTGGCCTCGGTCGAGAGATCCGCCCGGAAGCGTCGCTGGGCGGTGATGGCCAGGCTCATGGCGGCGGGTTCTTGGAGTTCACCGTTGGGCCGACCATCGCCGCCGAGTTGGATCCCGGGTGTCGGGTTGGACTCCGTGATCTCCTCTTGGGCAAGCAATGCTGTATTGACAGTGGCGAGGTGACCGCTGGCGTGCTGAATGAAGATCGGTCGTGTCTCGCTGACCGCGTCGAGGTGATGCCCGACGAGGCGCTCACCCTTCAGGTAGATCGGGTCGAGGCCCCAGCCGATCAGCGGTTCGCTCGGGTCGGTCATCGCCGACTCGGACTCACGCAGCCGGGCCACGACTTCGGCCATTGTCTTGCACCCGGCCCAGAGCACACCGTCTGGATCTCGCCGATCGAAGTAGCCGAGATAGGTGAAATTCCACATGCCGCCGGTCATCGCGTGGCTGTGGGCCTCGACGAATCCTGGGGTGATGACGTGGTGACGGAACGACTCGTCGACGGTGTGGTCACCCCACGTCTGGAGCTCGGCCAAATCTCCCACGCCGAGGATGCGGTCACCCTTCACGGCAACGGCTTCAGCGAACGGAAGCCCGGGGTTCATCGTGATCACGCGGCGGGCGCAGTAGATCGTGAATTCAGCCATCACTGCTTCCGGTTGCGTTCGTGGCCTTCAGTGTGGCCGGCTTGTTCGGAAATACCGACAGGACGGTGTCGTCGAGCCTCGATAGCGTGCCGAGCATGGCCGACCAACTGGCGATGTTCTCCCCGCCCGTTCGTCAGTGGTTCGCGTCCACGTTTCGCGAGGCCACCCCGCCTCAGGCCAAGGGCTGGCCGGCGATCGCCGCGGGCGATCACACCCTGATCCTTGCGCCGACCGGCACGGGCAAGACGTTGTCGGCGTTCTTGTGGGCGCTCGACCGACTGGCAACTGATCCGGTTCCTGAAGATCCAATTGCTCGAACCCGGGTGCTCTACCTTTCGCCGCTGCGGGCGTTGGCCGTCGATGTGGAGAAGAACCTGCGAGCACCGCTGGGCGGGATCGGCTTTGCTGCGGAGCGCGAAGGCGAGGCGGTCCACACGCCCACCGTTGGGATTCGGACTGGTGACACTTCGAGCAACGATCGCCGTCAGCTCATCCGCCACCCGCCCGACATTCTGATCACCACTCCCGAGTCACTGTTCTTGATGCTCACGTCGAAGGCGCGTGAGACGCTCGCCAATGTTCAGCACGTCATCATCGATGAGATCCACGCCATGGCCGGCACGAAGCGTGGGGCACACTTGATGTTTTCCCTCGAGCGGTTGGAAGAGCTGAATGAGAAGCCTCCACAGCGCATCGCCTTGTCGGCGACCCAGCGCCCGCTCGACGAGATCGCCCGCTTCCTCGGGGGCAACACCGTCGAGCCCGACGGCACCACTCGGCCTCGGCCGGTCACCGTGGTCGATGCCGGGGCACGCAAAGAGCTGCAGATCGAAGTGGTTGTGCCAATCGAGGACATGGGCTCGCTGGGCGAACGAGTTGAGGTTCCGCTCGATGCGCCGGCCACCATCGGCACCCCGGCTCGTCGGTCGATCTGGCCGTCGATCCATCCCCGGCTCCTGGAGCTGATTCAGGAGCACAATTCCACCCTCGTGTTCGCGAACGCTCGTCGGCTGACGGAACGCTTGGCGACACGGCTCAACGAGTTGGCGCTGGAGACAGCGGATCACGGCAAGTCCCCCGCGCTTAGGGTCGCCATCGGTGCGGGAGACGAACAGGTTGGTCGGGGCGCAACCGAGGGCGAGGAGCTGGTCAAGGCGCACCATGGCTCGCTCTCTCGGGAGCGGCGCCTGATGGTGGAGGACGAGCTCAAGCGGGGAGATCTCAAGGGCCTCGTCGCCACCTCATCACTCGAGCTCGGAATCGACATGGGCGCCGTCGACCTCGTGATCCAAGTCGCATCGCCCGGTTCGGTGGCGTCGGGCATGCAGCGCATCGGCCGCGCCGGACACCAGGTGGGAGCGCCGAGCAAGGGCAAGATCTTCCCGAAGCATCGAGCCGATCTCCTCGAGGCCGCGGTCGTGGTCGATCGGATGCATCAGGGCTTGATCGAGGAGACCTACTTCCCTCGCAATCCGCTGGATGTCCTGGCCCAGCAGATCGTGGCGATGTGTGCAATGGACGACTGGTCGGTCGAAGAGCTGACGGCCGTCGTGCGGCGGTGCGCCAACTTCGGAGACCTCTCCGATGAGGTGCTCAACAACATCCTCGATCTGCTTTCGGGCACGTATCCGAGTGAGGAGTTCTCCGAGCTTCGGCCTCGCATTGTCTGGGATCGGGTCACCGGTTCGCTGCGGGGGCGGGCCGGGGCGCAGCGTCTGGCCGTGACCAACGCGGGCACCATTCCCGACCGGGGCTTGTTCGGCGTCTTCCTGCCCGACGGCACTCGGGTCGGCGAGCTCGACGAGGAGATGGTCTACGAGAGCCGGGTCGGCGAGACCTTCCTCCTCGGCGCGTCGACGTGGCGTATCGAGGACATCACCTTCGAGCGAGTGGTCGTCACGCCGGCGCCCGGTCAGCCCGGCCGGATGCCGTTCTGGCACGGCGATGGTCCTGGTCGTCCGCTCGAACTCGGGCGTGCGATCGGCGCGTTCGTCCGCGAGATCCGCACCGACGACGACCCACTGCCGCGGTTGCGCGAACGTCACGGTCTCGACGAACTCGCGGCCGAGAACCTGCTCACCTACCTCACCGACCAAGCCGCGGCGACCGGTGTGGTGCCCGACGATCGCACCATTGTCATCGAGCGCTTCCGCGACGAGATCGGCGACTGGCGAGTCTGCATCCTCACGCCGTTCGGTGCGCAAGTCCATGCCCCATGGGGGATGGCGCTGCAGGAGCGCCTCGGCGAGGAATGGGGGGCCGACGTCGATCTGATGTGGAGTGACGACGGCATAGTCGTACGGTTGCCCGAGGCGCTCGACCGCGTGCCGGTCGATGAGCTGTTGTTCGACCCCGACGAGATCAACGACATCATCGTGTCTCGCCTCCCTGATACGGCGATGTTCGCGGCTCGGTTTCGGGAGTGTTCGGCTCGGGCGCTCCTCTTGCCCCGCCGCCGCCCCGATCAGCGCACGCCGCTGTGGCAACAGCGTCAACGCGCGGCGGATCTGTTGTCGGTCGCCTCCAAGTACCCGAGCTTCCCGATACTGCTCGAGGCCACGCGCGAGTGCGTCAACGACGTCTTCGATCTCCCCGCTCTGCGTCAGGTGATGACAGATCTGCGGAGCCGGAAGATCCGCACTGTCGCGGTCGATACTGACTCGGCTTCGCCCTTTGCCCAGTCGCTTCTCTTCTCCTGGATCGCCGTCTACATGTACGAAGGCGACGCGCCGATCGCGGAGCGCCGGGCTGCCGCGCTTTCGCTTGATCGTGAACTGTTGCGCGATCTCCTCGGCGCCGAAGAGCTGCGTGAGCTGCTTGATGCCGACGTGCTCGCCGATCTCGAACTCGAGCTCCAACGGCTCGTCGACGGTCGACGGGCTCGTGATGCCGACGAGCTGCATGACGCGCTGCGAACCCTTGGTCCCCTCGACCGCCTTGGTCTCGACGCTCGCTCCGTCGACGGTGCCGCTGTAGGGGACTGGCTCCAGAAGCTGCGGGAGGAACGTCGAGTGATCGACGTGCGCGTCGCCGACCAGGAATGCGTCGCCGCGGCCGACGATGCAGCCCGGCTGCGTGATGCTGTGGGAGTCGCGCTGCCGGTGGGGTTGCCCGCGGTCTATACCGACCCGGTCGACGATCCGCTTGGTGATCTCTGCCGTCGCTATGCCCGAACCCACGGCCCGTTCGTGGCACGCGATGTCGCCCACTGGATCGGTGTCTCCGAAGATCGGATCGGGGTTGCGCTCGGCCGACTGATCTCTGAAGGGGTGCTGATCCGCGGCGAGTTCCGGCCTGGCGGCTCCGAGCGCGAGTTCTGTGACGATGATGTGCTCCGCCAACTTCGGCGTCGTTCGCTCTCGAAATTGCGCCATGAGATCGAACCGGTCGAAGGCGATGCGTTGGCCCGGTTCCTGCCTTCGTGGCAGGGCGTCGGCAGCCGACGTCGTGGTATCGACGGACTCGCTGAAGTGATCGGGCAGCTTCAAGGCGCCGCGATCGCTGCCTCGGTGCTGGAGACCGATGTGCTGCGAACTCGCCTGGCCGGTTACCAGTCGAGCGATCTCGACCAGCTCTGCACAATGGGTGAGGTGGTGTGGATCGGCGCCGGGGCTGTCGGCACCGGCGACGGCCGGGTTCGCCTGATGTTCCGCGATCAAGTCGGGCTGCTCGCGCCGCTTCTCGTCGAGGACGAACTGCCGGCGACTCCGATGCACGACGCGCTCCGCGACCACCTCGCCGGCCGCGGGGCATCATTCTGGAACGATCTGGTCGGTGCGGCCCAGGCGGCCGAGCTCCCGTACGACGACGAGACCGTGGTCGCCGCTTTATGGGATCTGGTGTGGGCCGGCGAGGTCACCAACGACTCTCTCGCTCCGCTGCGTTCGCTGGTCTCCGGTGGCACCGGCAAGAAGGCCGCCACGCGTCCGGCGCGGGGTGGTCGGCGTTTGCGGGCTCGTCCTGGCGGTCTTTCGGCGACCGGTCCTCCCAGTGCAGCGGGGCGGTGGTCGCTTGTCGCCCCGCTCCGGCAACCTGCCGCGACGCCGACCGAAGCCGCTTACGCGAAAGCACACCAGCTCCTCGACCGCTACGGCGTACTCACCCGCGAAACGGCGCTGAGTGAAGGAGTCGTCGGTGGCTTCGCCGGCGTGTACCCCGTGCTGAAGGCGCTCGAGGAGCGTGGTGAGGTGCGTCGGGGTTACTTTGTCGCCGGCCTCGGTGCAGCCCAGTTCGCGCTCCCGGGTGCCGTCGACCGGCTGCGGGCGGTCCGCGATCTCGACTCGGACGAACCCCCCCTGGTGCTGGCCGCCACCGATCCGGCCCAGCCCTACGGCGCGGTGCTCGCGTGGCCAGACACCGTCGGTCGTCCGGTACGCGCCGTAGGCGCGCACGTGGTGTTGATCGACGGCGTCCCCGCGGTGGAGCTCGAACGAGGAGGACGCTCGCTCATCACCTTCCCGGGCGCCCGCGACAACGACGCCTGGATCGACGCCATCCAGCGACTGGTGAAGGACGGCCGGTTGCGAAAGCTGGAGATCAGCAAGGTCGACGGGCAGCCGGTTCGGGAAACCTCGTGGGCGGCACGGCTCGAAGCGGCAGGCTTCTCGCCGGGCTATCGCGGGATGGTGTTTCGGGGCTGAGGCGCGAGGTGACGTTCGTGGGCCAGCTACGGGAAGAGTGCAGCATCGAGGAGCGGCGCCAGCATGAGCGATGCGACCGTGGTGATGTGGTCACCGTCGCGATAGAGCAACGTGTTGCCGATGATCACCGGGCACAGGTTCTGGCCGCACAACCACGACGTCGGGTCGATGATCTCGGCGTTCACGGTCGCAGCGGCGGCGCGCTCGGATTCGGCGCGTGCGAACTGGATCGCGTTAGTCGGCGACGTCACGCACGCCTCAGCGCTACGGATATTTTCGGACAAGCACAGCGGGGGGGATTCAGCGGGTCGGGGCGTGTCCAGCATCACAATCAAGCGATCCGTCCAGGGATTCAGCTGGTCGAGCACCTCGGTGAGACCGTTCTCCCATTGGTCCTCATCCAGGGTGTAGCCCGACAGGGACGCCGCGATCACCATTGCTGGTTGCAGGTCCATCACGGTCGCGATGGCAGCAGCACGCCAGGCGGGACACGATTCGGCCAGATCGACACGCGTCGATGGGACCTCCGAAACGGGACATCCGCCTTTGACGATCACGACCAGTTCCGCCCCGTGAGCTGTAGCGATGACTTCTGCAGCGGGGAACCAGTGCGCAGCGTGGCTGTCGCCGAACAGAACGATTCTCGTCTCGCTTCCGACCGAGCCGTACCGGCAGTCGAGAACTTCGGAGCTATCGAAGAGGCTGATACAACCGTCGAAGTACACCTGAGCAGTGTCGCGGGCGGCGTCAAGTAGTGAGGGACGCAGGTTTGCCGGTACGTCGGTGGTTGTTGCAGCGTCCTCGAGGATTCTCTGCAATTCGGCCTCGAGTCCAGCGAGGCGGGACAGGTTGGGGACAGGGGCCGGCGTGGTGTCAGGGATGGTTGGTGGCTGGTCGGTCGCTTCGCTCACGGGATTGGGATCCGCGATCGTTGTTGGAATCGGCGGCGCCAGCGCCACTGCTGTGGCGACGTCACCGGTGTCAAACGAGGGTTGTGTGATCCACGCGATGCCGAGGAATAGGACGGTGCAGGTCGTTAGGCCGAGGCCGAAGCCAAGTCCGCGCTTTGGCGATGCGGCCAGAAACCGCGCGAATCGGATTGGATTCTCGACAAAGCGGGTCGACAGGTAGGCCAGTGCCACGGAGAGTGTGATCGCAGCGAAGCGGTGCAAAGGCGCGCCGCTGGGGTCGTGCGCTTGGACCAGCACAAGGACCGGCCAGTGCCATAGGTAGATGGCGTAAGAGATCCCACCGATCCATTGCAACGGGCCGAGCCCCAAGAGCCGATGAGGACCGTATCGGGCTGTCTGACCAGCACCGGCAACCAGGATGGCGACAGTGCCAAGCACCGGCAGCAGCGCGGCGTAGCCGGGGAACGGCGTGGTCTCGGAGTACGCCATGGCCGCTACTGCGATACCGAGGAGGCCGAGCCATCCGAGTGCCGCCCGCAGCCCAGACGCCGCCTTGGCGATCGCAGGGCCAGCGATGGCGAGAAGTGCCCCAGCCAGTAGTTCCCACATACGTGCGGGGAGGAGATAGAAGGCCGCCTCCGGTCGTTGCGGCGTCCACCACACCCCGATCGCGAACGAGCCGATCGCGGCGGACGCAGTGACGATGCCAAGCGTGACCTTCGGGCGTTGGCCGAATCGGGTTGCGAGCAAGACAGCGATCGGCCAAAGGACGTAGAACTGCTCTTCGACGGCCAACGACCAATAGTGCAGAAATGGCGATGGGTGGGTCTGGGCCAGCTGGTTGCCGAAATAGTTGCCAAGCGTTTCGGAGAACCGGAAGTTCGCCAGGAAGACCCCCGAGAACAGACCGTCGATTGTTACCGTTCGACGCTGCAGTGGCGGGAGAACGAACTGAGCCGCGACAACTGTGGCCACCAGCGTGAGGCATGCCGCCGGGAGCAATCGCCGGGCTCGCCTCGACCAGAATGTCGGGAGCGAGACAGTGCCCGTGCGGAATCGTTCTTCGAGCAGCAGTCGGGTGATCAGGAAACCGGACAGGACGAAGAACACATCGACGCCGATAAAGCCGCCGGCTGTTTGTGCGAGTCCGGCATGGAACGCGACAACAAGGCACACGGCAACCGCTCGAAGACCTTCGACGTCGGGCCGAAAGCCGCGACCGTTTGCGCCATTCACGGTGGCCGATCCTACGAGTCTCCCCGTTCGGACGGGGCCCTCGGACCAACGAGCGATGTGGCGGAGGATCGAGTGCTGTGCGGCCCGACACGAATGGACGCCCAGCCAAAGCATGATCCTCAGGGGCAGAAAGCGGCGCACCTGCGGCCGATGCATGGAAAATCGCTGCCTCGGCCAGTGATGAGGAGGGATAGGCTTTCGCCTCGTGAGGGAAGCTATAGGCGGGATATCCTCACATCGTGGGGGAAACAAGAGCGGCGGCTGCACAACATCGTCGGAAGCGTGGTGTCAGCCTGCGCCGTCGAATGCGACCGTGACAGCATCAGACCCCGCGTCGGGCGTGGCCGATGGTGATTGTGCCGAAGCGCATCTCTGCGACAACTACTCGAGCCTGCTCGTTGCGGCTGCAGACCTCGCGGGTCGAGCCAGCCACAGCGGGGCGATGATCCTCTACATTAACGATCATCTTCCGATCGACGATCGGCTCTCATCGTCGCTTGAGAGGTTGACCTCAGCTCGGATTGTCCGGGTGTCGGACGCCGCGGCGGTCGAAGAGTTCGCTCAGCTGCCTAAACGTTTCCCTGGGATGCTGCGGCGCAACCTGAGCTGGCGGGGCGGCAGGCCGCTGTCGCCGCACCGATGGACACCAGGGATGCTCAAGGATCGAGAATTCGACGTCGCGTACGTGTACAACCCCGGCTTCTTCCTGTCGAAGGTGGTTGCTGGTCGTTCTCGGCGTGTTGTCATGCGTGATTCCGGCTACGCGAACTATGTCCGCCACCGAGTCCCGCCAGCCAGGGCCCTGCCGCGGCTGCTGGCAGGGCGGTCGCCGGTGTTCCAGACCTGGGGCGAGGAACGGTGGATCGACGAGATTCAAGTGGTGCGCCCTGACCTGGTGCCCGCCAGGGTTCGAGGCAAGGCCTCGCGTATCACGCTCGACAGGTTCATGGCCCGGCTTTCGGCCGAGCGGTCGCTGGCTCTCACCCTCGCTTTCTATGGCGAGCCACCGCTGGCTCTCGAACTCGACGGTCCGACCGCGCTCATCGTCACGCAGCCGATCGATCAGTTGGAGATGTGCACGACAGCGCAGAAGCTCGAACTCTACGAATCCCTCGCCGAGCGGCTCCGACAGCACGGGTTTGACGTCGTCGTGAAGCCGCATCCGCGCGAGCAGGTCGCCGCTCTGGCCGGATGCCAGCACATCCCGCAGGCGTTCCCCATCGAGGGGTGGACGTACCTCGGACGACCACCGTTCGATCTCGCCGTTTCGCTCAACTCCGCGGCGCTTTCTGATGAAGACCTAGGTTTCGCTCGGCGACGGCTTCAACTGGTACCGCCCGATCGGTTCTACCCGCGCTACTGGGACACCTGGCCGGCCATGATCGATCGATCTTTCGATGGTGCCGCACCTACGTTTCACCCGTCGGCGCCCGACGCTGGCGACCTCGGACCCGGCACATGAGGAATCCTCTTGGACCGCTGCTCACGCTGGTTCGTTCCGCGCGCGGCGTCGCCCCTGAGTCGCGGTTCTCGGCAGCGAAGGACCTCATCAAGACTCGATCAGGGCTGTTGCTCCACCGAGTCAAGCGTCGAGCGATGAGTGGGCAGGTGCGCTTGGTCGAAATGGCCTGCGGCGAGCTTTCAGCGAACCGGTACTTCTGGCGAAGTATTGGGCGGGATCCGGTCTGGTTCGATGTGCAGCAGCGACTCGAACGGCTTGACACGGAGAATGCGGACGAGGCAGTCGCACACTTCGTGGCCGAGAGTCTGGCGCAGGCACCTGACCCAACGGTGATAATCGGCCTGGCTCGTCACCCGATGAGCAGTGATCTTGTCGCAGAGTGGTTGCGGACCGATGCAACTCAGATCGAGTTCGTCAACCGGGTTGAGAGCGATCGCGTGCTTGGTGGAGCATTCGCCGGCGCCGCCCGAATCTTGCTCGAACCCGACGATGCCACAGCGCTCATCGATCGCATCGCTAACCGCTACGAAGTCCCTGACAGCCGGTTCTTCCAGGTGCTGGATAGCGCCTCCTACCGGCCCGCCGGGACTCGAGCTCTGGGGTCCGAGGGCCCTGGCAACCGACTTGTCATCACCGAGAGCGATGCCGATTGTGACGCTGTCGCGCTGCTACTTCCCGGCTCGGCACAGACCTCATTGATTGCCACGTCCGACACGTTCGGCAAGGCAGATCTCGAGAAGTACCGAGACTGGCCGAATGTGGGGAGCCTACGTGTCGAACATGTCCGAAGTCGGATAACAAGATTCTCGCAACCGTACATCGACCTTCACGAGGCCACGGCAACACTTGCATCACAGGTCTGCGCACGTTTGGGAGAAGTCTCTGATCTCCTCGAGTCTGCCGATCAGCCGTTCCTCGAGGTGGAGGTTGCCGACTTCCTGTTCTTTCAAGCGCTCAAGATTCGAGCGCTCGAGCAACTCGTCGGCGATCAAACATACGACGAGGTCGTAGTCGCCTTGAGCAATCAGCGACCTGAAGATGAGTTCCTAGCTTTGTTGCGTCACGTCGACGGTCTACTGGAGGACCCGCGCCTCGAGGTCGCTTCGGTCTCGAGGACCGCTAGCCAGCGCACAACCTTTTGGGGGCAACTCGACGGTCTGTTCGGACCACCTACCACTACACGGCGCCCCGTTCGGCGAGTGCCGCTAGCAATTGCTACGCGCAGTTTCCGGGCGGAAGCTCGAAGGCTCACCGGTTCGCTCCCGTCATTTCCGAACACCGATCGTCCTCGGGCTCTGTTCGTCACGACGAACAACGCTGCTTACAACTCCTCGACAGCGGCGTATGCACAAGCGGTGGACGAATCCGCCAACGTCAGCATTTTGCACATGGGCCAGAATGCCGCAGATCTCGCCTTACACCTCGATGGTCTCAGCGCCTCGCACATCCCGATCGATTTCCTGACTCCGGTTCCGGAGAGAGTTGGTGCGATGGCCGGCGTAGTTGCTGACTCGATTCGCGACCGGCCGTTCGAGCTGCGGTCCGGGCCAGCTGAGCAAGCAGCCTTGGCAGCGCTCGAGATCGGTGCTGGTCGCTTGGCCCAAACGACGATCGCCCCGGCGATCGCACGTATGCGAGCAGTGCGCTCCTGGTTGCGCGATCTGCAACGTCGGAACGAGCTTCCTGACATCATCGTGATGTCGCCCAACCGGAGCGTCTCCGTCACTTCGGTGATACCCGCGGCGCGTTCGCTGGGCGTCCCGACCGTCGTCCTCGAACCACACGCCCAGGACGCCAACTACAGCCGCTACATCAAGATTGCGGCAGATCGATACGGCGTACTTTCGGAGCACTTCGCGATCAACGCGGCGGCCGGCCTCGGGATCATGCCGGATCGCATATCTGTGGTCGGCTCGCCCCGTCAGGTCGCCCCAGAGGGGTACGACCCGGTCCAAGCCCAACGGGGTGCACGCATCTCCTATTCGGCACAACACGGTGTGTCATTCACACCCGGTGAGATGAATGTGGTGTTTTTCTGCCAGCCCTCGGATTGGTCACATGTGTCGAAGGTGTGGGCGAACGTGCTCCAAGGGGCTGGATCCGAACGTTGTCGAATCCTACTCAAGACTCACCCTGAGGAATCGGTGAATAGGGCTCAGCAGTACCTCGACCAGGCGGCGTCGCTGGGTATGTCCGATTTGGTCGTGATGCTCGACTGCGATGCGGCAACGGCGATTGCGCTCGGTGACCTAGTGCTCACCGCCTACAGCGCTGCGGCAATCGACGCGGCCATCCGGCAGCGGCCGGTCGTGTGCGTGACCGACGGTAACGTCGCCTACCCGGTTGACATTCCGGCGATTGTTGGTGCTCAGATGGTGCATTCGGCCGCCGAGCTTGGCGCACTACTCGCGGACTTCAGAGCAGACCCCGAGCCGTTCACCGCAAGATCCAGAGCGTTCATCGAACGGGAACGGCAGTTCGTGGATGGTCCCGGATCGCGCGTACGAGAACTCGTCCAGGACGTTCTCGCTGCGGGACCAGCTGTCATTCGACCAGAGGATGAGCGGCCGATATCGATGTTCTTGGATGGTCCCCACCCGGTCTTCAGCGTCTAACCTCCCTACGGCAGTTCGAGCGGGTCCCGTTAGTTCGCTCTAAGCAAACGTTCCCACATGGCAACGATTCGATCTGGATCGAGCCGTTCGCTCAACCGATCTTTCCCAGCGTCTCGAACCTCACTTGACGGTGGGTTGACGATTAGTTCTCGAAGACCTGTTGCGAACGCGCTGACCGGGTCCTCACCTTCGTCAACGAGTATTCCGGTCACCGCTGGTTCGACCAGCCGGTTGACACCCGAGCAACTCGACGATGCGGCGACGACAAGACCATGCAGGATCGCCTCTGCGACCACTAGGCCAAAACCTTCGAAGACCGCCGGGTGCCCGAGGATTAGTGATTCGTCGTAGAACCGTCCGATGTCATCCACCGCGCCCGGCAGGGAGACGCGGTCGCCCAGTGCCAGCTTCTCCACGGTTTGTTGCAGGTGGTTCCGCTCGGGGCCTTCTCCACAGATGACTAGGTCCCAGGTCGAGAACTCGCTGGCGATGCGAGAAAACGCTTCGATCAAAACGTCGTAGCGCTTGGTGCTGGAGAGGCGCCCAGCACCGAGGATTCGGTTCCGACGATCCTCATCCGGTGGTGGGCAAAGTCTTCGCACCGCGTTTGGCACGACCACTGCATGTCGTCGAGCCTCGCTAGGCAAGTCCTCGATGAAGTCCGGTTGGAGTACGGTCACGACGTCTGCAGCACTTAGAGCCCAGAGGTTCGTGCGGCGAGCGACGGGGTTCTGATCCCAGCGCCCGCCAACTCCGAAATCGATCGATGGCACGCTATGTGTGGACGCAATTACGCGCGGACGCTCGGACCCAAGCGAGCGGCCCGCGAGCGCGACTGCCGAGATCGCGGGGGGAAGGAACCCAACAATCACGTCCTGCGGATTGCGCCGTAGCCAACGTGTCAACCGGCGAGCGAACCATCCGTGCGTGGCTTGCCATTTGAGTGATGCGAGGCCGGCCGAGTTCCCATGGGCGGAGATGATGCGCTCGCCGTGGTCGAGGTTTGTTCCGCGACTGAGCCCCCCAAGCATCGACCGAAGCGGCTGGGGAAAGACATTTGCCGTGAGGATGTCTCCAGAATCGAAACCAGGAGGTCCTGTAGAAGGCTCGTAGGTGACGATAGTAAGTTCGTGGCCGCGCGTTGATAACGCCCTGGCGAGGTCGATCACGACTCGTTCTGCCCCACCTTGCAACCCAGCCAGCTTCTGGACGACCAGCGCGATGCGCATCAGCGGGTGTGCTCGACCTCGGAGACGAGGTTGGGTCGATCCTGATCGGAGTCCGCCCGAAAGAGGGTCGCTCGCGCCTCGTCGTCGTCGAACACCTTGACAGCCAGTTCGATCGGCACATTGCGCGCTTCAAAAGGTGAGAAGTAGTTCGGCAAGATCATGTCGGGATGGTTGTCGACGCACACAAAGCCAGCGGCGGCGAGAAGGGCAGAATCGATGCCCCACTGCATCAGATCGATGTATTCGGCATCTACTCGAACAATCTCTTCTTGCAGGGCGAACGGCGCTCGACGCAGCCACCCGGTGTCGCCGATCACGTCCACGATTCGAAGCACGTCGGCGCCAACCCCCCGCACAACCCGCCAGACAACGATTGCGACAGGGAGGCCGCCAGAACGCACGAGCCGAGTTTCGTATCGGTACCACGGGTGCCGTAAATAGCGAGCTTCAACATAGGCCCAGCTTTTTGTCGGCAAACCGCCCTCGCCGAGGGTGTCGATGGTTACACGAAGGTCGGCGCTGGCGTCGGCGCCGAAGGGAACCAGCTCGAGTACCTCGGCGGGCACTTCAATAGCCGGCTCGAAGGCCGAAGCGGGGACATTGGCGGCGACGCGGAGGTCATCGCGGCGAGCGGGGTTGAAGATCGCCGATTGGTGGAGTGCACCAACGCGGTACCTGAGCACCTCGTAGATCCGGCGAACCATTTCCGAGGTGCCGATCGCGGCGATCATCCGCGGCTGCAGTTCGGAGCGGAGGTACTTCAGCAGCCGAAGTCCGAGCCCGGGTGGAGCTGCGCTCTCGTCGACTTTCCAGATCGCTAGCAGCAAGTCGCGATCCCCGAGGTTCGGCGCGAACCGACCCATTGGAATGAAGCCGAGGACTCCGAGCACCCGTTCTTCGGGCACGTCGACCTCCTCGGCGAGGACCATGTTCAACCGGCCGTCGTCTTGGAGATGCTGCCAGGCAAACACCTCAGGTCGCTGCGCGAAGATGTGCGTCTCGGACCAATGATCGTGGATGAACTCGATGAGCCGCTTTTGGTCATCGGCTTCTGCGATGCGTACTCGAATCATGACTTCACCATGCCGTGAGTCCGCCATCGACAACCAGGTTCTGGCCCGTGACGTAGGCCGCACCTTCCGACATCAGATAGGCGGTGGCGGACGCGATCTCCTCCGGTTGAGCCATGCGGCCGAGCATGGTTCGTTGTGAATAGGCAGCGACAAAGGTCTCGTTCTGGCCGCTGAACACGCCCCCTGGCGTGACTGCGTTTACGCGGACGCCAACTGATCCCCAGTAGCTCGCGAGGTACTTCGTCAACCCCCATAGCCCAGCCTTGGACGCGCTGTAGACAGCGGGCGTGTTGATCGGCCGTCCCTCGTACTCGGAACCGTCATAAATGCGCTGGTCAGGGGCGACAATGCCATAGATCGACAGCACGTTGATGATTACACCGTCGGCGGCCTCCGCCATCGGCTCACCAAAGATCTGGGCGCACAGCATGGGGCCAGTCAGGTTCGTGGCCATTACCTCATTCCAGTCCTGGAGCGGAAACTCCGGAAAAGGGTCGAAGAAGTTCTCGCTCTTGGCCGCGGCGTTGCAGATGAGTGCGCTGACCGGTCCGAGAGCTGATCCCACATGATCGCGGAGGTCAATCAGTGCATCGCGGTCGGTGATGTCGCACTCGTAGGGCTTGGCCGCGGTGCTGTCGACCTGTTGGGCCGCAGCTGTTGCGAGGGCCAGGTCGCGATCCACGACCGCCACACGATGCCCGGCCTTCGCCAGCTCGACTGTCATTGCTCGGCCGATGATGCCTCCACCACCGGTGAGAAGGACTGTGCGCCCCGCTGCTATCATGACTCTCCTCGTTCGTCCATTAGTAGCTCGACGATCTTGAAATCCAGTTCGCTGTCGATGTCGATCGAACGCTCCCGTGGCATCTCATAGAGACTTGTTCGGCCGTTCCATAATCCGCTCGAGAATGTGTGGCGATGCCAGACGTAGATGGAGGCGTTCATAGAGAAAACAGTCGGGGCGGACTGCCGCGAAACCGCGCTGGATGCAACCACCAGGCCGAACGTCCCGTCGGGCTTCTGTTCGACCATGTTGAAATACGGGTTCTTGTCCGACGCGTAGCCGGTTATCACAACGTCGACATCGTCCTGCAACAAGGAGATGGCCGCCTCGATGTCGTCCCCCGTCCGCAGCGGCGACGTGGGATCGAGGTCGACGATGCGTGTCACCTCGACGCCGTCCTCTTCGACTCGCTCGATGAGGTGAGCGATGACGGGAAGCTTCGCCGCCGAGGCGGTGGCGAGGTCGGCAGGTCGTCGATACGGAACGGACGCTCCGAATTCCATGGCGACCTCGGCGATTTCGTCGTCTTCCGTCGAGACATAGACTGCGTCGATGGCGGGGCTCGCAAGCGCCTGCTCGATCGTCCACCCGATGAGTGGTTTGCCCAACAAGGGTCGGACGTTCTTGCGCGCGACCCCCGCCGAGCCGCCGCGCGCGCAAATGGTGCAGATCGTCGCCATGTCAGCGACCCCCTCTCTCTCGCACTCCGATCGCGAGCTGTGTGGAGGCTAGGCCGTCCGACAACGACTGCACGCTGCTTAGATCGCCAGTGTCAGCAGCGCGGAGTGTTGCGTTGATCATCGCTACATAGGACGAGCCCACATCGAACTCGGCTGGACTTGTGGTGAGCGACCGTTGCCCGTCGGCGGTTGCCAGCTCCAGCGACCCGTCGATATTCCAATGGAGACGACCTCGATCGCCGACTACTTCGTACCGTCGAACGCGCGGTCGTGCGAGGTAGTCGAGCGTGATACTCACGACCGGTCCACGGCCGAGAGGCGGCTCCAGGATGGCGATGGCGGCGTCGTTCGAGGTGATTTCCAGGTCCGAGAACCGGCCGCTCCGGGCGAACTCGATCTCAAGATCACCGAAGAACCACCGAGCGACGTCGAACTCATGTGAGAGGTCGAGCTCGACCCCGCCACCACGATCCGCAACGGCCGAGTAGACGGTCCGATAGTCGACCGAGGGCCGCCAGGCGGGGAGCCACTGCCCTGCAGTGAACGATGCATGAACGGGGCGGCCAAGTTCACCACCCACGATCACATCGCGCATGGCTCGCAGTGAGGGGAGGTACCTAAGGTTGAATCCAGCGACACGAACCGAGGTCGATGCTCGATCAAGCAGCTCTGTGATCTGGTGACAGTCAGCGAGTTCGGTCACCACGGGCTTCTCGATGAGGAGCGGCCACTCCAATTCGATCAGCGTCGGCAGTAGGGCCACGTGGTTGGCCGAGGGAGTGGCCAGGACAGCCAGGTCTACCCCGCCCTTGACTGCAGACAACTCGGTCACCACGTTTGCGCCCAATTGCTGGCAGAAGTCGTCCACAACCGGGCGGTGTCGAACGATTGTGAAACGTGCATCGGGGTGCATCGATGCGAGGTTTGTCGCGTGCCGACGGCCAATTGAGCCGAGCCCGATGAGGACGAAATGTCTCACTTGTCTACACTGCGCGCCGGAACGCCGACCGCAGTATCCCCGTCAAGAATGTCCGCGATAACGGCGGCACCGGCGCCGATGATGACGTTCCGACCGATGTGGACCCCTTGGCGCACGGTCGCTCCGACGCCGATCAAGCTGTCGTCGCCCACTTCTACATCGCCAGACAGAACAGCGCCAGGGCCGATGTGCACGTTGGCTCCGATCTGGCAGTCATGGTCGACGACTGAGCCGGTGTTCACAATCGAGGCGCGCCCGATACGAGAGTTTGTGCCGATCACTGCTCCGGCTGCAACGAAGGCTCCGGCACCGATCTGCGCGCTCGGTGCCACGATCGCCCGCTGGTGTACGACCGTGGCCAGCCTGACCGCACCCAACCCCTTGATTAGCCGAGAGCGTCGTTCAGCGCTCGGCCGATCGACGAATCCGACACCGATAGCGAGCGAATGCCCGTCGGCTTCGACCTGAGCGACCGCTTTGTCGTCGCCGAGTCGAGGCCCGAGCAAGGCGTTGAACTCACCCTTAGTCGGTGACAGGTGACCGACCACTCGATCCTGCCCGACCGCCTCCGCCACCACGCGAGCGTGGCCGCCGGCCCCGACCACGACCACCGGGGCGTCGGTGTCAGCCATGTAGATCCTCGATCGTCAACGGCTCGCCTGTCGAAACTGAACGACCCAACCGACACCCCACCACGGTGGTGAACATCGCCGGTGGAAGTCCGGTACCCGGCCGCAGGATTGCGAGGTCGTCAGCGCCGATAACTTCACCGGCATGCAGGTCGCGGGCTGCGATGAGGGAACGGCGAGCGACCTCCGCCGTGCGTAGTTCGGCCGCTCCGGGACGCTTGATACCGTTGCCCAGAGCCGCGCTGATCGCTCGGATACCGGCAACGAAATCGCCGAAGGCGGCTGGCTCCATCGAGGCGGCATGATCCGGCCCGTCCATGGTGACGTCGAGGGTGATGTGTTTCTCGATGATCCGCGCACCCAATGCAGCGGCGGCGAAACCAACGGCGGACCCGACTGTGTGGTCGGACCAGCCAACGGGCCGGCCGAATGCCGCTTCCATCGTGGCCATGGCCGTGAGATTGCAGGTATCGGGTGCGGCTGGGTAGTCCGAGACGCAGTGCAGCAGCGACACTGGTGCGGGCCCGGCGCGGTCGATGACTTCCAACGCCACTTCGATCTCCGCCATCGTGCCCATGCCGGTGGACAAGATGATCGGCTTGCCCTTCTGCGCCAGATGGGCGAGCAGCTGATGATAGGTGAGGTCGCCGGAACTCACCTTGAACGCGTCGACACCGATGCGCTCGAGAAGATCGGCGGCACGAAAGCCGAATGGGGTCGAAAGGAAGTGGATACTCCGCTCGGCGCAATGGGCCATCAGGTCGCCGAAGTCCGACTCACCGAGCTCAAGTGACGCCAGCATAGCGTGCTGACTGCCCTCGTCGCCGGTGTTCCGGCTCTGATAGTCGGCCTTGCGAGCCGATTCGGTCACCAGATCGGCAGCGAAGAATGTCTGGAACTTGACGGCGTCGGCGCCGGCCTCCGCGGAGGCGTCAATCAGTTCGCGTGCGAGATCGAGCGAACCGTTGTGATTGACACCGATCTCTGCGATGACGAAACAACCATCGTCGAACTGCATGATTACATCCGTTGATCGAGGGACTGAGTGCTGGCCCGATGGCTTTGGGCGAAGGACGGCTCGACCTGGGCGATGAGTGATCTGAGACCCTCGACCGTGACGGTGGTGGAATCAGCGCTGGCAAGCAGTTCGCGTAGCGTGTCGACGAGCGCAGGGAAACTCCCCGGCGATGCTGGAGCCAGGTAGGGGATCTCCTCCAATGCAGCGAAACGAGACTGCTGGACCGTCTCGTGGGCACCCACGAACTCCTCGTATGGTTTTTCGCCGCTTGTGTCGAGCGGGGTCAGCAAGAGCGGCCAGCGGCCAGCGGCCTTCAACTCTCCGACGCGCTCAAGCGCCTCCTGTTCGTCGTACGTCAGATGGGCCTCATAGCCATGATGAGCCAAGAACTCGGTTGCGACATCGGCCAGCAGGACGAGGTTCTCGTCGGGATCAAGTGATGGCACCATCACGCTCCGGTCGGTGCCTAGGAATCCGGCGAGTGTGCAGAGATGCCCTGACTCGCTGAGCGACACGAAGAAGCGTCGTGTCCCCTCCGGGCATGCCAGGGGCTGGCTGTCGGCGAGGCGATGTTGCCACGCCTGGAGGAGTGAACCGTTCGAGAATGCAACGTTCGCGAAGCGGGTCGAAGAAACACTCACACCGTTGGCCCACGGATGTGTCGGCTGGAACAGAGCGTGCTCCATCAGTCGTTTCGTCGCGCCCATCATGCTGCTCGGATTGGCTGCCTTGTCGGTCGAGACGGAGAACACCCGCTTGATACTTGTGCGTTGGGAGAGGAGTTGTGAGAGGCGGTCGAGATGTAACACGTTCGTCTCGAGCATCGCGAGAATCGAGAAGGGGTCTTTCTCGGAACGGACGTGCTTGAGCGCGGCGAAGTTCAGGACGTGGTCGTAGGCAACGCCGCTAGAGGAGAGCCACAACCGGAATGGTTCACCGCCGAGACCGAACGGCAGTGTGAGGAGCTCACCGAGTGGCGGGGTATCGGACGATGACCGGAGTCCTCTCACCAACTCGGCGAGGCCGTTCTCGTTGTGGTCGATGACATGCAAGGTCTTCGGTCCAAAGTGCAAGATGGTGCGCAGAGTGTGGGAGCCGATCGACCCCGCCCCGCCAATCATGAGGATCCGGCTCCCCTCGATGAGCTCCTTGAGCTCATCAGAGGCAGCGGCGAGATCGTCAAAGAGGAAGCTGCGTTCCCGTCCCGCAACTCGACGATCGAGCGGCGAGAGGCTGGCTTCGAGTCCGTTCATCGAGCATCGGCCTCGTCGTCGAAGATCGCCCTCGCACGCTCGAACTCTCGAGTCGTGCCGATGTCGATCCAACGACCGCTGTGCACGTAGGTGCCACAGCGCATACCGCAGGCCCGAAGGTCCGAAAACAGGCGCGGCATGTCGTACTGCGTTCCACTTGGTATCAATGGCAGAGTTGATTTCGACAGCATGTACACGCCGGCGTTGATGCGGAACGACTGGACCGGCTTCTCGCGGATCTCGACGAAACTGCCGTCCTGGGCGGTGTCCACCACGCCGTACGGGATTGCGTTGGTGTGTTCGAGGACGACCATCGTGGCATCCCAGCCGTTGGATTCGTGTGTGTCGCGGAGGGCTCCGATGTCGATGTCGTTGAGCACGTCGGCGTTCATGCACAGAAACGGATCGGAGATCGATTCGGGATCGACGAGACTCAGGGGACCGCCGGTGCCGAGCCGTTGCGTCTCGTGGACGTAGTCGATCAAACAGTCGAACCCCGAGCCGTCCTCGTAGTGGTCGACGACCATGTGCGAGAGATAGCTGACCGAGAACACGTAGCGGTGGACCCCCTGCCCCTTCAGGTGATCGAGAATGTGGCTCAGAATGGGCTTGCCGCCGAGAGGCAACAACGGTTTCGGGCAGTCGTCCGTCAGCGGAGCGAGGCGTGTGCCGAGCCCGCCGGCCATCATGATCGCCGAGAGCTCCGTTGCCCGCGGAGCGCGGTCGAGGATGCAAAGCGCCACGGCGTTGTCACCGTCGGTCAGCGGCATGTATTCGAACCCGCGGCGAACCATGAATGCGCGGACTTCGGGTATCGGGGTTTCGTGGTCGAGCGTTGTTGGTGCCTCATTGAGAGCGGCCTGGACCGGCTCGTCGGCCATTCCACCGCCAGCGAGGTATCGACGGATGTCCCCGTCAGCGATCACACCCATCAGGCGGCTGTCCTTGGTGACGAGGAGCAGGGTGCGGCCGCTCTCGTTCATACGCTGCATTGCGCTGCGCAGGTCCTCCCCCGGCTCGACCGACAGCGCACTGCAATCGTCTCCGCGTAGGGTGATCAGCTTCATCGGAGCTCCATCAGTCCGCCTTCGAACTCGGGATCCGGCGCTGCGAATCGCTTCGGCGCGGCGAGCGCCTCGAAGTCCGCGATGTGAAGGGCAGCCATCACGCGCTCGGCGCCCCGCCCGTCGCCGTAGATGTTGCCGCTCATGGCCTTCGCACGGAAATCCACGTGGCCTACCTCGCGAATCGCCCTGAGGATGCCCGCCTGATCACGGCTGCAGTGTATGACATTGGGGCCGTGTTCCCGGCCCTTCTGGCGGGCGCCGATATCGATGACGGGGAGGTTGAAACTCGCCGCCTCGATGATTCCTCCCGACGAGTTGCCGACCATCAAGCCTGCGTGTGCCATTGCGGTGGGGTACCAGTCGGCACCGAACGCGCGCACACAGTGAACATGTCGGTGACGTATTGCGGCACCCTCGATCACGTCGATGATCTCCTCTGAGCCAGGGTCAGCATTCGGATAGGTGATGACGACGTCGCGTCCGGACACTGATAGCGCCTCGACCATAGACTCGGCCATGGATCGGGTCACTTCGGGATTGCGTGTCTCTGGGTGGAGAGTCCCCAAGGCGTAGCCCGGGCGAAGATCGCCCAAGTCGAACCGTGCCGCGAACTCCGAAAGGTCATGCGTCCTTGCCGCCGCGAAGCCGTCCAGGCCGAGCGCGCCGGTCGTCACAATTCGATCGGTTGGCTCACCCATGTAGTGGATTCGCTGGGCGAATCGAGGGAGGTCGCAGAAGTGGACTGCGGCGATCTTCGTCAGACAGTGTCGAAATACGTCGTCAATAGCGCCTTCGGTAATGCTTCCACCGCTAATATGACCGACCGGGATGCCCAGTGGCACCATCGCAAGCCCCGCGGCGACAGCCTCGAAGCGGTCGCCGAGGATGAGCACGAGGTCGGCGTGTGGCCCGGTGACGTCGACGAGGGGGTGGTCGACCCGCAAGGCGGCAGCGGCGAATCCGGTCATCTGATCCGCCATCGTCTGGACGGTTCCGAGGGTCGACCGATCGGACGGGACTCCCTCGACTCGGGCCCAGATCGGGATACCCGACCGTTCAATCTCATTGACGGTACGGCCGCTGACCTCCTCGAAGTGTGCACCGCCTACCCACATGCCGACCTCGAACGTCGGGTCGGCGAGCAGCTGGCGGCAGAGTGGGCGGAGGATCGAGAAGTCGGATCGCCCGAACGTTGCGACCGCGATCCGCCGCAGCTCATGCATCGTTGGAGCCGCCCGCCCAGTACTCTGCGGCGGAGTCAGCCACATAGTCGAGTTCGTCGTCGGTGATCCCGGTCGAGCAGGGCAACGGGATGATCCGCTCCCAAAGCTGTTCGGTCACCTCGACGGCGGTGCGTTGCGCGTTGACATACGGCCCTTGGAGATGGACCGGCTTCCAGAACGGCCGCACATCGATTCCCCGGTCGACCATGAATGTGCAGAACCGCTTGCAGCGACTGACGTCGGCGCCGGTGTAGTGGAACCCGGAGAACCAGTGAACGCTGCCTCGAGCGGCAGAGGCGGGGAAAGGCTCGAGGTCCGGGTGGGGCCCGGCCACGGCCGCGTAGCGCTCGTGAATCTGTCGCTTCCGTTCGAGAAACAGCGGCAGACGTTCCAGCTGGGCGACGCCGATCGCCGCTTCGACGTTTGTCATCCGGAAGTTGTAGCCGACCTCATCGTGGTCGTAGGCCGTGCCGACGCGCGCCGTCGAAACCAGGTGGTTGATTCGTGCCACGACCTCAGCGTGAGCGGAAGCGACGGCGCCACCGCCGCCGCTGGTGACCGTCTTATTGCCGTTGAACGAGTAGCAGATGGCATCCACCCCGGTGGCTCCCAGCGGGGTGTTGTCGACGCTGGACGCGCCAATGGCGGCGGCCGCATCGACCACGACCCGCAGGCCGTGTCGTTGAGCGAACTCGACGTAGGCGTCGAAGTCGAGGCCCGCTCCCATGATCATCACCGGCATGATGGCCTTCAATACCTTGCCGGTCTCGCGATGGAGCCGGCCGTACGGGTGTGGCTCGGTCTCTCGCTCGATGGCCGCCTCGGCGATCTCCAGATCCAAAGTCCAGTCGTGAGTGGTGCAGTCGACCAGCCACACGTCGGCGCGACTGTGACGTATGGAGTTCGGGGAAGCGATGAATGTGAGCGACGGGGCCATGACGAGGTCGCCGTCACCGATGCCGAGACCCTCAAGCGCCATCTGCAGCGCAACCGTGCCCGAGCATGTGACGGCCGCGCTCTCTGTGCCGCTCAATTCGGCGATCTGCTGCTCGAAGCGAGTGACGAACGGGCCAGCGGTGGACACGAAAGTCGATCGAATGCACTCTTGGAGGTATTCGGCCTCCCGGCCACTGAGGTTGGGTATCGCCAGCGGCACCTTCATAGATCAGCCACTGTACTTGTGGCCCACCTCGATCACAGGGCGTCATCTTTGCCCGCTGCCATGTGGAACGCTGCGCATGGGGTCATCGCGATGCGGGACCGTGCGAAGCGGGTAGGGGGCAAGCGTGTAGCAGTAGCTTTCGGACGTGAAGAGCCTCCGGACTGCTGTAGTTCTCGTTCTCATATTTTGCTGGCTTGGGTGGGGCGGCGCAAGGCCAAAGCGCTCCACCTAGCGTTTCAGTCAGCGGGCATGTATTTGTCGACGCGAATGGCAACGGCTCATACGACCCCGCTGTCGTACCGGGAGATTCGCCACTACTTGCGGGCCCGACGGATCTCCGGTCACGGATGTGAACGGGTTGCTGATCGGCACCGCACAAGCAGGGGTACCGAACCTGATGACGGGAGCCGGCTCGGGCGAGACAGCGGTGCCCGGCCGTTTCGAGTTCCTCGATCTGCCTGTGCTCGCTTCTGGTGAGTCCTACACAGTCTCGATCGGACCTCCGACCGGAGGCGCGTTTACCCTCATCACGCCGAGTGATGGCGTGCTCACAACTTCTGCGTTGGACACCGCCGGGGCTTCCGACGACACGCTCGACTTCATTTACGCTCGTACCGGCCCGTGGACACAGGCCAGCCTTCGGCCCATCCAAGAATTCCCACTGTCCACGGACCAGATCGAAACGTCGTTGGTAGCGCCTGGCGTGCCGACCGACATGGTGTTTACGGTGTACAGCGTCGGCACCGAGCCAGTCGTCGATGTCGATATGCGGTTCTCCATCGATCCAGACGATGGCACAGAGATCATCTGCGATCCGCCTGCCCTCCCCGAGAAACCGTCCGCATCCGGGCAGGTGCTGGTTGAATTCGCCGGGCCATTCGAGCCTGGCACATCGATCACTTGTCGGTTCACTGTCCGAGCGCTCAGCCCGGGCGAGCGGGCCGGATTCATCGTGGTGTTCCAGTCGTTCGGGGCGTCGACGGGGGCTCTGGCCCCAGGGGGCGCAATGCCCTCCTGGTCGTTGATCGCGGCGGATCCAGAAGCCACGGCAACCACAACCTCGACGACCAGTCCGACCGCTGTTGCAACCCCGGATTCGGCGGTTGAGTTGGCGGTGACTGGAATCAACGGTGCCATCTCAGGATTGACGGCGGCCCTGATGGCTGCCGGGACGCTCCTGCTGATTACCGCGAAACGCCGGGCCTCGGTTGGTGCGAGCTGACAGGTTCTGAGCGTTCATGCCCTGGAGCCAGCGCATCCGCAAACCGATTGTGGCACGCGCTTGAACCATGCGACGCCAAGCTCAGGGGCGAGAGGCGAAGTTCCTCGAACATGAGGAGATGGCAGGCAAGGCCAGAACGCTGGTTTGGCAAGATCGTGCCTCGACTGGCCGTCATGGTGTCATCGTCGACAGTGAACGACGAGGTCGGGGTAGCCACGATACGCGCCGTATCGCACTCAGCACATTCACTGAGCGCTTCCCAAGCCGTAGTCTGGCGGGATGGCCTCACCGCTCACGATCGTGATGTACCACTACGTTCGAGACTTCGCTCGGACCCGGTATCCAGGTCTGAAGGGACTCGACGTGGCCGGGTTTCGGCGCCAACTCGATCACCTCATGTCGAGCTTCCGGATCGTGCGCATGGAGGATGTGATCGCCGCCGTTCGCGGCGAGGCCGAACTTCCTCCTGACGCTGCGCTGCTCACCTTCGACGACGGCTATGCCGAGCACTTCGACGCTGTCTTTCCGATCCTGCACGATCGGGGTCTTCAAGGCTCGTTCTTTCCGCCGGTCGCCCCTATTCGCGACGGGACCCTGCTCGATGTGAATCGGGTGCACTTCATCCTCGCCAGCGCTCCGTCCTCCGCTCCGCTGGCAGCAGCGATCGACGAAGCCGTTGTTGGAGCAGTAGGCGAGTACGACGTGAGGTCGGTTTCGGACTACCGCTCCGAGTGGGCGCATTCGAACCGGTTCGATGACGCCGAAACGATCTACGTCAAACGCATGCTGCAGACCGCATTGCCCTCCGCTCTTCGCGGACAGGTCGCGCGGCAACTGTTCGAGCGGTTCGTGAGCGTCGACGAATCGACTTTCGCGGCCGAGCAATATCTGAACCGCGATCAGGCTCGCCTAATGGTTGATTGCGGGATGTACTTCGGTTCGCACGGTAAGTCGCACCTCTGGCTCAATCATGTCGACACGGCGACCCGTATCGATGAGATCGAGGGATCGTTGGACTTCCTGGCCGACCTCGGCATGCCGGTCGGCGACCAGTGGGTGATGTGCTATCCGTTTGGGGGTTGGGACGATGCTCTTGTCGAGATCCTTCGGGCTCGGAGCTGCACGGTTGGTCTGACGACAAGGGTCGATACTGCGCAAATCGGTGTCGATGATCCCCTCACCCTGCCGCGCTACGACACGAACGACTTCCCGCAGTAGATCTTCATGCCAGGAGGCTTGCGACCTCAGTGGCGAAGAGTTCGTGACCGGCGAGCGACAGATGCATGCCGTCAGGCAGGAGAACGTCCTCGTGTTGGCGTGCCCAAACGTGCCGGTCGAGATCGAACAGAACTGTCGAGGGGTGTGCGTGGGCCATGTCCATCAACATCTGGTTGTACCGTCCGAAGTTGCGTTGGATGCCTGGAGTCGCTGGCCAGACACGGATCGGCGGGAGGATGATCGTGGTGACGACGATTCGTCGCGCTCGACGCTGGGTGAGCACTTCGAGGATCGCGGACAGATTGGCGGCGAACCTGTTGGGGGTGACGTAGTGGTGGCTTGGTAGATGGGAGAGCAGCAGGTGTCGGTATGTCTGGGCGAACAAGACGATTCGTTCTTTCGTCTCCACCGACAGGAGGTCGAGAGAGAGGCGCTCGCTTTCGAGGAACATTCGATTCGCGCAATCGTTCAACCCGATGTGCAACACAACGTCGGACGCGACTCCGAGCGCGGGGTCGGCATGCAGCAGGTCGACGATGTCCCTGGTTGTGAAGAATCGCTGGCAGATGCTGTCGACCCCGTGTTGTGGAAGTCGATCGAGGAGCAACATTGGGTATGTCCGCCCGGCCCCCATGTCGGAGCCGGTCTTCTCATCGGGACGCGGCAAGCCGAGCGAGTCGCCGAGAATCAGCAATTGCCGAACGCCATCGCGCTTCCCCGCAATTCGGTCTCTGTATTGCTCGCGCTCGCGGCCTAGCGCGATCACATTGTTGCCGACGACTCTGTCGCGCTCTGTCGGCTCAGCGAGCGAGACGACCATGGCCCTGGCCTGAGCGAAGGCGAGCGCGGCGGTGTCGTTGACGCCGCGCTCAGCGAGTTCCCACGCCTGCTCGATCTGTGCGGCGATCCGTTCTTGGTCCTGCGGGTTCATTCCTGTCCGGTCTGGTCATCTGGCATTGCCCCGGTTCGGATCGTCTCATACACCGGCCACCGGGCGGAGTGCTCGGACAGTTCGGGCAGGTGCTCCTGCCCATATCCGAAGAGAAACGCTCTCACCTGGCCGACGAGCCCGGGCTTGCAACCCATGTCCAACTCGTAGTCGAGTTCGATCTCGTGCTCTGCGAAGCTGTCGTGATCTTGGACACGTAGGCGTTCGAGCGGCTGGAGAATCAGACGGCGTTGGGGGGTCACGACCTGCATCCCCCATCGGCCCGGTCCCATCCAGTCGGCGTGCCAGGACACCAAAGCTCCGCTCTGAGCGCGTGCGTGCCCGACGAACACTCCGGCCCCCGGGTGCCAAGAAACCCCACCGGCGACCTCGCCGGCAAACGATTCGCAGTCACCGGCGAAGTGCAGAGCAAGATCGACCACGTGGGTCGAGTTGCCATAGAACCAAGTGTCGAGCTCGCGTTGAGGCTTGTCTAGTGCCGCGATCCGTCGTGACGGTTCTGAGAAGTCGAACGTGACGCTCAACACGCCGCCATCTTCGGACACCATCTCTCGAGCTCGAATGACGGATGGAAGGTAGCGCCGGTTGTAGCCGATCCGGATCTCGACGCCTGTCCGCTCAACAATGTCGAGGAGATCAGCGAGCTCGTCACCGTCGAGGGCTGCCGGCTTCTCCACGAGAATCCGGCCAACGCCGGCGAGCGCGAGCTGTGATGTGACCTCGGTCAGATGCATTGCGTTGGCCGCGACAATCGCGTCCCCTGGTAGCTCCCCGAAGGCGGCGAGCTGCGCGTCGAGCTCGCCGGTGCCGACATGAATCCCTGTCGCGTCTTCGAATCGCCTCGCGTTCTCGGCCCCCCGACCGAGTACTCGGTGCGGGCGGTCCAGGGTGGTCAGGACCTTTGAGTACTCACGGGCCATCGCGCCGGCGCCGACGAGCAGGAGCGGAGAAGGCGTCGTCATACCAATCCTTTGTTCAGCTCACCGGGCACGGGGCGTCGTCGACGTTGGACAGTTCGAGATGGCTTCGAATTTCCGAAATGAAAAAGCGATGTTGCCGCACACTGTCGACGTAGGGGGTCAGGGAGCAGTGCCCTGCACCCAGGGCATCGACATAGATCTCGGTGGTTTCGGACACATTCTGAGACGAGAAAGCGGACGACCGACTGTCCTCCACCTGGGTACGAGTCAGCTCATCGATGCTGACGAGAGTGGAACCGGACCGAAGATGTACCTGGATGCTGGCGGGATCCGCATCCAAGCTCTCGACAGACAGCCTCGCCCCGTTCGCGAGTTGCGCTGTAATTGTCCCGAAGACTTCTACCACCCCGGGTCGTTTCCCGGGGAACGACCCAGAATCAAGACCACTCGCGTCCATGGCGACAAGCGAGTCGTCATTCAAGAATTCGAGGAGGTCAAGGAAGTGAACCGCGTTGGACGCGAGCCCAAGTCCCTGCCCCCGAACTTCGATGCTGATCGGTCGTGAGAGTCGGGAGCGGAGGTTGCGATAGCCGTCGAACGTTCGTCGTCCGCAGTTCACGAAGGCTCGAACGCCGCTCTCGTCGAGAAGCCTCCCGACTGTGTCGAGATCTCCCACTGTCTGGAAAAGGATCTTCTCGAGGATCATGACGCTGACGTCATAGTGTTCGAGAATCTCCTCGACGATCCGCCGTCGTTGTGCGGCGGCCGTTGCCACAACAGCGAGATCGAACTTCTCGTTTCCGGTTGGCATGACGATCGACAATTCGAAGGTATGTCCGGCTACCGAACCAGCCTCGAACTGCCCAGTGATCCGCTCGTGAACGGCTGAGTTCGGTTCGACGACGGTGATGTGGATTGGGTCTGGCACTGTGCACAACGCCTGGAGGTGTCGAAACCCGATGTTGCCGCATCCGGCAAGCAGTACCCGTTTCATGGGCGCTCACCAAGCTTGGCGCATCGTGAGCGCCTGCAACGGTGTCGATCAGGGCGGAGTTCGCTCATTGGTGTCAGTTCCGGAGGAGGCGACTAGGGGTAACCGGCCCGTCCCGGTCAACTGCTGCATCGTAGCGGTGACCGTATTGCACACGAGCCGGCGAGGGCGTCATGCAGAGGTCGGCGAATACTCGTCGAGCACCTCGCCGACGTCGCCGTCGGCACGGATCTCGCCCTGTTCCAGCCAAATGGCCCGTGAACAGCTCTGACGAATCTCGACGAGGTTGTGGGTGACGAGTACAACCGCGCCAGCCTCGTCCCGTAGCGAGCGCAGCCGGGCGAGACTTCGCTCCCGGAATGCCTGGTCGCCGACGGCGAGGGCTTCGTCAACCAAGAGAACATCCGCGACGCGCAGCGTCGCAATCGCGAAGGCGAGCCGACTCCGCATGCCAACCGAGTAGGTGTTCAGCGGGAGGTTGATCGACTCCTCAAGCCCAGCGAACTCGACCACCTCGTGGAGCTTCGCTTCAATCTCGGATCGGGTCATCCCCATCGCCAACCCGCCGAGAAGGATGTTGCGTCGCCCGGAGAGCAGAGGCTTCAAGGCGGCACCGACGCCGAGAAGGTGTGCCTCGCCGCGCACGAAAACCTTGCCGTTGCTCAAGGGCTGGACCCCCGCAATCGCTCGCAACAGCGTCGACTTGCCGGAACCGTTGGAGCCCACGATGCCGACCGACTCGCCGACGCCGATTTCGATGCTCACACCCTTTAGTGCGTGGACATCGACGGCTCGTCGCATTCCGCGCCGGACGAACTCTCGGAGCGAAGCGTCGTTGTCCTTGTATACACGGAAGTTGACGTGCACATCCTCCACGAGGACGCTCAGTTGCTCAGTCCCAGTGGCCGGGGACGCTTGCTCAGACGCGGTCATAGGCATGCTCCGCCGACTTGAACCACAAGAAGCCTCCGACGAGCGCGACCGCGGTCCATACGATGGCGGCAAAGACGGCTTCAGCGGGCATGTCCATTCCCATCGTTGCCCACCTCGCCATCGCGATGAAGGCGTACATCGGGTTGAGGATGAACAGGACCGTCATCCAACCGTCAGAGACATAGTTCTCGATGGAGAAGAACACCCCGGAGGCGTAGATAAGCAGACGGAACACGAACGGGAGAAGTTGCTGCATATCGCGGAAGTGAGTCGTCACGCGGGCGGCAATCATTGCTGCGCCGAAATTGAACAACATCTGCCACGCGACGATCCCAGGAAGGGCCAGCCAACTCCAGGTGGGGGTTGTGCCGGTGGTGATCGCCACTACATATACAACGATGAAGCTCGGCAACGCGGCGAAGGTCTCTGTGAGCGTCGCCGACAGCGGAAGCAGCGCCCGGGGGAACCGGATGGCTTGGATGAGTCCGCGGTTGGCGACGATGGATATTGCGCCCTGGGTTACCGCTCGCTGCGTGTATTGGAACACGAACAATCCCACAGTCAGGAACAGCAGAAAGCCGCCCTTCCCATCAACCCCACGGTCTGTTTTGAGGATGAGTCCGAACACGAGGAAGTACACGGCGATCGACAGCAGGGGATTGAGGAGGTGCCACAAACTCCCGAAGATGGTCGTGATCTGCCGTTGACGGAGGTCCGACTCGGCGACGTACCAGCCGTAGCTCCGCCGCTTCCAAAGCCCGCGCAAGTAGGGGCCCAACTGGCTGTTTGCGTGAGCATCGACGAGTCCAGGATCGGTGACTCGGGTGGCAGGCATCACGACAGATGGTAACGTCGAGGTCCCGCTTGGAGGACGACGTCCGGACGGGCTCCACTATTTGTTCCAACGGGTGACTGGATCATGCGGTTGAGCCACCGTCCACAGTGAGCACCGTGCCTGTCACGCCTGCCGCGGACGTGGAGAGCAGGTACGCAACGGACCCGGCAACCTCGTCGACCTCTGCAAACCGCCCCAACGCCGATCGGTTCTGGATGCGCTTGAGGTTCGTGTCACCGAGGCCAGACGTCATCTCAGTGGCGAGGAATCCAGGAGCCACCGCGTTGACGGTGATCTTTCGGGGACCGACGTCGCGTGCCAGAGAGCGCGTGAAGCCCTCGACGGCTGCCTTGGTTGCGCCATAGGCGGCGAGCCCGCGATACCCGGTTCGTGCGACGATCGATGAGATGTTGATGATTCGACCGCGGCGAGCCGCCAGCATGTGTCGGACCACATATTTCGTCAGGACCATAGGAGAGGTCACGTTCACCCGAACGACCTCCTCGATGTCGGCGTTATGCATCGTGGGGAGAAGGCCGTCAGTGCCGATCGCTGCGTTGTTGACGAGCGCATAGGGCTTGCCGAACTGCTCGGCGATTTCGCCCACCAATCCGCCGAGCCCGTCGATGTCGCCGAGGTCGTATTGGATGTGCTCATAGCCGTCGCCGATATCAGCTGCGGACACGTCCCGTCTAGCGATGCCCACAACGCGGAAACCGTCGGCGATTGAGCGAGCCGCGATCGCGCCGCCGAGACCCCCCGACGTGCCGGTCACGACCACGAGGTCGCGTTCCCCCGCGGTCATCGCTGCACCTTTCCGGTCGCTGAAACCTGGAGTTCGTCTACGACTGCCACCGACGCCGGAACGTGGGATCCGGAGGCCCGATCGCGGACCCAGCGGCGTAGTTGCTTGGCGATCCCCGTGGTGTCGGTACCCTCGATGAGCGTTACCTGAGCGACGAGCACATTGCCCATCATCGGATTGGGTTTCGCCGAAACGACTGCTTCGACGACATCAGGATGCTCTCGCAAGATCGTCTCTACGGCCTCCGGCCAGACGTTGGAACCTCCCACATTCACGACTCCGCTGGACCTGCCATTGAACATGACCCGGTCGTCGACGACCTCGACGATGTCTCCGGTCGAGGCAAACCCGTCGCTTCCTGCCGTGCTGACCCCGGGGCTGTACACGTGCAGGATGCCCTCTCGGATTTCCAGTCGGACGCCGCGGGGCGGGTCATCCAGGTACTCGACAGGGAAGCCGGCGCGGCCGTCCTTCACACTGAAGGCCGCTCCGGTCTCAGTCGACGCAAACACGTGGACGATCCGAGCGGCGGGGAATCGACCGGCGAGCGCATCCAGCACTCGCTGATCGGCGATCTCACCGCCGAGGGTGATCTGCTGAAGGTTCCACTCGTGCGTCACCGGCAGCTGGAGGATCTGGCGCCACAATGACGGTGTGGCGGACAACGCGTTCACCCCGGCTTCAAGAAGTGCGCGCACTCGAGCATTCAACGGTTCGCTTAGAGCCGGGGCGATCACGGTCGCTTCACTATGGATGGCCTGCAGCAGGACCTGAAGCCCGGCCATCCGGTTTGGGTCGTAGAGCAAGCCCCACACGAATGCCCCTCGCTTCCCGGCAACGACCGTTCGGGTCAGGGATTGGAGGGTATGCGAGACGGACTTTGGCACCCCTGTGGTTCCTGAGGTGTAGAGAACCCATCGAGTCGCGTCCGGCAAGGGATCGCTCTGGACCTTTGGTCCGTCCGGCCTTGGGGCGATTGTCGCGACATCGACAACCTGCGCCGGAAGCTCTGCGCAAGGGGGGATGAGCCGCACCTCGGAGGCCCAGCCATCGAGCGATGTCAGCGCGGCGGCTACAACGGCGGCGTCGTTGGTCGACAACGCCGCAACCCCGCCTCGAGGCACCTGGCTGCGGAGGCCGAGCCGATCGGACCTGAGTTCGTCGCCGGTGAGCTCGTAGTCGATTGATCGAACAGCCGCGGAGAGCGATCGTTCGCTCGGGCTCATGTCGAAGGCCGTGCTTCCGACGCGAACTGGCCGTAGATATCGACAAACTCCTTGAACGTCGCCGGGTAGATCGGCTCGTCCATCAACGAGAAGGGGTCGTAGCCCAAACGCTCTTCGAGACGTGTGACGAGCACAGCGAATCCGAGACTGTCGAGATCCGTCTCAAGCAGCAATGTGTCGTCTTCGAACTCGGGCGCCGCTAGGTCATCTTCTTCGAAGAGCACAAGGAGCTCTTCCAAAACGATCGCTCGAATGTCCATATGGTCTCCCGGTCGTGCGCGGCGCGGTGGAATGTTATCGGCGAGGGGTTGGGCTCGCGTGTATCGGAGAGAGTCCAACCACAACAGACCGACGGATCGTGTCGTACTCAGGGGTGCTCCACTGCGGCGAGTACCTCACGGGTCCCCGCTACTTCGCTACTTCTTCGTAGGGCCTATCCACAGAGCGATACTGAGACGTCGCCAAAGGCCTTTTTCGGAGTACCATCTGCGCCTCGATGGCGAATCGACACCGGCTCAACTAGCGGCTGATGCCATCGAGCGGATGCTCTAGACGCTCACCCAGTCCGCATCCACGAGGCGCACCGGTTCTCCGGTCAGGCAGTCGGTCGGCGCGTAGCCGGCAGCGGGATCGAAGCACGGCAGAAAGAGGGCCGATGCGGTCGGGTCACAGCCCGTGGTTGCGGGTGCCAATCCGGCAACCGGTAGGGCGACGCGCCCGTGGCATGACGAGAACGACGTCGAGAGATACAGTGCGGTGAAGACCGGAATCTCGCACTCACTGAAGCTCGCGGCGTCGATCGCGGCCGCGGCCTGCCCCAACGCAAGTGCGGGGCTATCGCCGGCTTCGACCGCGGCGTGGGCCGTGGTCAGATGGGGGAGGGCCTCGGACGCGCCGACCAGGGCGGCGATACGCGACAACTCACCGAGCGCCGGGCCGATGTCGGTGTCGGCCGCGAACCGGCCCAGAGCAAGGCCGCTGATGTCGTTGCAGATCGTGCTGCTCGGACTGGCGACCACTTCGTCCGGCACGTGTCGTTCGACCGTCCAGTGGTCCGTCCGCTGAGGCGCGCTGCATCCAGCGACAACAAATGCCACGAGCGCGATGCCGCGTAGAGACCAACGGAACATGTTCTTGAGATCGGCACCGAATGCCCTATCGTGAGTGGATGAACGACGAGGTTTTGTCCGCTGGAGAAGCGCTCACGTTCGACGACGTGCTCGTCGTGCCGGGCTGGAGTGAAGTACTCCCGTCTGAAGTCGACACGTCCACATCACTTGGCGGTATCACGCTGAAGGTTCCCTTGATGTCGGCGGCGATGGACACCGTCACGGAATCGCCGCTTGCCATCGCGCTGGCGCGGGCCGGCGGTATCGGCGTCCTGCACCGCAACCTCAGTGTTGAAGAGCAGGCCGACGAGGTCGATCGGGTGAAGCGAGCCCAGACCGGCATGATCTCGTCGCCGATCAGCCTTCCTCCGACCGCCTCGCTCAACGACGCTGAAGCACTGATGCATCGCTACAAGATCAGCGGTGTTCCGATCTGTGATCCGTCCGGTCGAATGGTCGGCATCCTCACCAACCGCGATATTCGTTTCTGCACCCCGGACCAATACTCGCAACCGGTCACCGATTTCATGACCTCCGGTGATCTCGTCACTGCGCCGGTCGGCACCGACCTGGAGACCGCGGTGTCGATCCTGCACAAGCACCGAATCGAGAAGCTTCCCCTCGTCGATGACGATGGCCTGCTCAAGGGTCTGATCACGGTCAAGGACATCACCAAGCGCATCGAGAACCCGGACGCCACCCTTGACGAGGGTGGCCGACTTCGAGTCGCGGCCGCCGTCGGTGTCACCGACACCGCCGAGCGAGCAGAAGCCCTCAGCGCCGCCGGTGTTGACATGCTTGTGATCGATACAGCGCACGGTCATACGCAGGGTGTTGTCGATGCGGTCCGAACGCTGAAGAAGGGCTGGCCCGACATCCCGGTCGTCGGTGGCAACGTCGTCACCCGAGAGGGTGTCGAGGCATTGGTCGAAGCAGGATCCGATGTGGTGAAGGTCGGCGTTGGTGCGGGGAGTATCTGCACGACCCGCATCGTGGCCGGCGCAGGTATGCCGCAGATGACAGCGATCAACGAATGTGTCCGTACCGCCCGCGAACTCGGCGTGCCGCTGATCGCCGATGGTGGAATCGTCACCTCCGGCGACATCGTCAAAGCCTTCGTGGCGGGCGCCGACGTCGTGATGCTGGGCAACCTTCTTGCCGGTGTCGATGAAGCGCCCGGCGATCTCGAACTGGTCGACGGTGCCATGTGGAAGACCTACCGAGGTATGGGCTCCTCGGGCGCCATGCGCGGTCGCGCCACCGATCGATACGGCACTGGCCAGGCTCCGGGCAAGCATGTCGCCGAGGGTGTCGAGGGTCGAGTGCGTTATGCCGGCCCGATGCGCGAGCTGATCGCTCAGCTCGTCGGCGGCCTTCGCTCAGGCATGGGCTATGCCGGGGCGGCCGAGCTCGATGACCTGCGCCATCGCACTCGTCTGGTGCGAATCACGGGCGCCGGGCTCCGCGAGAGTCACCCACACGACATCACTGTCCTTCGCGACGAATGAGCGTTTCGCGGCGGGCACGCTTGACGCGACGGATCGGCCGCGCCCGCAGCCGGATGCCACGTCCTGTCTTGAAACGTTGGGTCGGCGAGCGCTCGAAGATCGATGGTCGAACGCTCGACCTCCAGGTCCATGCCTTTACGAAGTACATGGTTGCACAGTCCACCAAACGTGCGTCCGAACCGTCACCCGAAACCGGTCGGGCGGGAATTCAGTTGCTTGCCTACGCCGGCTCGGCCGATCCGGTCGAGGCGGTATCGGTGCACGATCGCCGGATTCCCGGTCCTGGCGGCGATCTGCCCATCCGGGTTTACCACCCTGCGGCAGCAAAGGGCCGTGCCCCCGGGCTCGTCTGGTTGCATCAAGGTGGCGGCGTGGTCGGCGACCTCGACACCGATCACACGGTTTGCACCGAGGTTGCCGAACGCTGCGGAGCCATGGTCGTCTCGGTGGACTACCGCCTCGCGCCCGAGCATCCACTGGCCGCCCGAGTGGTCGACTCCGTGGCTGCGTTCCAGTGGGTCGTCGACAACGCCGATGGTCTTGGGATCGATCCCGCCCGACTCGCGGTCGGCGGATCCTCAGAGGGAGGCCGCCTGGCCACCATCGTGTGCCAAGAACGGCGAAAGGCCGGACTCTCGCAACCGGTCGGCCAGATCCTCGTATTCCCTGGGGTCGACCCGGAGAGCACAACCGCTTCGATGGAGTCGATGGCGGCAGCGTGGCCGCTCTCGGCTACGACGCTGGCCTTCTTCACGGCGATGCAAGGTGAACCGCCGGCGGACGACAGCTGGATCGCCCCGCTCCGAGCGCCTTCGCTCGCCGGACTCGCGCCCGCGCTCATCGTCACCGCCGGGTTCGATCCCTTGCGCGACCAGGGCCACGAATACGCCGAGGCGCTACGAGCTGCAGGCACCACGGCCACTGACCGTTGCGAGGATTCGCTGCCGCACTCCTTTGTCTTCATGGGCGGTGTGAGCAAGCAAGCCCGCAAGGCCAACGCACGCCTGGCGGACGACGTCGCCGCGATGCTCGGCGTCGACTGACATGCCGGAGGGCGACAGCCTTCACAATATTGCCGAGCTCCTGCGTCCCGCCCTGATCGATCGCGAATTGACGAGGGTGGCCGTACCACGAGCGCGTGGCATGTACCGCCTGCGGGTCGGGGATCTGGTCTCAGCGGTCGAGAGTCGCGGCAAGTTTCTGGAGATCGAGGTCGAACGTGGCCTCGTGCTTCGGACCCACCTCCGGATGACCGGAAGCTGGGATCTCTACGAGACGGGCCAACGGTGGCGAAAGCCTCAACATCTGGCCCGAGCAGTGCTCGAGACGGCGAGTGCGGTGGCCGTGTGCTTTGCCGCTCCCGTCGTGGAGGTCGGCGTGGTCGGGGATGGGCGGCTCGATCATCTCGGTCCCGATCTCTGTGACCCGACGGTTGAGATCGGCGAGTGCGTGGCCCGGTCCCTTGCCGTCGATCCCGGGCTCGAAATCGCCGACGTGCTGCTCGATCAGCGCATTGCCGCAGGGATCGGCAACGTCTACAAGTGCGAGACCCTCTTTGCCTGCGGACTCAGCCCGTTCACCCTGGCCGCGGCGGTCGACGCTGATGTGCGTCACACCCTTTATCAAACAGCGTCGCGGCTGCTTCAGCAGAATCTCGGGCGTTGGCGGCGCGAGACTCACGGTGATGGTGTCGCCGTGTACGACCGCGCCGGCCAAGGTTGCCGGAAGTGCCTCGATCGAATCCGCGTTCGAACCCACGGGGTTCAGGGTCGTATGACGTTTTGGTGCCCGACGTGTCAGCCGGAGTGCTCACGGCCCTGTGCGGCGATTCGCTCGGCGCCGAGCACGTAACGGTGCAGCTTGGCGACGGCGTAGCCGGCGTGCAGGTTCACCAGGTGAGACGTGACCGAGTAACTCGCCGCGATGGTCGCCGACGAGTGGCCGGCACCCAGGGCGGCCAGGACCTCGCGCTCGGTTGCTGTCAGCGTGGGCGGGGGGTACAGCGGATCAGCAGATCGCTCGGCCCACGAGTCGAGGTCGTGGAGCAGCCGTGATGCCATCCGTGACTGAAGAACGGTTTCACCGTTCGCCACTGATGTGATGGCGGCGAGGAGATCCGCCGAAGTCAATCCGCCGATGACTGCGCCACACGCCCCTGCGACGACGGTGGTGTAGGCCGACTCATCATCGAGTTCGCAAACCACGAGGACCCTCGTGGCCGGTGCCCACTCGCGGACTCGTCGACAGACGGCGCGAGCGTCAGGTTCGGCTATGCGGACATCGAGCAGCAGGACGTCGGGCAGTTCAGCCAGCACTTTGGCGACAGTCTCACTACCGGTGATCGCCGAGCCGACGACTTCGACTTTCTGCTCGTCGACAGGTGCTGCGGGAGCTGAGACGTCTCCGCCGAGGAGAACCGTGATGGTCTCGATGCTCATCGTTTGCCCCTTTCCGCAGTGCGAGCACTTCACCAATCGGCGTTGTCCGTGGTCAACTGAGGCGCATCACCGAGAGAGGTGACCATGGTCCCGGGTCCTGTGGCCTACTCGTGCGAGATCGCCTCGAGCACGTCCATCTTCGCGGCCCGCCGGGCCGGGAGAATGGCGGCTATGACACCGGCCAGCGCAGCGACGATGACAAAGGAGATCAGCTGCCCGTAGGGCACCGAGACGGTCTTGATAAATGTGTCGGGGATGGCGATCACCGCAGCCACACCGAAGACCACACCAAGGGCGAGGCCCAGAATCGCCCCGAATACCGAGATGATCACGGCCTCCCAACGGATTGCCCGCTTGAGTTGACGGCGGCTCATGCCGACCGCTCGGAGGAGCCCGATCTCCCGGGTTCGTTCGAACACAGACAACGCCAACGTGTTGGCGATGCCGATCAGAGCAATGAGCAGGGAAAGGGCCAGGAGCACGAAGATCACCATGAGGAACGAGTTGAGCTGTTCCTCCTGGCTCTGGCGGAACTCGACCCGATTCTCCGCCTTGATGTTCGGGTACTGCTTCTCGATCGGCTCGATCGCAATCCCGACTGCCTCCAGCAAGGCCGTTTGCTCCGATTCGGGGAGATCATCGGAGAAGCCGGCGATGGTGGCACTCACGAAACCGATGTCGCTGCGAGCGAAGTGGCGATCCCACAAGACGTTGTCCACCATCCAGTTCCCGAAGATCGTGGAGTCGGCATAGATGGCCGCGACGGTGAGGGTCTCGGTGGCGTTGTCGGGGAAGGTCACATCGATGGTGTCGCCTACCTCGACGCCCAGGTCTTCGGCCGGATCCATGTGCAGCGCGATGCTGGTGGCGGCGTCGGCATTGCTGAGCGACCCGGACTGAATGTCGGCATTCATGTGCGACTCGACGAGGTCGAAGTCGCTCGTGAAGATGTGTTTGGTGGAACCCTCGATGCTGATGGAGCTCAAGGCGAACCGGTAGGTCACAATCGTGTCGATCTCGGAAAGCTCGGCGAGTTTGTCGACGACTTCCGCCGAGAACGCAGCAGATGGGTCGAATCCACCGTTGGAAGGCTGGATGAAGTAGTCCGCCTCGACCGAGTTGTCGAACGTGTCGCGGAAACTCGACCCGAGCGACGCCCCCACCACGCCGGCCATGCCGACCAGCGCGAGGCCGATCATCAGCGCGCCGGCAGTGGATGCCGTGCGCCGTGGGCTGCGCGCCGCGTTTCCCTGCGCAATCTGGCCGGGGATACCGAACCACCGGGCGAACGGCTTGCCGAGCCAGAACGCCACCGGCCGCGCGAACGAGGGGCTGAGGGTGTTGACCCCGATGAAAACAAGGACTGCCCCGACGGCGACCGCGGTGAGCGTGCCCGAGGTGCTGGAGGCGACAAACAGTCCGATGACGAGGAGGAACGTGCCCACCCCGCTGAGGACGCTGCCGATGATCAGGCGGCGTCGCAGACTCGCACCGCCGAGACGCTGGTCGGATTGAATCGCAGCGATCGGGCTGATGGTTCGGGCGCGGCGAGCGGGGATGATCGAAGATACGAATGTCACGCCGATCCCGACCGCAGCGGCCCAGATGATCGTGCGGGGAGCGAGCGAGAGATCGCCGGTGGGGAAGGCGAAACCGAGGCCGTTGAGGAGGGCACGCAAGCCACCGGCGAAGAAGAAGCCGAGAACGATGCCGGTGATGGTGCTGAAGATTCCCACGAGCAACGCTTCGAAGAGTACGGACCGACTGACTTGTCGACCGGTTGCACCAATGGCCCGAAGGAGGCCGAGTTCGCGAATGCGCTGTGCGACCACGATCTGGAACGTGTTGTTCACGATGAACGTGCTGACGAAGACGATGATGAACGCGAACGACAGCAAGACGTTGGCGAAAATGTCGATGAACTCGCCGGCGTTGTCATTGAATTCGGTCTCGATGACCTCGGCGGTCACGACTTCGAAGTCCCGCCCGATCGCATCTTGGATCGCGCTCTGGACCGTGGGGACGTTGCCGTCGACGACGACCCCGATGCTCGAGTACACGCCGGATAGACCGAGGAACTCCTGCGCGGTCTCCATCTCGAACGCACTCATGGTCTGGCCGAGACTGGTGTGCTTGTCGGGTGAACCGAAATTGAAGATTCCGGACAGTGTGAACTCTCGCTGCGAGATCGGGCCGGTGATGGAATAGGTCTCGCCGACCACCAGGTTGTTGTCACCGGCGGTGGTGGCGTCGGCGGCGAACTCGCCAGGGGCGGTTGGTTCCTGTCCCTCGATGATGAAGAACTGGGACGGTGCCCAACTGAACCCGAAGGTCGGAGGGCCTGATGGCAAGATGGCCTCGCCATCTGCATCGGTGATCACAGTGTTGAGGGCCGCGACTCCAGGGTCGACCCGCGCGACGCCCGGCACCGCGGCGATCACCGACTCGAGCGACTCCGGGACCGGCTCGCGGTCGATCTCTTCGCCCACCGTTTGACCGGTACGAACGGTGAGATCGGACCCCTCGGCGATGTCCTCGGCCAGCCCGCTGAAACTGTCGCGAAGAGAGTCGGTCATGGTGAAGACGGCCACGATCATCGTCACACCAACGACGACGGCGAGCGTGGTGAGGGCGAACCGGATCTTCTTGTCGAGAAGACTCTTGATCGTGAGCCTGAGCACGGATCAGCCCCCGAGCTGCTTCAGATGGTCGAAGATGACGTCCGCATCGGGGTTGTCGATCTCATCGACGATCTTGCCGTCGACCAGGAACACCACGCGGTCGGCGTAGGACGCGGCGTTGGGGTCGTGGGTGACCATCACGATGGTCTGGCCATAGTCGTCCACGGCGCTTCGCATGAACGAGAGGATCTCGTTGCCGGTGACCGAGTCGAGGTTGCCGGTGGGTTCGTCAGCGAAGATGATCTTCGGCCTGGTGGCCAGTGCTCGGCTCACGGCGACGCGCTGCTGCTGACCGCCTGAGAGTTCATTCGGGCGATGGCTGGTGCGATCAGCGAGGCCGACAGTGTCGATGACTTGGTCGACCCACGCTTGATCGGGAGCGACGCCGGCGAGGTCCATCGGCAGGGTGATGTTTTCCATGGCGGAGAGCGTTGGGACGAGGTTGAACGCCTGAAACACGAACCCGACGTTGTCGCGGCGCAGCAGGGTGAGGTCACGCTCGTTGAGTGACCCGAGCGTGGTGTCACCGATGAGGACGTCGCCGCTGGTCAGCGAATCGAGGCCGGCCATGCAATGCATGAGGGTCGACTTGCCCGACCCGGATGGGCCCATGATGGCGGTGAACTGACCGACCGGGAAGTTCACGTCGACGCCATCGAGGGCACGGACCTCGGTCTCGCCGGAGCCGTAGATCTTGCTGGCGTTGATCGCCTGGGCAGCGGGGGAGGTGGG